>NZ_JBDOQS010000018.1:0-182512 GCF_039839285.1 Mucilaginibacter sp. CAU 1740 | reverse complement strand
TATAAAATAGTTAGGGCGGATATAACCCGAAGTCATACCGCCCTAAACAGGCTGGCATAGAGCCGCCTTAAGTAAACAAAATTAGAATTTATTTGATAATTAACACAGAATCTCTCTACGCTGCGCGTAAAGAGGGGAAACACATTGTTATTTTATTTTTCCTACCCTCTTTGCGGCTTGCCGCAGAGAGGGTGGTCCAGCGAAGCGTAGACCGGGTGAGTAGATTATGCGGCGTACAGATCAACATTATACCGCATAACTCTTTTATTTATAGTCTGCTATTTTGCCATTCTTCAAAAAAAATCAAATAAAAATAAACCTATCTATTGCAACGTACGTTTTTAATGCATACCTTTGGTTTATGAGTTTGTTTAAAAAGGATATCTCGGCTGATGCACCACCAACTAAAACTGAAATGGATGTTTTGCAGGTGTTGTGGCAATACGGACCTTCTACCGTAAGATTTGTGCACGATAAGCTTAATGAACAAAAAGAGGCGGTTATATACACCAGCACCTTGAAGCTGATGCAGGTGATGAAAGAGAAGGGGATGCTTGAGCGCGATGAAACCAATATGAAACACGTTTATAGTGCCTTGCTTGAAGAAAGCAAAGTGAAAGGAAACCTGCTTGGCCGCTTTGTTGATTCGATGTACAACGGTTCGCCGAGCGATTTAATGGTGGCCCTGTTAGGCAACGATAAAACATCGGCCGAAGAACTCAAAAAAATAAAAGAGCTGCTTAAAAACATGGACGATAAATAATTAAAACCTTACCCATATGCACCTGCTCCTTAACACAAACACCATTACCCAAAACCTGGTACAGGCCTTTAGCTGGATGCTGATCCATTCGCTATGGCAGGGCTTATTGTTGGCTGTTATTAGTGCGTTGGTAATGCTGCTTACCAAAAAAGCGAGCGCGGCCTTAAGGTACAACCTGGTATTGGTACAGTTTTTAATATTTGTGGCTGCCTGCATGTTCACATTTGTATGGGAGCTGAACAAGCCGCCGCAGCAGAGCATGGTGCAATTGGGAGATGCTATTGGCGGAAAAGCCTCTGCATTATTAAGCCTTAATGCCGATGGTGTACGAGCCTTTACTTATACCTGCGTAGGTTATTTTACGGCTAATGCGCCTTTGGTGGTGCTGCTATGGTTTGTGTTTTTCCTGTTTAGATGGGTACGGATGATGCGCGGATTGGTGTTTATCCGGGTAGCGAGGTACAGGCAGGTATCTGAACCTCCTCAGCACTGGAAAAACAGGGTTGAACTGCTTTGCCAAAAACTTCAGCTCAACAAAACGGTGAAACTGCTGGAATCGGGCTATGTAAAAGTACCTATGGTTATCGGTCATCTGAAACCGCTGATCCTGATCCCGGCGGGCTTGTTGGCCGGGCTTCCGCCCGAGCAGGTGGAGGCTGTACTACTACATGAACTGGCCCACATCCGCAGGTATGATTACGTGGTCAACTTTTTGCAAACCGTTGCCGAAACTGTTTTCTTTTTCAATCCCGGCTTATTGTGGATCTCGGCCTTGCTGCGCGATGAGCGGGAAAATTGCTGTGACGATATCGCCCTCGCCCAAACAAAAAATAAACGTGAATTTATCCAGGCGCTCATCAGTTTTAAAGAGCACTCGCTTTATGGCGCTGATTACGCTGTGGCTTTCCCCGGTAAAAAGAACCAGTTGCTGCAAAGGGTAAGCCGCATCTTAGGGCAGCGGAACAAGACGATAACCACCGGCGAGAAAGTGTTTTTAATAAGCGGAGTGATGATCTTATCTGCAATTATTGCCACCGCTGCCATTGCGCAGATCAGGAAGATCAACAAGCCTGTAGCTGGCAGTACCCCGGCACACAAACAAGAAGAGGTTATAGTAAAATCAGTTAACACACCTTCAGTAGCTATAGCCCGGCAGTTTGATAAGCCCAAACGGATACGGCAAAAAGCCCACGTGCAATTGCACCAGGCTGGAGCTTTTTCACAAAGCCAGGATTTGGCCGAAGTTAAACCGGTTTCAGCTCAAGAACAGCTTGAGCAGGACGCAATGGAAGCCAAGCAACGGGCTGAACGTGAAAGCGCGCAAATAGTATCCGAAAAAACAAAGGTAAACCCAGAGCTGGAGCAGGCTAAGCGAGATCAGGAGCAAGCCCGCCGCGACCAGGAACATGCCAAAGTTGATCAGGAGCAGGCCCGTCGTGATCAGGATCAGGCAAAACGCGACCAGGAGCAAGCTATGCGAGATCAGGCGCAGGCAAAATTGGATCAGCAACAGGCCATGCGCGACCAGGAGCAGGCCCGCCGCGACCAGGAACAGGCAAAACGGGAGCAGGCGCAAGTAAGCAAACCCAAAACAGAACCTATAAAACCCAAAACAAGCGTTCAGGAATAAGCAGGTAATTTCTTTTTATTTCGGTTGATAAAGCGGGAGTGCACCCTGTTTTAGAGGCCGGACTGTGTATTGATCAAAACTTTAATTAACAATTTTTAAAACTGCCCGCAAGGCGGATCGGAAACCTATTGCCCAATTTTTTAACCTTAAAATCAAAAAAATGAAACCAAATTATTTAAAAAGCGCCCTGTTGCTGATAGCCGCAACGGCCTTAACCAACGCTGCAAACGCCCAGAAACCGGCCAAAGGAAAACCTTACGTGGCCTATAATAATTACGATAACGTTAGCAATAAAGGCCATCAGCATATTCAAACTAACTTGAATGGTAAAACCTATCAAATGGAACTGGTAGATGATAAACTAACCGCTTTGGCTATTAACGGTGAAATTATCCCCTCAACCAAATGGAACGAGTACCGCAAAGAAGTAGCTTCCATTCGTGAGCAGATCAGGAAAGACCAGATCCAGGCTAAAAAAGACCAGGCACAGGCAAAACTCGATCAGGAACAGGCCCGCCGGGATCAGCAGCAAGCCAAACGCGATCAGGAACAGGCCGCCCGCGATCAGGCCCATGCCAAAGTTGAACAAGAGGAAGCCGCACGCGACCAACAGCAGGCCAAACGCGATCAGGAGCAAGCGGCCAAAGATCAGGAGCAAGCTAAACGTGACCAGGAACAAGCAACCCGCGACCAGGAGCAAGCCCGCCGCGATCAGGAACAAGCTAAGCGCGACCAGGAGCAGGCCTACTTAGATCAGGCCCAGGCAAAAAAAGACCAGGAACGCGCAGCCGAAGACCAACGCCTGTTAAAACAAATGACCAGCGACCTGGTGGCGGATAAAATTATCCCGAACGAAGAAGCCCTGCACGATATGTCATTCAATAGCGAAGAGCTGATAGTTAATGGCGTTAAACAGCCCGATAGCGTGTTTAAAAAATATGCTTCAAAATACAAGCGTTTTGCGCAGGGAAACAACTCATATGAAAACGGTAAAAAGCAGTTTAATGGTCTGCATATCCATCGTAATTGATTAGATTATTTATTAAATAAAAGGGTGCATCGTTTTAAATGATGTACCCTTTTTGTGTTAAATTAGATGCTTAATATACCCTGATGAAAGCCATCCTTATCACTGCTTTTTTACTTGTTTATTCCAGCTTCTTGTTTGCTCAGAAAGATAAAATTGCAACGGCCAGCGTTGGTGGCGTGCGCTACAAAGCTATTTTTAAAAACAATGATGATTTTGTTATAATAAAGGCAAAAGGTAAAGTAATAAACCGCTTGAATGCTGGTGGAATTTGGAAAATGAAGTTTATTGATTTTGATAGAGACGGTTATAAAGATTTGCTTATAGAATATTTTTCAAACACTCCCGGCGATAACGCGTTGTTCTTGTATAATAAAAGTATGCGAAACTTTACGGAGGTTAAAAACTTCGGATCTTTTGCAGCTGCTACCCGCCTGGGAAATACCAATTTATATTACTCCTATGAAAGAGCTGGCTGTGCCGATATGAATTGGAATAGTGATCTTTTTAAAATAAACAATTATAAAGCAATAGCAATTGGCCACATCGCGGGACTTGGTTGCGAAGGCGATAAAGAGGTTGGTGTGTTTATATCTAAGGTAAAAGGAGAAAAGCTCTTACCAATCAAGAGTTATCCAATTGGGGTGATAAAAAAATATAAAAGCTATAAATGGGTTTTATTAAACACTATTGGCAGGCTAACTATAAAAAATTCTTGTAGTTCACCTGTTTACTTCTTCAATCCCCTCGCCCTCAGTTTACTCAAAAACTCGGGCGAGATGCCAAGGTACGAAGCGATATAATGCTGCGGCACCCTTTGTGGTATGCCCGGGTACCGGTTAATAAACTCCTGGTATTTTTCCATGGCCGTGGTAGCAATAGTTTTAAATAGCCGCTTTTGCACCACGGTTAAGTGCCGCTGCAACATCAGCCTGAACATGCGCTCCAGTTTGGGTACTTCGGTAAGTAGGCGTTCTTTGCTTTCTCGGGTGAGGATGAGGAGTTCGCAATCTTCAAGGGTTTCGATATTCATGTAGGCCGGGGTTTGATCCTGGAAACTGGCCAGATCACTTACCCACCAGTCTTCCACAGCAAATTGCAGGGTTACCTCGGTTCCGTTCTCATCAACCGTGTATTCGCGGATGCAGCCTTTAATTACGTAAGCTTCAAAGTTGCATATATCACCGGCCTGCAATAAGCGCGTTTTTTTGGGTACCTGCCGATATTCCAGGATCTCATTAAACAAAGCCGTCTCTTCGGGAGTTAAATTTACCGACCGTGCCGCGTAATTGTTGATGCTTTGAAACATGGGGTAAATATACAAGCGGATAACTGTAATTACTTTGATTTCTTGTCCCAGTTCAACGGATTTTTAGGTGCAGATATCTCATCTTTGAAACTTTACTAATTATAATAAATATGACTTATCTACCTGATGCAAACCGTTACCAGGGCATGGAATACCGCCGTTGCGGTAACAGCGGCTTGAAACTACCTGCGGTATCGCTTGGCTTATGGCACAACTTCGGCGGTATTGATAGCCTGGAAAATGCCCGCAATATTTTACGTTTAGCTTTTGATAAAGGCATTACGCATTTTGATCTGGCCAATAATTACGGTCCGCCGCCGGGTTCAGCCGAAGAAACTTTTGGTCGTATTTTTAAGGATGATTTTAAAAGCTACCGCGATGAGCTGATCATTTCGAGCAAAGCCGGTTGGGGTATGTGGGAAGGGCCATATGGCGATTGGGGATCGAAAAAATACCTCGTTGCCAGTCTTGATCAAAGCTTAAAACGCATGGGCTTGGATTATGTAGATATTTTTTACCACCACCGCCCGGATCCCGAAACGCCTATTGAAGAAACTATGGGCGCTTTAGATCTCATCGTTCGCCAGGGTAAGGCTTTATATGTTGGTATCTCAAGCTACAGCGCCTCAGAAACTGAAAAAGCCGTAGCTGTATTAAAAGAATTAGGTACACCATGCTTAATTCATCAGCCTAAATACTCGATGTTTGATAGGTGGGTTGAAGGAGGCTTACTTGATGTGCTGGAAAATGAAGGCGTTGGTTGTATCCCATTCTCGCCGCTGGCGCAAGGTTTGTTAACCAATAAATACCTGAAAGGCATCCCTGAAGGTTCAAGGGCAGCCGCCCACCGTGGCAATGGTGCTATTGATGAAGATGCCATAACCGAGCAAAACATAGCCAAAGCTGCAAAGCTGAATGAAATTGCCTTGCAACGCGGCCAAAACCTGGCGCAAATGGCTTTGTCATGGATCTTAAAAGATAAACGGATCACTTCAGTATTGATCGGTGCAAGTAAGCCTGAACAGGTTACGGATTCTATCGGTTGTTTGGCTAATACTTCGTTTAGCGATGAAGAGTTGAAGCTGATCAATAGTATTTTGGCCTGATAACTATCTCCCCAGCGTCATTGCTCGTACCTCGCAATGATGGCTTTAATAGATTTAAACAGACTACAAGCCTGCGGTAATTGACGCGGGCTTTTTGTTTTAACATCGCGGTAAAGGTTTCGAAATATAAAATATGTAAGTTAGCGACCTAAACCATTATCACTTTGAAAAAGCCTGTCAAAAATATAGCCATTGCCGTTGTTATTTTAGCGGGGATATGGTTGCTGATCAGTCAATTTGTGTTTCGTATTGATTTGCCAACATTATCGGCTTTTAAGGAAAGTCATTTTGAGGTTTTTGCATCCAAACCCTTATATTATAAAATAGACGGCGATCTGTATTATACTGCGGATGGAAAAATAACATCTACCCTTAAGCCAATTTGGAAAGGTGATATTGAGGATGCTTTTATTGCGCCCGATGGTAAGCACGCCGTTATCTACAATAAAAATAAATTGCTGCTTATTGATAATAAAGGCAAGTCACTTTTTAAAATAGATGATTGTACTGAGCTCAACGTGGTAGCGGAAAATCGGGCTAACGGAAGGTTTATTGCTCCATCGATACAATGGAACCAAAATTCAGATTCCTTTTTGATTTTACAGGATAGAGTATGGGAGGGGAATTATAGTAAGAAAAACAGGTCAAGCATTTATAGGTACGGTATAGCCGATGGTGTATTTAAATTGTTAGTTGATCTTGACGAAGAGGTAGCTGACGAATTTTTATTCAGTACTGACCCAACGAAACTGTACTATGAATTTGCAACATCAAAAGGCAATCTCGCTTTTAAAAAAATAGACCTCAAAAGCCGCAAGGCACTATCTGAACATTTTAGCGATGACAGTTTGAGACTGCGAGGCATTAACGCGGATAGTATTTACTTGAATTATCATCCAAGCTTATTTGAGCAAAACCGTTATGACCTTGGTGGCGTAGTTACAACTGTAGGCCTGGGCAATGATATTACCGGACTATATTATAGAGATAAAGACAGCAAGACTGCTCTCCTGCTATCTGGTAAAAATGGGTATGCGAGTTTTAAAGGCGTCGGTTTTGATTTTTTTTCGGGTGGATACTTTTTGCCGGGTAACCGCTTTTTTATTGCTTATATTAATGCTAAGAAATTTACCGGCCAAGTGGTAATTGATATTCAAACCTTAAAGATCATGAAGCTGCCAAAACCAGCAAGTTTCTATTTTAACATCAATACAAAGGATTGTAGGGACTTTGTTTTTAGATACGAGATAGAGCCTCATGTAAACTATCCAAATACGATTGCTACTAAAATAGAAAAAGGCGAATAGCTATTTCAGATCGCTTTGCTATCTTTGTCCGAATAAAATAAGAAACTCTCAAAAATTTGAGCCATGTAATCTCATTAGCATAAACGTTTAATGAGCTTCCCCATCCCAGGGGAGGAGGTGAATTTCTATTTCTTTTAATTAAAATTTTACAACATGGCTATATCACAAAAATATGGTCGTACGTATCATTATCCGTTTTCGCCGGGTACCACCAGCGACGACAGGATACAGCACGACTATTGGCAACATATACAACAAATACCCACGCTTATCCATACCGAAAAACTGGATGGCGAAAATAACTGCTTGTCGCGGCATGGCGTTTTTGCACGTTCGCATGCCGCACCAACGGTTTCGGGCTGGACGGAGAGTATCCGCAGGTTTTGGCAATTGATCAAAAATGATCTGGGCAACCTGGAGATCTTTCTCGAAAACCTCTATGCTATCCATTCTATCGAATACCGCAACCTCGAACATCATTTTTATGTGTTCGGGATCCGCGAGCACGACAGATGGTTAAGCTGGGAAGAAACTAAATTTTATGCAGCAATGATTGGTTTGCCAACTGTACCTGAACTGGCAACAGTTCATCAGCCTGAAGATCAAATACTGTTTGAGCAACAAACGCTTGAACTAACCAAAGGCAGGGGCAGGTTTGATCCGCATGATGTAATAAGCGGGCAACCGGCAACCATCGAAGGCATAGTATCCCGCAACGCGGATGCTTACGCGGTAGATAATTTTGCGCATAATGTATTTAAATATGTACGAAAAGGGCACGTTAAAACCGACCAGCATTGGACACGCAGCTGGAAACGTGCGCCCTTAAAAAAAGAAGGAGGTACCTATGTGGACCATTACTGAAAATAAAGATTGGGCACATCTTGAAACCCGTTTTGATAGGGTAAAACGGATGGAAGATGTGCCTCAAGATGAGATCTATCACGCCGAAGGCAATGTAGCAATCCACACCCAAATGGTGCTGGATGCGTTAGTGGCTGAAACGGCTTATCAACAGCTATCACCCCCGGAACAGGAAATACTTTGGGCTGCAGCATTACTGCACGACGTAGAGAAATACAGCACCACGGTAATTGAGCCGGACGGTCGGATCACCTCAAACGGGCATGCCCGCAAAGGCGCTATGACGGCCCGGCAGATCCTTTACCGGGAAATACCAACGCCCTTCGCCATTCGCGAGCAGGTTGTTGGCCTGGTACGCTATCATGGCCTGCCGCTTTGGGTATTTGAAAAGCCAGATCCGGCAAAAGCCCTAATTATGGCAAGCATGGAGGTAAACACCCAATGGCTGGCTTTACTGGCCCGTGCTGATGTATTGGGCAGGATCTGTAATGATCAAGCCGAAATGTTGTATAAAATTGATTGCTTTGAAGCCTTTTGTCGCGAACAAAATTGCTGGGGCAAGGCCCGGAGTTTTGAAACTGGCGAGGCGAAAATGTACTACATGCAACATGAAGTTGCTTACCCGGATTATGTGCCTTTTGAGCAGTCCGCTTTCGAGGTGATATTGATGAGTGGCTTGCCCGGAGCAGGAAAAAACACTTACATCAAAAAGCACTACCCTGATATGCCGGCGGTTTCGCTTGATGATATCCGTGTTGCCTGGGGCATATCGCCTACAGATAAAAGCGGCAACGGCACAGTGATACAGGAGGCTAAAGAACAAGCCCGTGTGTTGCTAAGAAAGCAGAAAAGCTTTATCTGGAATGCTACCGATATTACCCGGCAAATGCGCCTGCAATTGGTTGAGTTATTTACTACTTATAAAGCAGCTGTGAAGATAATTTATGTAGAAGCGCCTTATGCTGATCTGTTAAAGCAGAACAGGAATAGGGAAGAGGCAATACCGGATGCAGTATTGGAACGGCTGACCGATAAACTGGAAGTACCGGCATTATGGGAGGCACATAAAGTTGTGTTTCATACCTCAGATTAAAAAAACAAAGCACCGCCACTCCAGGCGGTGCTTTTGTTGATAAACTAAAACTGATTTTCACTGAAGGTTAAAAATAAAGAACGAGGAGTATTTTTAGCTTTTGGTTGTCCCGGTGGTATTAAGCGTTATCTTTTGGTTTAAGGGCGTTATTAATGCGCTCGTATAGATCTGTTAAATGAGCGCGTGTAACCCCGTTTGTACCCACCGAAGCAGCTTTCATTTGCGCGGCTAATGATTTGGCGTGTGCTTTCACTATAGATAGGCCATCGTTATCCATGCCTGTTGTTGGCTTGTTGATAATAGCGATCAAACCTTCAACGTAAACCTTTTGCAAATCGCGGCGGTAAATGCTGATAGCTTTATGGGCTGGCAGTTCTGAGAAGATACCTTTTCTGAGGTCGGTAAGCATCTCGTTAACTGAATAAGCTTTATCGCCATAATTGTGCTCCTGGCTAAGCATGTTTACAATGCGCTGCGCGCTGATCAGTTGTAGTAAAACACCCTTTTGTACCCTGGCAACTATCGTAAAATCAGTAGTGCTGTTGTTGTACAATTTATTATCCATCAACCAGTATGGTGTTGTGAAAAGCTGATCCTGCAAAAAGGCCATCGCCCTTTTTTGTTTCGCTTTTTCAACTACTGCGTAAACCGGGCCGGCTTGTTCAACTGTTTTGGGGGTAGTATATAAGCCACCTATGTGTTTTAAAACATGGCCCATAAAACGTTGGTATTCGGTAACTACCTCGGTGTACATATCAGCGATCCTGTCGTAGTTTTCGTTAGGCTCTTTTAACCAGGTGGTTAGGTTTGGTACGACGCGTTTCAGGTTTTTGATACCGTAGGTGCTGGCCAGCATGGCATCGTCGCCAAGATCTTCGCTTTGATCGCGTGGGTCAAGGTTGCTGCCTTTGTAAATGTCGTTGCTGTATGGATCAACCTGGCTGCCGTAAAAATACTGCTTGCCCGATGCCAGCTTGTCGATCATCCATTTGTTGAGGATCGGTTTTTCATCATTAGTGGTTTTGGCATCAGGGATCAGCTTATAGCCCCATTCAATGGCCCATTTATCATAATCGCCAATGCGCGGGAAGATGCCTTTCTCCGAGATATTATCCTCTGGTTGGGCTACATAATTAAAGCGGGCATAATCCATAATAGATGGCGTGTGGCCATGCGCCTCAACCCAGGCTTTGTTACGCAGGTTGGCAACCGGTACGGTTGACGATGAACCGAAGTTGTGCATCAAACCCAAAGTATGCCCGATCTCGTGCGATGATACAAAGCGGATCAGCTGGCCCATCAGTTCATCATCCAGCTGAGGTTTGCGTGCACGCGGATCAATAGCGCCAGCCTGTACGGTGTACCAGTTTTGCACCAACGTCATTACGCTGTGGTACCAGTTAATATGTGTTTCCAGGATCTCGCCGGTGCGGGGATCTTTAATGCTTGGTCCGCTGGCATTTGGTACCGATGATGGCTTATAAACCAATACCGAATGGCGGGCATCATCAATACTCCAGGTAGAATCATTAAGCGGCGCGTCTTTAGCTACGATAGCGTTTTTAAAACCTGCTTTTTCAAAAGCTGCCTGCCAATCGTTAATACCTTGTTTCAGGTATGGTACCCATTTTTTGGGCGTAGCCGGATCAACGTAGATAACAATTGGTTTTTGAGGCTCAACCAATTCGCCACGTTTGTACTTGTCCATATCCTCGGGCTTGGGTTCCATGCGCCAGCGCCATATGTAGCTGGTACTGGCAACGCCGTGAGGGTTTACATCAAAATCTACGTAAGAGTTAGAAAAGAAACCTATCCTCGGATCGGCTAAGCGGGCTTTCATAGGTACAGAAGGTAACAGCACTATCGAGCTGTTAAACTCGAACGTAAAAGGAGGAGGCGTACCACCAAAAGGTGAAGGTTTCTGGTTGTATGTTTTTACCGAGCGAATCTCCACATTGGTAGGGAAAGCTTTGGCATCGTCAATAAAGCCCCGGTCTACAGCCATAAATCCCAATAAACCACGCACAAAGGGATCGCCAAGGGCAAAAATGCTATTATCAGCATTGATAAAATCAGTCATGTCTATCACACTGCTTTTACCTTCCTTGTTTAATGCTTTAATAGGGAACGCGCCTTGTATGGTTTGGTAATTACTGTTGATCAATGAGCGCGATAAGCCGTTTTCGGTAGTATCGTTCGAAAACTCGCGGAAAGCTACAGAGCGCATCACAATTTTATCGCCCGGTACTTTTTCAAACTCAATTACCGATTGTGCCGCCTCATCACCGGCATAGCTCATGTAGCCGCCCGGCAACCTGAACCCTGATGGCGCTTTATCAATGCGCGTTACCACAAGGATATCTTTATTCAACAACGAGTCGGGAATTTCGAACAGGTATTTATCGGCAACAAGATGCAGCGAGAAAAAGCTTTTCAGCGTTTTAGCCGTGGCCGGTACCACTTCTTTATAAGGTTTAAGTGAAGTGGTTGGCTTGGCTGCTGCCAGTTGCGCCAGTGATTTAGCCTTGGCAGTATCAACCGCTGCGGTGGCTTTTTTTGATTTTTTCTGGGCATCGGCAGCGCCAACGGCCAGGCTAAGCACGGCGGCGAGCATCAATGCCCGGCCGGCTTGTTTTTGATAGTTATACATTAGTTTGATTAGTTTGTTCTCTGTTTAAAAGCAGGGCCATGCGCGATTCCCCTCTCGAGAGGGGTGGAGGGGTGTGTTTAGTAAAGCGGCAAAAAATATCGCTGAAACACACCCCTTCTACCGCACAGTTCCTCCGCTCCCCCTCTCTCAAGAGGGGATTAAAAAAGCTTTCGAAAAGTAGCCAGTGGCTTAAATTTTAATTATAACCTGGGTTTTGTACAAGGTTAGGATCCGCCAAAATATCGGATGGCGGTATAGGCATCAACTGTTTATAAGTGGCCCATGTACCACCTTTGGCTGGCGCAACGGTATTCATTACATTGTTTAACAAATTGTTACGTTTTAAATCAAACCAGCGGTGTCCCCACTCGGTAAACAGTTCTACCTGTCTTTCGTGCAAAATGGCGGTGATCATATCCGCCTGGCTTGATGCTGTTGTAGCTCCCAAACCCGCACGTGTGCGGATGGCATTCAGGTCGGTAGCTGCACCGTTGATGTTGCTTTGCTGTGCTCTTGTTTCGGCGCGGATCAGGTACTGCTCAGATAAACGCATCACTATAGGATATTCGGTAACCGCAACACTCGAACTTAACGACGATACCTTGTATTTATTTGCGTAATAAAAAGTAGTAGGCGTAGCGGTTGCGGTAGTAAATGTGCCTACCCAATTGGCAAAGCGCGCGTCGTTAGGTTCAAAAGCATTTTTTAACTGCGTACTTATCGGAAACTGGGTAAATAAAGTATATGAAGCGTTAACAATTAAATATGCTCCATCAATGGTATTAAGGTACGTGAGCGATGTTGGCTGTAGCGCCCAAATGGTTTCTTTACTTCCTTTTAAAAATACTTGGTTTAGGTCGTTCACTAAGTTATAATTGGAGCTGGTAATAACTGTACCTGCTTGATCTTCGGCATTTTTCCAGTCGCGTAAATACAGGTATTCCCTTGCCAGCATAGCGGTTGCTGTTAGTTTGTTTGGGCGTACGCGATCGGTAACCTTCGCACCATTGGCATCAACGTAATTATCCGGCAAAGCGGCCTGCGCGGCTTTCAAATCGTCAAGGATCTGCTTGTTCAATGCATCGGTAGTGCTGTTGCCTATTACATTGTTTATCGTGTAATCTGTGCTGATAGTTAGCGGCGGCGTGCCATACAGGTTTTGGGCATAAAAGAAAATAAATCCTCTTAAAAACTTCACTTCACCCAGCAACTGGTTTTTTACATTCCCGGTAACCGCGGGGGAGTTAGATATACCCTCGATAGCCGTGTTACAAAAGTAAAGGAGTCTATAAAACTCGCTCCAAAAAGCAGGCGGCGTAACCGACGAATAAGTGTTGGTATAAAAAGGACCGAAACTTGAGTTAGAAGTACTGATGTTAGTTAGCTCATCGGCAGCAAGGCCCATATTAAGGCTCACACTGTTTACTCCTTGAAAGAAAGATCCTTGCGACATAATTGAATAAATACCTGCAACCACAGACTGTGCAGCGGTATTTGAAGAAAAAGCGTTGCCACTGTTGGCGTTGGTTAACGATGGGCCAACTTCGATAGCTTTTTTGCAACTGCTTGCTAAAACCAGCATAAGCACGGCAGCACCTATATGAATTGATTTTACATTTAAAAGTTTCATGTTTTACTCTGATTAAAGTGATGCCTGGATTCCGAAAGTTATTGTTCTTAATGGCGACAAACGCAGGTAATTCTGGGTCTCGGGATCGGTGAATTTATACTTGCTGATGGTAGCCAGGTTTTCGCCCAATGCGTATACTTTAAGCGATCTTAAATGCAGCCTTGTGGCCAATTGGGTTGGAAATTGGTAACCAAGCGATGCATTTTGCAGGCGGATATATGAGGCATCGCTATAGTAAGCATCCAGGTTGCGGTTGATATTAAGTTTGCTTAGCAGGGCAGGGCTAAATGAACTGGTTGCTTTTTGATACGTTGCAACATCTCCCGGTTGGCGCCACCTATCAAGCAGTTGTACCGGCACGTTACTATTGCTAAAGCCAGGGAAGGTGGCTGAAACAATTTGCCCGAACGGACTTTGACCAAGCTGTTTAATTCCGCGGAATAAAACATTAAGTGAAAACCCTTTATAAGAGAATGTATTGGCCATTGAGCCGAAATAATCGGGGTTAAGGTTTATCAGTTTAATCTGATCGCTGCTGTTGCTGGCCGGTGCAGATACGATGGCTCCGTTACGATCGTAAAACTGGTATAAGCCTGTTTGTTGGTTAACACCTGCATAACGGTTAACAAAAAAGCTATTAACTGATTGATTAAGCATTTGCAGGTAAGCTGATGACGCTGCATTAGGGAAAGCTAAAAGCTTGTTTCGCTGCCTGCTGAATGTAAGGTTTGTTGTCCATGTAAAATCGCCTGATCGTACGTTAACCGTATTAAGGGTGATATCAAAACCCTTATTCTGTATTTTGGCCGGAATATTTTGCTGGATGGTAAGGAAGCCGGTTGTTGATGAAAGCGGAACCGCCGAAAGGATGTTAACCGTTTTGTTAATGAAATAGTTAGCATCAATGCCTATACGGCCGTTCAGGAATTGCAGCTCGGATCCAAAGTTAAGTTTTCGGGTGGTTTCCCAGGTAAGATATGGATTGGCAAGATTATTTGGTATCAGGCCCGGAGTGCTCTGGTATGGGGTGCTTGATGTTACCGGGGTAAAGTTTTGCAGGTACAGGTAATTACCTATCTGGTCGTTACCGGTTTCGCCGTAGCTAACTTTTAATTTACCAAAGCTCAGGAATGGGGCAACCCGTTTAACCAGGTTTTCCGAACTGAACAACCATGCGCCGCCTGCGGCGTAAAATGTATGGAATTGACGATCTTGGCCAAAACGGCTGGAACCATCGTACCTGCCCGATACATTAACAATGTATTTGTTATCCCAATTATAATTAGCGCGACCAAAAAATGCAGCGTATTTGTAGTTAAATGCGGCGTAACCCTGGCCAAGAGGCGTTACCCCGGTGCCGGCGGCCAGGTTATTGATCAGCAAATCGCTGGTGTAACCATTAGCCTGCAATTGTGTGGCATCGGTCATTTGTTTTTGCAAACTCCCGCCAAAAGTTAACCCTAACAGGCCTTTGCCATCTGTGCGGCTATAGTTTAATTGTGGTTCAACGCTCCAGTAACTCCTGTTGTTATAAGTATAGTTTGCCGAACCTTTTGATCCCAACGCCACCGACGATGGAAGTATTGACGCAACCGTGTTAGCTAAAAACTCGGTATTGTTTTGTTTATTATAGCCCATGGTAGCCTGCGCTGTAAGGCCTTTTAAAAGCTGATAACTTAATTGCAGGCTGCTGTTAAAGTTGGTTAAAGCTGTGCGGGCAATAGTTTTGCTTGCCAGCAATGGGTTTATAAATGTGTTATTTTCAAAATTAAGTGAACCATCCGGTTTATACAGCACGGGGCTGTTGGGTGCCATAGTGAAGGCAGAGCTGCTTAAATCGGCATTAGAGATGTTATTATCGCTATTGGTATAGCCGCCGCTAAAAGCCATATTAAAGCGTTTGTTGCTGCTTGATGAGTTAAGGCTAAAATGCAATGATGATACCTGCTCGCGGCCGCCTATCAATTCCTGCACGTTGGTTTGCCTGCGGAAGTTACCGCTCACCAAATAGGAAATATTGGGTGCACCGCCCGAAATACTTACCTGCGCGTTGGTGTTATGGCCCTGTCCGCCTAAAAATAATTGAGGGTAGTTTGTATAACGGGTTGTATCCCATGTGCCGTTCAGGTCGTAATCATTGGGCCCAATGGCCGCGTTATCATTCTTTTTAGCTTCGTGACGCAGGGCAAGATACTGTTGTGTGTTCAATAACTGGGGGAGCTTAGCTTCCTCGCTGAAACCGCTAAAAACATTAACATCAATTTTGGCATCTCCACTTTTGCCTTTTTTAGTCGTGATCAGGATAACACCATTAGCACCCCTTGACCCATATATCGCGGTAGCATCAGCATCCTTTAAAACGTTTACGCTTTCAATATCCAGCGGGTTAATTAAGCTTAAAGCATCGTAAGCCCTGCTGGTTGAACCCAGGTAGTTAGATTTTTGGGATGAGAAAGCACCGCCATTAAACGGAACTCCATCAACAACATATAGCGGATCGCTACTGGTGGTTAAGCCATTTTGCCCGCGGATAACCACAGAATACGTGCTGCCTGCCTGTCCGGAAGCCTGGGTTACCACCATGCCCGGAACCGTACCCTGTAGTACCGATAATACGTTACCTACCGGATAGTTTTCAATTTGTTTGGCAGTAACGGTTGTTTGATCGCCGGTATTGAAACGTTTGGTGGTTTGGCCGTAACCAATAACCTGGATCTCATCTAACTGCCCAACATCAGGCTTCATGGTAATGGTAACGCCAATTTTTAGGTTTTTTATCAGGATCTCCTGGGTTATGTAACCAACGTAGGTTATTTGCAAAGCGGCATTATCGGCCGGGTCAACAATAACCCCGGTAAATAAACCTTGCTGGTTGGTGATCCAAACGTTTTGGGCGTTTTTTAGCTTGATAGAAACTCCTGGCAGGGGATGCCCGGTTTCGTCAACAACTTTGCCCGATATTAAAACGTTGTTCTGCAAAACAACAGTGGGCAAATCTTTGCGCTTAACAACAATGCTTTTATCTACTATCAGATAGTCAAGCGGTTTGTTTTTAAAGCATTTTTCAAGTACCTCATCAATGGTGGCGTTATCAATTTCCACATTGATCTTCGGCATATTTTTGAGGGCATTGGCTTTGTAAAAGAAGGAATAGCCGCTTTGCTTTTCAATTTGTTTAAAAAGAGTTTCGATGCTGATGTTGCTCGCATTAATATTAATGCGCTGGCCATAAACGGCTGCGTTCACCTGCATGAAACCGATAAAAATGAGCAAAGTGGTTAACTTCATCACCAATAGTAATTTTTTTAGGCGCGTATGGGTAATACGCTGCAAACAAGAAGTAGAAAAATACATACTTTTGTACGGTTTTGGGTTTCAGTAAAGTTTGTTTAGTCAGATAAATTAAATGGAAGTTGGCCCAAGCTATTGGCCGGACAGTGTTGCAACCACTTTCCGGTTTTTTTGTGCCTTCCGGGCACGGATGGCCTCGCCACCACGCGGGTTATAACGAAGTAATTATTTTACAATAATCTTTCTCCCTTCTATTTTAAAGTTAACACCCGAAAATTCAAGTAATTTTAATGCTTTAGCGAGGGTCATATCGCGCGAAAATGTGCCCGTAAAAACATCGTCGGCCGCAATTTTGCCTTCATATTCTATCTCCACATCGTACCAGCGACTCAATTGTCGCATTACGGTTTTAATATCTGTATTACCAAAACGGAATTTGCCATCCTTCCATGCAGTGATCGCGTCAATATCTTCAACCTCACTTACTTTGATAGCGGCGTTGGTTTCATTATTGCTGATAGAGGATTGCTGGCCTGGTTTAAGCGTAGCAGTTAAAGCCCCTTTGGCGACTTTTACTGATCCTTCTAACAAGGTAGTGTTGAGTGAGGCTTCGTCTTTATAACCATTTATATCAAAATGGGTTCCTAACACCTCGATATTTTGCCCGGCCGATGCTACATGGAAAGGCATCGCCTTGTTTTTAACTACTTCAAAATAGGCCTCGCCACTTAGTTCAACATCACGCTCCTTGCCGTTAAACGCGGTTGGGAATTTTAATGATGATGCCGCGTTTAACCAAACCTGTGTGCCATCGGGCAAGGTAACATGATATTGACCGCCACGTGGGGTAGTAATAGTGTTGTAGGTTACTTCGGATGAACCCGTTCCCAAAGCCGCCGATAGATAGGAAAGCATACCGCTACCAGTTTTCTGTACCACTGTTTTACCCTGGGTGGCCAGTTTGCCGTTTTTACTATCGTCAAGCACCAGTTTCGAACCGTCGGCAAGGGTAAGGATGGCTTTGTTGCCGCCCGGGGCTATATCATTAAGGGCAAGGGCATTGCTGTTTTGCGCCGAATGCCTGTAATAATAAAACGTAATGCTTATGGATAGCAGCATAGCGGCCGCTATCCATTTTACATAGGTAAGGGTGATGATTTTGTTATTTTGGGTGGGGTATTGTTTAGGTTGGGTTGTGCTAATGTAGGTTTGCAGGGCGGCATAGGTACCCTGCTTCATTCCCTCCAGCTCTTCATCGCTTTTGGAAAGCTCGGCACCGTTTAGCTCATCGTACCAATTTTCAATAAGCACGCGTTCATCGGGCGTTGCAGTGCCCAAATTGTACTTCGAAATCAGTTTTTTTAACTCTTGCTCTTCCACAATATGTTGTTTATATATACATATGCGTTTAAGAAGCTAAAAGTACTATACGATTTTACAATTTATTTGAAAAAAGTTAATGGTGTAGTAATAAAGGTATGTAGCAAACCATAAAACCCACGGTGGCAATGGGCGAATTATAGTCTTTTAAACATAAACGTAACCTTCCGTAGGCGTTTTGGAGTTGATTTTTTACTGTTTGCTCGGATAGGTCGAGTTTTTCGGCTATTTCGCGGATGGAAAAGTTGTCTTCTTTTTTTAATAGATAAATTTCCCGCATACGCTCAGGCATTTTTGTAACCTCGCCGGCAATTACTGTTTCAAGTTCCTGGTTTAACAGCAAGTTTTCTGATGATGGATCGAAAGGGTTATCGGTAATAGCTGCCGATTGCGTGTATCTTAAATGTATTTCTGATTTTTCGAACTCACGCAGGGTTTTATTGCGTAGCGTGCCATATAAAAAGGGGAGGATCTCCTGCGGCTCGCCAAGTTTATCAAGATTATCCCAAAGCACCATAAAGGCTTCCTGAACTAAGTCCTTCGATATGTCCTCGGCCTGGGTTTTGCGGTAGGCGTGGCGGTAAAGCTCGTTCCAATACTCATTAAAAGCAGTTTCAAATACCTGGATCTTTTCCGACCAAACCACAGAAAGCTTATTGTGAGCACTATCCCGCATCAAAAATCAATTAGTTTTTTAAAGATACGAAAATATTGAAAAGTGAGAGATTAACAGTTGTGGATAACAACGGAATTGAATTTAAAAAGCCGTCATTGTGAGGTACGAAGCAATCGCGAACTGTACAGGGCGGCCTTGCCTACATGCGATTGCTTCGTAACTGCTCATGACGTAATTAAAATCTCCGTCGTGTTGAACTTGTTTCACTGTTGTCCGGGGAACTTTCGTTTCCTATCTAAAAACCTTTTTTAAGGCCTCAAAAAGGCCTTTTTTTATGCTGTTTTAAATGCAAGCCCCCTGTGTTTTTAAATTATTGAATCTCTTTTTAAAATCCGGCTGTCCGGTAAAAATTTAATCGAAACTAAGCTTTTCCTGCGGTTAGACCGTTTATGGTTGCGTTGTAGTGTTTCAAAAAGTTTTTAGTGTATAATATCGCAGCTATTTCGATACCGGCTGTCCGGTAAAACTTTTTGAAAAACCTTTCCCCGGACAACAGTGAAATAAATTCGGCATGACGATGGTGGGATGTCGTATATTCCTTCAGATGCCTTGGCTTTTTAGTACTGCCGATAATAACCTGTTTTAAACCTGCTTCTGTTTCCGCATCCGCCATATAAAACCATCCAATACATAGTGTGTTGATTGCGGTAACGCCAGTAAAGGAACCGTTAAAGCCAGTATAGTATCACTACTAATAGAAGGCAAACCCGAAAACAGACCGAATACCGAAGCATGCTCTTTCCAGATAAAGCCATCCCACAGGCCTTCTTCTACATAAGCAAACAAAATAAGGACGCCTACAAATGATAACACGCCATACTTACTGAAGGTGATTTTCATGAAACCTGTGCTTGGAGTTTTATTGTTGCTGAACTTTTTCTGCTCGTAAAACCAAACCAAAGCCATGTATGGGATGCCATGCGATACTACGTTGAGCGTTGTAAAAGCCATATCGCCATTATAATATACTATCCCAAAATACCAGGACAGGAAGGTGCCTAAAACTATGAGGTTTTTAGGTAGATTAAATTGGCGGGTTTTAATATAAGCCCAAATTTCTTTTAGGATGAATAAAGCAATGGTAAGCAGGTAACCAATTTGGGCGATGGCGAGCAAGCCATCAACATGAAATAAAACAAAATCGCCATCAACAAACCAATTAAAATTCTTTTTATAACTGCTGAAATGCCAGTAGAGCAAAGGGTAAATGGTTGCTATGTAAATAGCCGTATTGTCGATATATCTTAATAAAGTGCTATGATCTTCATTACGCGAATAGATCCGCAGGAAACCATATTGCTGCCTTATAAAATGGTAAACGGCAAGGTAGGCTAACGCCCGCCAAAAAAATATTCCACCCGCAATATAGAGTATCACGCCAACGGCATAACAAAATAGAGGGACACCGATAAGTACATGCGGCTGCCTTTTTAACTCGGCGGTGTTAAAATAGGTGCGGTAAAGGGTGCTGTAAACATGGGCCACATCAATCATCACAATTAATATAACCCAGTATTGCACTGGCATCAGCGCCGAGTTTTTAAACTGCACCGGGAAAAGCGCCACAACAAGCAAGGCAATAAACGGGGGCGACAGGATAAAGATCCCATCGGTAAGGCTGTTTTTTATCCATGGTTGAATGCTGGTTTTAAGCTGCTCCATGATCTAAAACCTGCTGTGCTGCCCTAATGCCGTGGTGAAAAGCCTCTTCAAAAATAGAGATCCCACTTAAGTCGGTATGCGCAAAAAATATTTGGTTATTAATAGCGGCATTTGCCTGCCTGCGGTTATCGCCCCAGATGTAATCAACTGTTGGCGCTATCATGCCGTGTCCCCAAAGCCAGATATCGGTTTGTTCAATATGCTCGGTAATGCCGGGGTGCATTTGCTCCATTTCGGTTATTACAATATCCATCCATTGCTCGTAAGTGCGGGTGTAAGCAGCGAGGCGGGCAAGTCGTGGTTCTTTATCGCATAGAGGGAGGTAATAAGTGATCACCTTTTTATTCTCTATCAGTTTTGTATCCTGCTGGTTGGCGTTTACGTAACCTACCGATGCTGTATTGTAAGCCACGTTATCCCAGCAAAGCACCATGCCCTTAACGGCGGTGGGTATTTCATTAACGGTTAAGTTAGCGATCAGCCACGGAGAATAGTGCAGTTTGCTTACATCAAAGCCCGGTCGGGGAATATTTTTAAGCAGCTTTTGATTAACGAACTGCGGCGAAGCCATGATCACCTTATCGGCATAAAAAACTGTGGATGTGTTCTTTTTAAGGTCGAGGACTTTTACGGCTACTTTACCGTTGCCTTCTATATTGATATCATAGGCCAACGATGATGTTTGAATATGATCTTTAACCGAAGCTTTCAGCTGTTTCATGAGCCAGCCATTACCTTCGGGCCAGGTAATTACCGCGTTTGGTTCGGCATTGGCGGCCGTACCTTTACGCGCCGAAAAATAATGCAGACCAGCCCAGGCGCTAACATTCAAAGCTGGTGTACCATAATCATCTTTGCAGCAGTAATTCAAATACCACAGTAGGTAAGGCGAGGTAAAGCCATTCTGTTTCAAATAGTCCTGAAAACTGATCCTGTCCAGCTTGCGATAGGTTTCATCGGCCGAACTATTATCCAACGGAATATCGAAAGCGTATTTGCCATCGTTTCCCTTAGCGTTTTTTAGCTGTGTTGTGAGGTTAAAAAAGCGGGTGATCTGCTTGCGGTCGTCATCGCTGACACCAAAATCGGGTACTATACCTTCCTGCCAGTGCCCGTTGATGAGCAGGCGCTCTTCCGGATCAAAACACAGGTAATACTCGTTGTAAAAGGGTAGGCCTTTATTATCAAAATGAGTGATAACGCCGGTTTCCTGTAGAAAATCAACAAGTGGTTTATCGTAGTTGTTTACTATTGGCAAATAATGCGCGCCTAATGGATAGGAAGAAACACTGTTTGTGCCAAAACTGGCGTTGCCGCCGGTATGATCTTCCAGTTCCAGTACCTTAAAATCTGTTTCGCCCTGTTTTTTCAACCACCTTGCTGCAGATAACCCGGAGATACCGCTACCGATGATTAGTGTTTTAACCGATTGCTGGGATGACGGAGCGGGCATTGGCAATTTATCGCGTAGGGCATGGCCGGCTTTAGCATTCGGACCGGATAGTTTGCCTTTAACATGCGCGTACTCCGGTTTGCCGCCGCTTATTTTGCGGATGCAACCGCTGAGATAAATACCTCCCGTAAGTAGCCCCGCCTGTAGCAGGAACGACCGGCGACTTAAAGGTTTTGGCCCCGATGCGCGGTTATAAAACAGTCGACCACTCATCCTCAAAGTATTTTACCAATATCTGGTTGTTCAGTTTATTTACCTGTGCGGGTACACGGGCCATATCTTTAGGGAAATACAACATCTGCTCCAGGCATTGTTTCGACATAAAGCGTAGCCCCGGCAGGTAATGGTCCGGCACTTTATAAACCGGTCTGTTCATGGCCATAATATAGCCCCATTCGCCAAAAGAAGGTACATAGTTATGATAAGGAACGGTATGCAAACCAACTGATTGCAAAGTTTTTTCGACTGTGTAGTATGATTTAGGAGCTACGTATGGCGATGTGGATTGCACCACCATAATACCATCGGGCTTAAGCAAGTGCTTTACAATGCCGTAAAAAGTATTAGTGTAAAGCTTGCCTACCGAATAGTTGGATGGATCCGGGAAATCAATAATAATGGCATCGTAAACCTTATGCTGCTCTCTCGCCCATGAAAAAGCATCAGCATTAATAACCGTAACTTTTGGCGATAGAAAAGACCGGTTATTCAGTTTCAACAGCATATCGTTGGTGCGGAACAGTTTGGTCATTTCCTTATCCAGATCAACCAGGGTAACGGTTTCTATCTGTGGATATTTCAATATCTCGCGTACGGCAAGGCCATCGCCGCCACCCATTACCAGCACATGTTTGGCATCGGGTACGGCTTGGAGCACGGGGTGGATCAGCGCTTCATGATAACGGTATTCGTCAACCGAACTAAACTGGAGGTTTCCGTTGAGGAACAAGCGCAGGTCTCGACCTTTTTTGGTAATGATAATACGCTGATAAGGCGTACTTTTTGAAAAGATGATAGTATCGCTATAGGTAAGGCTTTCCGAAAAATTGGTGATGGTATTGGCATAGATAAACCCGGTTAGCAATGCTACCAAACTAATGATGGATGCGCCCTGTAAATATTTAGCGCCTTTTATTTCATGCTTAAAGTTAACGCAGGTAATTAAAGCTACCAGTACATTCAATATACCGAAAAGGTACGCGGTGCGGACAATACCCAGGTAGGGAATAAGCAGTAGCGGGAACACCAGCGATGCTATCAAAGCGCCAATATAATCGAACGTAAAAACCTTTGATACAAGGTCTTTAAACTCAAACCTATCCTTTAAGATGCGCATCAATATCGGGATCTCGAGGCCAACCAGTATGCCGGTTATAGAGATAAGACCATAAAGGATAATGCGGAACGAGCTTACGCTTTCAAAAACCAGGAACAGGATTGATGAGCTTGTGCCACCCACCAGGCCAACCAGTATTTCAATGCGGATGAACCAGCCCAGCAGGTTTTTATCAAAATACTTGGATACCCACGAGCCTACACCCATCGAAAACAGGTACACACCAATAATGGTTGAAAACTGGGTAACCGAATCGCCCAGCAGGTAGCTGGCCAATGTTCCGGCTATCAGTTCATAAATAAGACCACAGGTTGCTATAATAAAAACCGAAACCAGCAGTAAAATGGGGAGTTTTTTGTTCATGGATATTATTTATGATAAAATCTTGCCCCGTAGCCCGAATGTGCTACCGTGCCGTGGTAGCCAGCGTTGCGCTCAACTGTGTTGCTTTGCCAAAAGGCTATGCCGTTAAAGGCATCGTAAGTAAAATACAGTACTACCGCCGATGCTACTGCGAAGTATGCTATGTTTGATCTGATCTGTTTCATTCGTCGTCGTCTGTTTGGTAAGGGGAAAAATCGCTGTTCATCCAGCGGCTAACTTCAAAGCGGCGCGCACGGTACCAGCAATACAGCGGGTACAGGCAAAGTATCAATAAGGTAACCAGTATATTACGCCATAAAGTGACCGCCTCGGTAACCTTAACATCAAGCGAGTTTAATAACCGTGTACCCGAATATGGATACATATTAATATGATACTTGCCCGGCGGAATTTCTGAAAGTAACACCGTTTCGTGCGTACCTCCTTCCGACCAGTTTTCTCCATCCTCATAACCATGATAATATTCGATGTTCTTTGTAAGGCTCCAGGTTTGGTTATCTTTTTCACTCACCAATTCGATAGTAGTTGAAAGCCAGTTATTATCCAATGGCGATGATAGCTCCACTTCCAGCGGTACAGGCCCATCCGGGATAGTGAAAGTTGGCGTTTTAAACGATTTAAATTCAAAATTGCCTACAACATCTTCATTAACCGAATTAATGGCTGTGGCACTATCCTGCAAAATATTGCCTATTGAAGTGGCCGTGCTATCGGTTGTTTTATGATTGCCGGTAACCATTACGCTTTTCTTTAATGTGGTGTCAACTGGTTTGGGGGGCAGATCGAGCGCGTAAGTATGTTCAAGCAAAACGGTTTCGGGGCGTAGCCAGCCTACCAGCAATTGTACCAGTAAAAAAGCGATAATGGCAAAGCCGCTTATGGTTAAAGCACCGTTCCAGCGTGTGCGGTGTTTTGAAGGCTCGTTTGCGCCTATGCCTTCCTTAGATGGGAAATTGCCCGCCGGGATCTTGAACGCCTCGGCTATTTCGGCAACCTCAATGTATTCGCCAAGGTACCAGTCTTCCTGTTGTGTGCTCAGGTTTTGTTCCATGGTGAGCAAAAAAGGTGGCCTGATGTATTCCTGCGCTTTGATCCGCTCGCTGCGGATATCCCAGTCAAACTCGCCTATCATCGAATCAATTATCGGCCGGTACGAGTTGAAAAGGTTAAATTCCATCTCATTGTACAAGGCAGTATTGCTAAAGCTTTTTTTAGCTTTTTCAAGCTCGGGGTAAAAACTTTTACCCGCTATTAGCGTCCAGTGCCCATCAAACTCAGCCAAAAAAGCGTAGCCTTTGGCATAATTGTAAAGCATGTACTCGCGCCATTTGTATTGCGTATAGGCAGCTTCCTTTTTTTCGATATAGGCAATTACCTTATACTCAATATCCCTCAATGTAGCCGTGGTACCGATAGGCAAAACAGGTTTATTGGCAATGCGGATAAGGCGTTCCTTAACATAGGGGTGACCGCTATCGCTAAATAAAGAATAAGTAAAACACGACGGACAAGCCACAGCCTCGGCAGCTATATGATCATATAGCGTGATACTTTGTTTACAACCCGGACAGATGATCTGATCTGAAAAAGGGAATGCTTTAGGGTTTAAAGTTGCCATACTACCTTTTTACTTCGTTTACCTGTATCTCGGTGCCTTCAAAAAATGCCATTACACCGTTATAAATAGCCCGTGCCTTATCGTCGTTTTCGCGCTGGTAATTTGAAAGGAATACATCAAAAGTGGCGGTACCGTACTCGGGCCAGGTATGGATTGACATGTGCGATTCGGTAAGGCAAACTACGGCGGTGAAACCGCCGCCGTCGAAATCATGATATACTTCACCTACTTTGGTTAACTCATGGTTATTAACCAAATCGTCAAAAAGCTTTCGGCAATCTGCGCTGGATGCCAGTAAGTTGTATTTGGCTGAAGTGAATTCGGATAAGATGTGAAGTCCAGGTTTGTAAGGCATTAGTTTAAATACAATTTGGATATAAATATAGGAAAATATTTATTGGAGGGGTTAAAGCATCAGGAAGGATTAAGCAGCGATTAAAATAGAGGTATATTGAAGGATAAATGCAGATACTGTTCGGTTACTTTTATTTAACTGGAGTAAACTGCAAGAAAAGATGAATAATGAAATTTTATTATTGTTTATATGACAATTAATATGGATTGTGTCAGTTTGAAATAAATTTAGATTTTTTACAGTAAAGCCGCGCTTTGTAGATATAATCTCTTTTTTATTGTATTGATACTATTTTATCAAATAAAACAATTTAGCAAGACGCTCTGCTCAATTCTAATCTTATCATCAAAAAATATTTTAATTGTTTTTTGAACAATTAAAATAAAATACCATATCTTAGATTTTAGTTAGCCCGGTAACCTTGCCGCGAATAATGCCAAACGCCAATTATATTAATTTGAACACGCCGAAACTGCCCCGCAGTTACGGTGAAAAATTGATCACAACCAATTAAAGGAATGTTGGATACCGAAGTACGCTACCTGCTTAATGATATTGCTTTAAATAGCAGCAGGGCTTCTTTTAAGAGGCTGTACCTTTTGTATTACAACAAATTATTTAGCCTGGCAAAATCGCTGTTAAAAAACGATGAGCAGGCCGAAGAGGTAACCAACGATGTTTTCATGAACCTTTGGGCACGCCGGACTTCACTTACCGAGATCAACAATTTTACCTACTACTGCTATACTTCGATTAAAAATAAATCACTCACCTGTTTGGCCAAAAATCAGCTTAAAAGTGTAAGTATTGATGAGGTGAATATCGATATTGCCGATGAGGGAACAACTGCCGAGGATAAGCTGGCCTGCGAGGACCTTAGCAAATTGATCAATACTACATTGAGTAAACTATCCGAACCATGTCGCCTGGTTTTTAAATTAGTAAAAGAGGATGGGCTGAAATACCGGGAAGTGGCCGGTTTGCTGGATATCTCTGTAAAAACCGTTGAATACCATATTGGCAATGCGCTTAAAGCTTTGGCCGCCGGGCTAAAAGAGGCTCAAAAAACACCTGTAACAGGCAACGCCGGGAAAAGCATAAATTATTAGTGTAATTATTTTTTGAAGATCATTTGCTTTGGAAAATATTAATCGTAATATTGCGATATAATTATGGGCGTTACCAAATCAGAAATTTTTACAGAAGAGCAAAACAAACTGGCAGTGCAATTAAAGGCAATAGCGCACCCTGCCCGTATTGCAATTTTGCAGGAACTGATCAAAGCCAATGCCTGTATCTGCGGAGAACTGGTTACCGAATTGGGACTTGCCCAGGCTACCATATCTCAACATTTAAAAGAACTGAAAAATGCCGGATTGATACAGGGAACGATAGAAGGTGTGAGCGTGTGTTACTGTATTGAACCAATAGCATGGAAAAACCTGCAAAACGAATTGAATGGCCTGTTTTCGTCTTACAAAACTATAAATAGCTGCTGCTAAAATTTTTTGTTTAAATCAATCGCAATATTACAATGAATAAAGAAGTCGACGATCAACTGAAAGAACTGGTAAAGCAAAAATATAGCGATATAGCTTTACAGGATAAAGAAACCAACCAGGCCTCCTGCTGTGGCGCAGGCGGCTGCTCGACCGAGGTTTATAACATCATGAGCGATGATTATACCCAAATGCAAGGCTACAACCCGGATGCTGATCTGGGCTTGGGTTGCGGACTGCCAACGCAATTCGCCAAAATAAAAAATGGTGATGTAGTTATCGATCTGGGCAGCGGTGCGGGTAACGACGCTTTTATTGCCCGCGCAGAAGCCGGCGAAACGGGTAAGGTTATAGGTATTGATTTTACACCTGCCATGATCGATAAAGCGCGGGCAAATGCGGAAAAACTTGGTTTCAATAATGTAGAGTTCAGGCAGGGCGATATAGAAAAAATGCCGGTTATCGCCAACGTTGCCGATGTAATTGTGAGCAATTGCGTACTGAACCTTGTACCCAATAAACAGGCTGTGTTTAAGGAGATCTACCGGGTGCTGAAACCGGGCGGACATTTCAGTATCTCGGATGTGGTATTGGTTGGCAACCTCCCAGATGCCTTACGTACCGATGCTGAGATGTATGCAGGTTGTGTGGCCGGTGCTATCCAAAAGGATGAGTATTTAAAACTTATTGGTGATACAGATTTTGAAAACCTAACGCTTCAAAAAGAAAAGGCGATCATAATTCCTGATGATATCCTGAACAAATACCTTGACGCCGCCGAACTGGAAAAATTCAAAAATGGAGATACCGGCATTTTCAGCATAACCGTTTTTGCCGCGAAACCAATAACAGAAAAGGCCGCGTGCTGTGAACCGGGTTGTTGTAACTAAAAAATAAATAAACATGAAAAATGTATTGGTGCTTTGCACCGGAAACAGTTGCCGTAGCCAGCTGGCCGAAGGTTACCTTCGTTATTTTGCTAATGGGAATGCAAATATTTATAGCGCAGGGATTGAAACACATGGTGTTAACCCAAAAGCTATACAGGTGATGGCCGAAGACCATATCGATATCTCAGCACATACCTCAAACCATGTGGATGAGTATATCGGGATCCCGTTTGATTATGTGATCACCGTTTGTGATAACGCTAATGAGGCTTGTCCGTTTTTTCCGGGTAAGGTGGAGCGTTTCCATTATAACTTCCCTGATCCTGCCAAGGCGAAAGGTACACCCGATGAGATCATGGACGAGTTTAGGCGTGTGCGTGACCTGATCAAAGCTTACACAATGGATTTTGCCCAATCTCATTTAAAATGAGAAAATATGTTGCCGAATTGATTGGCACGTTTACCATGGTTTTCTGCGGCACGGGTGCCATGGTGATCGATCAGCAATCGGGCGGGTCGGTTACCCATGTTGGCGTGGCCATTACCTGGGGACTTATTGTAATGAGCATGATCTATGCGCTGGGTAATGTTTCCGGCGCGCACATGAACCCGGCTGTTAGTATCGCTTTTTCGGTAGCAGGGCGTTTTAAAGCCAGGCTTTTGCCGGGGTATATTGCAAGCCAGTTGGCGGGGGCGTTGTTGGCAAGTGTTACTTTGAAATTCCTGTTTCCGGCAAATTCATTATTGGGGGCTACGTTACCCGCAGGTACAGCAATGCAATCTTTTGTTTTAGAATTACTGCTTACCTTCTTTTTAATGCTGGTAATTATGCAGGTGGCTCACGGCAGTAAAGAACAAGGTCTGTTTGCAGGGATTGCTATAGGTTCGGTAGTTGGATTAGAGGCCATGTTTGCCGGGCCTATCTGCGGCGCATCCATGAATCCGGCGCGATCAATTGCTCCGGCTTTGGTATCCGGACATTTGGAACATTTGTGGGTTTATGTTATCGCTCCTGTTGCCGGCGCGGTAATAGCTATCCCAATTTGGAAGTATTTGAATGCGTCTAACAACCTACCCCAACATCTGCCGCGGGTTTAGCTCAATCTGCCGCAGGTTTAGCGTAGCGTAACCTGTGGTTAGTAATAGCTTAAGTTTTCAACTTAAGCGCCACGCAATGAACCAATCTACAGCAGGTTTAGTGCAGCGTACCATCTGCCGCGGGTTTAGCGCAGCGTAACCCGTGGTTGGCAGGTGCTTAAGTTTTCAACTTAAGCACCTGCCAATCTGCTAATCTGCCGCAGGTTTTGGCTAAAGCTTAAGTTATTAACCCAAGCATCACTTGAGTTGATAAACTCAAGTCATTTTACACCACGGGTTACGCTGCGCTAAACCCGCGGCAGTCACCTGAAAAAATATTTTATCCTACCACCAGGGTATCCCAATTATTTACAGTCTTTATATATAGAACCTTAAATAATGATCAATAACATCTGGATACTTATTGGCAAAAAGTTAAATGGTGAAGCTTCGCCCGAAGAGTTACTTGAACTTGAGCAACTGTTACAGCAACAGGGCACTGCCGATCTGTACCCGGTTGATCAGCTGGAAGAGATCTGGAAAAACAATCAGCAAAACACCGACGATGAAAAGCTGCTAAGCAAATGGGATGCCTTTGATGCCCAGCTCGATGCTGCCGAAGAACAGGAAGCAGAAGAAGCCGCGCAGATCATCGCCATAAAAACAAAACAGAAAAGGGCGCGCATCATTAAACTCGGCTCATTACTGGCTGCCGCTTGTTTAATGCTTGGCATTTTCTGGTTCACCCGAAAAGAAACTATTTCCTCCGCCAAACCCAACGAAGTTTTAGCTCCTAAAAACGGCATCAGCAAAATTCAACTGCCCGATGGTAGCCATGTTTGGCTCAATATGGGTAGTAAGCTTACCTATGCTAATGATTTTGGTAGCGAGGAACGCAGGGTTTCTCTTTCTGGCGAGGCATTTTTTGATGTAGTTAAAGATCCACAGCACCCTTTTGTAGTTACCACGCAAACCATCAGCGTGAGGGTGCTGGGTACCAAATTCAACGTACGATCATACGATAACGATAAAACATCCGAAGCAGCCCTGGTTCGTGGTAAAATTGAGCTTACCGTTTTAAAAAATCCGGAGAAAAAGATCATCCTCAACCCGTCCGAAAAACTGACGGTGATCAATAACCAGGATGCACCGCAAAGAGGGGATAACCTTGCAGCTACGCGCCCTGTTGATGAAACTCCTTTTATAGCCTTGAGTCGCATCCATCAGGCCAAAAAAGATACCCTGCCATCAGAGGCATTGTGGCTTGAAAATAAACTAGCTTTTGATGCCGAGGATTTTGAAACCATTGCCAAAAAAATGGAGCGCCGCTACAATGTGAGCATTGTTTTTGAAAATGAAGAAGTAAAAAAACTTCGCTTTACCGGCAAATTCGCGACCGAACCAATTAACAAGGCCTTGCTGTACCTGCAGCGCACGGCCCCGTTCCGTTATAAAATTGATAGCACTAACCAAATAACAATTTATTGATCAGTAAACCTTTATTAAAAAACAGAAAAGCCTATGCGTAAATAAGTATTCAACCCGCAAGCCATAAAAAAATGGAGAGATGTTCCCGCATCCCCCCATTATAATGTGGTGCAGCTTAACTACCAGTCCTTCTATAAACCAAATAGTTAAACAACCTTAATGCTAAATTATGAAAAAAAATGCACACCGCGGTAACCCGCCGCGGCTGAACCAATTTTTGAAAGTACTTCTTATGTTTAAATTTATCTGTATCCTGGTACTCGTCTCCTCGTTGCAGGCGTTTTCAAAAGGGTATGGTCAGACCAAGATCAACGTTAATTTCCAGAACGTATCGCTAAAAAAAGCGCTTAAGGAAATTGAAAAAAAGTCTGATTACCGCTTTTTGTACAACGACGATATGTTGTTAAAAAACGACATGCCCGCCAGTTTAAATACAAAAGATGCATCGCTTGAGGAAGTGATGAGCATTGTACTTAATAAAACCAATCTAAGCTATACCCTAAGTGATAACAACCTGGTTATCCTTACCGAAAAAGGAAAAGCCATAGCCCCCGGAACCATCAACGGTAAAGTAACCGACGAGGCTGGTTTGCCTATACCGGGTGTTACCGTAAAAGTTAAAGGCACTAACGAAAGCACCCAAACTGATGTACAGGGCCGCTATACTTTAAATATTCCGGATGCAAGTGCTACCGATGCAGTGCTGGTATTCTCGTTTATTGGCTATAGCTCGCAGGAAGTACCGGTTAACGGCGGCTCATTGATCAGCGTACAGCTTAAACCAGCCTCTAACTCATTGAACGAGGTAATTGTAGTTGGCTACGGTAGCCAGAAAAAGGAAAATTTGACTGGTTCGGTAGCTGTGGTGAATGTTAAAGATGCCAACAAACGTGTAACGCCCGATGTGGCCCGCGCTTTACAAGGCCAGGTGGCTGGTGTACAGGTAAACGGTTCGGGTGTACCGGGCGAGGGTGTTTCTATTCGTATCCGTGGCGTGAGTTCACTCATTAACAATAACCCGCTTTATATTATTGATGGCGTGCCTACTATGGAGCCTTTTGATTTCCCTACTACCGATATTGAAAGTATGCAGGTGATCAAGGATGCTTCGGCGGGTGCTATTTATGGTTTCCGTGGTGCCAACGGTGTGGTGATCATCACTACCAAAAAAGGTAAGAACGGTGCCATGAGGATCAGTTACAATGGTTACGCCGGTTTTCAGAAAAATCCTAAAATGCTATCTGTTACCGATAGGGTAGGCTACCAGCAAATTGCCAACGCTGCCGAAACTAATGCCGGTTTATCACTTGCTCCGGGCAACGATCCATCATCAAGCAAATTCATCAGCAACGTAAATACCGACTGGCAAAAATCAGGTTTCAGAACCGGTTATACCCAAAGTCATGACCTGGGCTTATCTGGCGGTAACGAGAATATGAGCTATAACGTAGCTTTCGATTATTTTAACCAGACCGGTACAACAGTATCCGGTCCGTCATATACCCGTTATAACCTAAGCGGTAATATTCAGGGTAAAAAGGGTATCGTATCATTCGGCAGTAAGTTTGCCTATACCGAGGGCGATTATAATAACCTTGCCTACCCGCACCTGCATGGTACCGGCAATCAGATAGTTGATCTGGTTACAGCTATCCCAACTATGCCAATTTATGATGCCAACCGTGTTGGCGGCTACGGCGGCGTTGATCAAAATACCCAAAGGGCTATTTCCCTAAACATCATCGGCGTAAATAATATTCTGAACAGCACCGGGCAGCGTAACCGCATGCTGGCATCAGCCTGGATGGAGATCGAGTTTATCAAAAACCTGAAATACCGTTTAAACGCCAGCTATGATCGTAACGATTTTAAAAATACTTACTTCGATCCGATCTATGACCTTGGTTGGTTTTACCCCAACACATCAGCTTATTATAGCGACGCGCGGGGTAACTATTACACCGCCCTTATCGAAAATACTTTAAGCTACAAATTCGATATCAGCAAACACCATGTAGAGTTGCTGGCAGGTACCGCTTATCAAAAAGATAAAAATGATAACCTTACAGGTATAGCTTACAACCTGCCGCAACCATACCTGTTTTCGTTTGATAACGTAAGCAATACCACTGATAAAACAGTATTTGGTAACAGTAACGAGCGTAAGTTTTACTCGCCGATATTTGGCCGTGTAAACTATAATTATGATGACCGCTACCTGTTAACTGCCAACTACCGCCGCGATGGTACGTCGCAACTACCCGAGTACAACCGCTTCGGTAATTTCGCCGGTGTATCGGTAGGCTGGAATATCGCCAAAGAAAAATTTCTGCATCTGCCCGAAACTATCAGTCAGTTAAAAGTAAAAGCCGGTTACGGTACATTGGGTAACGTGAACGCGCTTGCATTTTACCCATACCAGGCTGTGGTAAACGCTAATGCCAGCTATGTATTTGGTAATACGCTTGCATCAGGTGCTACCCAAACCCAGGTGTTTGATCAAACCAATAAATGGGAGCAAAAACGCACCACGAACGTGGGTATCGATCTGAGTTTGTTTCATGATCAGTTGAGTTTCTCTTCGGAGTATTATGTTAACAAGATCAAAGGCATCCTTTTATCTGTGCCGATCCCTATCTCGGTAGGTGCTATCAATACTCCGCTGGTTAATGCGGCTTCGTTTACCAATAAAGGTATCGAGTTTACGGTGACTTACCGCAGCAGGGATACCGGGCCGTTCAACTATACCATCAGCGCTAATGCCTCAACAGTTAAAAACAAAGTAACCTCGTTAGGTAACGGCGGTAACCCAATTTATGGCGCGTACAGCAAAACGGCGGTAGGCGGCGAGGTTGGTCAGCTATATGCTTTTAAAACCGAAGGCATTTTTAAAGATGCTGCCGATGTTGCAGCTCATGCTACCCAAACAGGTGCCGCTCCCGGCGATGTTAAGTTTGTGGATACAGATCACAATGGCATTATCAATGATAACGATCGTGTTTACCTCGGCTCTTCTATTCCTAAATTGTATTATGGCTTTAACTTCAGCGCTAATTATAAAAGCTTTGATGCCTCGATATTTATCCAGGGCAACTACGGCAGCAAAATAGCCAATGGTGTTTACCAATCATTAATGACGGGTCAGTACACCAACGCCAGCACCGACGAGCTGAACTACTGGACGCCAACCAATACCAACACCAACGTGCCGCGCCCGATAATAGGTGATCCTAATGCCAATAACCGCAACTCGGACAGGTTTATTCAAAGCGGATCATACGCCCGTTTGCAAACCGCGCAGTTGGGTTACAGTCTGCCGCCAAACCTGCTTAACCGTACCAAAGTGATCAGGAGTTTGAGGGTGTACTTATCCGGCCAAAACCTGTACACCATTACTAAATACAAAGGTTTCGACCCGGATTTTATTAATGATGGAACCATTAACCGCGGCTTTGATTACGGTTCGTTCCCTAACCCGCGCACCTTATTGGTAGGCTTACAAGTAGGATTATAAAAACTGATTAACGATTTAACATTATTTATAATGAAAACGATATATACAAAGGCATTATTCACGCTATTGTTGGTAGCGGCATTTGCCATGGGCTGTAAAAAAGGCGACCTCACCACGGTGAACCCCAACGCCCAAACCACCCAAACCTTTTGGCAAAACGCCAGCGATGCCGTAAAAGGCATCAACGCTGTGTACGGTAGCTTGATCATCGATGGCTCATACATGCGTTTTTCGCCAATTGTAGAAAATACAAGGGGCGATGATGCTACCAGCTACAGCCCATGGGACCAGATCTATAACATGGGTAAATTCAACATGCAAAGCACCGGCGATGGCGTGCTGTTTTCATGGACAGCCTACTATCAGGGTATTTTACGCGCCAACGAGGTACTGAAATATGTACCCGATATCAACATGGATGCCGAGTTGAAAAAACGTGTATTAGGTCAGGCTTATTTTTTACGCGGATTGTACTACTTCCACCTGGCCGATTTTTATAAAAACGTACCGATGCCATTGGTGCCTGCCGGTTCGAGCGCCGATTATTTTCAGAAACAACAACCGCAGGATGTAATTTGGGCGCAGGTGATCAGCGATTTTAAAGCTGCCGAAGGGATGCTGCCAGTAACATACACCGGCCTATCGCCCTATGGGCAAACAGGTCGCGCTACTAAAGGTGCAGCTGCCGCGTTTTTAGGTAAAACTTACCTGTTCACTAAAAAATATGCCGAGGCTGCTGCCGAGTTTAAATCAGTAATTGATATGGGCATTTACAGTCTGGTGCCTAATTATTACGATAACTTCTTCGCCAATAACGAGAACAATGCCGAATCAATTTTCGAGGTTCAGTTTTCGAGGGATGCCGGAGGTACCGATCTGGGCTGGGGAGGCGACCCATCTTCTGGATGGGGACGTACATCATCGCGTGCTATTACGTTCGGCGCGGCAAGCTTTGGTTTTACCGATGTGCAGCCAACACCAGCATTATACAACGAATATCTGCAGGAAAAAACAACTACCGGCGGCACCGACCCCCGTTTAGATGTAACCATATATTATAACAAACCCGGCGAAAAACTTTACAACCAGGATTTTGCTACCCGCTACGCTGGCAGTTCATCACTAAACGCCCTGTTTTGCCACAAATATGAAAATGGCGACAGCGGCCAGGCCGACGAGTACGATTGGCGTTCAGGTATTAACGAACGCTTGATGCGCTATTCCGACGTTTTGTTGATGTATGCCGAATGTTTGAATGAGCTTGGCCAAACCAGCGATGCTTACCCATTCATTCAACAAGTGCGCAGCCGCGTTGGCTTGCCTAATTTAGCTACAGTTAAACCAGGCATGACACAGGCCGATATGCGCGAACAGATAGGTCATGAGCGTTTTCTTGAATTCTCGCTGGAAGGGCATCGCTTTGACGATATCCGCCGCTGGGGCTGGTTGCAGGATGCCACCAAATTGGCCTGGCTAAAAGCCCGTGATCCGGAATTTAATACTTATACACCGGGAAAAGAATATTTGCCTATTCCGCTTACTGAGGTACAAACTAATGTGGGTTTGGTACAGAATACGGGGTATTAAGCCCCGCCCAACCCTCACTTGAAGAAAAGATATAAAAATGTCATTTCGATAGAGCGGCGAGGGAATGAGCGGGAGGAGCGAAAGAGAAATCTTATACGCCATGCCAAGCGGCTATGCAGAGTTCGCAATGCGAGGCGTACAAGATTTCTCGCTATCGCTCGAAATGACATTGGGGTTTTGATAACAATGAGATGAATACGATGATGATGAAAGTGATGAAAAATATACACCTATACATAATAACCGCCCTGGCAACAGCCCTATTTTCCTGCTCAAAAAAGGAAACGCCAACGTCCACCAAAACGGATACCACCACAACGCCGGTAACCACCGCGTTTGATATCAATAGCATAAGCGATACCTATGCCGATATCTCCGCAGTTATTTTTTACCCTAAATGGACGGTGTATAACGTGCACGATCCATCCATCAAAAAGTTTGGCAGCTACTATTACTGCTACAGCACCGATGTGGCTTTCGGCACTGATGTGAGGCCTGGCTTGCAGATCCGCCGGTCTAAAGATCTGGTGCAGTGGGAATATGTTGGTTGGGTGTTTTCATCGTTACCGGCACAGGGTTCTGATTACATCAAAGGCAAAGGGGGCACGCCTTACAATGCTTTATGGGCACCTTATGTAATGAAAGTAGGCAGCGAGTACAGGTTGTATTATTCGCTTTCATCAGCAGCGGCCCGGCTTAGCGTTATCGGCATGGCGACGGCATCCGCACCAGACGGGCCTTGGACGGAGAAAGGTTTAGTGGTAACCTCGACCAACGATGCCAGCATCCAAACCAATGCTATCGATCCAACTGTGGTCACCACAACCACAGGCGAACAATACATGTATTATGGCTCGGCTTGGGATGGTATTTATATCCTGAAGCTTGATCCGTCTACAGGTTTGGCAGCTTCGCCGGGCGATAGGGGAAAACGTATTGCCAACCGAGGTTTTACAGGTGGGAAATATAATGGCAATATAGAAGGTGCCGAAGTAATCTACAATCCCGATCTTAAAAAATACTTCCTGTTTATCAGTTATGATTGGTTGCAAACTAAATACAACGTAAGGGTAGGACGGGGCGATAGCCCAACCGGTCCGTTTTATGATTATAATGGTCATGATGTAAATACCAACGAAGATCACGGCCCGATGATAGTAGCACCATATCAGTTCACCAATCAAAGTGGCTGGCAGGGTACGGCGCATTGCGCGGTATTTGATGATGGCAGCGGTCAATATTACATGGCGCACCAGGGCAGGCCGGGCGTAAACTCTTATTTTATGGACTTGCATGTACGTAAAATATCATGGACGCCGGATGGTTGGCCCATTGTATCGCCTGAGCGTTATTCCAACGTTGCGCAAACCGCCATAGCCAGTGCGGATGTAGCAGGCACTTACGAAAAGATCACGCTTAACTACCAAATAGTACCGGGATATGCCACCGAGCAAAACAACTCCGATTTCCAGGTTTCAACAGTATTTAAGCTGGATGCAGCCGGAACTATTGATGGCAATGCTGCTGATAAATGGACATTTACCTCGCCATGGCTCGAATTAAAATACAGCAGTGGTGATACTTACAAATTAAAAGTTGAACGTGAGCGCGACTGGGAAAACAAGGTTACATCTACCTTAATATTTACCGGTTTGGATAACCACGGCACAGCCATTTGGGGGAAAAGAAAACAATAGGTTAGTTTTATATAGGTTGGTTAGCCCTTCGGAGTAATTCCGCGGGGCTTTTTTTGTTTCTTGGGTTTCTATAATAACTATTGAGTATTGTGAGCCTTGAAAAAGAAATGTTTTCCACAATGTATTGTTTTTCTGGTAGTTATTCGTATCTTGAAAATACCAAATTAACCCTAAGTACTTATGAAAAGTGTAAAGCACATCCTGGCCCGCAAGGGGAGCAATGTTATTGCTGTACCCGCCGAAACCACTGTATTGAATGTACTGAAACTGATGGCCGAAAAAAATGTAGGCTCGGTGGTGGTAACACAAGATGGTAAATATATTGGTTTGATGACCGAGAGGGATTATTCCCGCAAGATCATCCTGATGGGTAAACACTCCGACGAAACCACTGCCGGCGAGATCATAAGTACCAATTTTCCGATGATCACCCCGCAATCATCGGTTGATGAATGTATGCTGATCATGAGCGAGAATAATATCCGCTACCTGCCGGTGTTTGATATAGCCAACCAGCTTTGCGGCATTGTTTCTATGAGTGATGTGGTTTACGAAACTATCCACTCGCAAAGGGAAACTATCGAGCAGTTGCACAGCTACATCCAATCAACATAATTAGCGCTTTTATTACGGTTGATGATTAACAGGATATTTGTTTTCGCATAAAAAAATCGAAACAAATAATATAGGTTTGTTCATCATTCCGTTTTTATGAAGCGTTTTATTGTTAGCTGTTGCTTTGTTATAATTTCTTTTGGCGCTGTTGCTCAGCAGCGGGCTTTCGCTGCTTTTTGCCGTGATTTTGTTGCCGGGTATAATGATCTGCATTTACCTCAGTTGGAGCTAAGTTATGTTAGCAGCCTGGAACATATAGGCACAAAAGCCGAAGTACAAAAGCAATTTGATTTTTTTAGCAGGATAAAAAGTAGGCTTAGTAATTATAAGCTTAGTCAACTTACCGAATCGGAAAAGGTAGATTACCAATTGATAAGTTATGAAACCGGTTTAAACCTGGAGCGTATAGCACTTGAGCAAAATTGGTTAAAGAACAAACCGACCACTATCCCAACCGGTGGTATCATTACCATCCCCAACGGCAAAGCCTGGTACGCTTATCTGTTAAAACGATGGACAAGCGCCGATGCCACGCCAGATGAGATCTACCAGTTTGGCCTTACCGAAGTTGCCCGCGTACAAAAACATATCGAAGCTATCCGCCAACAAGCCGGTTTAAGTGAAGATGAGTTTTACAAGCATTTGAACGATCCGTCTTTTTTTATTGATGATCCACAGATAGTTCAGCAATCGTTTGAGAATACTAAAAAGATCATCTACAGCAACCTGCCCAAACTATTTAACAATACCAATATAGCCCCGCTAAAAATTGTAAAAGGCGAAAGCAGGCAACTGGCCCAAACGCCGGGTTATTACGATAGTAATGTGTTTTACTACAACCTTTTTGATAAACCCTACAACAAACGCCAGGTTGATTGGCTGTTTATTCATGAAGGGGTGCCCGGTCACCATTACCAAACCAGTATAGAAGGACAAACCAAAACTTCGGCGGTACAAGAGCTATTCTACTATATGGGTTTTGCCGAGGGTTGGGGCGCTTACACCGAAGAGTTGGGAAAACAGCTCGGCGTTTACCAAACACCTTATGATGAATTGGGAAAATGGGAGTGGGATATAGTACGCTCGGTAAGGGTTCCGCTGGATGTAGCCCTAAACTATTACGGCTGGACGGATGAACAGGCGTTGGCGTTCTGGAAAAAGAATATCCGCGGGCAGGATGATATTGCCATGCGAGAGATCGCCCGCATCCGTCGCTGGCCAGCACAGGTGGTGACCTATAAATACGGCGCGCTACAGATACTGCATTGGAGGGAGGAATTGCAAAAACAGCAGGGCGCTAAATTCGATATCCGGGATTTCCATTCGCGCGTGCTTGACCATGGTTCATTGCCGCTGTTTATGGTGAAGGAGAATGTGTTTAATAAAAGGTAGAGATTTAATGTAGGGACGCATCACATGCGTCTCCCTTAGGACAAGCGGCCCTGCATGTCGTCCTGCCTCCGTAAATTGCACGCGGTAGACGCATGTGATGCGTCTCTACAAAAAAAGGCCACAATTAATAACCTATTAGATAGGCTGCCCCAGAGGGGCAAAAGCTTTGTAGCAATAAGTAAAAAATAATTTTAGCGTGCCAGAGGCACGCAACTTCAACATGCGAAAAGGAACTAACTAAACCCCTTTATTCAACAACTCCTGGTAACAATCAATATACTGCCCAAGGTGTATCCCATCAACCAAAGCATGGTTTACATGGATCGATAAAGGCATGGTGCGTTTACCATGGTACTGTGTCATTTTGCCGAAAGAGATCTTCGGGCAACTATCCACAAACGAAAATTTGCGTGCATGCGATAACGAACTGAATTTGATCCACGGCAATGAAGAAAAACGGATAGTATTATTTACGGTCGAAAGTTCCAGTAAATTATTGCTTTGTACCCGCTCAACCTCTTTAATGGCCGATGCGTTAAATTCTTCAAACGTAGGGTAAAACAGGAAAGTGCCGAACCCGAACGTACCATTAGCCCGTGGAACGGTAGCTTCGCCGTCTATCTGATCATAAATAAAAACATCGTCACCCTCAATACGATACCTGAATGGTTCGACAATTTGCGATGTAGCTATGGATTGGTACATGGTGTAATGAAAAAATGATACCCCATTGTCTTTTGCAAATTTGTAGGCTTCGGTTACGTCAATATCCACGTTTACGCCGTGATATGGCTCTTCAAAAGTTTTAAAAAAGTTGTAATGCTCTTTCCTTGCCCAGGTTTCAATATCTAATTGCTGTTTCATAATAGTACTGCAATAATAGCAATAACGGATAGCATTGAACCTGTTTTTCCTTAATTTCGAAGCCAACCAACATACCTTAAAAATGACATCTGCAACAAATAACACCCAATATCAAAAAGCCGAAACGTTTAAAGCCCTGCACCAGCGCGATGGTTTATTTATTATTCCTAACCCATGGGATGCAGGTACGGCTAAAATATTAACTGGCCTTGGCTTTGAAGCTTTTACCACCACAAGTGCAGGATTAGCCTATACCCTTGGCCGACCGGATGGATATGGGTTAATAACCCGCGAAGAAACACTTGAAAACGCGCGTTTAATAGTCAACGCCACGCATTTACCTGTAGCGGCCGACCTTGAAAACGGCTTTGGTGATACCCCTGAAATTTGTGCCGAAACTATTTTAGCGGCGGCAGGAGTAGGTCTGGTAGGCGGCTCGATAGAAGACGCGACCGGCAATGATCAGGATCCGATCTTTAACTTCGAACTTTCTGTTGATCGGGTGAAAGCCGCTGTTGATGCGGCGCGAAGCTTACCTTTTCATTTTACATTGGCAGCCCGGGCCGAAAATATGATCCACGGAAAAGTAGATCTGCAGGATACCATTAAACGTTTGGTTGCGTATGCCGATGCCGGGGCAGACGTGCTTTTCGCGCCAGGCCTTAAAACCCGCGAGCAAATAAGCGAAGTAGTAAAAGCAGTTGCACCAAAACCAGTAAACATTGTGCTGGGTGCCGCCGGGTTTGATATCAGCTTTAATGAACTGGCCGACCTGGGCGTAAAAAGGGTGAGCCTTGGTTCGGCATTGGCGAGGGCTGCTTTGGGTGCATTTCAGCGTGCAGCTGTCGAATTGATGAACGGCGGCCACGGTTTTGTGAATGATGCGGTGCCTTATTTGGAATTGAATAAGGTTTTGAACCGTGATTTTTAGGATTTTAGAATTGCCTTGATATAAATTTTACAACCCAGACTTGCGAAGTTTTTAAAACTTCGCAAGTCTTACCTGCTTGGTCGCCGTTTTGACAATCTTTTTGCATTAAAAATGCCCCTTCTTTACTGCCATAACCACGTAATATTCAATAGTTAATTTCATCTGCTCTAAAATTTTTTCTGCATACCATTTGGTATATTATATCTTTGCGCCGATTTTAATAAAACCATCATGTTAAAAAGAGTAGTTATTACGGGGATGGGTGCCTTAACACCCCTTGGAAACAATGTAAAAACCTATTGGGAAAACATAGTTGCCGGTAAAAGCGGCGCTGCTACCATCACCCGTTTTGATGCATCCCTGTTCCGCACGCAATTTGCCTGCGAACTGAAAGATTTTAATATTACCGATCACTTGGAAAAGGCCGATCTGAAACGTACCGACACTTTTACACAATACGCGTTGGTAGCATCAGACGAGGCTATTAAAGATTCGGGTTTTGATTTAAATAAAATGGACCCTTTTGATGTAGGCATCATTTGGGGAAGCGGCCAGGGCGGTATGGAAACCTTCGAAGAGCAGGTAACCGAATACGCTAAAGGAAACGGTCAGCCAAGGTTTAGCCCATTTTTTGTGCCTAAGTTCATCTCCAACATGGCTTCGGGCATGATGTCTATCCGCAATGGCTTTATGGGTATTAATTATACTACGGTTTCGGCTTGTGCTACATCAAATACCGCTATTATGGATGCATTGAACTACATCCGTTTAGGCAAAGCTAAAATTATTGTTACCGGTGGTTCGGAAGCGCCTATTACACCTGCTTCAATAGGTGGTTTTAGTTCGATGAAAGCTATGTCGGGCCGTAATGATGATCCTCAGCATGCTTCACGTCCGTTTGATATTGATCGTGATGGTTTTGTTATGGGCGAGGGTGCAGGCGCATTAGTATTGGAAGAGTACGAGCACGCGGTTGCACGTGGCGCACATATTTATGCCGAAGTTACCGGCGCATCAATGACTGCCGATGCTTACCACATGACAGCTACCCACCCTGAAGGTTTGGGTGCAGCACGTGCCATGCAACAGGCATTGAATGAATCGGGCTTAACCATTGCCGATGTTGATTACCTGAACATGCACGCTACCTCAACCCCGGTTGGTGATATTTCGGAAGTGAACGCGGTATTGGCAGTTAGCAAAGGTCAGGATATCAATGCTATCATAGGTTCAACCAAATCAATGACTGGTCACCTGCTTGGTGCTGCCGGTGCTATTGAGGCAATTGCGGCTGTTAAATCAATTGAGAACGGTATTATCCCGCCAACTATCAACACAACTACTATTGATCCAGCTATCCCCGGTAACCTGAAGTTTGTATTGAATGAGGCTATTGAGCATAAAGTGAAAGTAGCAATGAGCAATACTTTTGGCTTTGGTGGCCATAATGGTATCGTAGTGCTTAAAGCGATATAAGTTTTAAGTCACGCAAAGGCGCGAAGACGCAAAGCTTGCTGAATATAAAAAAGTCGTCATTGTGAGTAAGTAAAAGCCGAGGCATCTGAAGGAGATATGACATTTGCGGGCAGGCCTGTCACTCTGAGCTTGTCGAAGAGTCGTGCGCAGAGGCCTACCCACCATGCTTCGACAGGCTCAGCATGACACCCAATTTAAACTTGTCATGGGTAGGTACGAAGCAATCGCACATAGGCAGGGCCGCCCTGTATAGTTCGCGATTGCTTCGTACCTTATAATGACGTTTTTTATTTGTGCGAAGTACCAAGAATGTTTATAATGCCCCTACGGTAACAACTTCCACGTTTTAAGCTCATTTTTAATCACCACCATTATTTTGTTGGTGATCATTCGGTTCAGGATAACTTTGGCACCTATCCACAGCAGGCCTTTGGTAAGCCAGCCAAAATCTGCCACGCTTAAAATGATAGTCTGAAAACGGTCTTTTAATCCTCCTTCAAACCTATCAATGTCCTTTTCTTTTAGTGTAGGCCAGTTAGTGCCCGAACTGAATTTCATATCCGGGAATTTGATCTCATCTTCAAAAACAGGGATGATCTGGTAACTATCTTCTTCTCCATCTTTACGTGGTGCTTGCGATTTAAACCTGTCTTTATCGGCACCTGCGTAGCCATCTTTAAAAATTGGATTAGTATCCAGGGCTTTGGCCGGTATCGTGAAATAATCGCGCAAAAAGATTTTGCAATTGTGTCTGCCTAAAAAATAATCGTGTACCCGGAATTCCTTATTTAAAAAGCCGCCAAAACCACTTAAAGCACCGCAGGCAATAGCCTGTTCGCCGGTTAGGTCGCTGGATTCGCCATTAGGCAGGTCAACGCGACGGGATGGAGTGATCAGGTATTGACCAGCGCAATTATCGTCCATCGCATCTTTAATATTGACCGGCTTTGAACGCATTTGAGATAACATAGATGATAGCGTTAACCCAATAACATTTGAAAGCACTCTCGACATTTCGATGGGCTTCGGCGGTTGGGTAGGGAAGGGTTCTATCATCAACACGGTAGAAACAAACTTGTTGAAGTTATTATAATCATCCGATGGTTGCCCTGTAATGTCGTCTAACACACTACGCACCCTATCAAATGGTTCGTTGTTGATCATCCCTCCATCTACGTTGAGGGTTTGATAGTTGCCGCTTGGGTCAGCAGTAACCTCGGTTTTGGCCAGGTAGTCTTTTAACCAGGGATTATTATTTACATATATAGGATCCCGTTTAAGCGTTCTTGATTGTAAACCTACCGGAAAAGCCCCGGTTGCCATAGCTGCATCGGCCGCTACATCAGTGTTGACGTTGTTTTTTAAGTTAAGCGGCATCCATCCGTTATTATGCCCTTCTATTTCGGTTTCGGTAAGTTCAAAACAGGCGTAATCGTTATGGATCCGCATGTTATACTTAGTGGGTGTTGGCGAATTAGCCTTAAAGGGAACATTGTAGGCAAAACCCTGTAAATTGGTTAAGGTGGTAAACAATTTAAGGCCCGGTTTGATATAGGGAGGAAGGGATTGCCATTTATTCGGATCGGCAGATACTACCCGTTTGGCTATATCATTAATGAAATCTGAGTTGAGCGCCGAAATCACCCCATCTTTTTTAATATCGGATGTATCCAGCATCTTCGAAAACATATCAGCCTGGATCAAATCAACCCACGAGTGGTAAAGTTTATTTTCGGGATGTTCAGCTAAAATATCTGCCGATGGCTTATCGATAGGGGTGATGGGATTGTTGAGCACGGATGCTGCCATAATGCTGGTCATGCCCCCGGCAGATGCCCCGCCCATTACCGGGATCTGTACTTTGTGGGTAGGTACGCCCGCTTCGCCGCGGTGTTGTTCCCATTTGGTTAGTGCTTCGAGCAGGTAATCCATTACGCCAGCAGTGTAGGCTCCGGCAGATACGGCCCCGGCCATACATAAACCAACGTAAAATACCGGTTGGTCTTGGTTGTTTTCTTGTGCCATGAAGTTAGGTTGTGTTTATAAATGTAACATTGCGGCCTTATAAACAGATGCGTGTTTTTACGCTATTTGATAGCGGGTTTTACCTGTTTATAAGGCTTTTTTATCTTTGCCGGGTTTTTTATGCTCCTTTGGCTTCAGTTCCGATTCAATGATCTCTTGTTCAAAATCCTTCTCGTCGCGCATATTTGTTTTTACGATCCATACCACAAGTATTATTATGGCAACGATAACCAGGCCAACTACCGGATAATTGATTTGCATGTTTTTTGTATTTTCCTTTCTAAATTTAACCCGGCTGTATTAACTAACGATTAAATTTGAAATACATCACGAAGGGCCGGAAAAGTATTGCTTGCAAAGTCCCCTGGCTGGTTTAAAAGAAAAAAATATCAAAAAATAAGATCAGGCTGTTATGACAACCCATGTAAACGCCATAACATTTGCCGTTAAAAACTTAGCGCTAATGAAGCATTTTTATACCGAAAAGTTCGGTTTGGAAGTTATTAGCGAAAATGAAAAGGTAACGATATTGAAGTTAGATAACCTGTTACTTACCCTTTGCCAGGAAGCACTGTTTAACCAGTATGCAAATATAAGCAATCGGGCTGGTGGGAAAGGCTTTTATCTTACAATTAACCTGCCATCGAAATATGCGGTAGACGAGCGGTTTGCCGAATTAAGAAATGACGGCATACAAATAAGCTGACAACCGGAGCTTGTTTTTTGGGGAGGCTATAGCGGGTTTGTTGTCGATCCGGAAGGCAACAGCTGGGAAATTTGCTATAACCCTTATGCTGGTAACTGAAATGTGAATACGGTTGCTTCGGCTGTTGATGTTACGCCGAGTTTACCTTTATGCGCCCTCGCTATTTCTGCTGCGATATAAAGCCCTAATCCCAACCCCTGCTGACCGGATTTTACCTGCCCCCGCTGAAAAGGCTGGAAAAGATATTTTATGGCCGCTTCGGGGATGGCCTCACCAGCGTTTGATACCGAAAGCTCGAATTTTTGATCATACGCATTTGCTGAAACATACACAGGCGCATCTTTTTTACCATGGGTAATTGCGTTACCTAAAAGGTTTGAAAATAATTGCGCTATGCGGGTATCATCGCAAAATACGCTGCCATTAATGTTAATATCAGTGATGATCTCTCGTTTGGGCGATGCGATCTGCAACTCGGTTATTACATGGTTCAAGGTATTTTCAAAATCGTTATGATGCTTTAAACTCAAACTGATACCGTCGCCAAGGTGCCCGCGGGCAAAATCAAGCAGGTTATCGATAAGCCCCTTCATCCTTACCGACGAATCCTGTAGAATTGTAGCAAGGCGCTTCATCCGCTCATCAAGCGGCATGCGCAGCATTAGCTGGCCAACGTTTGATACTGCTGTAAGCGGGTTGCGGAGATCGTGACCTAAAATAGCAATGAATTGTTCGCGTAATTCGGCTATCCGGCGTTCTTCTAAAAGTTTGGTTTCGGCAAAAGCCAATTGCTCAACGGCTTGCAGGTGAAAAGAGATCAGATCGGCATAAAGCTTAAACATGTTGATCACCTCGGGCGTTTTCAGCCTGGCCGGGTTAGGATCGATAGCGCAAAGGGTACCAAAAAATGAACCATCTTTACGAATGATAGGCATTGAAATATAGCTTTGAAAGCCATACATCAATGGGGTATGATGGTGGCGGAAATTCTCATCTTCGGATACGTGATCAATAACTACCGCTTCCTGGTTTTGCCTTATTTCGTGGCAAATAGTTGTTTCGAGCTTAAGCTCGCCGCCCGGTAAAAGGCCAAATTGAATATTATCTAAAACAGCGCAGGCGATCCATTTGTGTTCGGTAACCCTGGCGATGGCCGCGAAGCCCATGCCTGTAGTACGGCAAATTACCTCGAGTATGGAGTTTACTACCGGGATCTGGTTTATAGCCTCAAGATCGGCTTGAAAGTTAGGCTCTAAAGTACTTGCCATCTGCTGTCTAAATTCTTAATTAGGACTGAAAAGTACAAAATAATAGCCACTTATATACATTGTGTTTTTTCTTGTTAGGATTAAATAAAAGTTTTAAGTTAAATAAATGATTTATTTAAAATTGCCGGGTTAGGTTTTATAATTGAACATGGATATGATCATCATGGCGTACCGCCCTACAACCATGAAATCGTATTTTTACCGTAGTGAGACCAAGCCTTGTTTTTAAATGAGGTTCGATGAATATCTTGTGTATAGCAGGCTGTACGGCAAATAAATTTACAAGTGTTTTGGTTTTTAAACTATCAAAAGTATAGTTCTGTTTATCGCCCTGCGGGACTAATTTGGTCAGGAAACTGTATTGCCAGTAACCTTTCTCCTGGCAAAATTGCGTGGTGTTTACTTCGCCGGCACGTGGCTCTTCGCTTACGCCATAACCAATTGGCGATGGTGCTTTGCTTGTTGCTGTATGGGTTTTGTTATCAATATAAAAGAAAGCCAGATCTAATTTCTTTCCATCATTATGGCTCAGGTGCGGGAATAGTGGGAAGCCGTTAAAAAAAGGAAAACAACCGTCAAGATAATTGACAACGCTGCCCGGATATTGCTGACTCATTTTGTCGGCAACATCTAATGCCGCCTGTTTAAGCTGTGGCCTTACATAATTGCGGTTTAAAAGGCAGGTTAGCCGGTTTAACGGCCTCAGATTGCCTGCTTTTGAAATGGGCAGAGGCACCCTGCCAAACAGTCTGGCTACGGGCGGAACAACAACTAATGTAGTAAAGCAATAAAGAATAATGAAAGCCACGAAATTCAAACTCCGGCGGTAATATTTATTACTAACCCGATTTCGGATAGCTGAATGCAGGCTGATGGATAGAAGATAAACAACGCCACCTATTTGCGTAAAAACGGTAAGTAGGCAGAACAAAAGCACAGCTAATAAAACCCGTAGTATTTTCAATTGATGTGATCTCAGTTTAAAGGTATCGTGAACCAAAAAGTACTGCCTTTGCCCTCCTCACTTTCCACACCCATTTTGCCCCCGTGGCGGTTAATGATCTCGGCGCTGATATACAAGCCCAGCCCCAGGCCGGAGTATTGAACCCCGCTCGCATCAACCCGGTAGTAGCGTTCAAATAAATGGGGGATTTTATCAGTAGGGATACCCCTGCCAAAATCCTGTACCGAAATTTTAGCCATATCATTTTCCTTGCTGATGTTGATCATGATATCCTTGTTTTCGGGGGCGTATTTTACCGCGTTGTTTACAAAATTTACAACCACCTGCTCAATCCGGTTCCTATCCGCAAATAGTTCTAATTCAGTATCACCGGTAAGTATCAGGTTATGTGTGCCTGCCAGGCGGATATGATCGCAGCAATCATTGATCATGTTAGCCGCCGGGAAATAGGTTTTAGAAAGTGCCAATTGCCCGGCGTTAATTTTTGAAACGTTGAGCAGGCTATCAACCAGTTGCAACATTTTGTTAAGGCTGTTATTACCGCGATCAATAAATTGGGGGATCTTATCGGATGTCGGGTCAACTTTTATCAACCTGTCCAGCAGTTGCATCGATGCTTTGATAGATGTCATCGGTGTTTTAAGCTCATGGCTTGCTACGCTTATAAAATCATCCTTTTGCTGTTGCAGGCGCTTAAACTCGGTGATATCAAGCAGGGTGCCCAAAATGCGGGATGGTTTACTGATGGAGCCGTAATACACTTTTCCCTGCACGCGCACCCAATGTTCCGAGCTGTCGGGCCAAATTATGCGGGCTTCATAAAACAGGTTGCCGGTTTCAAAGGCACTGCGATGCGCAGCATCACGTATTTCCCTATCGGCAGGATGCAGGCTATCAACAAGGGTATCGTGCGCAACTCCATCTTCGAAGCCAAAAATGGCATTGAAACGCGGAGAGGTTACCACGATATCTGTTTGCAGGTCATAATCAAATGTGCCCATTTCGGCAGCTTCTATGGCCAGTCTTGCACGTTCTTCGGCTTCTTCAATTTTGCGGCGGGCCATTACCTTTTCAGTAATATCGATGGCTATAACCATTAAGGCGCTTATTTCGCCATCAAAACCTGTTACGGGCTCATAAACAAAATCAACAAAAACAGTTTCGGGGATGCCGTTTCTTATTAATAGCAGCCGGTGCTCTTTGGCAATTACAGATTTGCCTGTCCGGATAGCGTTTTCCATCACCGGTTCATAAGCTTCGGCCGCCTCGGGTATGGCCTCCCAAATGTGGCGGTTTTCCAGTTCGACGCGTTTTTTGCCAACCAGTTCCAGGTACGAATCATTAACCACTTCTACGATCATGGTATCGCTGTTGATGATGCAGATGCCAACGGGGGCCTGCTTTACCATGTTATATAACGTATGACGGCTTTCTTCCATGGCCTGGCGGGCATGTTCTATCTCGGTAACATCTGTTGAAAAACAAATAACCCCAACTATTTTACCACGCGAATTGCGCATGGCCTGGAAAGTAAACTTGTAATAATTAACCTGCCGCTTACCGTCAATCAGCATTTCGGCAGGCTCGTTGCTGCCATGATAGGTTTCGCCCGTATGGTAAACATTACTGATCTGTGTGCTGAAAGGTTGGCCTTGTAACTCGGGCAGGGCTTCATCAAAAGGCTTACCTATAACCGATTTATCCTTACCCCAGGCCTTTAGCGTAGCATCATTGGCAATGGCTATGATCTTCTCTTCGCCCATGCACATATATACAGGAAAAGGCGAGCCTTCAACAATGCTACGAAAAATGTTTTCGGTTGGTTCCAAGTAGGTGTCGGTAAAATAGGGTAAACGATGCTCTCAAAAATAAAAATATTTTCGTACAGATTTAAATCCTTGCCGCACTATAAAAGATAAATCCTCATCAAAATATATTAACTTATTTGAGTTGCAGGAAAGAGGCATTTTTACACTAATTGATCATCAAGCCGATCACAACTTATCGAATGTTAATCGACACCAATTGAAATTAGTGTAATTCGATAATTCGTAAAAATTTGTGTGGAAATTTCTTTCTTATCTATCGTTGTTGAACTTTTCTATTTTTTAAAACTGTTGCCAATATGCCAAAATACCTTTCCGTATGCTAAAAACACTTATAACTAAGTAAATAGTTGGTTGGGGGAGCGGATGGTGTTTCAGGCACATTTTTATATCAAACTGCTGCCCACATTTGGTGTATAAACACACCAGCAATATGAAAAGAACCCTTTTTTTGGCATGCATAATAAGCTTATTATCGGCCAGCCTTTTAAATGCCAGCACTCCCGGTAACAGGGATTACACAAGCGTTATCCGCGATTTTATCGACAGCCATATGACTACCGATGTTAAAAAATTTAAAGATATTATGGACGACCGCGCCACGCTAAAAATACCCCGCGGCGAAAAAGTTTTGGTACAGGAAAAAGACGACCTGGTAAACAGCATGAAAGGCGAAGCCGGTACCCAGCAAAATTGCACTTCCGCTTATGAAGTACTGGCCAAAAGCGATGCCCTGGTAATTGCCCGGGTTGATTTTAACTACGAAAACACCATTCAGCACCATTACCTCATCATCGAAAAAAATGCCAATATGGATTGGAAGATAACCCAGGTTTGCAAAATGTTTGATGATATCAAGATGCCGGAAAATGGGAATAACAGTATTGCGGCGAGGAATTGAAGAATGCTATGTTGCGAAGGAGGAGAAATGGCCTGTCATGCTGAGCTTGTCGAAGCATGGTGGGTGGGCCTCTACGCGCGACCCTTCGACAAGCTCAGGGTGACAGGCCATCCCTGTCCGAAGAAGCGTTCCAAACCAGCAGATAATTAATCACCCCAATGGGGTGATTTTTTTTATTTTAATTAGCTTTAATTTAACTTTTTAATTGTACCCCTATACAAGTATTTAATTTGACTGTAATTGAGTAAGCTATCACGTTTTCGGTCCCTTGTGTTTTTGTGTTCGCTGGGATTTATATTGTTGGGTATAAACCGGGCCGAAGCGCAGAAATACATTTTTGCGCATTATGATATTGAGGATGGTTTGATCCAATCGCAGGTTAATAAGCTCTCGCAGGATATTGATCATCGCCTGTGGATTGCCACTTTTGGTGGGGCCTGTAGGTTTGACGGTAAAGAGTTTACCAGCTATAACCGCCGCGCGGGATTGCCGGATAACTATGTTTCAACCATTTTTTCGGATAAAGCAGGCTGTACCTGGTTCGGTACCCTGAACGGGTTGGCCCGGTTGTATAACGGCCGTATAGTTAAATATAAGCCCGATATAGCCGTAAAAAGATATTTTATTGCCAATATCACTCAGGATGCTGAAGGTACAATCTGGACAACATCGGGCGGAATGCTGTTTAAAGTGAAGGACGGCAAAATGCAGCATGTAACGGTTGATGATAACGATGAGTTGGTGGTTACCAGCATTGAGGTAAACCCTGCCGGCAATTTATATGTGGCAGTTTATAAAAATGGCGTTTATAAATTAAGCGATAAAAAATGGCGGCATGTAATTGACGTTGATGCCGATTATGCCGACCAGCCCGTTAAACGCATTTTTTTCGATCGTTTCGATCCGCAGAAAACCTATCTGCTAACCCATGCCGACCTTTTGTATGCTAAAGATGGTATGGCGAAGCCCTTACCCTCCGAAATTTTTTCGCCCAAAGGAAAAGGACAACTGCTGTGTATTGAGCAGGATGCTGAGGCCAACATTTGGTTAGGTACCGATAACGGCGCTTATTGTATTTGCAGCGATGGCGGCACCCTGCATTATAACTCGGCAAACGGGCTTACCGATAACTCCATAGCCGATATTTTTTTAGATGCCGATGAAAACCTATGGCTGGGCAGCTTGGGCAATGGCCTGTACCGTTGTGAGGGTGATAGATATACGGTTTTCGACCGGTCGCAAGGTATTCCCGAATCAAAAATTGTAATGTCCTTAGCAACCGATTGGAATAATAATGTACTGATGGGGATTGATGGCGGCGGCATTTTGCGGTACGATGGTAAAAAGCTAAGCAGCATACCGGTACCAGCCGGAACCGATGCTTATTTAAAAGGTGTGCAAAGTTTATATACCGATAAAAGCGGAACCGTTTGGATAGGCACGGGGCAAACCGGCTTATGGCAGTACAATAAAAGCGGTTTTAAACAGGTAAAGGATAGTTGGAACTACTCGTACAATTTTATTACCGGCGGTGACGACGGAACCGTTTGGCTGGCAACATCATCGGGATGTTTCTACTACCAAAACGGGCAGCTAAAACAGTTAGAAGGTATCCCATCATATTCGGCCTCAATGGTTACAATGGGGCGCGATTCTGTTTTTATTGGTACGCAGGGTGGGGTAATGCTGGCGGTTAATAAAAGGATAATCGGAAGTTTTAAGCTCAAATCGTTCCCTGCCACTTCGGTTTATAGCATGATCATTTATGATGGGATGTTGTTGGTTGGTACCGATGATAGCGGCCTGTACACCTGGGATATGGAAACGGGTGCAACGCATACTTACACGGTTAAAGATGGGTTAAAAGCCAACAGCATTTACAGCCTGGCAGCCGATGAGCGCGGTCGGCTTTGGATGGGTACCGGTCGTGGCATAAACCGCATGAAGTATGATCCCGAAAAGAAAACCTTTTGGGTGATTGATAACATCGGCTCGAAAGAGCCGGTTGTTGAGGCCAACCAAAACGCCATCCTTCACCGCGGGCGCGAGGTGTGGATCAGCACCACTAAATCGGTAATGGTTTATAATACCAAAACTAAAATGGAGCCTTCGCCGCCACCACATGTCATTATCAAAGCGGTACAGTTGATGAAGGAAGACGGCGAAAAACGCTCGTCGATCGATCTGAATGACTGGGTCAAGCTTGATCATAATCAAAATCATCTATCCATAGCCTTTTTGGGTGTTTACCTTAAAAATCCTGACGCAGTATCGTACCAATATAAAATGGTTGGGCTGGATAGTGCGTTTAGCGCGCCAATGCATAATAATGTGGTGAATTACCCTTCGTTGCCGCCCGGTAAATATACTTTTAAAGTAAAGGCAATCAGCCCGGATGGGCTGGTATCGCCCCACATGGCCGATTTTAACTTCGAAATTATCCCGCCATTTTATCAAACTTTTACCTTTAGGCTGCTGGCCATCGTTTTATTGGTGTTGCTTGGTTTCGGTGTGCAAAACCTGGTGCATCAGCGTAAAATAAAACGACAAAAGGCTATTGAAGCTATGAAGCGGGAAGAAAAGCTGAAGATCCGCCAGCAAACTGCTGAGGATTTCCACGATGATCTTGGTAACAAACTTACCCGAATCACGGTGCTCTCCGAAATACTAAATGCCAAAATAGACCAGGAAAAATCCGATCAGCGGGGCATCGTTGATCAGATCAAACAAAACGCGGCATCGTTATACAATGGAACCAAAGACATCCTCTGGGCGCTCGATCCCAAAAGCGATAACCTGTACGAAACCTTGAACCATATCCGCGAGATAGGGGTAGAAGTTTTTCATGATGTACCTGTAGATTTTGAATTTGCGGACATTGATGAAGATATCCAGCTCGTTAAACTACCCATGGAATACAGCCGCAACATCACCATGATATTTAAAGAGGTGTTGAACAATATTTTAAAGCATGCCGACGCCTCGGTAGTAACATTTGAGCTTGAGCAGCGTCATAAGAATGAGATAGCCCTCAAAGTAACCGATGATGGTAAAGGTTTTGACAGCGCTGCCGCCCATCGTGGCAGAGGTATTAACAATATCAATGCCCGTGCTAAACGCATCAATGCTAAGCTTGAGATCAGTTCATCGGAAGGGAAGGGGACTACAACAATATTAACATTCAGGATAAACCAGTTAAGCTATTAATATGGGGCGTAGTATTAAGGTAAGTATTATTGAGGATGATGAAACCCTGCGCGAAGGTTATGCCTTTTTAATTGGCGCTACCGAGGGTTATGATGTGGTAAGCTCGTACTGCTCGTATGATGAAGCTGCAAAAAAGATCGCTATCGATAGGCCGGATGTTATTTTATTAGATATCGAGTTGCCTGGCGTAAACGGCATCGACGCCATCCCCAAGTTAAAAAAGTTGCTGCCCAACTGCTATATACTAATTCTTACGGTTTACGAATCGGAAAAGCAGATCTTCAATGCGCTGGCTAACGGTGCTTCGGGATATCTTACCAAAAACACCCCATCGGCCAAAATCATCGAATCGATAAAAGAGGTACGTGAGGGTGGGGGGCCAATGAGCATCAACATTGCCCGGCTGGTGATTCGTTCATTCCAAAAAAACCAGGAATCCCCCTTATCAAAACGCGAAACGCAAATTTTAGAGTTGATAGGCGAAGGTAAAAGCCGTGGGCAAATAGCAGGTGAGCTTTTTATTGATCTGGAGACGGTTAGGAGCCATATTAAGAATATTTATCTGAAGCTGGATGTGAACTCGCGTGCTGATGCTATTAAGTTGGCGAGGCAGAATAAGTTGATATAGGCTTAATATCCCATGTCATTGCGAGCGCAGCGTGGCAATCGCACGGATGCAGGGCCACCCTGTATTGTATGCGATTGCCACGCTGCGCTCGCAATGACATGGTTTTATTTTACTTCTCTACTCCGCTGCCCGTAGACTCCGTCTACAGACCACTATGCCTGTAGTTTGCAACTACAGGCCGAAAAACACACTCCAATCCCCAAAAATACTAATTCACAAATCCCCCAAACAGGGGGATACTATCCCCCCTTGCTTACCCTACCTTTGGTATGTTAAGTAGTTTTAACTGACCGGCTACTACGTCGCCCGCCAAAACAAAATTATTCTGTAGGCATCAATAGTCAACAGGTTGATTTGCCCGGTTTAATGCTGGTTACTGTTAAAACTATTTACCAAATGAAATTGAAATATATACCCGTTTATACTGCCGACTTTGATAGTCAACTTAACTTTTACACGCAGAAATTAGGCTTTAAGGTAACCGGGACAATGACGTTTCATGAGGGTAGGGAAAGCACAGTGATCCGGTCGGATAAATTAAATGTGGCATTGTTGGTAACCAATAATGATAGCCTGAGTGATAAGAGTAATATCATCCTTAACACGGCAGATTGTTTAAACGACTACCACAAGCTGAAAACCGCAGGGGTATTTTTTTGCAAATCGCCTGCTTACTTACCGGCTGGCTTAGTCGCCGAATTTATGGACCCGGCAGGTAACAGGTTCATGCTACTGGAAGAAAGAAATTATAACGAATAATAAACTCATATCACAATGGATTATTCAAAAGTATTACGCAACAACAACAAGATAGTAAGCCGCACCGGCGGTCAGGGACTGGGCGTTCAGCACAATTCCGACCTGAGCCTGCGCTTTGTTTTAAGCGGAAACGAACGTTATGATATCGGCCGGAGGCACCTATCCATTTATCCGGATTCGTTCCTGATCCTGAACCGCGGAACAAAATATTCAACCGAAACTGATGCCGGCGATCCGGTACAGTCATTCGTTATCAACTTTGATCAGCAATTTTTACAGGATTTTAAAGAATGCTGGACTTTTGGTGATGAAAAATTATTAGATAAAGGCGGCGATGCTATCAGTGTACAACCCGAGTTTAGCGAAACTATTTACCCTTTCGCTGGCGACATCAGGTATAATGTATTTCACCTGAAACAACATCTTGACGAAGGTATGCAGGATGAAATGCTCATCAACGAGTACCTGCACCATACTCTCATCAACTACTTCAATATTTATAATGATGAAGTGTACAAAAAAGCCGAAAAACTCGACTTTTTAAACCAGGGCACCAAGATCGAGATCATCCGCCGTTTAAACCTGGCCAAAGAGTACATGTACAGCAACTACAACCAGAATATTAACCTGGAGGATCTGGCCGAACATGCCTGTCTTTCAGTTAATCACCTGTTGCGCACTTTTAAGCAGGCCTTCGGTTTAACGCCGCACCAGTTTTTAATTCAGCTGCGTTTAAAACGCTCGTTGATGTTGTTGAAAGATACCCGTTACCCTGTTAATGAGGTGGTTAGTATGGTAGGTTTTGAATGCCCGAGTTCGTTCATTCGCCTGTTCCGTACGCATTATAATATTACGCCGTTAAAATACAGACAATCAGCGTAGTATAATTGAAATTAAAGCTTTTTAGATGGGTGTTTTTCACACATAGCGCCACTAAATAAGCCCCTATGTTTGCATTACCAGATAGTTTTTTCAAGGATATTTGGTCAGTTAATAGTTAATTGAAAAGTCAGTAACGCGAGGTTAGTGACTTTTTGTTTTTAGGGGGAGGGGATGCTCTCCACATCATGTCATTGCGAGGAGGCACGACGAAGCAATCGCACGGAAGCGTGGCCGCCCTGTATAGCATGCGGTTGCCACGTCGCCCCCAATTCACTGGCCTGTTCAGCTCCTCGCAATGACATTTGGATAGATGTTAATTATTTGCATATCAGTTAAATACCCTGTAAAAACATGCGAAAATCAACATTTGCAACTTTCCTGTAACATTCACAAAAAATTGCCGTCTCTTTATGTAAAACCAATTAGCTATGAAAATTTTTACGTTGTTGGCCGTAACCGGCGGATTGTATTTTAACACCTTACAGGTTGAAAAGATTAGCCTTGCTGGTTCAAAACGTCATACAAATAAATGTTGCCCTAATGCTAAAAAAGCAAAATGCCCGCTTGCTATGAAACGGGCAAAATGTGTAAAATATAACGCTTAAAAATATACGGGTTTCATCCACCCTAAAAGGCATCCGGTAACTAAAGCAAGGGGAATTAAATCTGTTACCGGTGCCTTTGCTTTTACTTTTACTTTTACTTTGTTTTCTCTAATTTAAGCATCATCGCGTCGCCTGCTTTTACCACAACACTACCGTTGGTATTTACCGTGTAATCCTGCACAAGCGATTTAATACTTAATTCTTTATCATCCTTAAGGCCTAATCTTTTCCTGTCTATTGTGTAGTTTTTATCCTCGCTGCCATAGTTAAACACGGCCAGGTAGAAGCTGTTCCCAATTTGAATGGTAAATTGCTCAGTAGTTCCTGTTTCGGTATTACCCTCTACCGGTTTAAATGCTTTGCCATTGGCAACTATTTTTAAGATCTCCGGGTTTTGATACAAGGCTTTAGCCCTATCGCTCCATTGGCCGTGAGTTGAAAAATCATCACCGGTAATGAATGTACCGGTTACTATTGCCGAGAGCATTCTGGCGCGATTAGCACCTTCGCTTTCGGTTGATAAAACCACGTGATCGGCATCAATGTAGTTGTACAAATAGGTTTGCCACCAGCCATAGTTTACACTATTTAGTGTGTAACGGGTATCCTTAATGGTTTTGAAAGCATCGCAGGCGATACGGCGCATATGGGCGTAACGGCCGGTTGCCAGGCTTGGGGAGATGGCTGCATAAACTAACATTTGATCGCCAAGCTGATCAATTAAATGCTCCATACCTTTTTTATAGGCCTGCATACCTGTAGTGATTTTCGGATCGTAGAAATGGCTCGATTCTGCGGCGGCATGTCCTAAAAAGTCGATCTTGATCATTTTGAAACCGCATGCTTTTAGTTTGCCTATTACATAATCAATATGTTGCAGGGTACCGGGGTGAGTTGGATCTGTAGCACGGGCACCGTCGATATCGTGGTAGCTGTCGCCAACTTTGGTCCAGGTTTCGCCGTAGGTGTAGTTACTGCCCAATACTTTACGGTCAGGTCCGCCTTTCCATCCCCAATCGGTAAAAGGTGCCCAGTAAACGCCGGGTTGCAAGCCTTTGCTTTTACAATAATCGGCAAAGGCTTTCAGTTGTCCGAAGTCACCTTCCCAACCGCCTTTTATCATATTATCCCAAAACGAATCAAGATCGATAAAAGCGGTATTACCATTGCGGAAGGTTGGTATGCTATCAGCAAAAAAGTCGGCTACCCTAAGTGCCTTATCGTAGCTTAGCTTTTCCTGCATTACGCCCCAGCTGTTCCAGCCAACAGGAGTGGGCTTTGTCCAATTAAAAATGTAAGGAGGCTCTGCAATGCGGTTGGCTTTGCCAAACTCTTCCAGGCCAGTGCGCCAGTCGGCAAACCAGCCTACAAATATTTTGGGCGATTTAACAACATCGCCGCTGATCTCGCCATGAGCAATTTTATCACGGTTCACAGCCTCTTCAGTATAGCCACCCCATACTTCAAAAGCGTTGGCGCTATCTTTTTTGGCGATGGTACGCACGCCTGTTTTCCAGGTTTCGTGTTCCACCGAACCAAACACTACACCATTGCGGCTATCGTTATCAAAAACAGTTCCTACCTCGGCGCTGGTATTGGTAAGTGGGGCTTTAAAGGCTTTTGAATCGTAGCTGATAAAAGTATCATTATCAAAAGGAACAAAAAGCGAGCGGGTATCACCATTTATTGAAGCCATATCGCCGGCAATAGGCTCCATGTAATTGGTTTTAAGGTTGCTGCCTTTCAGGCTTACTTCAGTAAAGAAATAATCTTTCCCGTTTAAAGGATAGCTGTAAAAGGTTTGCACCATTACCGGCAGGTTTTTGCCGGTTAAAGTAACATCGTATTTAACACCTTTTCCAAAAGCATCTTTAGTGGCGGTGGTTTTAAAGCTGATCTGCTTATAATCTTTAGAGGTTATAAACTTGCCGCCTATCTTCACTTTGGCGTAGCAGTTAGAAAGCACAGTTTTTCCGTTTTCCTGTACCGAAAAAGTGCCGTTTTTTTGATCGTAAATAATCTTCCCGGTTTTGCTGTAGGGGATCGATGTGTCTTCCGTTTTAAACGATCGGTTAGTTCGGGACGCTGAAGCAATTGCCGGCTGCCAAACGCAAAGCAAGCCAGACAACTGAACAGCAATTATAAAGCGGTTAATAAATTTTTGCATGAATTGATGGTTTATAAATGTCAAATATACATTTTACTTTTTAGGCGCGATCTTTTTTTGAAATCATAACGGTTTCTTTACAAAAGGGACCGAAACGAGCTTGAGATGTACTACGCGGCTATGATAAAGCGGCGAAGACTTACGAAGTTTTAAAAACTTCGTAAGTCTGGCTCTACAAGTTGCCATGTGCTTGCATGAAGCAACGATATTTGGGAAGGCTTAGGCTTATTCAGCCATCCAACAGATTAGCTTTTAGTAGCCATAATATTTTTAACCACACCGTTAATTTTTACCTTAACCATGCGCGGGGTAGGAGAAGTTACTTTGTAGGCGGTTACTTTACCATCTTTCCATTTCATATCCACAGTAAAATTACCACGGGCTTTCAAGCCTTTAACTTCACCTTGCGCTTTCCATATATCCGGGATAGAAGGGATAAAATCGATAAACCCTGCATGACTCTGGATCAACATTTCGGCAATGCCTGCCTCGGCACCAAAGTTACCATCGATCTGAAACGGCGGACCGGCCGATAACAAGTTAGGATATACACCACCACCTGCACCGTAATTGATATCGGTTTTGATGGTAGGTTTCATCAACTCTTTAAACAGTTTGTAGGTACGGTTGCCATCGTGCAAACGTGCCCACCACAATATTTTGTAAGCGATAGACCAGCTTGGGCCGTCATCGCCCCTTACTTCTAACGTTTTCTTAGCGGCTTCGGCAAGGGCTGGGGTAGCCTCTGGCGTAATTTCAGATGCAGGGAACAAGCCATACAGGTGCGATACGTGGCGGTGCTGCGGTTCGGTTTCTTTATAATCTTCCAGCCACTCCTGGATGCGGCCATCTTTGGCGATAACACCCGGAGGAGGCAGTTTTTTTACTTTAGCAGCCAGCGTTTTGCTGAACGCTTCGTCTTTACCCAACACCTTGCTTGCGGTGATCACATTGTTAAACAACTGACGGATGATCTGGTTATCAATAGTTGGCCCCATGCAAATGCTGGCGTGGGTACCATCAGGCAGATAAAAACTGTTCTCGGGCGATGATGATGGTGAGGTTACCAGCCAGCCGGTTTTAGCATCGCTGATGAGCATGCTGTTGTAAAACTGGGCCGCACCTTTTAGTATCGGGTAAATCTGTTTCAGGTAGTTTTTATCACCTGTAAAATCATAATGCTGCCAAAGGTTATCGCAAAGCCAGCCCGAACCAACTTTACAAACTCCCCACGATGCGCTTTCGCCCGGCTCGGTAAAGCCCCATGGGTTGGTAATTACGTGTGCCACCCATCCATCGGCATTATAATAAGCTTTGGCTGTTTTTTCGCCGTGTGGTACCATGCCTTTAACCAGGTCGGCAAGGGGAAGGTTTAATTCTGACAGGTTGGAAACCTCAACCGGCCATTGATTCATTTCGATGTTGATATCGAGGTGGTAATCGCCGTTCCATGGAGTATGGACTTCGTTAGCCCATAAGCCTTGCAAGTTTGGTGGCAACAAACCTACACGGGTGCTGCAAATGCTCAGGTAACGGCCAAACTGGTAAAACAGAACAGGTAAGGCGTTATCTGCATCCGGGTTACTGCGGAAAGCGATCAGCCTTTGGTCGGTAGTCAGTTTCTCAGCTTCTGATGATCCTAAATCAACTTTTACCCTGTTAAACAGTTTTTGAAAGTTGGTGATGTGCTGTTGCTTTTGCAGATCATAAGGCTTAGCCAAAGCCGCGCCCATATCTTTGTTCAGTTTATTAAGGTACTGTGGATTTTTAAAATCGGTACCGGCAGATACGTAGATCAAAACTTCGGTAGCATCTTTAATAACAAGCGAAGTAGGGGTAGTGCTTAATGTGCCGCCGGTTAGCTTAGCTTCAACCGCAGCTTTGTAGGCTACGCCTTTACCATCTGTACCATTATCCAGCTGACCGATCAGATCCAGCTCGTTACCGGTGGTTGATGTTACGCCACGTTCAGGGCGGGTAATGCCGATGTTCAAATTCAACATGCCCGGTTTATCTGCACTTAGTTTAATTACATCTACATCATCGCTAAAACTGGTGAAATATTCGCGCTTGTAAGTAACGCCGTTTATTTTGAAAGTGGTTTTGGCCAGCGCGTTGTTTAATGAAAGTTCACGCTCGTAATTTTCAAATGCTATTTGTTTATCATCCGTGCCTTTGTACTGGTAATTGATGTTCAGATCGCCCAGCATCTGGAAACAACCAAACGGCACACCGCCAGATCCTTTGCCTGTACAAACAAACGATTTGTTGATGATATCCTGCGCTTCAACATTTTTGCCGGCCGCAAGCAATCTCCTGATCTCGGGCAATTGTTTATAAGCCTCGTAATTATTGGCATCCTGCGATGACCCCGACCACATGGTGATATCATTCAGTACCACTTTCTCGCTGGTAATTCCCCCATCGGGCATCATGCCCAGGCGGCCATTGCCCAAAGCCAGGGTTTCTTCCCAGCGCTGTGCAGGCTGTTTGTACCAGAGTTTTAATTGTTTGGTTTGCGCTTGTGTAAACGTTGTAATACCTGTTAGCATTACAGTTATTAGCAGCGGCGTTTTTATCGACATAAATTATTAATTGGGTTTCTTATTTAGGTTGTTTACTTGCCCGCGGTAATTGCAGGGATCTCTTCGGCGTTTTTATTCAGCTCAAGTACTATCACATTGCTGTTGGCATCGGGCAAAGTTTTAGGCAAAGTAATAACGTAGCCTGTTGCGTTAGTTGTATAATTGATTTTGGTACCTCCCATTACCGATGCATTGGTTATACTGATGCCGGGCAGGTTTGGTAATACAATTTTATCATCTTTTTTCTGAAATACGTGCAGATAGATCTTATTAACCTTGCGTGTAACAGCATAGTTATCATTAGGTGTGTAGGGGCCACCTTTGGTGCCGTAAATACTTTCACCATATTTTTTTAGCCAGCTGCCCATTTGTTGCAGGGCTGCACCCTGGCGCGCCTCGATCCGGCCATCAGGCATTGGTCCAACATTAAACAGCAGGTTTCCATTACCGGCGGCAGTTTTCACCAGCGTTTGGATGCATTCCTGTACGGTTTTCATTTTATCATTAGGCTTCCAGGCCCATTGCTGGCAAATGGTGATGCAGCTTTCCCATGGCTCGTTCATATTCAATTGACCAATGCGCTGCTCGGGCGTAAGGTAATCGCCTACTGATTGATCGTTGAGCTTCTCGCTCTCTTTACCCAAACGGTTGTTTACGATCACGTTGCGATCAATACTTTTGATGAATTTGTAGATCTCCTGCCCGTCGGCGTTGGTCCATGGTTTTTCCCAGTAACCATCAAACCAAAGCAGGTAGGGGTGATATTTAGTGATGAGTTCTTTCAGCTCATTCTTCATTTGCGTTTTAAAGGCTACCATATTTCCCTTTACATTCTTTGTGCTGTCGTAAGGGTTTTGAATAGGGTAGTTGGGGTCGTGCCAATCAAGCACGGTGTGGTAAATGCAAAATAATACGCCCTGCTTTTTACAGGCCGTTGCCAGCTCGGCCACCATATCGCGTTTATAGGGTGTTTGGCTGATGTTGTAATTGGTAAATGCTGATGGCCATAAAGCAAAGCCATCGTGATGTTTGGCGGTGATCACCAGGTATTTCATCCCGGCATCTTTAGCGGTTTTTACAATGGCATCGGCATTAAATAAAACCGGGTTAAATTCTTTGTATAAGTTGTCATAATCTTCCTGCGCTACTTCTTTATTGCGGCTCCAACCAATTTCGGTGCCACGTAAAGTTACCGGGCCAAAGTGTATGAACATGCCGAAGCGTTTGGTCATGAAATCATCAAGCACAGCTTTGGGAGTTTTAACCACTCCGGTTTGCTGGGCAAAGCCAATTCTGAGTATTAAAAGCAGGCTCAGAAATAGTAGCGCTGTTTTTTTCATGGTTATTATTTTAGATGGATATTTAAACAGAGGTCAGTTGTTTAAAATAAAAATATGACCGAGCCGCCTAAGCAGCCCGGCCATGTGGTTGTTATTATAGTAGTGCGTTGTTCCAGAAGGTAAGCTCACTCATGTTGGTGTAGTTGCCTTCACCGTTGGCATTATGTTTTATCCTGATGCGGATATAACGTACTGGCGGCGGATTAGGATCAAAGTTAACCTTCAGCGGCGCGCTGCCATCATCTGTCCTTTTTATTTCCTTAAGCAATTTCCATCCTTTGGCAGTAGCTTCGGCAGCCCAGCCGGCATCGTTAGCTTTTAAGTTGGTTGTGGCGTTGGTTAAATCGGCTATACCCCAAACCTCAAAATCATCCGGATTGTGGCAGCAGTTACGGCCGGTTTCTTCAATGGCAACCAAACCTTTATAAACCGCGCCCATATCAAAAGTGATAACCACCGGCAGCGGACCGTTTCCATCACTGTGGAAAATGTTAGGGAAGCCCTGCGGACCATTACTACCATCCCAAAGTCTGTCAATATCAGTATCGCCTTCGTATGGTTTTGCATCGTTAGTAAGGTATTTCTTTGCGAAAAGCTTTTTATCGCAAATGGCAACTGAATTTATGGTTGCAAAATCTTCATAGTCGGATACATAAAAGGTATCGATAGCTGTTTTTGCTGGAATAAATGCCGAACGGAACTGGATCTTAGTGTCGGCTTTATAATCGGGCAGTATAATTGAAAGGCTATCAGCATTGATCCTGGCAAAACTTTCTTTGTCGGCTTTGTTAGTGTATTTAATAACCGTGAACACATTGTGCGCGCTGGTATCCATCAGGTTAAAGTTAAGTTTAACCTTGCCATCGGCACTAATGCCATATGGGTTTGTTAGGTTATAGTTACGGCTTGAAAGGCCCGACTGGTAGATAGGCCCGTAAACCTTAACATTATTAACATCGCGCGGAACAGAGCGGTTACCCTTAGCATCGTACGAGAACACCGTGAACGAATAAATGTATTCGTTAAGGTTGGGTACAATAACCGTTAAACTATCCGATGGGTTATGATTATCCGAAGTATAAACAATCGAGTCGGCACGGTTATTCCAATATACTACGTAGCGGGATACGCTTGGGTCGCTGCTTGGGTGAAAGGTTATTCCCGCACGGAGGTTACCCGGGCGAGGGGTGATCTTGCTGATGGTACCGGGATATTTAACCTCTTTTCCGTTCAGGAAGGATTCAAAAGCGGTGTCTTGCTTGCTGCAGCCGTACATCAGGTATCCCACTAAACCCAAAGCAGCTATTCTGATAATATTTTTCATTTTCATTTTGATCTGGATTTTAATGCTTATTGGGGGTTACCATAAATTGAAAGCTCCATCATGTGGGCAAAGTCACCGTTAGACCAGGTGCTGTGCGCCATAAACCTGAAATATTTAATAGGCGTTGAACCCGGCGGAACGTTAAAGTTTACACCGGCGGCAACAAATGCGGCATCGGCCGCGTTGGTGAAGCCCGGCGTAAGGCCCGATGGCGGATTAGGGTAATGATAGTTACCAATGTTTACCCAATCGCCAACTACGGTACCAACCGGTGCATAATCAGGCAGTCTTACATCCTGCGGAGCAGTGACGTTTGATCCCCAAATCGAGAAATCTTTAGGGTTACCGTGTCCGTAAGCGTATTGATCTGGGCGTTCCCATAAAACAAAACGGCTTAATTGGGCTGATACACCTAAGCTGAAGGTAACCTGCATTGGTGCAGGACCGCCCGGAGCGGTATGCCAGCCGTTTGAATAACCGTCGGTTTTATTATCCCACAGGTAAGGCACTTCCCAGCCATAAGCTGTTTGGCTATCGGTAGGGGTTTTATAAACCGCGAAGTTGGCTTTGTTAAGCAGGGTTTCAAAAATTGGGGTTATGGTAACTAAGGTAGTATCAGATATATTGCCAAATTTATCGGTAACATAAACGCCAAATTGCCGTGCCACTGCCTGGTAACCCCTTATGGAATAATTGAGGGTATCTGTATTGGTATAATGCTGATCGGCAATTTCAAGTGATTGAGTTGATTTTTGAAAATCGAGCAATACTACGCCTATATCGCGCTTTTCCGGGTTTAAGGCTTTAATGTTTATACCTCCAAAATCGGAAGTGACGGCAACGGTAGCTTTGATCAGCCTGTAAAAAGGCTCATTGGGGTGCACCTTAACTACTAATGGATCTGATTTTACGTTTGCCCTGCTTACCGAGTAAAGCGTTACCTCATAATCCTGGCTTTTGGCAAAACCATCAACCGTTACTGTATCAGAGTAATAGCTTGATTTGGTTTGGCGGGTGGTTTTATCATTGATACGATACTCGGCCTGTACATACAGCAGGTTATCTGAATTTGGCAGATCATAAGTGATATAAGCGCCGCCGTTAAAGTTTTTAACCTTTACATTGCTAACATTGGCAGGTTTACTTAAATCATTAGATACCTCTTTAATATACCCGTCGTTTTTTTTGCATGAGTTTAGGCATGCTGTAAACAGCAGCGCCAGGAGGGCTAATGCTGTCACCGGATAATTTTTAATGCGTTTCATAATTCTTATTTATATGGAATTAGTTCGTTTATAATTGATGGGCAATGGCCTACCAGTAGGTGGTTTGTACCAGGTTATTGTTAACCGTTAAATCGTAATCTTTTATCGGCCAGAAATAATTGCGTAACCCAAAAACAGGGGTCATTACCGTGTTTGGACGATAGTAGTTACCAGCTTCGGTTTCGTAAATGTTCCAGCCCTGCATTGGTACGCTTAGCACTTGCTGAATTTCTTTCCAACGGCGCAGGTCCCATCCGCTTTGCGCTTCAAAACAAAGCTCGATACGGCGCTCGCGGTGAATGATATCGCGCAAACCTTCCTTGGTGGTTGGCTTATTTGGATTTTTCGAATAAGTAGCCCATGAATCAAGTACGCCTTTCAAACCGGCCCTTGCACGCACCCTGTCAATATAATCGTAAGCCTCTGGTGTTGGGCCGTTTACCTCGTTTAGTGCTTCAGCATAAAGCAGGTATAAACCGGCAAGCCTCATTAAAGGCAGGTGAAACTCTACAGATTGAAAGCCATCGTCATAAACAGAGAGATAATTAGCTAATTTTTTAGGCCAGTATCCGGTGATATTTAGCGTGTTACGGTCTTTAGGGCCGGCGAGCGAGGTATTACCCCTTGCTTCTACGTGATAGGCTTTGTCCTGATCATAAATACCATTGCCATACCATATGGCGCCATCAAAAGCGATGTTAGCGTAAAAACGGGTTTCGCGACCGTAATGCTCGTTAATGGTGGTATAACCTTGGGCTATATAATATTTATCAGCATCGCCTGCTGTTTTAAGCGAATAGCGGTTGGCATAATCATAATTCTTATCCTCATTAACCGGGACACCATTAGCAGTATAAAAAAGCTCCTGGGTTGAAATAGGTACCGCGAAGGTTGATGGGTTTGAGAAGATGTTTACTGCCGATTTTGGTGTTAACCTTGGTGTAGCATAACCCTGGCACGGGAAAGTTGGGTTCAGCGCCCAGATCAATTCCGGGTTTTGGTCCCATTTTTCGGTAACCGCGTTTTGAATGGTTAATTCGCCACGTATCTGGTCAGACAGGCTGCCAACTACCGGCGGCGCAACAAAGGTGTACAATTTAAGGCCATTTGCAGTACAAGCATCAATAGCGGCTTTGGCGGCATCAGCGGCGCGTTTCCATTTTTGCGGATCGACAGTAGTTGAAAATAACAGCTGGCCATCCTTGTTTTTCATGCTCGCATAATCGGGGTTGCCGTTAAACAGCGGACTGGCCTGGGTTGCCAACATTTCGGCCTTGATAGACATTGCTGTTAACTGCGTAATACGGCCTAACTCTTTAGCCTGGTTGGTGATAACCGGTGGCAGGTTAGGGATAGCCTCATCAAGCAGTTGCACACAGTAGTTAAATACAGAATCGACCGGGGCGCGTTTTACCCTAACTTCTTCGGTGCTGGCCGAGATATCAACGTTGGTTTTGATCAAAGGTACCGGGCCGTAAAGGCGACACAGGTAATAATGATAATAGGCTTTTAAAAACTTAACCTCGGCAATCCAGCGGGCTTTTTCGGCTGGTGTAAGATCATACGCCTCGTCAATATTTTCGAGGAAGATGTTACACCTGCGTAACGAGCGGAATAATGCTTGCCCGCCATTTGCACCATCCCACCAGTTAATACCGGGGTTACTGCTGTTTTGCGTACCGCGGATAAGGTTAAAGCCGGTTTCGTTAAGCGGTTTATTGGTGAGGTTGTTGGGATAAATAATTTCTGACGAGGTTGTGAAGCCTACGTTTGATGTAGGATCATAAAACTGCTGCAACGTTGCGTAGCAGGTAAACAGGTAGTTTTCGGCCTCGTTACGGTTCCTGAAAGCGTACTCGAGGGTGCCGGTATTATCGGGCGTTACATCAAGGTATTTTTTACATGATGCGCCCGAAACCAGGAGCCCTACCAGTAATAAAAGTTTATAATATTGTTTCATAATACTAAGTATTGATCAGTAAAAAATTATAGGTTAACGTTGATACCTAAGTTGAACACCTTTTGTATAGGGTAGGCAAAACCGTTTCCGCCCAACTCCGGATCCCATAGTTTAAAGGGACTCCAGGTGTACAGGTTTAAGCCGTTAAAGTAAATGCGGCATTTGGTTAGGTTTAAGTGTTTCAATATTGATGGCGGCAATGAATAACCTATCTCTACCGATTTTAAGCGTACAAAGCTGCCGTCGCGCATCCACCAGGTACTGTTTTGGCGGTTGTTTTCGATTTGGTTGCCGGTAACGCCTAACCTTGGATAAGTGGCATACAGGTTTTGGTTTTCTTCGCTCCAGTGGTCATCGGCAAAAGCTTTGATCAGCTGGGTGTTGCCATAAATGTATGGATCAGGACTTTGGATGAACGGGCTAACACGACTTGGATCGATAAAGAACGAAACACGGGCCTGTCCCTGGAAGAAACATGAAATATCGAAGTTTTTGTAACCGCCTGATAAACCTGCACCATACACAATTTCGGGTACCGTTGGGTTGCCTATAAAAGTTTGGTCGGCACCGTCAATTTTACCATCGCCGTTCAGGTCGCGGTATTTGATGTCACCGCCGCCCGGGGCAATGCCATTGGTCGAAAATATTTGTGATGGAGAGTTTCTGGCCTCGTTATCATCAACAAATAAACGTTCGGCAATGTAACCAAACTGCCTGTTTATGGTTTGGCCGGTTTGGTAGCGATAGGCCTCGGCCCATTGAGGTTCTTCGTAGTTACCATATTTGGTGGTTGCCAAGGTAAAGTTACCGCGGCCCTGTAACCAGCCGCTACGGCCAACCTGGGCTTTATAATCTGCCGATAAGTCGATACCTTTTGAATCGGCTGTGCCTATGTTGGCGGTTACTTTAGGGTTGCCATTATCATCAAGCGCTTCAAGGCCCATGGTGGTAGGCAATGTTGAACGTGTTTGTAAAATGTTGTAGCGGTGGTATTTGTAAACTTCGGCAACTACGTTAAGGTTTTTAAACATGGTAAACTCAAGGCCCAGGTTAAGCTGGCGCGAGGTTTCCCAGGTAATATTAGGGTTTGCGTAGTTGTTAATGTAAACACCTTCGCGCCTGTAATCATTAAGGGTACCAAAATAGGCAGGGTTACCTCCATTAAGGTTAACATCCGACAGGAAGAAGAACCGTTGCTGGCCAATGGCATCATTACCCACCAAGCCATAGCTGGCCCTTAATTTTACGCGGTTGAATACATTGTACAACCCTTCCCAGAATTTCTCATCAGATACGATCCATGAACCACCAATGGTAGGGAAGAAGCCAAACCTATGGTTAGATGAGAAACGCTCAGTACCATTGTAACCAAAGTTAAACTCTAAAAAGTAACGGCTTTTGAACGAGTAAGTGGCACGACCGGCTACTGTAAGGTTACGGTATGGTAATGAATACTGTAATGTTGTGTACTTCAACACCGGATCTTTAGCATCAGAGTACACGGTTTGTTGGCGCGTGCCAATTAATGAAGCGCTTATGTTATGATCGCCAAAGGCACGGCTATAATCCAAAACACCCTGAAAAAAGATGTAGGTGTTCAGGTTATCGTTGTCCCTGTCACGGCTGTAGGTAAGGTATTCGGTAGGTATGTTTGGTATATTGTTACCGGTTTGCGAGTTAAGCCAGGTTAACTTATACGTATTGGTAGCTTTGTCATAGTTGTTTTCGTCCGCGAAATAATAAAACGGCGAATAATTCATGTGCGATTGAAAGTACGCGTACCTGTTGGTATGGAACAACCCATGAAAATTAAGCCCATCGGTAATGAAATTGAGCTTTTGGTTTAACTCCAATTGTGCTGAAAGCCTTGACTCCGAAAAGTTTTTATGGCCACGCAGTAATGCGGCATAAGGGTTATTATAAGCGATTGAGTTTGGCCCCGGAGAGGTGCCGTTAGCAACATTAGGTGCCGCGTTACCAAATAAAATGTGTTTGGCGTTCATGTTTGCCGAATCGGCCGGGAAATAGGCCGGGAACAATACCGGGCTGGTGTGCACGGCAACGTTATACAAATCGGTAGAGAACGAGGCGTCGCTGGTCATCGGGCCATTGTACTCGTTAAATGAACCTACTAATCTTACCACCAGTTCGGTGCTTTTAGTTAGGTTAATGTTCACGTTTGAACGGAGCTGGAAATTCTCGAACTTAACGTTGTTATTATTATTGTTGGCAATATCCTCACGTAAAATACCGTGGTCAACGTTGTATGAGCCTGATACATAATAACGGGCAACATCACCACCACCGTTTACGCTAATATCGGCACGTTGGGTGGCGGTACGTTTTTTGAAAAGCATATCCAACCAGTCTACAGCCGGGTAAACGTATTTGTTACTGCCCGGATCACCGCGAAGAGCTGCTTCGGTATTTAATATTTTATTAGGGGTAAAGGGTGGAGGACTTGTTGGGTCGCGGGTGATGGTAGCTTCGTTAAAAAGCTTCATATAGGTAATAGGATCGGCAAGCTGTAGCGTTTTGGCCGATTGGCTGATCGAGTTCTCCACACGGGCGTTGATCTTGGCTTTACCTACCTTACCTTCTTTAGTGCTTACCAAAATAACACCGTTTGCACCACGGGCACCGTAAAGGGCTGTAGCGCTGGCATCTTTTAATATCGAAAAGCTGGCAATATCATCAACCTGCAAACGGGCAAGGTCATTAGCTGTCAACTCCACGTTATCAATCAAAATAAGCGGATCTTTTTTGTAACCAAAGGTTGTCACACCGCGGATAAAGAAGTTAGAGTTATCCAAACCCGGCTGCCCGTTAGGCTGAAAAGCGATAACACCCGCAACCTGGCCAGCCAAAGCATTGGTTAAGTTACTGGCCGGGATCTTCAGATCCATCGGTTTAACGGTTGTTACGGAACCTACTACGGCTTCGCGGCGTTCCTTTTTACCGTAGGCCAAAACTACAACCTCATCAAGGCCTCGTTTTGATTCTTTAAGTACGATGTTAACCACCAGCTTGCTGGCCGAAACGGTGAACGTTTGATCAACAAAAGTTACATACGATACTTTCAGGATGGTGCCCGGCTCGGCATCTATCACGAATTTACCGTTAACATCGGTAGTGGTAGCTACGTTTTTACGGTTAGTGGCTATGATGTTAGCCCCGACAATTCTTCCGCCAAGGGTATCGGCCACGGTACCGGTAATAGTTACCTTAGTTTGCGCATGTGTAAGGTTTGCCGAGAAAAGCAGGCTCAGCAGCAACAATACAAAGCAATAAAAACCCGGTGCAGGTTTGTATGGGAGTTTGCGCTCCCCCCGGGTTTTGATCATTGGGTAAAGTTTGTTCATAAATTTGGTTTAATAAATTGGTTAAGAGGTTTTTGAAATTGGTTTGAAGGGTTTTAGTTCGCGTTTAAGTACGAAGCAATGGTTTTGCGTTTGGTTTAATCATTCTATTAGGGGTTAAAATATGTTAGTTTGACAATTAAAATTTCAGGTACGGGTATGTGCTTTGCTACTATCCTTTTAAAAAAATCAGTTGGTTAAAAAGTAGATCACCTGGCACGTATTCCCCTTGCTGTTAGTGTTTTTATTGTTGTCGATTTTAAGCTTGAGTGTGTGGTTGCCCTTTTTTAGATCGGTACTGAAGGTTACATACCAGGGCAGGTACAGCCACGAACTGAACTGCGTGTACAGGTCCATTGATTTTTCTGCACCGCCATCAATGCTGTAGCTGATAATACCTGCATCCGGGCCGGATACTATAGCCATGCCGATAGCAGTTCCTTTAAAAGGCAAGGTTAGGCTTGAGCCTGATTTTGTACCGATAAGCATTGGCTTATGCACAAAGCCCTCGCGGGTACTGGTATTATCTGTAGGTGCCCAGTCCGGATTGATTGCCCATCCGTTTAGATCTCTGGCGTTTTGGATACTATAGTATTGACCATTGCTAATACTTAAGGTATTCAATGGTTTTGGGAGCGATTTATTGACTGATTTTTTACCTGCCGGTTGTTCATCAGTAAAACATTTATCCAACAGGCTTTTTATCGAAGCGAAATAAAGCTCCTGCCCGTAAATGGCGGGGTGGAGGTCTTTAAAATCATATTGCCATGAAAACTCGTGGTTGTTTAGTTTATCGGTTACTTCTTTAGCCAGGTTAATTGAGGGCAGGCCATAGTAACCAGCGATCAACTCGTGGTTTGCAATTTGAAAAGGTGTTTTGCCATTGTTATAATCCCTGATCTTGTCGGGATCAACAAACTCCATCATCACCACATCCATTGCCGGATTGGCTGTTTTAGCGTGGCGCACAATGCCTTCTAATGTTTTAACTTCGGTGAGGCTATCTAAACCGTTCACGTTATCGTTTACCGCGGCTTCAACAAACATCAAATCAACTTTGCCCGAATCCAACACATCGCGCTGTAAGCGGAACGAATGCGGTACACTACCCAAAGATGGAATACCGGCCTGTATAAAATGAAATTTGGTAGCCGGGAAACGCTCGGTAAGGTAACGGCTGATTTTTTCGCGCCAGCCTGGGTTGTAGGTTATTGATCCGCCTAAAAAAGCAACCGTAGCGGTTTTATTCGATTTGAAAGCAATAAGGCTGTTTGTTAATCCGTTACGGGTATTGAAATAATTGTTATAAGGCAGTGCTTTCTTAACCGGATAGCTATAACTGATAATCAGATTAGCCCATTGTTCCGGGTGCTCAATAGGGAAGTGGTGCCCATTCAACTCCTGCGGACCGGCAGTTACCGGGTAAACCATCATAGGCCCACCTAAAGCGGTGTAACGTTGTGCAAGGATATTGGTATTCTCTGCATTTGGCACTATTTTGTCATCAATACCGATGATGTGCATTACCGGTACTTTGAACGCGGCAAGCCCATCAAGGTTGTCGATAGGATTATCATGATAGGCAAGTGCCTGTTGTTCAGTAAAGTGATAAACTTGCTGTAGCTCTTTCCACAAAGCGGTATCGCCAACACCGGATAGTTTGCCACCCGGCCAGCTTTTAATATCGCATACCGGGGCTTCGTTATAAATACAGCTTACTTTATCCGGGTTGCGCTTGGCCCAGCCGTAAACGTACAAACCACCGCGACTAACACCTTCAAGTGCCACTTTTGCTGCAAAGCCTTGCTGTGCGGTTAAATACCGGTAAAAAACATCCCATACCTGCAAAGCGTAGGGGCTGCCATATTGGTTATCAACGTTAACATAAGCAACATGAAAACCCTTACTAAGCAAAATGCTATCGATATCAGTATGCCAATCGGGGAATGATGCACGCCAGATCCATGGATTTCCGTCGAGCGATTTTTTAGGATTTACAAAATATGCGCTATGTGGGCCTATGCTAAGGTTTACGCGCTCAAAACCCTTCCAACTGTCGTTGGCTGTTTTTTGAACACTATATGCGGCTGGGGCATTGCCCGCAAGCCCATTTTCATGATGCTGTGCTGAGGCAATACCGGCCGCGAACCCAAATAATAGCGCAATTAGTAAAGTTTTGATCATTCAGTAATGGTTATAGCAATCCCAGTCCAGGTTTGAGGCTCTTTTTTTCGGGCCGCTGTACCTGGTTTAATTCTTTTTAGTAAACCTTCAGTAGTTGTTGTTTATAATTAAGATAAAAGTATAGTGTACGTTACCAATAAATTGCGCTAAAATTGATTAGTTTCAATACTATTTTGACTATGTATTTTGGTAGATGTGTCAGAAAAACGATTTAGGAACAATTTACTTGCAATAAGTGTGTATTCAACAACAAAATAAGTGCAACTTTTTTATTTGTTGTTGCCAAAATTGTACAGAAATTTGAACCCGCATACCGCAAGTGGCAAATGAGGGTAAAACGTTTTAAAGTGCAGACCATCTGCCATTTTTTGTCTATCTATGCGGCGCAAAAACATATACCCCTATGAAAAAACATAAAATAGCCTGTTGCGCAATATTTTTGATGTTTGTTGCGCTAACTCAAGTATCTGCCCAAACAAAATCCCTAACCACCCGCGTACTGGTGGTAGAAAATTCAAAAAGCCCGATCTCTATCGCGATAGCAAACGACTACATGAAACGTCGCGGTGTAACTAATTTTATAAATGTAAGCTGCCCGGATGGCGCTGTAGATCAGCAAGCCGAAAGCATCAATTACCCGGATTATGTTACCGCCATCGAGACGCCTATAAAAGCCTATTTAAAAAGCCATACCGAAATTGATTTTATAGTTTTTACCAAAGGCGTACCCATCAGGGTTTACAACACGCCGAATAAACCTTATGGAGGCGTATGCTCCTTAGATAGCCGGATCTCGACGCTTGGATATGAGGCCGACCCAACCTCGAGCATTATCAACGTTACCGATCCTAATTATGGGAGCGATTATGTTGGCGATGCCTGGGCCAATAAGTTTTTTAACAGCGAAAGGCGTTTTAGCCATGCACAATTTGGCGGCTACCTGGTAACGCGCCTGGATGGATATACCCAAGCCGATGCCATAGCCGTAACCACACGCTCGTTAGCAGCCGAAAAGAACATGGAAAATGGTACCATTAACCAGGGCCCTATATTACTGGATGCCTGCTTCGATTTCGGTTTTCCGAATAAAGAAGGGCAACCATATTCATTGATCCCTGCTAATTACAAACCGGGCCAAAAGCTGTTTATTACTAAAGAGAGCGTGTATGGCGAATATAACTCTGATATGAGCGTGGCGCACGATTACCTGCTGAGTAAAAAGATCCCGGTTTTATATGATAGCACCAATGTTTTTGTTGGGCACAAATCTGGTTTGATGGGGTATATATCATGGGGGAGTAATGATACGCATTATGATCCGGCAGCCTATAACTCGTTAAAATTTGCCGCCGGTGCATTGTGCGAAACCGCCGTATCAACCAGTGCCCGTACATTTTTACCAACTGAAGGTGGACAATCATTAATTGATGATATTGTAAAACAAGGCGTAACCGGTGTTAAGGGTTATACTGACGAGCCCCTACTGCAGGGGATAGCTTCGCCAAGCATCCTGTTTAACCGCTACACCCGAGGCTGGACCCTGGCCGAAAGCTACTACGCGGCATCGCACATGGAAGGCTGGATGGGCATAGTAATTGGCGACCCGATTTGCCGGGCTTATGTTGATCCAACCATTGTTCCGGTTTTGCCGGATAGTACGGTTGTGCTGTATCCTAATCCCAGTGTCGATACCGTGCATGTAAACCTTGAAGGCGATCATACCTTTAAAATTTATGATATAGGAGGAAAGCTTTTAAGATCTGGTAAATTGGTTGATAAACAGATCAGTATTCGGGATCTGGAGGTTGGGGTTTACATTGTTACGATCTCAAACGGTGGAAAAGAGATCAGCAGGAAAGTGATCAGGAAGAATTGAGAGGTTTTAATAAAAAACTTCGCTATTCGAAGTCTCTGACTTCGAATTTCATATGTATGGAGTTTGTAACTCCATACATATGAAAAAGTGTTAGCCGTGCATGTTACTGGAGTTGCAAACTCCAGGCATAGTCGTCCGAAGTTGAAAACTTCGGACAGCATAAGAATTATTCTACACTCAATGCGCTATCACCCTCAATACCGCACCTTCCGCATCCTCAGCCAAAGCCTTATGCTTCACAACATACCCCTTCATCCCATAAAATAAAACATACAGGTAGCAAACCAATGGCGCTATAAATGCCAGCTTAATGCCCGAATGATCGGATATTAACCCCATTACAGGCGGAATAATAGCCCCGCCCACAACGCCCATGATCAATAATGAAGAGGCTACCTTGGTGTACTCGCCAATATTTTTAATGCTGAGCGTAAAGATGATCGGGTACATAACAGAAGTAAAGAAACCCACCAGCGATAAGGTGATGATAGCCACATAACCCTGCGTTAGCACCGAAACCAAAATCAAAGCGAATGCCCCGGCACTGCAAATAATGAGCACTTTATTAGGTTTGGTATGTTTTAAAACTAATGCACCTAACAAACGCCCGGCTAATACCAGCGCCATGTAAAGGGTAATGAACAGGGCGGCTTTCTTTTCGGTCATGCCAATAATGTTCAATGTTTTGGTGTACCTGATGATAAAACTTACCACCCCAACTTCGGCACCCAGGTAAGCGAAAACGGCCAGCACGCCCAGCATGGTGTGTTTAAACTTAAAAACATCCGATAGTTTTTTTCTTGATATACCTTCGTTGATAACCGGGAACTTTAAAAAGTACAGTAAAATACAAAGCGCTATAAACAAGCCTGCCAAAGTAAGGTATGGCGTAATAACCATATGTGCCTCGTTGTTTAAAAAGTTTTTAAGCTGTTCGGGATTGAAGGAAGCGATCAGGTCTGCAGGGATATCCTTATCATGCAACAAAAACGCCGAGCCTAAATATGGCCCGATGGTTGCGCCTACCGAACCTATTGCGGCAGCTAAACTCAACCGGCTTGAGGCATGGTCAGGATCGCCAAGTTTGGAGATGTATGGCGTTGCTGTAACCTCTAAAATAGCAAAGCCCGAGGCCATGGTAAACAGGGCGAGCAGGAACACCGGGTAAAATCTGGTAGTTGCCGCCGGGTAAAATATGGTTGCGCCAATAGCTGCTAAAACCAGCCCGGTTACCATTCCCGTTTTATAGCCCTTTTTTTCGATAAACCTGCCAGCGGGCAAGGCCATCAAAAAATAGGCCCCAAAAAATGCCGACTGGATCAGCGACGATTGCAGATCGCTCAACTGGCAAGCCCTTTTTAAGTGTGGGATCAGCACATCATTAATGTTGCGGCTCAGGTTCCAGAAAAACATCAGGCTCATCACTATCAATAGCGGAACCAAATATTTCGACGAATTACCGGTGGTTTTACTCATAGCTTTAATTTTATCTTCTGTAACCTAATTCGGCCCCGCCGCTTACCGGCATAATGCAGCCGGTTACAAACCTTGCCGCGTCCGAGAGCAGAAAAACCGCCGCATCGGCCACTACATCACCTTCGGGGCAATAGCCAAGCGCGTGGATCTCATTCAAATATTTTTCTATCGATCCGGGATCGGGCTGTTCTGCCGCCCATTGCTTAAGCAGCGGTGTCCAAACCCCGGCGGGCGAGATAGCGTTAACCCGGATGCCGAATGAAGCATAATCCAAGGCCATTGATTTGGTAAGCGCGTTGATTCCGCCTTTGGTTGCCGTATAGGCCGCATGCAGACTTTGGCCGATATCGCCGGCCATGCTGCTGGTATTTAAAATGCAGCCTTTTGATGCCTTGAGCAAATTGATACCATGTTTGGTTGTCCAAAACAGGCTTTTTAGGTTGATGTTCATCAGCGCGTCCCATTCATCTTCGTCGGTTTCATCAACCGGTTTTGAGGGGTGGGCAATGGCCGCGTTGTTATGGATGGCATCAAGCCGACCATAATGTTTTTCTATTTCATCAATAGCGGCTTTTACATCGGCGCTTTTTGATACATCGCCGGCAATGCCTTTATGGTTGCCATCAAAGCCTGCAAGTACTTTAGCCAATGCCCGTTTGTTTACATCCATTATAAAAACGGTTGCTCCCTCACGTATGTAGGCCTCGGCACAGGCCAGGCCAATGCCCGACGCGCTGCCCGTAATAAAAATTACTTTGTTTAATAACTGGTTCATTTTTGGTTTTTAGCTGATCACTAAATCACTGCTGTTGCCCGCTTCGGCAGGTACGGCATAGTAGCCGCCGCTTATATTGGCCGGATGTTTAAAATAACGAGCCAAATGCGGTATATGTTCCAAAAATAAGTTTTCGTGACCAATAGCCACATGGTTAAACAACACTAAATGCTGATGGATCTGCCCCATATCGCCCACATGCGGAACAACAGGGATATTGAACTTTTTAGCCAGCAGGCTTATTGTCAAAAATTCAGACACGCCACCAACGCGCACGCAATCAACCTGGCAAAAATCCATAGCCCCGGCCTGCAAAAAGTTTTTGAAAATGATCTTGTTGGGAATATGCTCGCCCGCGGCTATTTTAAGCGGGGCTATCTCTTTAGCCAGCGTTTGGTGGGCAATTACATCATCGGGATGGGTTGGTTCTTCTATCCAATACGGGTTTATCGAACTTAACTCTTTACAAATACTAATAGCCTGTGGCAGGTTCCACTTCTGGTTGGCATCAAGCATAATGGTAGTTTTGTCGCCAGCCTCGGCACGTACCAGCTTTGCCCTGCGGATATCGCGTTGAGGATCGTTTGAGCCTACTTTTAGCTTCATGGCCGTAAACCCGCGGTCGATAGCACGGGCCACGTTCTCTTTAATTTTCTCGTCGGTGTAGTTGAACCAACCAACAGACGTATCATAAGCTTTATAGCCTGTTTGCAAAACGTTGTTACGTAAACCGCGACCGGCAAAATTGTTGGTTAAGATGCTTTCGGCCTCTTCAACGGTTAATACCTCTTCAAGATAATGAAGATCAAGTGTGGCTACCAGTTGCTGAGGAGTCAAGTCCATCAACAGCTTCCAGAGCGGTACCTGGCGGCTTTTGGCCCAAAGGTCAAAACAGGCGTTTACTATCGCGGCCAGTGCCAGTTGCATAACACCTTTATGCGGCCCAAGCCAGCGGTAGGTAGGCGAATCCAGTATCGAACGGTAAACTGAACCAAAATCGGCCATCAGTTCTTCAATTTCTTTACCTTTTAATGTTTCGGACAGGTATTGAATAGCTTTGCAAACCAAATCGTTACCGGCACCGAGGGTGAAAGCGAGGCCTATGCCTTTAATATTGCTATCGGTATGCAGTTCGCAAATGGCATAGGCGTATTGCGTTGAATCGTTCACGGCATCAGAACCCGCGCCGTTGCCCAGGTTAAAGCGTTTATCAATAACTTCAATTTTTGTGATATACATGTAAATAAATATGTTTTTTAAGGGGTGGTATCCCTTTAAAAAATGAAAACCTTGTTAGTTGCGTATTTATAAATTGGTTTTAGCTGCCTTTTCCGGATGAGGTATGCTGATGTAAAATTAGGCGGCCCGATTTTTTTACTTTCATTTAAATTGGCAATTTTCGATAGTATTTTTGCTTATATTTAAATCCTCTTCACCAATTTTGTTAAAATGAAACCAATTTTAGCCGTATTATCCGACGGGGTACAGTCGGAAGACCTTTTTTTAGCCAAGGAGGTAAAGCTCCCTTTTTTCTCTAACGAGTTTCATTTTCATGAAGAATGCCAGTTGGTGCACATCGTAAAAAGTTCGGGCAAACGCATTATTGGCGACCTGGTAGATTATTTTGAAAGCGGCGAATTAATTTTTTTGGGATCAAACATCCCACATGTATGGCACAACACCCAGGAGCAGGCTGTGGATGATGAGCAGATACCTTATGCGCACTCATTATCTATCTATTTCAACCCATCAAAACTGTTGATGCACCTGTCGGCGTTTGGAAATGTGCGTAAGATAGAATCGTTTTTAAATAAAGCCCAAAGAGGGGTGGAGTTGAATGGAAAATGCAGGGAGGCGGTTGTGAAGCTGATGTACCAGATATTACAGCAGGAAGGTTTGCAGAAGATCATCACCCTGCTGGAGATCCTGAATATCATGAGTTCGGACGAAGAGTATAGCCTGCTGGCCAGTATCAACTATACCAACCAATACCAATATCACGATAGTAAGCGCATGGACCAGGTGTTTAAATACATCTTTGATAACTTTAGGGAAGATATATCCCTCAATACTATTGCTGATGTTGCCAACATGAACACCTTTGCATTTTGCAGGTTTTTTAAAGCGCGCACCCAAAAATCTTTCACCCAGTTTGTAAACGAAACAAGAATAGGCTATGCCTGTAAACTGCTGGCCAATAAAGACCACAGTATTACAGATATAGCCTATGAGTGCGGTTTTAACAACGTATCAAACTTTAACCGCTTTTTTAAGGTGATCAAAAAAGCAAGTCCGCGCGAGTACCGTAACCAGATCCTTGCTTAGTTATCGTAGCTGTTAAAACGGGCCATTAAATTATTTGATGTGCGGGTTTCGGCCCATTTTATTTCTTCGTTCATAAAATGTTCGGTACGGCAGCCATTGTTACGGATGCTTTTTATGAAATCGAAGTAAAGGTCGTTAAATACGTACACGTTTTCTTTAAGTATGGCGTAGTTGCTTAGGATAAAGCCTAAGGTGTTCACTTTAACAATGATCTGTCTCGAATCGTCGCATAGTTTGATCAAGCTTTTAATGTTGTTCACAACTAAAGTATGATTGGTTGCAGGCAGGGTGAGTTTTATTTTCAAGCCTTCGTAAAGCACTTTCATAAAAGTTGTAAAACCACCTTCCTTCTCGTTGTATTGGTCGCTTATCTCGTTAAATATTTCCCTGGCTTTTTCTTCATAACCCGATGTTAGGTATGATTCGGCCATAATGGTTTTCAGGATAAAAGCATATCCTTCCGACTGGTTAGGGTAAACCTTATTAAGGCCGTTAATGAGTTTTGCTGCTTTGTTATGTTTTTGGCAAATGGTTGAAGTATAAAGCGCCAAAAGATTTATCAGTTCGTTAAAGCCTTTGGAGATACCCACGTTTTCGGTAGGATTGAAATAAAACCTGGTGATCTGGATCAGCGCGTCTTTCTTTACAATGCCATATTTAAGATAGAAAAGTATGGTTTCAATACAATCAATAGGGTTAATGGGCAGGTTTTGCAGACTTTTTTGATTATACAGTTTTAAGTCGTTAAGATGTTTTTCAAGCTTTGTCAGATCAAGCTGCATAACAGCTATAGCAGCCAGGCAGGTTTTTATCAGGATCTGCTGTTGGCTCGAAAGGCGGAAGTGTAAAAACGTTTCCAATACCTGTTCGTAGGCCACATCAATAAACTCAAGGCTGATGAAATAGTTAAAAAAATCTTCACTGCACACCTGCCTGAACAGGTCTTCCATCCGTTCAGATTTATTGTTGTTTGCGCGTTGAATTTTCAATAACTCGCCAATAAAACTAATGATCTCCGATTTTTCGGCAGGCGACATCCGTACATTTAGCAAAGCCTTCAGGTCAAACTCGTAATCTTTGTATATCGAATTATAGATAAACCATTTGATAATAGGCAGTTTTTTCTCGCGCGAGAAAACAAGATCGGCCAGGTTTACCAGGTTTTCATCAAACACATAGTTGTTGTTATACATCAGTATCATGGCCAGTGCGTATTCTAACGTAACTTCATCGCTCATTTTAACAATAAAGTTTAGTTTGCTTTCGCGCGAAAGGTTCAATTCTTCAACAATGCCAGAACTGATCATTTCCTGGTAAGCCGGGCCATACTTTTTAAGCAACTCATATACCTTAAGCTTGTTAACCTCATATACATTATTATCGGTGTCCATTTGGTTAATGATACCGGTAATGAGCAGCACTTTTTCAATGGCATAGTGCCCTTTATATATATTATGGTAATAATTGGCGGCTACCAGGTGGTAGTAAGTAAGATCATTAAAATGGGTAAGACTAAAATTATCGCTGTATTTCTGATAGTAGTATTGAAAATACAGGGGCAGGCTTAATTTATCGATGATAGGTAAAGTTATTTCATGCGTAACATTGGGGTTTATGTTTTCACAAAGTTTTTTGATCTGCTCTGATGACAATGGAGGCACATTGCGTTTATGCTCATTATCCATCATAAAGCCGGTAAACCATACATCCGGTTTGGCTATAATATCCTCACGGAAATTGGTCCAGGTAGATGAGCGCATGGTTAATATCACTTTAAACCATGGGTATTTGTGATACATGCTAATGATATCGGCCAGCTGGTTAAAAGTGGTTTCGAAATTGTTGTTTTTGAAGTAGAAATCATCAAAACCATCAATTATCAATATAAACCTACCATTAAACCCTTCAACCATATCAGCCAAACCATCAAGGTCTTCATCTGCCGAGAGGCCTATCAAACCCATCAGCCAATCATTTAAGTTGATGTTTTGTAAAGACGAATTGATGGTATTGCCGTTAAAAAACAAGATGATGTCTTTATTTTCTTTATCGATATTGGTTTTTACCAGTTCCTTTACCCAATGGCACAGGCCAATTGTTTTACCATAGCCGGCAGGGGCGGTGAACACTGTAGCGGTGTAAGGCTGCTGCATAAATATCGACAGCTGCTCCTCCACAAAATTACGCGGTATGGTGTATTGAAACGGGATACCCGAATGGTTCATTTGGGTTTGCAACGTAAAATTGGTGATCCGCTCGGCTTTGGCCGTGATACTACAAGGTTTGTTTTCGGCGTTGTGTTGCTTTTTTGCAGGTGTTTTTTGCCTGCTTTGGCAAAAAGCATCCCAACCGGTATAATCGCAAAATTCGGCCAGCGCGTTCATTGTGAATAACGAGGGCGTGAATTTGCTGTACGCGAAGCCAAAAATCCGCTTTAAAGTGGTTTCGCTGATGCTTTTCTGCGTTTTGTTAAATAATGCCAATGATAGCGCTTTGCAATCGGCAGGAGTAATGTAGGTCATGTTGGCCTTTTCTGTCAACTCCTTCTTTAACAGATCAAAATGATACGTCGAAAATAAATGCATTAGGTCAGGTTTTAGGGTGAATACTGTTAGCAATTAGCATTTATGTTTAAACAAACATAAATGATGTAAAAAGTCAGTTTCTTAAAAAAATGTATCAGCTCAGGTTTACCTGAAAACCCCTGGGGTAACGGAGTTTTTTATTTTATGTGGTTAAACAGATATTGGCACCTGTTTACCTACACCAATAATACGTATGTTTTTTGCATTTGGATTTACGATTTGATCAAAAACATATTCCGCGTAGTTGTATTTCCGGAATGAATAAAATGAACAAAATATTATTAGCGAACAAAATGAACTAATAGTAATAAATACTGAATAATATGGCCGGGGTAATGTTTAATGAATGAAAAGCCACGTTGAGTTTGATTTAGCTTGATTTAGCTTTACTGCATAGTTCTAAACATCTATGCCTTATGAGAAACCTCGCCTTCCCTAAGAACGCTTTATTGGTGTTATTTATTTTGTTGGCTTCGTTTAATATTAAATATGCGAATGCACAACGCTCATACGCCACCAGTGAACAACATGGAGCCACCGGCGTTGCCTGTGTTGATTGTATTGTTGTAAATCCAACAAATGCCTCAGATGGTAATGTACAAACATACTCGTCGTTAAACGTAGTAGTTGGCGTTGCCGCTCAAACTTATCAAACCCTTATTTTTGCGGCCGCTAAAACCGCGGGAACGCCGGTTACTGTTAAGCTGGGATCAGGCGATAAGCTTTTAAGTTTAACAGCCCTGGGCGGAGTTTACCTTCAGGCATACAACGGTAATATAGCTATCGGAACCCCCGTAGCTGTAGCCACATTGTTAACGGCGTTAAGCAATAACAACCAGGTTGAGGTAAGCATAGCGCCAACACAGGCCTATGATAGGATCAGGGTGACCGTAAATGGCGGATTGGCCGGTGTTTTGGCTAATACTTATTTGTATGATGCTTTTACAACCACAACGGGCGCTGCCAATTGCAGCGCGGCGATAGATGAATTACACGGCATATCATCGGCCTTACTTGGTTTAGGGGCCAATTTAGGCGGGGTTGCCAATCCGCAAAACGCTATTGATGGCGATATCAATACGGCATCAACATTAAACGCAGGGGTAGGTTTGTTGGGCGCTTATGCCCAGCAGACCATTATTTATAGTAATCAATCAGTAATTGGCGATTCGATCAGGATGACCTTATCCATTCCGCAAGCGCTGATCGATGTAGGTTTGCTATCTAATATATCGGTAGCTACTTATTTAGGCAATACTTATAACGGTGATCAGACACCAGTAAACGCGTCGCTTTTAAACCTTCGTTTACTTGATCTGAGTAATAACAGGCGAAAAGTAACCGTAACTTTTGCACCAACCAAAGTTTTTGATAGGGTACAGCTTACCTTGGGTGGAGTAGCCAATGTGCTCTCGACCCTTGATCTGTATGAGGCAGTTCGCCTTATACCGCGCCCGGTGGCCAGTATCAATGGCATATTAGGAACAACAGCCCTGATCTCTCCCGAAAACAAAGCAACATTAACTGTAGGTGCTGTGGCTAATACCACTTTTCACTGGTACACCCAGGCTACAGGTGGCACAGCCGTGGCAACGGGAGCATCATATACAACCCCGGTTTTAAATGCCAATACTACGTATTATGTTTCGGCTTCACGCACCGGTTGTACCGATGAATCGGAACGGACACAGATAACACTAAATGTAGGCAACCCGGTTACACCACCGGTTGTGCCGTCAGGGATACGTACTTATGCCAACGCACAGCAGTTTGGTACGGGAGGTTTGTGTATAGGATGTACAGTGCTTAATCCGAGTAACGCTTCGGACGGCAATGTTCAAACCTATTCTACCTTTAGCTTACCGGTTGGTGTTGGGGGACAAGTTTATCAAGATTTGACCTTCCCTGGCGGAACAAAACCTGCCGGTACGCCGCTTTCGGTTAAATTAGGTTCAGGTGATAACCTGCTGAATTTAACCGCGCTCGGTGGGATTACTGTTCAGGCTTATAATGGCAATACACCTGTTGGTAGCCCGGTTTCGGCAGCTACTTTGGTATCCGTACTAAGCAATAATAACCAGGTTGAATTGAGTTTTGCTCCAACCGGGGCCTATGATAAAGTAAGGGTTACGCTGAATGGCGGATTGGTTGGTGCCTTAAGCAGCCTTTATTTATATGATGGATTTGTAACTACCGCTGGTGCCGCTACCTGTAACACTGCTATTGATGAATTACACGGCATATCATCAGCCTTATTGAATTTAGGGTTAAACGTCGGCGGTGTGGTAAATCCGCAAAACGCTATCGATGGAAACCTGAACACAGCATCTACATTAAATGCAGGTGTTGGCCTGTTAGGAGCATATGCGCAGCAGACTGTCATCTTTTCTAACCCATCAGTAATTGGCGATTCGGTGAGGATCACTGTATCTGTACCCGAGGCCCTGTTACAGGTGGGTTTACTGGCAGGGTCATCAGTAAATACCTATTATGGTAATACTGACAATAATGATCAGGCTTTTTTAAGCTCATCATTGCTTCAGCTTCGTTTACTTGACTTGACAGGTACCCGGCGTAAAGTGGTGATCACTTTTGTACCAACTAAAGTTTTTGATAGGGTACAATTGAGATTAGGCGGCGTAGCTAATGTGCTTTCAACGCTCGATCTGTACGAGATACAACGCGTAATTGCCAAACCAATTATTAAAATAAACAACGCGGTATCAACCAATGCCAGCATCTGTACCGGAACAACCGCTACGCTTACTGCTACCGCGGTGCCTAACACAGTTTTCCACTGGTACACCCAGGAAACAGGCGGATCGCCGGTATTTACAGGAGCAGCTTTTACAACACCTGTTTTAACCGCCAATGCCACTTATTATGTTGCGGCCATGCGTGCAGGATGTACCGATGAATCGGACCGAACCAAAGTAACCGTAACTGTAAACGCTGTACCGGCTGCCCCGGTTATAGCCACCAATACTGTTAGCGTTTGTTCAGGGCAAACCGCTAACTTTGCCGCCACCAGTGTAGCCGGCGTTACCATTAATTGGTATAGCGCCGCTACCGGCGGTACTTTGCTGCACACCGGCGACACTTACACTACAGCCGCCATCACAGCAACAACAAGTTTTTATGCCGAAGCTGTGGTAATAGGTGGCACCTGCGCCAGCGCAACGCGTACCAAAGTAACCGCTACTTTGAGCGCTCCGCCGGTTGCCCCAACACTTACTGCTGCTAACGTTACTATTTGCAGCGGCAACGTGGCAACTTTAGCGGTGAGTAACCCGGTTGCAGGTATCACTTATACCTGGTACACTGTGGCAACAGGTGGAACACCGGTATTTACAGGGCCAACCTACACCACTGATGCTTTAACAGCTAACGCTACTTATTATGTAGAAGCTGTAAACGCTACAGGTTGCAGCAGCGCCCAACGTACAGCAGCTACGGTAACTGTAACCCCGCTGCCCGCAGCGCCAACAGTTTCAGCTGCTAACGCTAACCTATCCGCAGGGCAAAAAACAACTATCAGCGTAACTGCTCCGCAGGCGGGTTTAACCTATAACTGGTATACATCGGCCAATGCGGCTTCATCGATATTTACAGGTACCAGTTTCGAGACACCATTATTATATACTAATACCACGTACTACGTTAGCGCGGTTAATGCTACCGGTTGTGCCTCATCAACCCGTACCGCGGTTACCATCAATGTAACTATCAATACCAATGCGCCTTGTACCTTTGCCAATCAGCAAACCGTAACTGTAAACGGGCTTTGTATTGGATGTACCGTTACCAACCCTGCTTTAGCTACCGATGCGGATACTACCACGGCATCAACCATTAATGTACTGGCTGGTTTATTGGGCGGCAATGCTCAGCAGGAACTTCGCTTCCAACAGCCGGGCTTTGCAGGTGATACTATCAAACTGGTATTGCAAAATCCTAATGGATTACTTGGTGCAGCCGTGTTAGGTAATATAGGCGTAACGCTTGCCAATGGCACTACCACCACAGCCAGCTATCAACTTAATAATGGCCTAATAAAAGTATTCCTGCTTGCAGGCAGCTCAAACAAATACGCGGTTTACATCCCTGCAACCGGCGCTTATGATAGGATCACTATCAGTATCAACTCGGGCGTGGCCAGTTTATTAACACCGCTTAATATTTACTATGCTTCACAGCAGTTCCCGAAACCTGTATTTAACCCAACCGCTCCCGAAATTTGTAAAGGCAGCAGCGCGGTAGTGAATATTACATCACCTGCTAACGGAACATTTACCTGGTACAACGCCCCAACCGGCGGCACCGTAGTTCATACAGGCTCATCATTCTCCACCCCGGCATTAAATGCCAATACTACTTATTATGTAGAATACACCCGCGGTAGCTGTGCAGGTACTGTAAGGTTCCCGGTTACTATTTTGGTTGATGATGTACCTGCCGCACCGACTGTTACCGCGCAAAATGTAACCATCACCAGCGGCCAAACAGCCACCTTAAATGCAACTGCCAGCAACGGAGCAACTATACAATGGTACGATGCCGCCACCGGTGGAAACCTGGTACATACAGGTAACCCATTCACAACTCCTGTCTTAACAGCAAATAAAATTTACTACGCCGCCACCGCTTTAGGCAGCTGCGTATCTGCTACCCGCACCCCGGTTAATATTACCGTACAGCCTATAGTTATTCCTACAGTATCGGTAACTCCGCCTACCGTAGCACTTAATGCAGGCCAAACAACTTCATTTACTGCTACTTCAACTACGCCTGGCGTAACCTTTAACTGGTTTACTACGCCAACCGGTGGTACAAGCATCTTCACCGGCGCTACTTATACTACACCTCCGCAATTTGCCAACACCACTTATTATGCCGAGGCTACCGTAACTGCCACCGGTGTTAAATCAACCACAAGGGCTCCAGGCGCGGTAACTATCAACAACCAGGCTTCAAGCCCGGTACCTTGCGATGCCGCTATTGACCAAACTAACACTACCAGCGGTTTACTGTGCGTAGGTTGCGCGGTGCTGAACGCAGGCGGTGCTGTTGATGCGGATAGAAATACTTTCTCGCAATTAAATGTGCCGATAGGGTTGGTAGCATCATACGCCAGCCAGACTTTACGTTTCGCCAACGCAGGTATTGCCGGGGATAGTGTTGTGGTAGAGTTAGGCGTTCCGGGAACCTTGGCCAGTGTAAGTGTGCTATCACAGATCCAAATAGGTACTTATAATGGTGCTACCTTTAATAACGATTACTTCAGCGTAAATGGTTCGCTCATCAATATTCAATTACTAAGCGGAACAAATCGTTTCCGTGTGGCCTTTAAAGCAGCCAACGCTTTTGATAGGGTAGAGGTTAGATTGAATGCCGCCTTAGCCGGAGTGTTCAGCGCATTGAATGTGTATGATGCTTCACAATCGGTAGCAGCGCCGGTTATATCGGCTACATCAGTTGCTACCTGTTCAGGCTCGCCGGTAACTATTTCTGCTACTGTGCCTGCTAACGTAATTGTAAAGTGGTACACCTCGGCCACCGGCGGCACCGCTGTTGGTACAGGTGCGAACTTTACCACACCTGCCTTAACCGCTTCTACAACCTATTATGCCGAAGCAAGCCGCAGCAGTGATGGTTGCGTACAAACCGTACGTACACCGGTAAATATCAATGTTACTACAATCCCTACCGCGCCGGTAGTTGCCACACCAAACCAAACCGTTTGCGCAGGGCAAACCACTACTTTCAACGTAACTCCGGTTAGCGGTGTAACCTACAACTGGTACAGCGCCGCAACCGGCGGCACTTTAGTGCACACCGGCAATAGCTTTACTACGGCCGCTATCAACGCTACTACCAGCTACTATGTTCAGGCAGTATCTGGTGGAAGTTGCGTAAGCACAACCCGTACACAGGTAACCGCTACCTTAGCGCCGCCGCCAACCGCTCCAACATTGAGTGCTACAGATGTAAGCATTTGCGATGGCAGCGTAGCAACTTTAGCGGTAAGCAACCCAGCTGCCGCTACCACTTATAACTGGTACACTACCGCTACCGGAGGTACACCTGTATTTACCGGCCCAACTTATACTACCGCAGCATTGCATAGCAACACCAGTTATTATGTAGAAGCTGTTAACGCGGGCGGCTGTACCAGCGCTACACGTGCTCAAGCTAACGTAACGGTAGTTCCCCTGCCTGCTAACCCAACTTTGGCTGCCAACAACACATCGGTAGCTGCAGGGCAGAAAACTACTATCGGTGTTACTAATACCCAAACAGGAGTTAGCTATAATTGGTACACATCGGCCAATGCCGCCACACCTGTATTTACAGGTACTACCTTCCAAACACCTTTATTATATAGCAACACAATTTATTATGTAAGCGCGGTTAACAGCACCGGTTGTACATCGGCCAGCCGCACTTCTATCACTATTAATGTAACTATTAACACCAACGCGCCTTGTACATTCGCCAACGCGCAAACCGTAACGGTGAATGGTATTTGTATAGGTTGCGGGGTTGATAATCCGGCACTTTCTACCGATGCTGATACAACCACCGCTTCAACTATCAATGTTTTAGCAGGATTGTTAGGCGGATACGCGCAACAGGAACTCCGCTTCCAGCAACCAGGTTTTGCTGGTGATACCATTAAATTGGTATTGCAAAATCCTAATGGCTTGTTAAGTGCTGCAGTGTTGGGCAATATCCAGGTAACACTATCTAATGGTGCTACCCAAACCGCAAGCCTTGCTCTTAACAGCGGCCTCATCAAAGTTTACCTGCTGGCAGGCAGTTCAAACAAATACGCGGTGTATATTCCTGCAACCGGCGCTTACGATAGGATCACTGTGCGGATCAACTCGGGCGTAGCAAGCGTGCTAACCCCGTTAAATATATATTATGCTGCACAACAGTTTCCACAGCCAGTATTTAACCCAACTGCTCCCGAAATTTGTAAAGGCAGCAGTGCGGTTATCAATATCACCTCACCAGCTAACGGAACATTTACCTGGTACGACGCTCCAGTAGGCGGTACTGTGGTACATACCGGTACCTCGTACACTACTCCGGCTTTAACTGCCAATACTACTTATTATGTAGAGTACAGCCGCGGTTCATGCGCATCTACCGTAAGATTCCCGGTTAGTGTTATTGTAGATGATGCTCCGCCCGCTCCAACTGTTACCGCTCAAAACGTAACCATCACCGCCGGACAAACAGCTACTTTAAATGCTACCGCCAGCAATGGCGCAACCATACAATGGTTTGATGCCCCAACAGGCGGCAACCTGCTGTTTACCGGTAACCCATATATTACCCCGGTATTAACGGCCACTAAAACTTACTATGCAGGTACCGCATTAGGTAATTGCGTATCGGCCACCCGTACGCCGGTAATTATCACCGTGGTACCTGTGGTGATACCTGATATAAACGTTAACCCGCCTACAGTTACTGTTAGTCCGGGCCAAACAACATCGTTCACTGCATCATCAACCACTCCGGGCGCTGTATTTAACTGGTTTACTACCCCAACCGGCGGTACAACCATATTTACAGGCGCTACTTATACAACCCAGCCCCAATTTAATAATACTGTATATTACGCCGAATCGAGCATCCCGGCAACGGGTGCTAAATCGGCCACAAGGGCTACCGGTATAGTTACCGTGAACCAACAAGGTACCAATCCTGTACCTTGCGACGCCGCTATTGATCAAACCAATACCACCAGCGGTGTACTTTGCGTTGGTTGCGGTGTGCTCAACGTGGGCGGATCTGTTGATGCCGACAGGAATACCTTCTCTCAATTAAGTGTACCTGTTGGTTTATTGAACGCCTATGCAAGCCAGACTTTGCGCTTTGCCAACACAGCTATTGCTGGCGATAGCGTAATTGTTGAGTTAGGAGTTCCGGGAACATTGGCCAGTGTAAGCGTACTATCTCAAATTCAGATAGGTACTTACAAGGGCGCTACCTTTAATAATGATTATTTTAATGTAAATGGCTCGCTGATCAACATCCAGTTGCTAAGCGGTACCAGCCGTTTCCGCGTAGCCTTTAAAGCAGCCCACGATTTTGACAGGGTAGAGGTGAGGTTGAATGCTGCCGTAGCAGGCGTATTCAGTGCGCTGAATGTTTACGATGCCTCACAATCAGTACCTGCTCCAGTTATTGCCGCTTCGCCGGTTACTACTTGCGCAGGTTCGCAGGCTACACTTACTGCTACGGCTCCGGCTAATGTAACTGTAAGGTGGTACACATCAGCAACAGGTGGTTCACCAGTATTTACCGGTGCAACCTTCACTACACCGGCCTTAACAGCCTCAACCACTTACTATGCCGAAGCCAGCCGCACAGCCGATGGTTGTTCGCAAGCTGTACGCACACCAGTACAGGTTAATGTTACTCCGCCACCGGCCGCTCCGGTTGTGGCAGTGCCTAATACTACAGTTTGCTCAGGCCAGCCAGCTACATTTGCTGTAACCGCGGTTAATGGAACAACCTATAACTGGTATTCGGCAGCTACCGGCGGTACTTTAGTACATACCGGCAATACATTTACTACCGCGGCCTTAACCGCCACAACATCATACTATGTAGAAGCGGTTAACGGCGGTCAGTGCAGCAGCAGTGCCCGCACCAAAGTAACAGCTAATGTTACCGCTACCCCTGTCGATCCAACTGTTTCGCAGGCCAGCACACAAACCTGCTCCGGTTCATCAGTTACTTTAACTGCTTCATCAACTCAGCCTGGTGTTACCTTTACCTGGTACACAACTGCTACCGGTGGTACTCCTGTACATACCGGTGCACAGTTTGTAACCCCGGCTTTAACTGCTAATACATCATACTATGTTGAGGCTTCAACAGGTACCTGTACAAGTGCCAACCGTGCCAAAGCCGATGTTATTGTAAACCCTGCCCCGGTAGCACCAACGATTACCGTGAACGCGGCAGGCGGTCAGATCACTTCCGGTCAGACAGCGCAACTATCTGCCACATCAACAACTGCTAATGTTACCTTTAACTGGTACTCATCGGCTACGGGCGGCACCGCGGTACATACAGGCGCAATCTTTACTACGCCAGCTTTAACTACTAATACTACTTATTATGTGGAGGCGGTATCAAACGCTACAGGTTGTATCAGCACAACCCGTACGCCGGTTACCGTAATTGTTAACCCAGTATTCTCAACTTCCTGCGATTTTGCATCAACCCAAACTAACAGCGTAAGCGGCGTGGCCTGCTTACTGTGCGGTGTAACAGGAGGCGATAATTCGGTTGATACTGATACTACCAACTTTAGCCAGTTAACACTTGGTGTTGGCGCGGTAGGCTATGTTGGTCAGAAGATGATTTTTGGCGATGCTGGTCTGGCGGGTGATACCGTGACTGTGAAAATTAAAGTTCCGGTTAACCTGGCATCGGTAGGGGTGTTAAGTCAGTTACAGATAGGTTCATTTAATGGCAATACCGATAATGGTGACCGTATAGCGCTGAGCAGCACTGCCATCAAGATCACTATACTGGCAGGTGGCCAAACAGCCCTGGTTAAATTTGTTCCGAAAGCCGCATACAACGCGGTTGAGGTTCGCTTAACCACCACGGTATCGTTATTCAATTCATTAAATATTTACTATGCTACCAAGCAGGTGCCTATCGCGCAGCTTACAGCTAAAAACGTTAATATCTGCGCAGGCAGCAGTGCTACATTTGCTGTGGCTAACCCCGTTGCAGGTGTTACCTATAAATGGTACTCATTAGCTGCGGGTGGTACGTTGCTGCACACAGGCAATACTTACACCACAGCTGCATTAAGTGCTACAACTACTGTTTATGTAGAAAGTAGCCGTACATCAAATAGCTGTCCTAATCCTAACAGGGTTGCGGCTACCGCCAACGTTACACCAGCTCCTGTAAACCCTGTACTTGCTCAAGCAGCGGTATCAATTTGCTCTGGCGATGCTGTTACGCTTTCGGTAACTAACGCAGGCGGTGCTACAGTAAACTGGTACGATGCGCCAACCGGCGGTACTTTAGTATTTACCGGTGCTAACTACCAGGTTTCGCCTATAGCTACAGTAAGCTATTATGCTGAGTTGGTTAGCGCGACTTGTACCAGTCCGTCGCGCACGCAGGCTACTATTACGGTAAATCCTCGTCCGGCTGCACCGGGTGTGCAATCTGCTAACGTACAGGTTTGTCCAGGCAGTACAGCTATACTTGCCGTGCTGAACCCTGTGGCAGGTGTTAACTATGTATGGTATTCGGCCGCGACAGCTGGAACAGCATTGCATACAGGCAATACCTATACAACAGCCGCTATTACTCAAGATCAGACGTTTTATGTAGAGGCTGTAAACGCCACTACAAGCTGCTCAAATAATGGTGCCCGTACCTCGGTAAATGTTACCGTTACCAACCAGTTAACAGCTCCGGTGCTGAACGCGGCTACAACAACAGTGTGCAGCGGCGGTACAGCTACCTTGAGCGTTCAAAATCCGGTTAATGGTTTAACTTACAAATGGTACACAGCGGCAACCGGCGGTCAACCTGTATTTACAGGCTCAAGTTTCACCATCAATAATTTAACTGCCGATGCATCATACTTTGTTGAGTCATCAAACAGCTCGGGTTGTGTAAGTGATACCCGTGCCCGTGCAGATATCACGGTAACACCTATACCAAACGCGCCACAGGTACAAGCCAGCGCGGGCGGCCTGAATATCTGCACAGGCGAATCAACCAGCCTGAGCATTGTTAACCCGCAAACAGGTGTGGTTTACCGCTGGTACACCGCGGCAACTGCTGGTACATTGTTATTCACCGGTACGCAGTTCAATACTCCGGTGCTAACTGCCAATGCAACTTATTATGTAGAGGCATCGCAGGCAGGTAACTGTAACGCTTCAACACGCACAGCAGTTACGGTAACGGTGAACCCAATGCCGGCAGATCCGGTACTGGCATCTGCCAATACCCAGGTTTGCTTAGGCTCTCCGGCTACGTTAAAAATTCAATCACCTGTTGCAGGTATCACTTACCAATGGTTTAGCGATGCCGCGCAAACTACCAAGGTGTTTGAAGGCACAACCTACGTAACTGGGCCAATCACTGCCAACACTACTTATTATGTAGCAGCGGTTAATGCTTCGGGTTGCCAAAGCGCAAACCTTACTTCGGCACAGGTTACTATCCAGGCTGCTCCATCGGTACCGGTGGTAGCTAATGGTACTACTACAGTACAAACCTGTGTTAACAGTAATGTAACTCTGAATATTTCAAATTCGCAGGCGGCCCTAACCTATAATTGGTACAGTGCTGCAAACGGCGGTACTCCATTGTTTACAGGTGCAAGCTTCACCACCCCGGCATTGGCAGGTAACACCACCTACTATGTTGAGGCTGTGAACAGCACGGGTTGTACATCAACCGGCCGTACTTCGGTAGCTATCAACGTAAATCAAATTCCAACACCACCAACTGTAACAGCGCAGGGGGGCGGCAATACCGTTGTTTGCTCGGGAGGTACTATTACATTAGTAGCTACCAGCACAACCCAAGGTGTAAGCTTTAACTGGTACACTGTTGCAACAGGAGGCCAACCGGTATTTACCGGCGCAACCTATACTACGCCGCCAATTACCGCAGCTACTACTTACTATGTAGAAGCCGTGAACACCGGTAATTGCGTGTCAACCACACGCACCGCGGTACAGGTAACCATCGGTAACACCACCGCGCCAACGCCACAGGTTGACGCCGCCGACCTATCGGTTTGCCAAAACAGCGCAGCTACCATTCACATTACTAATCCGGTTGCTGGTACTGCTTATAACTGGTACTCGGTAGCAACAGGTGGAAGCTCATTGTATACTGGTACAGCATTCACCACACCGGCATTATCGGCTAATACCACTTATTACGTTCAGGCTTCAAACAGCCAAAACTGTAATGCTTCGGCAAGGCTGGCGGTTAACGTGGTGATAGTTCCGCAGCCAAATACGCCTGTGCCAACCCTGGCTAATGTGCCGGTTTGCGTGGGCGGAACAGCCGTATTATCGGTACAATCGCCGCAGGCTGGTGTTATTTATAAATGGTACAGCAATGCTACCCGTACCAACCTGTTGTTTACTGGTCCGACTTATAACACTGATCCTATCCAGGCAAATACAAGGTTCTATGTAGATGCCAGCAATGGTTCATGCTCAAGTTCATCTGTTGCAACCGTACAGGTTAGCGTGGTTGCTCCTCCATCGGCACCGCTGTTGGTTAGCAATGCGGTTAGCGCTTGCGTTGGTGCACAGGCTCAGCTGAGCATCTCTAATCCGCAAAATGGCTTTACCTATAACTGGTACACCAGCGCATCGGCAACTACCCCGGTTTATACAGGTACAGTATTTACTACACCTTCCATAGCTGCCACCACCAGTTACTATGCCGAAGCTGTGAATGCCACAGGCTGTTCATCTACATCACGTACATCGGCTACGGTTAGCGTTATCGCTTCGCCGGGCGCGCCTACTGTTGATGCGCCTAACGCGGGTATCTGTCCGGGAAGTACTGCTACGCTTAATGTAAGCAACAATAACAATAACGCAACCATCAGGTGGTACACAGTGGCTACCGGCGGAACTGCAATAGCAACCGGTAACAGCTTCACTACACCGGCGCTTAATCAAACCACGACCTACTACGTCGAGGCTTCAAACGCCAATGGTTGTAACTCGGGTGTGCGTACCTCGGTAACGGTACAAGTACTGCAAAAACTGGATTCTCCGGTTGTGAGTGTTGGCGAAACCACACCTACTACCATCACCTTTACATGGCCTGCCGTTCAGGGTGCAACAGGATATGAGATCAGCCTGAATAATGGTTCAAACTTTACCAGTGTGGCCAATAATTTAAGTTACCAGGTAACCGGTTTGCAACCACAGCAAAGCGCCACCATTGTGGTGAGGGCATTAGGTTCATCAGCTTGCCAGTTGAGCGATAATTCGGCAGCGGTAACCGGTACCACTACCAATCCGTTGGGCAGCAGCATCTTTATCCCGAATGCCTTTAGCCCTAACGGGGATGGTAATAACGATATCTTCCTGGTATTTGGCAACCAGATCAAGGGTATGAACATGTCGATATACGATCAGTGGGGTGGATTGCTCTTCAAGTCGGTCAACCAGTCGGCCGGATGGGACGGAACATATAAGGGTACGGCACAGCCGGTAGGCGTTTACGTGTACTACGTTGAGGCAACGCTGACAAACGGAGAAGTGATCAAAAGAAAAGGAACTATCAATCTACTACGATGAGAAATAAAATCACAATTGTAACCCTGTTGCTGCTTATGGCAGCGGCAGGACGGTTATCAGCACAAGTTGATCCGCATTTTTCACAATACTACGCGTACCCTTTATGGCTTAACCCTGCACTAACCGGAGTTATAAATGGCGATTCGCGCGTAAACGCCAACTTTAAAAGCCAGTGGGCCAATATCAATAATGCCTACCAAACGGTGGCGGTATCTGCCGATATGCGCACTACTGATAAGGTAAGCTTAGGTGTAAATATCCTCGATCAATCATCGGGTGGGCATAGTTTCAACTACCTGAGTGCTTACGGCGCTTTGGGCTACGCGATCTCTATCTCGCAGGATGGTAACCAGCGTTTAAGCTTTGGTGTTCAGGCCGGTATCATCAATCGTAGTTTTGATATGAACAAATTACAGTTTGGCAGCCAGTACAGCCCGGTTGGCGGTTTCGATCCTAATATGCCAAGCTTCGAGAACTTTAATACGACCAACAGCACCGTATTTGATGCCAACGCCGGGATCTTTTATTACGATGGCGATCCGTTTAAATCGGTTAACGCCTTCGGTGGTGTGAGTGTTGGTCACCTGTCAAGGCCAAGAGATGCTTTCTCTGCCAATACCAAAGGCAAGATCCCATTACGTTACACCGTTCACGGCGGTTTCAAGATCAAAGCTTCCGACTTTTTTGACCTGGTACCTAACGCCGTTTACATCAAACAGCAAAATGCCGATATCAAAGGCCTGGGTGCATATTCCGAATTTAAATTTCAGAACGATAATGGTTTGATAGTGGGCTTTTTATACCGCTTTAAAGATGCCGCCGTGGCCGATATCGGATATCACGTAAAGAGCCTCATTATCGGGGCCAGTTATGATGTAAATACCTCATCGTTAAACCGTGCAACCGGTGGTAATGGCGGTATCGAATTGTCGCTCAGTTATGTATTCCGTAAACGCATCCAGGAACCAGAGCCCGTTTGCCCAAGGCTTTAAACGCTAAACCATGAAAATAACCATTATAACCATTGTATTATCGGCCATTACATTAAGCTGTTTTGGTCAGTATGGTAAGAATTTTCGTAACCTGGGGGATAGGGCTTTTGCTGAGAAAGATTATTACGAAGCCGCTTACTACTATCGTAAAGTTGCCGAAGGTATGAACCTGTTGCAACGCCAGGAGGTACCTTTCCAAACCATGAACAAGGCAACAAAGAAGGATAAGCCTTCGGATGCTACCTATGTAAGCTACCGTTTGGCCGAATCGTACCGTCTGTATGAAAACTACATAGAAGCCTTACCCTGGTACAAAAAAACTGTAGAAGCTCCCGATGCCTCAACTTATCCGTTGGCCAGTTTGTGGTATGGTGTAACCTTAAGGGCAACCCAACGCTTTGATGATGCCATTACTCAATTACAACAGTTTTCGGCAAGCTATCAGCAAAATGATGATAACAAGGCTTTGGCGCAAAGGGAAATCGTAAACTGCAATTTTGCTAAGGAGCAATATAAATATCCGCAGTTATTGGAGGCTACCAAGCTGAAAGGAGATTGGAACTCTGATGGATCAGACTATGCCTTACTGCAAACCGGCGACAAGTTTATGTTCACTTCATCGCGCTTTGCTAAGGATGATAAAAAGCACATTAACCGCATTTACACCGCTGATGCTTCGGGCAAGCCAGTGCAGATCAAACTAAAAGATAACAATCAAACTAAAGAGACCGAATACGGCACGCCGTCGTTAAGCCCTGATGGCAAGCGTATGTATTTTACCCGCTGGTACAAAGAGGGGAGTAAAACCTACCATGATATTTATTTTACCCAATTACAGGATACTACCTGGCAACAGCCACGCAAATTAGGTAGCAATGTAAATGCTGATGGATATAACGCCATTCAACCATTTGTTACCGCCGATGGTAAGCGACTATTTTTTGTATCGAACAAACCGGGTGGTTTTGGTGGCGATGATATCTGGGTAAGTGATCTGGGTGATGATGGTGATGCTACCAATGCTGTTAACCTGGGCAGCATCGTGAATACTTCGCGCGATGAGCAGGCTCCTTATTATAATGCTGATGAGAAGCGCCTGATCTACAGTTCGAAAGGTTTTGTTGGTTTGGGTGGATTTGACTTTTTTGAAAGTAAGGGAGATGCCACCAGCTGGACCGCCCCGGTAAACATGGGCTACCCCATGAACTCGCCTAAAGACGACCTGTACTTTATGCCCGATAACAAGGATAAAAGCAAATGGTACATCAGTTCGGACAGGGAATCAGATTGCTGTTTGAACCTGTTCGAGGTGCATGATAAGCATTTCATTTTAACCGGTATAGTTACCGATTGCGAAACCCGTAAACCGCTGGCTGGTGTTAAAGTGAGCTTTGTTGATTCGTTGGCTAAACAAACTTTAAAAGAGACAACAACAGGTGCCGATGCACGGTACACGTTTACCGTAACCTCAAAACGGCCATATAACCTGAAGCTTGAAAAGGCGGGTTACTTCACCAAAATATTGCCTATCCCAACAAGTGGACAAATGAGCAACGATACGTTGTACAGTCCGGAGATCTGTTTGCAGGCCTTTGAAAAAGACAAGCCTATCGTAATTAAAAACGTGCTTTACGATTTTAATAAAGCCACGCTGAGGCCCGAGTCGAAAACCGTGCTAAATGAGCTGGTAGTTATCATGAAAGATAATCCTAAGATCATAGTACGGTTAGGCGCGCATACCGACTCGATTGGTAGCGAAAAATATAACCTCAAGTTATCACAAGCCCGTGCGCAAGCCTGCGTGGACTATATCATTTCGCAAGGCATCGCTACCGAGCGCATCTACGCTAAAGGATATGGAAAAAGCATGCCAATAGCACCAAACTCGTTGCCAAATGGTAAGGATAACCCCGAAGGCAGGCAGCTAAACAGGCGTACAGAATTTACAGTAACAAAAACAGAGTAATCATTAATTAACCTAAGCATTAACTTATGAAACAGTCAGCAACATTTCACCGTCCGTTTTTAAGAACTAAAGGATTTTCAACCTTTCACATTCACATTTTCGAACTGATACTGCTTGGCAAAGCCAATCGTGAAATTAACCGGCTGATGGGGTACACCCCCAAATCGCACATGGTGGTTGACCACTCGCGCCAGGTAATGAACAAGTTGCTTTGCTACGAGGGCTTGTGCAAAAAGGACTATAAGGATAGGGTAGTGTACCCACGCAAATACCAGTTTTGGTGGAAAAAACTGCTGGAAAAACATAAGTATATGCTTACACAGAAAGCCATAATTCCGGAGTATTACGATGAAACTATAACTCCCGGACTATAAAGATAATTGGGCATATTTTAGTTGATATGCCTTAGGGTTGCAATGGTTAGTACAAGCCCTGCAGATGAATTTCTGTGGGGTTTGTTTTTTGGAAACGAGATAATGTTTTAATAAAGAAACGCTGTTCGAAGTTGGGAAACTTCGGGGATATGAGAGATAGCGAGTTTGATAAATACTCTATCTCTCATATTCCCGAAGGGCGTGTCCCCACGCCCGATTGCATGCTTTGCGACAAGAATCACCAGGCGGTAAAATTCGCTGTCGTGGAGACACGACAGCGTGGTGTAAAGAAATAATCCCGTGCTGTTCGAAGTTAAAGGCTTCGAACAGCGAAATAAAGTACTTGTCACCCTAAGCTTTTGTTAACGTTATCACTCCAATATTAGGCAGCGCCTGATAAATCACATAAGTGCCTTGGTCATCTTTATCCACTTTAACTTTTACGCTCTTCTTCCCCTGTAAAACCTTAACCGATACCCAACCCGATGCCACATACGTTTTAAGCGTTACCGGCAAATAATACATTTTGCTATCCAAAGTATGGCTCACCTTAACCTGTACACTATTGCCTGCCACGGTAGCTGCCGCTTTACCATGTTCACGTTCGCGCATGTAGCGGGTCACGTCACCAAAAGTGGCTATCCAAAGTTTATCGTCTTTACTTTTAATGTACCTGAAATACTCGTCGAGCAAGGTGCTGGGCAAGGCTTCGTACCCCATTCCGTCAATACCGTGGAAAACCAGCACCAGCCAGGTATTTGTATGGGTAAGAGTGGTATCAACCCAAAGTTTCATCATCGGTAACGGCGTTTTGGTGGTTGCGCCACGCTGCCATTGAATATAATCCTTATCTGTTGAGCCGGGCGATTGTTTGCTGGCGCGATCAATTTCTTTTAGCCATGGTTCGGGCATACGGTTGCGTAAGGCGGGGTATATTTTAAGGGCATAACTCATTACACGGTCGTTTTCAAAGCCGTAAGGGCATTCGGCCGAAAAGGTGTGTTTGGGGCCGAGCTGCGCCAGGATATCTGCTTTGCTTTTCTCCAGTTCCCAAAGCAGGTTAGGCTCATCGAGGCCGGGCATACTGGGGTGGGTAATGGAATGACTTGCAAATTCATAGCCCCGGGCGGCATCTTTCCTGAAATCATCCCAGGTTGATCCTACCGATTGTTTAAATTCATCGTTAGGCTCATAGCCGGGTTTTAATTCGCCATTGCGCGCTTTGGCGTAAATATCATCCAATATTTTAAACGCTTTTTCTTTTTTACCGCTATCGTATAAGCTGCCCGCCTGTGTGTGTGCGGCAATGGTGCCCATGTAGCCTAAATAACCTGTAGCCGAACATCGCTCAAAAAAGTTTTGATCATTAGTTGGTATAGTAGCCGACTCTTTAATGATCTCCTTAACCGGCCGGCCGATAAACCTTCCGTGATATTTTGAGCCGGGGATGGAACCGGTGATAATGAAAAACGTGGCTGGCACTTTAACTTTATCCATAACGGGTAAGGCTTTCCTGAACTGATTCATCGAACCGTCATCGTAAGTAATGGATACAGCGCCAGTTTTGCCGTATTGCCATTTGGTTATTTCGGTAGTGCCAATTTTGGTTTGGGCGTGGGCAGGTAGGCTTTGCAGGCCTATCAGCGCTGCAGAAAGCAAGGTTTTTACAGGTTTATAATTGGTGGTGATCATAACTAAAATTAACTTTTTAAATTAATTTACAAAGTAATATTGCTGTTTCAATTGGCTGGATATGAGTGGTTCATCGCGATTATGGAAAAATGAGTGAAGCAGCATCTTTTAAAGGAGAGTCTCGCAAAGACGCTAAGGTTTTTAAGGTTAATAGTTTGAGATTTTGAGCACGCAAAGGCGCAAAGACGCTAAGGTTTTTAAGGTTAATAGTTTGAGATTTTGAGCACGCAAAGGCGCAAAGATTTTTAAGGTGAATAGTTTGAGATTTTGAGCGCGCAAAGACGCTAAGGTTTTAAGGTTAATAGTTTGAGATTTTTTAGCGCGCAAAGACGCTAAAGCGCAAAGGTTTTTAAGATGAATAGTTTGGATTTTTAAGTTAGGTAGGCGCTTCAGCTCGATAAGCTTTGCGGCTTTGCGTCTTAGCGTGCGCAATAACTGTTAAAAAATGCTAAATTTTATGCTGATGGATATTTTATATCTTGTTCTGTCGTTAAAACATCAACCCAAACCGTTAACCTGTATGTTATCACGCTTTATAAAAATCGGTACATCTGTTCTCTTTTTATTGTTATCTGTCAGCATAAAAAATGCTTCGGCACAAAGTAAGTATGATGCTATTGGTTTTAAAATAGACTCGCTTGCCGCCGTTGGTTTGCCCAAATCAGCATTAAAAGAGGTTGATAAGCTGGATAAGCTTGCTCATAGCGAGAATAATGCTGCCCAGCAGGTACATGCGGTTATTTACCGGATGACTTTTCAATCGTACATTGAAGAGAATGCACTGGTTGCAATCATCGCCAAATTAAAAGCGGATATTGCCAAAGCCGGGTACCCGGTAAAGCCGGTGTTGCAATCTATGCTGGCCGAAATGTATTGGAATTATTATCAGCAAAACCGGTATCAATTCAGGCAACGAAGTCATCTTGAAAAGCAGGGCGATGACTATACCAAATGGGACCTGCAATCCATCATTGCCGAAGCTTCGCGCTTGTACAATCTTTCGCTTGCTGATGTTAAAAGGGAGCAGGAAACGCCCATAGGCATACTGGATGGCGTGTTAAAAGGAGATAAAAGTATTCGCTATTTGCGACCAACACTTTACGACTTTTTGGTGCAGCGGGCGTTTAACTTTTTTTTAAGCGATGAGCCAAATCTGATCAAGCCCAAATTGCCTTTTTCGCTAAATGATGTCGCTTTTTTTGCAGATGCTCGTTCATTTATCAATGTAAGGGTCAAAACTACTGATACTGCCTCAATCTGGTACCAGGGAATTAAATACCTGCAACAGGCTACTGCTTATCATCTGAACCAAAACGATCAGGAAGCGCTTGCCGATCTCGAAATGCAACGGCTTGGCTTTTTGTATGGAAATTCGAAATTAGAAAAAGTGGATTCACTATATCTGCAAGCTTTAAAAAATATAGCAGCTAATTATGCAACTAAACCAATAAGCGCCGAAGCTTTGGTGCATATAGGCCTCTATTACCAGCAAATTGATAGCCTGGTTGTTGCTCGTGGTTATTATGAAAAAGCAAAAGACGCTTTTCCTAATAGCATCAGCGGAAAAAACGCGGCGGTTTATATCAAACAAATAGAAACAAAAGTTTTATCGGCCCAGATTGAAAATATATCGGCTCCCGGTAAACCACTCTTGGTCAGTTTGGAATATGGGAATTTGAAAAAAACAAAATTCGCAGTTTATAACCTTACTAACGATTTGATGGGCCAGCTTAAAATAGACGGGGAGCTGGACGAAGGAGAAGATATCAGGCTTAGAAAAGAAACATTTGATATCATAACCAAATTAAAACCCGTTGAAAGCGGCGAACTGCAGTTACCCGAAGTAAATGATTACCGCAGCCATAGAACAGAATTTAAAATAGCACCATTACAGCCCGGCAATTATATTTTAATGATTGATGATGCTTTGCCAAAGCAATCGCCGTTAGCCGGCCTGGTAAGGTTTAAAGTAAGTGGACTTGCCTATGTAACCCGGCAACGGCCCGATGGAGTAAAAGAAGTGATAGTGTTGGACCGTGACAGTGGCGCGCCGCTAAAAGGTGTTAACGTTAATGTATACAACACTTTTAATGATAAAGGAAAGGTGCTAAAAAATGCCATTAGTAACGGCGTATCCGATGCCGGGGGCAAATTTACTTTCACATGCCGGGGGAGTTACTATACAGTAGAGCTTTCCGCTGGGATGGATAAATTAACAGGTAAAAATAATTATGTGAACGAAGCATTTGAAACCTCTCAACCCAAAGCAGAACCTATTGAACATACCATGTTGTTTACCGACAGGCAGATATATCGTCCCGGACAAACAATTTATTTTAAAGCACTACAGATAAGTACTTTTAATAATAAAAGCAGCATTGTGCCCAATAAGCAGGTTAATGTTAGCTTGGTTGACGCTAACAGGCAAAAACTGGACAGTGTTAATATCAAGACTAACGAATACGGTACCGTAGCTGGTTCGTTTATTATCCCTCAACAAACGCTTGGTGGGCTAATGTTCCTGACTACAGATCATGGCGGCGCATTAATCCGTGTGGAGGAATATAAGCGACCAACCTTCCTGGTATCGTTTTCGCCGGTGAAGGAAGTTTACCGGTTTAATGACTCGGTTCGTGTAAAAGGGAAGGTGACGGCTTTTTCTGGTTATGGCCTTTCAGGTGCTAAAGTTGCTTATCATGTTAAGCGGATGATGATCTATCGTCCGTATTATTTAAGAACGAGAAACACCGATTTTAATGGAGATGATCGAGAAGCCGAAATTGCATCGGATACCATTAAAACCAGTGATAACGGCGAATTTACGCTTGCTTTTAAAGCTTTGCCGGGCGATGGGAAACTTCCTGATATGTACAGCTACAGTATCGCCGCCGATGTAACGGATGGCAGCGGCGAAACCCGATCGGCCAACACTGTAGTTAAAGTAAGCAATAATGTGTTGGATCTGGATGTGACAGTGCCAGAACAGTTATCTACAAGGGATAAAACCGAGATTCCCATAAAATTAACCAATATAAACGGCGAACCGCAAAGCGGCGTGTTGAATATAAAAGTTTATTCTTTGGCCCAACCTGTCGGAACATTCAAAAAACGATTATGGGATATCCCTGATCAGTACCTGATGAGTGCCGCGGAGTTTAAACAGGCTTTTAACGGATATGCTTATAAAAATGAAGACGATAGTAAAACCTGGCCGATAAATAAAACGGTTATTGATGCAGATGTTAATGTGAGCGATTCTATAGGTAGTCAGCTTAATTTGGCCGCGTTAAAACAACAACTTACCGGGGTTTATAAACTGGTTATAAACGCCAAAAGCAGTAAAGGTGATACCACCTCGCAAACCTATTTTATTAAGCTTAATGCTGATGTTGGGCAAGCTACAGATTTGGATAGCTGGATAACTAACATTAACAGCGATGTAAATAAAGCAGGCGAAGCGGCCGAATTTTGGTTAGGCATAAGTAGGGAATCGCGCATCCTGGTTGAGCAATACGAGGGTGCTAAGATGCTGTCGGCTCAATGGCTTACGGTGGGAGGAACTCATCAGCAGCACTTAAAAATATCTGTACCTGCAACGGCTAAAAATAACTTTACCGTACAGTTTTTAATGTTGAATGATAATCGCTTATACACGTTATATAAACATATCAATATAAAAGATAGTACCCAAGCGCTTAATATCCGCTTGCTTACGTTCAGAAACAAGCTGCAACCCGGCGAAAAAGAACAATGGAAATTACAGGTATCAGCACCAGGTAACGAAAAAGAACAAGCCGAACTGCTGGCCGGCATGTACGATGCCTCGCTTGATGATGTAGCCCTTCCACAGAGCTGGAATCAGCAGTTGCCGAAATATGGGTATAATCCTGATTATTTTAACTGGAGTGTCTATTTCAATTTTGTAAGGGCTGTTTATACATCTGCTTTTAGAAATAATTTATATTACAGTGAGCCTGTTTTGAGCTTTAATTATGAAACTCTTAACTGGTTTGACTATAGTTATTTTGGAGGCGAAAATTATGGATACAATACCTATCTCGAATCTGTAAAAGAACATCAAAAAAAACTTGCAAAAGATAAACAGATTGAAGCCGGCTTTATCCGGAACGCGGCACTTATTAAAAATGGCTATGTTGTAACGGGTAGGGTTATTGATGGTTATAACGCACCTTTGCCTGGGGTTAAAATTACAATTAAGGGATCGGATATCAGTACGTTGTCTAATTCGTTCGGGTATTATAAAATCAAAGTTCCAAAAAGCTCTACCCTGGTTTTTAGCAGTAAGCTTTTACCAACCAGGTATATGAGTCCGCCTGTAAATGGGTATGTACAAATGAGCTTTAAAAAGCCAACGCGGATAAGAACGAACGGAAAAGATTTTATGGCGGCCGATGTTACCAACGAAATCAGGATTAATGAACCGGTAGGGAATAGCGATGTGCAAACAGTAGTAGCAGCGGATATGGCTTTCGCTCCTCCTGCTGTAGATCAATCGAGAAAATCGTATGGATTCATGGGCAATGGTCCTAACAAAGTAATAATGCGGGAAATACGAACTAAACCGGGTATGATGTATGATAAAGAAGACTTTTTGCGACGTGTTGAATTGTTTTCCAAACCAATAGTCCCACGCAAAAACTTTAACGAAACCGCTTTCTTTTACCCCCAGCTTCGTACTGATGAAAAAGGGGAGGTGTTAATTGAATTCACTATTCCAGAGGCGCTTACTAAGTGGAAGTTCCGGGCATTTGCACATAATAAACAATTGCAGTTTGGCTATACCGAGGCCGAAGTTGTTACCCAAAAACAATTGAGCATTAATGCTAATATGCCCCGTTTTTTAAGGGAAGGCGATACGGTTGCCGTTTCGGCCCGTTTGGCAAACCTTACAACCGAACAGTTGAAAGGAAAGGTTGATTTACAGCTTTTTAATGCCATTAATATGCAACCAGTATCATTATTAATAAACAAGGCTGATGCACAGCAGAAGTTTGAAATAGATGGTTCATCAACTAAGTCTGTTTCCTTCAAACTGGTGATCCCTGCCGGGTTAGATGCATTAACATATCGCCTTACCGCGGATGCCGGCAAGTTTACCGATGGTGAAGAGAATACGATCCCGGTTTTGCCAAACAGGATGCTGGTAACCGAAAGTATGCCTGTGAGGGTAAGGGCAGGCCAAACTAAAACATTTAATTTCGAGAAGCTCATCAATCAAAACAGTACTACTCTGCAAAATAAAACGCTTACACTCGAATACACCCAAAATCCGGCCTGGTATGCCGTGCAGGCTATTCCTTATATGATGGAGTTTCCTTACGAATGTTCAGAGCAGTTATTCAGTCGTTATTATGCTAATAGCTTAAGTACCGATCTGATAGCCAAAATGCCGGTGATCAAACAGGTGTTTGACCGCTGGAAAGATGGCGACAGTAAAGAGTTGCTCTCCAATCTCGAAAGGAACCAGGAATTAAAAGCTACACTTCTTGAAGAAACCCCATGGCTACAGTCGGCAATAGGCGAATCGGAACAAAAGAAAAGGATTGCCCAGCTTTTTGATCTCAATAAAATGAGTTATGAAATGAAGGCTAACCTGGATAAGCTGAAGCAAAAACAACTACCAAATGGTGCCTTCCCATGGTTTGGGGGCAATTATGCCGACGAATACATAACCCGCCACGTTTTAGAGGGGATAGGACAATTAGTTCATTTAAACATAGCATCGGCAAAGGATAGTAAAGACCTGGCGGTTATAGGTAATAAAGTCCTTGCTTACATGGACGGGCAACTATTAAAGGAAGACAAAGAAGCCAAAAAGCAGAAAAAATATGAGTCGCGTGATATTGGTGCCGATGAAGTACACGCCTGGTATGTGCGTAGTTATTTTACAGGTAAGTCCTTAGATGCTGAAATGAAAGCGGTGTTTAATAACTATTTAAAACGCGCCGAAGATCAGTGGGTAACGCAAAATATTTATCAGCAAGGTATGATAGCCCTCACTATGGCACGTAACGGTAAACTGCCGGTTGCTAAAGCTATCGTTAAATCGCTGATGGAAACGGCCCAACAATCCGATGAGATGGGAATGTATTGGGGCAAAAACCTGTTAGGCTATTACTGGTACCAATCGCCTATTGAAACGCAGAGTTTAATGATCGAACTGTTTACCGAAGTTGGTGGAAATGCCAAATTGGTTGAAGAAATGAAGATCTGGCTGATGCGCAACAAGCAAACCAATAACTGGAAAACCACCAAAGCAACGGCCGCCGCTGTTTACGCGCTGCTATTAAAACAAGAAAACTGGTTGAAACCACAGCCATCATCCGAAATAAAAATAGATGGCAAGCTACTTTCTGATTTGAAACCCGGTACAAAAGCCGAAGCCGGTACAGGTTATATCAAAACAAATTGGACCGACGAACAAATAAAACCCGAAATGGGTAAAGTTGAGGTGAAGAATAATAGCTCATCCATAAGCTACGGCGCTGTGTATTGGCAGTACCTGGAGCAAATGGGTAAGATCACACCATCGAAAACAGATATCCAGCTTGAACGAAAATACTTCATCAAAAAACAAACTGATGCCGGCCCGGTATTGCAGGAAGTAGATGCTGCACATCAACCCAAAACCGGCGATCTGCTTAAAGTAGTAGTATACCTGAAAGCTGGTCGTGATTATGAATATGTGCAATTGAAAGACCTTCGCCCGGCTGGGACGGAACCGGTTAGCGCACTATCGGATTATAAATACCAGGATGGTTTGTGGTATTATCAGGTAACCAAAGATGTAGCAACAAACTTTTTTATCAGCCAACTTAGTAAAGGAACTTATGTATTTGAATATGAGTTGAGGGTTGCACAGCCAGGCAATTTCTCAACAGGGATAACCAGTATCCAATGCATGTACGCCCCGGAATTCAATGCCCATGGCGAGGGTAAGAGGGTAATATTTAAGCCATAAAGATAAAAGCACGCAAACCGCTTTGAATAAGCTTAGCGGTTTTGCGTGCTTTTATTTTTTATTGCATACTTAAATCAGTTTTATATATTTGCTGCACAACAAAATGACAGCAAGTTTAAAACATAGCACCTGGGGATACCCTATTCCCGTTAAGCAGGCTTTTCTTGCGTCCGAATCCTTTTTTAACGATTCGCCACCAGCTTTTTACTCATAAGCTCCGCCACCGTATTTCAACTACGGTTCTTCTATCAGGTTTCCTAATAAATATTAATTTTTACTGATGGGATGCACGCATGCATACCACTCTTTATAGCATTAGCAAAAATGAAAAAGACATTCATTATACTACATATTGCAGTTTTGTTGGCCGGCTTTACCGGTGTTTTCGGCAGGTTGATCTCATTAAACGAATATTTACTTACCTGGTACCGTACCGGGTTTTCCTTTCTGTTCCTGTTAATATATGTACTGGTTAAAAGAACAAACTTCAGGTATCCAATAGCCGATGTATGGGCTATGGCTAAAGCGGGTTTATTGATAGGGTTTCACTGGGTGTTTTTTTATGCCAGTATCAAATACTCAAATGTATCTGTAGGGGTAGTTTGTTATTGCTTAACAAGTTTCTTTACCGCCCTAACCGGACCAATATTCAATAAGCGGCCTTTTAACTGGACCGAACTTTTTTTAAGCGCTGTTACCCTTGCGGGTGTTGGTTTAATATTTCATTTTGATACCTCGTTCCGTACGGGGATTTTATTAGGAGTGATATCATCGTTTCTCGCATCTTCATATACTCTTGTAAACGAGCGATTGGTTAAAAAGTACGATGTAGCAGTTATTAATATGTACCAGATGTTTTCGGGTAGTATAGGTTTAACGGTTATGTTGCCGGTGTTTCTTTATTTCTTCCCGGTAAAAACTATTGTTCCTGGTTCAACTGATCTGGTTTACCTAATATTGTTATCTCTGTTTTGCACCGTAGCCCTTTACATTTTAGTAGCCGAGACGCTGAAAAAACTATCTGCTTTTTCCGTTAACCTTACCTTTAATCTTGAGCCGGTTTACAGTATTGTGATTGCTATTGTGTTGTTTCATGAATCGAGACAGCTAAACATTTCCTTTTACGGAGGCTTGGCGCTGGTTATGATATCTGTATTGCTGCAAGCCATATTGAATAGAAAAGAGAAAGAGCCGGTAGCTGTATTATAAGTAATACCTTATGGATTTTTGCCCAACACCGTAAGCATATCCCCGGCGTTGGGCTTTTTTATGTTAAATTATGATGATTTTTATGTCTCGTTATTCGTTTTAAATTAAAGATTTTTCTCATCCTTTATTTGTTGAAAATATCATCTTTTTAACAGATCGTAAGTATCGATGAAAATATTTCGGTAATTCCTTATAGGGTTTGAATAATCTGTAAAAGTGGCGTGTTCGAATTGATGAATTGACCGCGCTGTAATAGGTTTTGGCTATAGAATTATAGAATTAATCGATTGTGATTATAACTTCCTATCTCCTAATTTTATAAAAAATCAGGCAGAATACCTGTAATAATCCAATACCAAAACTTATAAAAAACATGGAAAACGAATCAAACGACATCAGCAAATGCCCGTTTCACAATGGCACGTTAAAGCATAATACCGGCGGCGGCGGAACCCGCAACCGTGATTGGTGGCCAAATCAGTTAAAACTGAATATCTTGCGCCAGCACTCATCACTGTCCGACCCAATGGACGAAGGTTTTAACTATGCTGAGGCTTTTAAATCGCTTGACCTTGAGGCTGTAAAAACAGATCTTCATGCGTTGATGACCGACTCGCAAGATTGGTGGCCGGCTGATTTTGGCCATTACGGTCCGCTGTTTGTGCGTATGGCATGGCATAGTGCCGGTACTTACCGTGTTACTGATGGCAGGGGTGGGGCAGGAGCCGGTCAGCAGCGTTTTGCGCCGCTTAACAGCTGGCCGGATAACGTAAGTTTGGATAAAGCTCGTCGCTTACTTTGGCCTATCAAACAAAAATATGGTAATAAAATTTCATGGGCCGATCTGCTGATCCTTACCGGTAATGTGGCTCTTGAATCGATGGGTTTTAAAACATTTGGTTTTGCCGGTGGCCGTGCCGATGTTTGGGAGCCGCAGGAGGATGTGTATTGGGGAAATGAAAGAACCTGGTTAGGTGGTGACTTACGTTACGCACACGGTTCGCCCGGTGTAAAAGAAAATCATGGTGTGTTGGTGTCTGACGATGATGCGGATGGAGATATTCACTCGCGTAATTTGGAAAAACCACTTGCGGCGGTGCAAATGGGCCTGATCTATGTAAATCCTGAAGGTCCGGATGGCAACCCTGATCCAATCGCGGCAGCTAAAGATATCCGTGATACTTTTGCCCGCATGGCAATGAATGATGAAGAAACCGTTGCCTTAATTGCAGGCGGACATAGCTTTGGTAAAACCCATGGTGCTGCGCCAGCTACTAATGTAGGTAAAGAACCGGAAGCAGTTGATTTGGAACTGCAAGGTCTCGGCTGGAAAAACAGTTTTGGAAGCGGTAAAGGTGCTGATACCATTACCAGCGGCCTGGAAGTAACCTGGACCACAACCCCAACCCAATGGAGCAACAACTTTTTCGAAAACCTTTTTGCTTTTGAATGGGAACTGACTAAAAGCCCTGCCGGCGCACATCAATGGGTGGCTAAAAACGCGGGCGATATTATTCCAGATGCTTACGACGCTTCAAAAAAACATGCGCCAACTATGCTTACTACCGATCTTTCATTAAGGTTTGATCCGGTATATGAAAAAATATCACGCCGTTTTCTGGAAAACGCCGATGAGTTTGCTGATGCTTTTGCAAGGGCCTGGTTCAAATTAACCCACCGCGACCTTGGTCCTCGTGTTCTTTATCTTGGTGCCGATGTTCCGGCCGAAGAACTGTTGTGGCAAGATCCAATCCCAGCGGTTGATCATAAACTGGTTGATGAAAGCGATATCGCAGCTTTAAAAGGAAAAATATTAGGATCGAGCTTAAGCGTTTCAGAACTTGTTTCTACTGCCTGGGCTTCAGCTTCTACTTTCCGCGGTTCGGATAAACGTGGTGGTGCTAATGGTGCACGCATCCGCCTTGCCCCTCAACGTTACTGGAAGGTAAATAATCCATCGCAATTGCAAAAAGTACTTGGCGTGCTGGAAGGTATCCAGAATGATTTCAACGGAGCGCAACAAGATGGTAAGAAAATCTCTATTGCCGACCTGATCGTTTTGGCAGGTAGTGCCGCGGTTGAGAAAGCAGCAAAAGATGCCGGACAGGATATTAGCGTACCATTCGCTGCCGGCCGTACAGATGCTTCACAGGAGAAAACAGATGTAGAATCAGTTGGGTTCCTTGAGCCGCAGGCCGATGGTTTCCGTAATTACCGTAAGTTTAAATCTTCTGTATCTACCGAAGAATTGCTGATTGATAAAGCGCAGCTACTTACCTTAACAGGGCCTGAACTAACTGTACTGGTAGGAGGGTTGCGTGCCTTAAATGCAAACTTCGATGGTTCTGCCGATGGGGTATTTACATCACGCCCCGGTGTACTCACCAACGATTTCTTTGTAAACCTGCTTGATATGGGCACCGCCTGGAAAGCCATATCTGAAGATAAAGAGTTATACGAAGGCTCAAGCCGTGCTACCGGTGAAGTAAAATGGACAGCTTCGCGAGCAGACCTGGTATTTGGATCAAACTCCGAATTAAGGGCTATTGCCGAAGTTTATGGTAGCGCCGATGCGCAAACAAAATTTGTAAAGGATTTTGTGAAAGCCTGGACCAAGGTGATGAACCTGGATAGGTTTGATGTAGCGTAAGTTTTTAAATAGAATCACTTACTGAAGCGTTGCCGGGGATATAACCTATCTCTGGCGGCGCTTTTGTTGTTTTGTACGATGTTGATCTGATTGCGCTGGTTGAAAATTTAGCAAATTGCTATAAAACAAAAAGCAAACCATTTCTGATTTGCTTTTTGTTTTTGGAGGTGATCCCGCTGGGATTCGAACCCAGGACCACTACATTAAAAGTGTAATGCTCTACCAGCTGAGCTACGGAATCATTCTTTAAATTCTCGCTTTTGGCGAAGCTGTTAAAGGGCAGCTAATGTTGTAAAATAAAACCTTTTTAAGGGTTTTGTGATCCCGCTGGGATTCGAACCCAGGACCCCAACATTAAAAGTGTTATGCTCTACCGGCTGAGCTACGGAATCATTCTTTAAACTTCTTGGTTTCGATTACCGTTTCCGTTTAAAGTGGTGCAAATATAGGGTTCTTTGTAATTACCTGCAAGCTATTTTTTAAATTAATGTAAAGCTTTTTTTAAGCTATTAATTTACAATAAACTACATTTTAAATATCGCTATTTTACCTCCGTTGCCGGCAAGTAAAACCAGTTTTCCGTGTTTAGCTTTTATGCAAACATTAAAACTTGTGGTATCTATTTGCCTCCATGTAGTGCCGCCATCGGTTGTAATATTGCTACCCGGTGTTCCGGTTGAGAGAAAAGTATTGCCTCCTAAGTGCTCTACAGAAGATTGAAAGCCCTGCGGACCGTTTTTTGCCAGTTTGAAATCGGGCTTATTTGCTGAAGCTTGGATAAGGGCAACTGAATCTACTTTTTTATCGTTCGCGTAGTCTCCGCCAACAATAATGCTTTTGTTTTGCGTAATTGATACAGAAAATGCGCCTTCGCTGCTTTTGCCTTGTGTAACAGGTAAATTTAAGTACTGCCATTGGTTTGCTCCTGGTTGCTGGCTGATAAGCCGACTGCTTTTGCCTCCTGAAGCGATATAAATGCCCTCATCTTTTTGAACACGAAGGCAGGTACCGCTTGCAGCAAACGATGCTTCGCCCGGTAATGCTTCAGGTGGATTTACTGATTCTGCCCATGTTTCGCCACCATCTTTGGTTTCAAGTAGCAGAAATTTGTTATTGATCGGATCGCCTAAAATGTAACCATGCAGGTGGTCGGCAAAGTCCATAGCATCTAAAAAGTAAGTGGTGTCGGTTTTTTGATATTTTTCCTGCCAGGTTTTGCCGCCATCTGTTGTTTTAAGTATGTAGGCTGGCGTGCCTGAACTCATGATCACAGCTTCTTTATCGTTAAATGCCTCAATATCCCTAAAATCTGATTTTTCATAACCTTTTATTTGTTGCCAATCCCAGGTTTTACCACCATCATTTGTTTTGGCAATGTGTCCTTTGCTGCCGCTGATCCATGCTGTTTTATCATCAACAACTGATAAGCCGCGAATACTGGTTGGCTTATCTTGCTGTAAAATAGTTATGGTTTGTGCATTTAAAGTGCTTGAAAACGAAAGCAAAAAAATAAAAACGCTAAAACTGAAAGAGAAGACCTTTTTCATTGGCTTTGATATAAAGTAAGTTACAAGGCCTAAGTTATAGTTTACAAAGCCGACAATCAACTTAGCGCCGATTTTTTAATTTATTGAGTTTGCTTTTTGAAGGAAACGATTATATTTGCACGCTTGTTAATAAAACGATAAGCCCGGATGGCGAAATTGGTAAACGTTGCGGTCTCAGAAGCCGTTGAGAATTGTCTCTTGAGAGTTCGAGTCTCTCTTCGGGCACGCCGGAATCAAAGTTGTTAGTCTTAAGGAACACTTAAGGCTAACACTTTTAAAAAGCCCAGGTGGCGAAATTGGTAGACGCACCATCTTGAGGGGGTGGCATTCGTAAGGATGTACGAGTTCGAATCTCGTTCTGGGCACCACACCTCTTTATCTTCAGATACTTAGATCCCTTTTTTCTCTTTAAGTTTAGCTACATCCTGTTGTAGGATAGCAACTACTACCGTTTTTAAACTCGAAAACCCTATCGGTTTTATTATAGCTTTTGATCTTGCTTTGTAATATTGCCGAGCTGTTGTAAATAGTAAGGGCATCGCGCAGGGCACCGGCTTTAAGGTTTGGGATATCCTGCCCAACTATGGTAACTATATGCTTAGGGTTTTCGGCAGCGAGGCAAAATAGTACTTGCTCAATGGCGAAGGTTTTGCCGCTGCTGGTGCCGCCCTGATTTACTACGATATGCGCTTCCGAAAAATAATTTTGCCTGAAGAGTATTGAGCCTGTAAGGCCCGCGGATGTTATAAATAGTTCATCTGTTATGGGTGTTTCATTGGTCATAGGTTTAGTGTTAATGAGCGAGGGTTAAGCGATAGGGGATATACCTATAAAGTCACATCTTTTTCGTTGCCTGCGGGTTCGGGGCCTCTATTCTCTACCATTACCTTCAATACGTTGTCTGTTTCGGTGCCGGCTGGCGACGGTTCGGGCTTCTCTTTCCAACCCATGCTTTTTAAGGCAAACATGGCACCTGTTGTGTTTTGATGCAGATTTGCCTCATAACCCGCTTCAACACGCAGCATGGCTTGTTTCACAACATCAGCAAATTGCCCGTTATGCAGGTATTGTTCAAATTGTTGCCTGCTGTTAAAGCCCAGCGCCAAAGCAAGACCGGATATAGTAACCGGCTCTGGCGGGCGGTCCCAAACTTTTTGTTCGATGGTTTCTACATGGTCTTTTCCGGTTTTTACAGTTTTTTGTTCGATGTGATATTCGCCCTGGATGTGGACAAAATACTTTTTAACGAGCCGATCAACCTGAACGGCTTCATTACATGATAAGATATTTGGTTTCATTATGTTTAAAATGCCGAACGGCATAAAGGAATGATCAAAGATAAGATAATTATTTTACATATGCTAATTTTTTTGGCAAAATAGCTTCAGGTAAATTTTAAAGCTTATAAATAAGCCTGAGGTAATTATTGGAAGAAATGACAAAAACAAAATGTAAATATTTTCTATTTAAATAGAAAATATTTACATTTGTATATGAGTAAAGCAATCAAAAGCCGTAATGCAGGCCCCCAACTAAGAGCAGGGCAGGCCGAGCCAAAGCCATATGTATTTACAGATGCGCCAATGCAGGTTTTTAATGATCTGTTGGTGCCTTATGAAACCTATTTTAAATCGCCTTTGGCAAAATTGGGCGCTATTAAAAATGGTTTAGGCTCAAACTCTATCACCGATCTGTTAAAAGTAACAGGCGCTACTCAAGGTGATATAGCTAAATGGCTGCATATTACTGAGCCAACTTTGCGTAAACATTTGCAAAGCCCTCATGATTTAAACCAGGGCCTTAGTGAGCACATTATCCAACTTTTTGAACTTTTTGATAAAGGGCTTGATACCTTTGGTTCGCACGATGAGTTTAAAAGCTGGTTAAAGCATTACAACCCCGGCATTGATGCTGTACCTTATGATTTGCTCGATACTATTACCGGCATCAGTATTGTTATCAGCCAGCTTATCCGTATTGACTACGGGGTGCTTGCGTAAATTAATTAGTGAGTTATCGAATTAGTGAATTATTGATTTAGATTAAATCAGTAATCCTTTTTATAAATCTATCCATCTATCTTTTGAACGTTTATCGAATAAGCCAAACAAAGTATGCCTACGATAGGAAGGGCCCCGGTATTGATGGCCGCTGGAACTCGTTAGGGCAGTATATGGTATATACCGGCGGTTCGCTGGCTTTATCATGTTTGGAAAAATTGGTTCACACGCCCGGTACTTCTTTGTACACCGGCGATTTTTCGGTTATCATATTTAATGTGCCTGATGATTTGCCGGTTTTTGAGATCGGTATTGATAAACTCCAAAAGCTTAATGCCGATTGGCACAAGGTAATTAACTATCCGGTAACCCAAATGCTGGGCGATACCTGGTTGCGTAAAATGGAAACCGCTGTACTAAAAGTACCATCAGCAATTATTGATCTTGAATATAATTACCTGTTTAACCCGGTTCATCCCGATTACGAAAAGATCACCATAGGTAGTGTAAGTAAGTTTACTTTTGATCCGCGACTTAAGGCGCAATAAAAACACTAAAACAAATAACTTCAATAATTATTTTATAATTGCAGCGGCAAACCTTTGATCTCCCCTGCAAAAAGTAATTATAAATGGGTGTTAATAAATTAATTGTTTTAATCTTCGCAGGCCTGTTGGTTGCCCTCGGCGCTCGTGCCCAGGATAAGCGATATATCCCCATAGGGCACACTAAATATAAAGATACCGTACTGGTTACCCATCCCGATACCACTTTTGAGAAAGATCTTTTTGATGTTATTGGCTCGGTTTTTCACGAAAGTAAAAAGCTTGGCAAGGTTGATTCTGTAACTTCAAAACCGGTGATCTCCATAATACCAGCGGTTGGTTATACTTTGCAAACGGGGTTGGCTGGTACAGTATCGGGCAACGTGATCTTTAGGATGGCGCCTAATACCCGTATCTCTACCATTACTGTGAATCCGGCTTATACACAAAATAAGCAGGTGATCGTCCCCATACAATCCAACATCTGGTCAAAAAACGATAAGTATAATTTTATTGGCGATTTCAGGTTTTACAAATACCCGCAAAGTAGTTTTGGTTTGGGCAGTAATTCGAGTATTGGAAACGAAAATCCGTTGGTTTATAGTTTTTTCCGTTTCCATGAAACAGTACTCCGTAACATAACCGGCAATTTTTACGCCGGGCTGGGTTATATTTTTGACGACAGGTGGAACATGTACGAAAAAGGCCAGCTAAATGGCCAGGTATCAGACTATGAGCGATACGGGCCTGTTGATAAATCCATCTCTACCGGATTTACTTTCAGTACGCTGTACGATAGCAGGGATAACCCTATCAATGCTTCAAAAGGATTTTATAGTTCGCTGCAATATCGTGATAACTTTACTTTTTTAGGCAGTACCACGGCTTGGCGCTCGTTAATTATTGATGTGCGCAAGTATTTCAGGTTTCCGGAACATTCTGATAACGTATTGGCCTTTTGGTCGTACAACTGGTTGGTTATTCATGGCAGGCCTGCATATCTCGATTTGCCAGCTACCGGTCACGATCCAAGTTTTACTACCGGAAGGGGGTATATTCAGGGGCGTTTTCGCGGGGCACAAATGGTTTATCTCGAAAGCGAATATCGTTTTAAATTAACCCGCAACGGTTTACTTGGCGGAGTGGTTTTTGTTAATGCCGAATCATTTTCGGCAGCCCCCGGTACCGCCTTGCAAGGGATACAGCCAGGCTTTGGTCCAGGTTTAAGGGTAAAACTAAACAAGGTATCAAAAACCAATATCGCTATTGATTACGGTTTTGGCAGGCAGGGGTCAAAAGGCTTGTTCATTAATGTGGGCGAAGTGTTTTAATAGTGTCTCTGACTATTTGGCTTATAAGCGGTTAACTGCCCAATCCTGATTTTTAATTTTATATATTTTTCGGAAATTTTGCCAGGAAAACGACCTGTGTAAATGTATTTTTTACATTTTTTGTAAAAGTGTTATTTTTATGCTTGAATGTAAGTGTTATAGCATGAAAATTGCTGTTTGTAAGGTGAAGGTTAAAAAAAGTTAAACATTTATTTTGATCAACATATTTGCTGAAATTTGTAATAATTTATTGTATGTTTAAGCACCAATAAGCCTATGATCCGTAACAGCTTTACCAAGTGGTTTTTTTTACTGATGTTATCCGTTTCGGTGGCTGTGTCTTCATGTCAAAAAGACTCGGAAGTAAAGGATATAGACGAGGCTAAAACTACCGCAAGTAAGGATAGCGTATCAGCAGTAAACATCATTAACACTCCTGGTAATTTTCTGGCTGGTAAGGGAACATTAAAAGTAACCATAGAAGATTCGACTTATACATTTGATGCAGTTAAAGATTCGATAGCTTTTATTAACGTACATGATGGTGATAGCAAGTACTTTGGTATCACTGCAATAAATAAAGCTCATAACATGAGTTTTGGGATAAGCTCATCAGGTTTGGCAACGGTTAAAACAACCAGCGATGTTGCCGGAAGCCAGTTTTTATTTAAAATTGATGATAAAAAGCCCCTGCTGCAATACACGCTAACTAAGTATGCCAGTCAGCAGGATTTTGGTAAAATTGATATGGCCGACTATAATCATGATAGTATGATAGCTAAAGGTACTTTTTTTACATTTTTAGCTAAGGATGATAAGTCCGATTCTCCATTTTACCGGGTAGAGGGTAGTTTTGAACTTCAACTCAAATAGTAAATTGTTTCGCTGCTGCGTTATCACCAATCTGTAGTTTCTGCGTAATATTATGGTAAAAAAGCCATTATCTGCAAGCAATTACATCTCGATTCAATGCTAATCTGCCTCTTTTTTTGTACCTTTGCATAAATTTTAAAAATATTGATGAAAGTATTTATTGCAGGTCTTCCTTTAGAAGTAGATGAGGCCGAATTAACAGCTGTTTTTGGTGACTTTGGGCCTGTTAAATCGCTCAGGATCATTAAAGATCGCGAAACAAAAGAGAGTAAGGGTTTTGGTTTTGTGGAGATGGTTAATGAAGACGAAGCTAAAGAAGCAATCCGTTGCATGAACGGAGCAAGTTACTATGGTCGCAGGATCACTGTTAACGTAGCTGAAGATAAAGGCCCAGGCTTTAATAATGGCGGTGGCTCGAAAGGCGGCTTCAGGCGCAACTAATAGTAAAAGACTTATTCTTTTTTGAACATATTAGCCGGCATCGTCCGGCTTTTTTGTTTTAAGGCGATATAATTAAAGTCATGTAAAATATATGGTTTGATTATAAAATGCTGAAAAAAGAAGTTAATTTAGCATGTTTATTAATTTTTGATAGCCTGCTGAAATTAAATAAGTTACCACAACCTTACTCCAATTTAATGATCTTTGATATTCGCGTACCCCGTATCGCCAGATCTGTGAATTGAGTTTGCATAAAAATTAAACCTATGCGCTCATTACTAAAACCGGTACTCATGGTATTAGTACTTTGGCTTTTCGCTGTGGCTGCGTTTGGTCGGGTGCCGAATATGTCTGTGTTTAACGCGGGCAGACCCGTTGTTGCGGATGGGGTAAAGGGTGGCAGCCTGTTGTTTAAAAACAGGGACTTTAAAAAAGTATCTCACCCAATAAAAGTAATAACATGCAATTTTGGTCCCTCGTTTCCTTTTGCCGCAGTTACCAAGCCCGATATCACTTATATCACCCCCAATACCTACGTTAAAAATATTGCTATTCCCCCTTTAAGTCCGACTAATACCGGTGGCGCTGTGCCTGCTACTATTTATGGCGAAACTAAGGTTATTGCCGGTACCGGTCAGTTTGGCAGTGTAAATGGTGATGCATCTACTGCGCAGTTCAAGTTGCCTTATGGCATAAGCATTGATGCCGGCGGGAACACATATATAGCCGAAAGTGGGGGAGGCATCCGCATGATCAGCGCATCGGGTCAAGTTTCATCCATAGGTACTGATGCTTTGCCTGGGCCGCCGTTTAATGTGCCTAAGCTCAACAACCCGCGCGGTGTAGTTAAAGATAGGGCCGGTAATTTATTTGTAGCTAATTATAGCAATCACAATATCCTGAAAATTACGCCTGCGGGTATAATTACAGTTTTTGCCGGTATCAACCAAAGTGGCACGGCTGATGGGCCAGGTAACGTGGCTAATATCATCAACCCAAGTGGGATCGCTATTGATAAAAATGATTATTTATATGTAACCGATGGAAATAACGCCATTCGTCAAATTTCACCGGTTGGTTATGTATATACTATTGCCGGACAGCCAACTGCGGGTACCGCCGATGGGCAGGGAAGAGCTGCTGAATTTAATAAACCTGCAGGCATAGCGGTTGATAATGATGGGGATATTTATGTAGCCGATCAGGCGGGTTTTGTGATCCGTAAAATTACGCCCAGTGGTTTCGTTTCTACCATAGCCGGAAAAGGTACATATAGCAGCAATGACGGCATAGGTACATCGGCCGGCTTTCAATCGCCCCAAGGGATCACCGTAGATGCATCTGGTAATTTATATGTAACCGAAAGTGGCCTTGGAACTATTCGCCGGATCTCGCCCGATGGAGAAGTTAAAACTATTGCGGGTGGTGGACCTAATGGTGTAAATAGCGGGGTTGGTACTGGTGTTTATTTTGGTAGCCCGGAAGGTATCACAATGGGGCCGGATGGAAACCTGTATGTGGCCGAATATGGTAGAAACGCTATTAAGCAGGTTATCGCTACCGGTTATACTATTGATAAAGCGTTGCCGGCCGGTTTAACGTTCGATCCGCGTACGGGCATCATTTCTGGTACCCCCACCGTGTTATGGCCCCGTACAGATTATACTATTACTGCTTATAACGCAGGTGGAAGCGATAAATTTATTTTAAGCATCGAAGTTAATGATGTTGCACCTCCAGAGATTGGAGTGGGCGATGTTAGTGGCATCGTTACGGCTTGCGTCGGTTCGGCATCGGTTGGTTATCAACAATTTTCTGTTTCAGAAATTAACCTTATCAATGATGTAATAGTAACAGCTCCAACAAATTTCGAAGTGTCATTATCTCCCAATAGCGGCTATAGTAATAGCCTTGTTATACCACTTGCCGAGTTGCAGCTCCCGCCTGACGGTGACGGAATTACGGTTTATGTACGTTTGGCAGCGACAGCGCCTATTGGGAACCCTACAGGTAATGTTACTTTACAATCCACAGGGGCCAGCAATCTCTTCGTGCCGGTAAGCGGCGTTGTAAAACCTTTAATAACGCCATCAGTAACGGTTGAGCAGGTTGGAAACGCATGTCCCGGCCCAATTGTTAGTTTTAAAGCCAAGCCTGTTAACGAAGGTATTAACCCCGGTTATCGTTGGTTTGTCAATAACATCGACCAAAATAAAACCGGCCCAACTTTTACAGCACCTGCCACAATAACAGTGGATGATAAGGTAACAGTAAAGCTTACCAATACCAGCGATTGTACAAATCATCCAACCGTATCTTCTTTGCCTGTTTCGCCGGTATATAGTCCTCAAACTCCGGTGGCAGTTACTATTTCCGCTCCGTCTGTTTATCCGGTTTGTGAGGGGATAGATCAGATATTTACAGCGCAGGTATCGCCTAATACAGTTAGCGGTTTAACTTATCAATGGCAACTGAATCAGGTAAATGTAGGCTCAAATAGCTACCAATACAGTAGTAATACCCTTAAAAGTGGCGATGTATTAACATGTTTGGTAAGCAGCTCCGCTCAATGTACCCTCCCCGGAGTAAGCGATGGATTTGTTGTTCAAACTTTGGCGTTGCCTACAGTAGCGTTTAATGGCGAGCTTTCTATCAAAAAGGGAGCAAGTATCACTTTATCTCCAACTTTGTTAGGTGATATAGCAAGCTATAACTGGTCGCCGTCTGTAGGGTTAAATAGTTCGGATATAAGAAATCCGATAGCATCGCCAACCGAAACTACTACTTATACATTAACTGTAACATCAATAGGTGGTTGCCCTGTATCTGCCAGTGTTAAGGTTAATGTGCTTGAGCAAATGATTGTGCCTAACTCTTTCACACCTAATGGCGATGGTGCTAATGATACCTGGAGTATTCCTGGCTTGGCGGCTTACCCCAATTGCAAGGTAAATGTATATAACCGGTATGGAGCAGGTATTTTTAACTCGATAGGTTACGCCAAAAACTGGAATGGTTCGTTTAACGGGTATGTATTGCCGGCCGGTACTTATTATTATACCATTGATCTGAAAGACGGTAAAAAACCTTTATCTGGTTATGTGGTACTTTTAAAGTAATGTACCGCCCGATAATTGATGTTGTCAGTAGTTTAAGAAGCCTGTGCCAGCGAGGTATTACCCAGGTTGTTTAGCAAGCCATCAAGCTTAAGGTTAAATTCTTTTAATGGAATATCCCCTTTTTCGAAGGCCTTGGTAAGGTTTGCCAGTTCCTGTTCAATGTTATTTGGAATAGTATTATTAATAGTGTTGCCGCTTTTTTGCAGATCTTCAATTACCTCTATTTTATGTTCGGCTGCTTTAAGCAGGTATAGCTGTTGCACATCGGCAGATATGTGGCTGCCTTCGGCGTGTTTGGTGTTTTGTTGTTTGTTAAATTCAACTAAAAGTATGGCAGCAATAATAGCCACAATTACCAGCATCATAACAGGATCCATCTTCTTCTCTTTATTATGCCGAAAGGGAGGTTTCCGGCGGTTTATAATTAAAATAAATATAATACAATATGAAATAAACCTGAAGCTGGGTGTTGATAAAATGGTTTATTGTTGATAACTATTAAGAAAAATAGTAGCTATGGCAACAAAATACTGCTTAAAACGAGAAAATAAAGCTTTGGATTTAGTTTTGAACCTTTTTGAAGCTTATTATTAAAGACTATGCAAGCCTTTTTTCATAACATAAAAACCGTAAACCTGGCTTTCTTTTTAAACTGATCTCACCTGCCAGTGTATAACCCAATTTCGGAAATAATTTTTGGGTGGCCTGATTTTCTGTATTGGTATCAACCCGTAAAACTTTTATATCCCTTTTTATGGCTTCAGTTTCGGCCTGTTGTAAAAGCGCGGCTGCAATGCCAAGGCCCTGGTAGTGAATATTTACGGCAAGCCTGTGTGTTACAATAGCTGTTTGGGCAATGTCCAGCCCGGCATCAGCATACTCATCGTCCTGATCTGTAGTAATGGCAGATATACCTGATATCTGACTATCTATTTCGGCTACCCAGAGTTGGTTAAGCTTAATATCTTCGGTAAAAACCGCTATGTTAGGATAATTTTCGTTCCATTGGTAATTACCCGCCGCTATCATTACAGGTACTACATCAGTAATAAGAGCCATTATTTGCGGGATATCATTAACTGTAGCGAGGCGGATTATCATAATAGCGCATGAAGTGAATATACGCTAAAATAAATAAAGTTTAACTGATGAAAGTTTGTGGTTTGTAAGAAATTTAGTAAGGAAAGTTATTTAGATACCGCCTGTCTTTTTGTGCTTTCGCGAGAACTTGTTTTTATCTGTACGGATATAACCCAGCCTAAAAGCGATATTAAAGTATAAAACGCAAGGTTCTGAGCCCAGTTTCCTACACTTAACTCATTAATAACATATTGCAGGGCGTCGTTTTCCATTTGTGACTATGTTTACAAGTAAGGTTTGGTTAAATAATTACAGGTAAATTCAACCAAATTTCGATTGCTAAATTGTTATTCCCTTCAAAAAATAAAGGTACGATTGTTATTACAACTATTAGGAGTGAAATTGATTTTGAGTTGAATTGTTACAACTTCATGAATAACTTGTTACAATATGTGAAAAAATCACTCCTTTTTGTGTAATTAACAGTAGATTTTGAGAAATGTTGTAATAAATATTAATCATAGCAAAAAGAAACTTGCCCTATGGGTAATAAAAAAGCAGGATGTGGCATAATCCTGCTTTTAATGATAGCGTAGTTGGTAGTTTAATGATTATGCTTTTTGTGGATGTCTTTAACCAGGCAAAGCTTTTTGATATCATTTACCTTAATGATGAAAGGAGCGTACTTTAAGCGGTTGCCTACCATTTCAGTGGTGTTATCTGAGTGGGCAATTACCTCGTCGGGGTTATCGCCCGCCAATAGGCGTTTGTACATTCGATAGTCGCCCCATTCAATATAATATACCTCGCCTGGCAGTATCTTTTTGTCGTGAATAATCTTGAGTGCAACCCAGCACCCATTTTCAAGATAAGGGTACATGCTATGGCCCCAAACGGGTAAAGCGAAATCGCAATCCTCAATGCCCGGAAAGTTCATGTGCCCAACCGGCTGCGAATCATTAATATCGTTATAAACTTCAACACCCGAAGCAGTTGCCGAAATTTCGTACATCGGGATCCCCTCGCGATGTTTTTTTACAGGGATTTTTTCAGAAATATCTTTTTTGTTTTCGCCTGTTATGTATTCTTTGTATTTTTCTTTAAAAATACTGAGTTTTTCTGGGTCGATGTTTTGGCGGCTCTTAATGATCTCGGTAATAGAACTGGCCGAATTGAATCCTAATACTTCGGCAAGTTGCGCGTTGCCGCTAAATGCTTTTCCTTTTAATTGGGTATATAGGATAATAAACTCCAGTGTTTCCGGGCGTACGGTTTTTATTTTATTGGGTTTTGATCCTTCTTCCATGTTAATAAGTTTTTAAAGATTGTTCTTGATTTAAATAAAGATTATTCTGTATATTTGTTTCATTGATGATTGCTAATGTAGATTAAATTATTGTAAAATCAAAATCTGCAATAAGTATTATAAAGAATTTTCTCTTTTTAAAATACAGGAATTGTTGGCATAGAATAAAGAAATAATATTAACAGATAAACGATAAGCCTTATATCATGTACATCGCATTTTCGGCCCTTGGCCAACAATCAATTAATGAAGCGGGGCAAATTAATGCCGAGGTTTTAGAAGATAATGAAGCAGTATTACGCTTTAAGGCTTACCAGGCGGCTTGCGATAAATACAGAGATGAGATCCGGGCCATTCAAAAATATATGCCGGGCTGGATACCTGCTTTTAACAGGTAACAATGCAGATGCCTTATTAAATAAACAATTCAAAACAGAAATACCATGATAAAAATTTCGCAAAAACTAAAAAGCCACCTTTGGTGGATGATCATATCTGTTGATTATGATTATAGCCGGATAACAATAGCCGAGCACGATCTTACCGATGAGGTGCTTACCCTTTGGTTGGAAGATAAGCAGGATTTTAAAAACTCGATTGATGAATGCCTGCAATTGGATATCCGAACCCGCGATTTTGCCCGCGTTATTAAAACAGAAAACTTAAACAGCTATGAAGGAACAAAATTGCATCCAACAAAAAACTTCGCCTACAAAGCCCGGATCGAGATCAATACGCCGGTACAATGGTACAAACATGATGCCTCGGCGGTTGAGCAGCAGTGGGCACGTGAGGCTGTTTTGAAAGCGTTGCTAACCCAGCTTGTTGAAACAAGTGTTGCCGGGGATCATGATTTTTAATGGGAATTAATTATGCTAAATGGCATTTTATTCATAATTAAATAAGCGCTTTTTTACGGTTGCATTTCCTTGGTTTTAATTAGTAAATAACTAATCAATAACAAGTTGCGGGCGAGAGGTACTGTTTAATGAATTGAAAAAAGTGATTTGTGCAAGCTTCGGTAAACGCTATTATTTAACCTTAACCTGTTCACGTTCTTTTACACCATGCTCAACAAGCTCTTCAACCTCGTTCAATTCTTCGGCTGGTTGAGTGGCGTAGTTGAGTTTGCGGAAACGCCATTGCGCGAAGGCCGGTTCCTGGAAGCGATTGATGAGTTTGAAAAATTTTGGGAAGTTATGCACCTCTTCTAACAGCACACCGGTTACTATGCCGTTGTTGTCAAGTATCTCGCGGATAGTGTATTCTTTATCTTTAGTTATCCAGATCTCGAAATCGCGACGTATTTCCTCCATCTTTTCGGGATCTATCTTATCGTTGATGCAAATTACTTTGTCGCCGGGTTTCATAGTGCTGTTAACAAATATTTACGCTTTTCTGTTTAGGAAAAGCACAGTATGCAAATGTGGGCTTTTTTAACGTATTTAAAAACTTGTGCGCCTGATTATTGCTATAAAATGTTTTTCGTTTAAATAAATATTTTGAAAAAAGTTTAAATTATTGTGCAACCTTATAATTCCCGTTATCGTATTAAAATGTGTAATGAGTGTTTGATATAGAGTATTTTATATGAGCTATTTTTATATTTTTTTAGTAGGAGGGTCGGCGTTAGTGTTTCTTATTTTACAATTTGATAAACAACAACGCAAACGGGTTAATACTTTACTTAAAAGTACAAATGATGTGCAGCCTTTGCTAATGATGCAAAGGATGGGGCAAAAGCTTAGCGAAATAAATACCGTACTAACGGCAAGCACCCATAACACGGATGTGCCTGCAAACGTTAAACGTGAAATTGAATTGCAACTGCGGCAAATAACATATGATTATAACAATGGTCATATCAGCCTGCAGGCGTATAATAACAAACTGAGCGATTTGCTTGAAAAAGCAGGAGCGAGGTAATTAACACACGAGTTTATTAATTGTATATAGTTTTTGTTGGTTAGTTTTACTTTAGGTCATTTGCTGTTGGGGCATTTGACCTTTTTTGTTTTTAAGGGGTTGTCAATAAAATAAATATGTATTGCGTGGATAAACAAAATGATTATTATTGCAGTCACATATGTCTGACGAAGCTATTATAAAACGGTTAAAGGTTGTTGTGAAAGAACACGGCGGTCAGTTGGGGCTTGCAGGGGCTATTGGTGTTGACCAGGGCTTTATTAGCAAAGTGATCAACAAAAAGCAGGATATAAGCTATTACCTGATCCGTAAACTTTGTTTTCAACTTAAATACTCGCCCGAGTGGCTTATACTTGGTACTGGCGAAAAAATGATCAACAAACCTGAGTCGGCCAAGCTGATCACCGAGATCCAAATGATGCGTACCGAAGTTGATATTTTACAGGCCCGTATGCGCGCTTATGAAATTGAGCTTAAAGAGTTGCGCGAGCAGCTGCCCTTAGCCGAAAGTAAGGCCAGTTAATTTTAGCCCAAATGTAAAAGCCCCTTGCGGGGCTTAGTGTTTTTTATTCGATCAGTTAATAGTTATTTATCTATTACGCAATCTGTTGGCAAAAGGTTTTATTTGCAATACTTATTAATTGATTCCGCGGCCTCTTTTAATCCCATGGCCAATGCTTTATTCATATCCGCACATCCGCCGGTTTTATCGTTAATAATAGCTTTCGCTATTCCTCGCTGTAAATAAGCCCTGCTGTTTTTTAAATCAATACTAATAGCGGTATTGCAGTCGATAATAGCGCCGTTAGGATCTTTAAGGTTGATTTTTGCTACGGCCCGGTCAACTAATATATCGGCATTATTCGGCTCGAGTTTTAGCGCTGCTGCAAAATCATCTTTTACGCCCTGGGCATCATTAAGATTGCCTTTTGCAATGCCGCTGTGTGCGTATGCTTTTACATTTTTATCATTCATGTAAGTGGCATTATGATAATCGTCGGCCGCGCCGGCGTAATCTTTTGTGGCCAGCTTAACGTCTCCTCTTATTAAAAATGTTTCATCGGTTGAGTAAATGGAAACCGCGTGGTCAAGATCAGTAAGCGCTCCTTTGTAATCCTTAAGCTTCGCTTTTACAAAACCCCTGGTTTGCCAAACTACGGCTGTAGAATCTGAAAGGGAATCAAGTTTAAGCGCTGTGGTCAGGTCCAGTATTGCTCCATTATTATCATCGATAGTAGTTTTCGCAATGGCGCGTTTTAAAAGTATAGTAATGTTTTTAGGATCTTTAGTGGCTCCAGTGTTGTAATCAACCAACGCGCCCTTTGTATCTCCTGCTGCTGCGCGCGCTTCGCCACGGTGAAGGTAAAAGTTGGCATTGGCCGGATTTAAGGCTATAGCAGTTGTAAATAACTGAACGCCATTATTGGTGTATTTATAAAAGTTATTGATCTTCCCTAAGCGTAAATATCCTGTTTGTTGCTGAGGGGAGAGGCTTATTAGTTTCTCAAGGTCTTTCACTGCACCGACGTAATCGCCCATTTTATTTTTTTCGATAGCGCGGTTCAGAAAGGCATAAGTATAAGCAGGATTAATAGCGATAGCTTTGCTGTAATCATTCATAGCTGCGGTTGGCACGCCAAGGTCGCGGTAGGCATCGCCACGGGCCAGGTAAGCCTCGTCGCTTTTACTGTTTAGAGAAATGGCTTTGGTCAGATCGGCAATTACACCGGCGGTATCTTTCATTGCCATTTTTGCCTTGCTGAGGCTGATATATGCGCTTATGCTGTTTGGGTTTAGTTGGATAGCTGTATCGGCATCAAGTTTGGCGCCCATATTATCGCCTAAAACCAGTTTCGAAAATGAGCGACTTTGGTAGGTATCTCCGTTTTTATCTCCAAGCGCTATAGCTTTATTAAAATCATCAAGTGCTCCCTGGTTATCTTTTTGGTCGCTTTTTATAATGCCCCGGTAAACGTACAGGTTGGCGTTGTTAGGGAACTGACCAATGGTTTTGTTAAAATAATCCAGCGCCCCTTTACTATCGCCCATGCTGTTTTGCGCGTTGGCCATATACAGTAAAAGGTTTTTAATATTGGGGTTAATTGCTGCGGCTTTTTTATAATCTTCAACGGCCCCTTTATAATCATTTAGTTTGGCCTTTATGTTCGCCTTGTAAAAATAAGCCTCAGCATTATTAGGGTTAAGGGCAACTGAAGCATTGTAATCGGCAATAGCGCCGTTGTAATCATTTATGTTGGCCTTGGTGCCTGCCATGTACTGATAAATTTCGGCGCTGCGGGGGCTTAATTTTATAGCTGCATTATAATCGGCAATGGCCTCTTTAAAATCGCCTTTATTGTTTTTTGCAAGCCCGCGGTATTTATATAGGTCGGCATCATTGGGGGTAAATTGCAGAGCGGTAGTAAAGTCGGCTATGGCACCGGCGTAATCGTTCATATTGCTTTTTGCATTGCCCCTGTAATGGTACATATCGGCTGTTTTTGGGCCGATGGCAATAGCGTGGTCAAAATCTTTAATTGCTGTTTGAAAATCTTGTACAGCGGCTTCGGCATTTGCTTTATAAAGGTAAGCGTTCGCCAGATCGGGTTTAAGGGCTAATGCCCGGTTGTAATCGGCAATGGCAGCTTTGTAATCTTTGATATTGCCATAGGCATTTGCCCGGTAATAAAACGCCTCGGCATTTTTATTATTTAACTCAATGGCCTGGCTAAAATCTTGTATGGCGCCTTTATAGTCGCGGGCATTAGCTTTCGCGTTGCCATTTTGAATATAGCTGCCTGCCGTTTGGGCAAAGGAATACAGCGGTAAGAAAAGTAAAAGCAGAATTTTTTTCATGAACCCAATAGTGGTTTACCAAATATCAACAAAAAAACCAATATTGATATAGCAAACAACGTACCGCGGTAAAAGCTACTTAAACAGATAAGGAATACCTGGAAAGATGGGGATAGTTGGGGTGTAGAAGCCACAGAAAAGGCAAGTATATTTAGCGTTATCAATTATTGGAGCTAAATATGCTTGTCTTAAAAATCAAATAACGATCACGAAAATGATGCTTCGTTGGTGCCATCGCTTGCACTTTGATTGCGCCTTTTATTATAGAAAATAGCGGCAGTGCAAAACGAGATACAAACTATTAAAACCAGCTCAATTATCATGTGACTTACAGGTACACGCCCGGCATTATTTGATAATAATACACCTGCATCCGGAAGGATGAGCCCAAAAAGTGGGAAGCAAAAGAACATTCTCAATATTATTAATTTTTCCATAATTATTAACATTTAGTATGATAATACTAAGATACTGTTTATTTCTTTATAATTTAAATAAAATTTAAAACTAAATGCACAACACCGAAATTTACAATAGGTTTTAGGTTATTCCCGCAGTGTTTAAAGTTTTAGTTAAAGCAAAGCCTGAACAAAGGGTTGGAAAAATTGTTTGTTCGAAAAAAAATTTTTTATAATATGGATTAAGAAGATGTAGAATTGATGCAAATTATATTACTGACAGGAATAGTAATTAAGACGGAAGAAGATTGCGCTATTTGCCTCTGGGGGTAAAAATAATGATGCACGCACCTATCATTGCTATAATAGCACCTATAACATCGTACTTGTCGGGTTTAAAACCGTCAACTTTCCAGGCCCAAACCAAAGCCATAAATATGAAAATGCCGCCGTAGGCGGCGTAAACCCGGCCAAAACCCGCGCTTTGCCAGGTAGCAACAACGCCATACAGTGTCAGTATAATGCCTCCGGCTATGCTATACCATAACGGTTTATCTGATTTTAGCCAAAGCCAGATCAAATACCCGCCGCCAATTTCGCAAAGCCCCGCCAGGATAAAAACTGCAAATGATTTAATAATGTTCATGTGGTTAAAATAGCTGTTTATTACCAATAATTGTTTTAGCTGTTCACATAGATTTTTAGTTATTTTGGTCGACAGAAAAACCTCAGATCTTATACAACATCAATGGAGTCATTACAATTTAAACTCGACATTCTTCAATACCCTGCATTACAAAAAAAAGCAATTATTAGGTCGACATCTTTAGTAGCCGTTTTGTTAATAGTGATTTCGTTTTATATGTTACAGGATATCACCAAAAGCGATTTGATGATCTGGAGCATATATATAGTTTTTATGATAGCGCTGTTTGCATTTTCAATATTCAGAGGATTAAAAAAACGGAAAAAGTTGTACGAGAGTTACATGATTATCATAAGCGAACAGGGTATTAAGAGGATACAGGATAAGTTAAATGATCTGTATATTTCTGCGGATCAAATTACCTCCATCGAAAAGAAAACCAACGGCAATTTTATAATTAAAGGGATCAGTAATAATCCCTTCGAAAAAATAAGTATCCCAAAACAAATTGAAAACTATCAAAAAGTAGAGGAGCTTTTAACTGTAATAAAACCTATCACATTAAACGTAAAGACCAGCTTGTATGAAAAATATGGTCTCCTTGTTTCAATTGCTATAGCAATGCCGTTATTAGGCGTTTATGTACTTGATAATAAAATAGCTGTAAGCGTGTGTGCCGCTGTTTCTGTAACCGGCCTTATTTATAGCTTTTTCAGTATCCTTAAGTATCGTACTGCTGTGAAAGGATCAAACCGCGGCGTGTGGACATTGCTCATCGTTTTGATCAGCGTAATAATTGCTACCTATTTCAAACTCATAGCCTGATTTTTTTGACCGTAAATTGATAAAGCAAATCAATTTGTGTTTTTAAATAAACGAACGCTCACTTATATTTGTTGCCAATATGCGACCACGCGACGAATATAAAGAACAACAGATCCGCCAAAAGGGGATAGAGATGATAGTAAAGGAAGGCCTGGATGGCTTTGGCATTAATAAATTGGCCAAAGCTGCCGGTGTATCACCTGCTACCATTTATATCTATTACAAGGATAAGGAGGAGCTGATCACCCGGCTTTGTATTGATGTGGCAGATAAAATGATGGGTTTTAGCCTTCAAAACTTTTCGCCCCAAATGGATTTTGCCGAGGGCCTTAAAGTGCAATGGGATAACCGGCTCAACTACTTTCTGCAGCACCCGCTCGATATGGAATTTATTGAGATAATGCGCTACACCAATTTTTATGAAAAGGTAAGCCAGATGCTCACTAATAATTTCGGTGCCATACTTGGGCAATTTATGCGCAATGCCGAAGAAAAAGGCCAGCTTGTTCCCTTGCCTTTTGAAGTTTACTGGTCGGTTGCTTATGCCCCTTTGTATCAGCTTATAAAATTCCATATGCAGGGCAACAGCTATATAAACAGCAGCTTTACGTTGGATGATAAGCTGATGGATAAAACATTGAAATTGGTATTAAAAGCCTTAAAGCCATAAATTATGTCTACCACAACCGTAAAACTTAACCATATTAATTTAACCGTTACCGATGTAGGTGCGAGCGCTGCTTTTTTTGAGCTTTACTTCAATTTTAAAACCATTGATGTTAAAGGCAATAATATGATGGCCATACTGGAAGGGGCAGATGGCTTTATTTTGGTATTGATGGCCGACACTTTTAATCGTGATGGAAATAATGTTTACCCCGGCGCGTTTCACATCGGCTTTTTGGTTGATACGCATAACGCGGTAACCGAGGTTTACGAACGCCTTAATGCCGGTGGTTTTGCAGCCGGGCAGGCTCCCGGTAGCTTACGCGGCGGCTTCGGTTTTTATTTTACCGCACCTGGTAATATCCTTACGGAGGTTACCTGTTTATCTAAAAATTAAATTTAACTATAAAAACAAACATAAAACCTATGGTACACGCATCAGCTTATAAAGATCCGCATCATGTGATGCTGTTTTTTGAAGAAAATAGCAATACCGTGCAGTCGCACCAATGTTTATCGCAAAGGGCCAATTATTATGAAAACCTTAAAAATAATGGTAAAGTAGTAATGAGCGGCAGCTTCTGGAACCAGGATAAAAATTTCATAATAGTTTATGTATCAAACGATGTTGAGCTGGAACAGATCATTGAAAACGACCCGGCCATACAACAAAACGTGCTTGAACTGGTAAGGGCAATGCCTTTTTAACAGCGTATTTCTACGCAATTTAATGGGTTAAAATACGGGTTAAATTACGCTTGCACATCTGTGTTATACATGATAGTTTTGTGTAAACAGCGTTATGGAACCTTTTGTACTGCAAGTTGACAAACGATCATATAAAGTTATCCCCTCGGTTAACCAAAGTACATTTAGTGTAATTAACTATGCATCGTTTTATACCATTACCCGATTAACTAAAGGTTATTGGGAAATAGTTGAACATCGTTTCGGCGATCATCTTATTCCGCTCCAGGAGATAGGCCGTTCTATCGAAGAATATTGTAAGCTTTCGTAATTATCCGGTTAGCAGGATAAGGCTTCACTGCAAGCTGTTTTCAAACATAATTATTAACTTTTTTGATAGTTTTTATTGCTTTATAAATAAAATCTATCTTTTTATTCCTGAAAGTTGTATATTGCGGTGCCTAACCGCTAATAGTATGGAGAAATTAATAGTTTTCAGAATATTTGCCGCTTTTCCTTTGTTTGGATTGTTACTTCCGGATGTTTCTACCGCTTTAATAGGGTCATATCATGTAATACCCACAGTTCATATTTATATTGAATGCTTTTTACTTGTTTGCATAGCGGCTTGCACTTTGCGCATAGCTTATCTCAATAAATTAAATAACACATCTGGCATTTAACTATTACCACTCGTTTATTTTAAAACCCGGATATTACTTATAAACCTATATAATAGTTTAGTACCCCGTAACCTACTGCCCGGTTAAGAGCCGGGTTTTTTGTTGCTGCTATTGGAAACGGAAATTACTTTACACACTTGCTTGTGTTGTTTTTTTTATATTTTTACGGGTAAATGAACCCTAATCACAATTACTTAAACTATAAAGGCAAGGTGTATCCCTATATCTTTAAAAAATCCAAACTTTTTCGCGCTCTTCTTTTAATAATTATTGTAATGTGCTGTTTTGATACGGCTATAGCGCAGCACAGATCAAACAGGGCTTTAACTTATGGCGGTGGCGGTAGTGGCGCTGTTAACTTTACCGATGGTTGGGCTATAGGCGTTGGCGCGGCGTATGATGTGCCCCGTGGTAGCATTCAGGATTTTTACAAAGCTGCCCCAAACTTTAATCTCAGTGTTTATCATTTTATGGATAACTGGACAACATCTGTTAGTTTGGGCTATCATGCCTATCAACCTAAAGATGCTTTGATAGCGATAACTGACGATGACGATAACCTATTAGGCTCATACAGGCTTTCCAAGTTTTCGGTTTATTCCCTTTATGCCAGCGAGGTTTACAATTTTGATGTTTCTGATAATTTCAGGGTGTTTGCAGGTGCTAATGCAGGTGCTTATTACATTCATCAGAACGCGTGGGCTTATGATGCTGATGGGAACGAAGCAGGGGGAAGCAGTGCAAGCGTACAAACACTTTACCTTGCACCTAAAGTTGGTATAATATTTCCGTTAAGTAGCAGCGTAGGGCTGAGCCTTGAGGGTAAGTATAATTTCTTCACGCCGAGCGGTTATCATGATGTTAATGATGTAACGGTTTATAAATCGTATTCGTTGGGGGCGCAGTTTGTATTTAAGTTTTAATTGCTCCACATCCGAACAAAATAAGGGCGACTGCGTTTTTTATCGTGATTTGCTGATTTTGGCAAATAGCAATAACGCTTTTAATGAGAGGTTTACGCACTATCGGTTTCCTGTTTATATCCAATACCTTCATGACTTTTGCATGGTATGGCCATCTTAAGTTTAAAGAATATGATTGGGGGCGCAACCTTAGCCTCATAGCTATTATACTCATTAGCTGGGGACTGGCATTTTTTGAATACCTGTTCCAGGTGCCGGCCAACGAGGGCGGCTTTAAAGAAAACGGCGGCCCATTCTCGCTTGTTGAGCTTAAAACTATTCAGGAAGCTATTACGCTAACCGTTTTTATGATATTTACCACCGTACTTTTTAAAAACGAAAAGCTGGGCTGGAACCACCTGGTAGGTTTTGGTTTGATAGTACTGGCGGTGTTTGTGATATTTAAAAAATGGTAATCAAAAAGCTGCTTGTATAAGCGGCTTTTTGATTGAACCTATCAGCCTATCTTTTCCCATTTACCGCTGTCAAGGCTACGATAAATGGCATCAACAACAAGCATATCTTTTAAGCCCTCCTCACCGGGTACGCGGCTTTGTTTGTTTTGTATAACGCATAAAGCAAAATCATCCATTTGCGCGGCTTGCTGGGTTATTTGCGGAAATTGCATGGGTGTGCCATTTACTTTCCCATCAATACCTCCATATCCAAAGGCCGGGCCAAGTTCAAAGTTTCCTTTTTCTGCTTCGGCTTTAAGATAGCTCCAATCGTGGTTATAGCTTGATTTGCCTGTTACTTTTTGTCGTCCGGGAAATTGTAGTTCCCAAAAAACAGTTTCATCAACTTCTTTGAACAACTCGGGTTTGGTTTTTTCCTGGGTGGCTTTAACGGCTATTGGTTCTTGCCCCAGCGTATATCTCGATCCCTGGATGGAGTAGATCCCCATATCCATCAATCCGCCGCCACCAGCCAGTGCTTTTTTTAATCGCCAGGCGTTAGGGTCGCCGCCGTAGGTAAAGCCATTACCGGTATCAATGCTTTTTACCTTGCCGTAAACTTGCTTTTGACCAAGGCGCATCAATTCGATGGTATGCGGTTCGAAATGCAGCCGGTAACCTATAGATAATAACCGGTTGGCCTTTTTGCAGGCAGCTATCATGGCCTTGCAGTCCTCAGCATTTAAAGCCATCGGTTTTTCGCATATCACATGTTTGCCGGCTTGTGCTGCCCTTATGGTGTATTCTTTATGCATGCTCACAGGCAGTACCACGTACACAATATCGATATCCGGATTTTTAGCTATCTCATCAAAATTTTGATAGTTATAGATGTTTTTTTCGGGGATGTTATATTTTTTAGCCCAATCTGCGGCTTTTGCAGGTGTGCCGGTTACAATACCTGCCAGGTAGCAATTTTTAGTTTGCTGCAAAGCCGGCGCAAGCTGCCCGCCAGAATAGTACCCCAGGCCAACTAACGCTATGCCCAATTTTTTGGCCGGTTTTGCCGCTGCCAGTTGCGCGAGCGCGGGGCTTAGCGCCAGCGCCCCAATACCTAATGATGCATTACGGATAAAATCTCTGCGCGATGTTTTTTGTACAGGTGCCATAGTTGGGATGGTAAAATGTTTGATTATGATTGGTTTACTTATAAAGGTACAAGTTTATAAATAGGATTGTTTGTAAAAGATGCGTACTTTAAATTGCAGAGCCTTTGGACTATCCACTTTTTTAATTCTGGAGCATATCAAAAATATCGCCCTAAACTATTTTTGACGATAGATCAATCAACACAACATGAATATAACTTACCAAACCGGCACCATACCATCGGCACAACAAATTATTGAACTATATGATTCGGCCGGTTTAAAACGGCCAACGCATGATGCGGAACGCATTGCTAAAATGTATCAAAATTCAAACCTGGTAGTAACCGCCTGGGACGGCGAAAAACTGGTAGGCGTATCCCGCGCCCTTACTGATTATTGCTACAGCTGCTACCTTTCGGATCTGGCTGTTACTAAAGATTATCAAAAAGAGGGGGTAGGCAAAAAATTGGTTCAGTTAACCAAAGATGCTATAGGCGATGAAACCATGCTACTACTACTTTCGGCACCTGCAGCAATGGAATATTATCCTAAAATAGGGATGGAAACGGTGCATAACGGTTTTATCATACACCGGGTTAAATAAATAATTAAGGCAGAAGATTGCTTCTGCCTTAATTTAATGCTATTTACTTACCTCCAAATACATAGAAAACAGAAATCGCTAAACCGTTGTTAACGAAACTTGCGTTGAAATTATCTCCATCACCTGATTTTGTCGAACCATCTTTTTGTACAGAGTGTTGATAATTAACATTAGCAAGTGAAGCAGAGAAACCAAGTTTTTTGGTAGGGTAAAAAACAAGATCGGCATTGGCTCCTGCTAAATAATTATTTGAGTTGGCTGGGCCACTTGGCTGAATTCCCTCATTTATTATTTGATTATGATAGCGGAAATAGCCTAAATAAGGTCCGGCGCGCAGGCCCAGTTTATCGGCAAACATAAAATACTTTCTTAAAAAAATATTTGCACCATATTGTTTCATAATCTGGTTATTGCCAGTAAGCTCTGGAGTTGTGTACTTGGTGTCAAATTTGTTATAGGCAAAATATGGGCTTATTCCAATGTCCAGCTTATCTGCAATAAAATAACTGTACACAGGGCCAAAGGAATAATTGGTTGATTTCGTATTAATGTCATACGAACTAAGCCCTGGCGCCGCACCGGCTGTTGTTGATTGCTGATGCGAAAATTGAAGATTGAGGCCCAACGTTTGAGAGCCTTTTTCGGTTTGGGCTTTTGAAATTTGATAAGCCAATAAAAATGCAGGGATTAAAACAAGGATTTTTTTCATTTGTGTTTTGGTTTTGTTGAGCCCTTGAAACGGCAAAACACAAAGCATATTTTGTCAAAATCTGTTTTAAATGATAAATAAAAAATAAATTTTTATTCGATGGAAATCAGGTAATATGAACGATAGTTTGACGTTATTGAAGTTTTATTTAAGCCTTTTATAAAATAAATAACACAATAAGTACAATTTAATAAATAGGCTGTCGTTCAATCTTTTGCTTGATTAATACCTTTTTTAATAGCTATAATAATACGAGATATTAAAAGCCCGACCCAACCGCGGATTAATTGCCCTCCAAATTGTTTTTGTATTGCTTAAGCGCGTTAATAATTGATCGTACAATTTCATTTTGACCGCTGGCCGAGTTTAGGTACTCTTCATCGGCCGGGTTGTTGATAAAACCCGTTTCAACCAAAACAGCGGGCATGCCGCTTTGGGCAAGTACAAGCACACCCTGTTCTTTCACGCCAAGGCTATGGCGGCCGTTAGCTTTACGAAACTGGTAGTCAACCAGATCGCCAAACTGGATACTTTGCTTGCGGTATTTTTGCTGAAAGGCGTTTAGTACTATAGTGTTCAGGGCTGCATCATCGCCATAGCCGTTATATTTTTCCTTGTAGTCCTTTTCAATAAATATCGAAGCGTTTTCGCGCAAAGCCTCGCGCTGCTCCTGGCTGCGGTGAAAACCGTACACTAAAAGTAACGTTCCGCGCGATGTACCTTTATGTTGAGGTGATGAGTTACAGTGAATGGAGATAAACAGGTTGCCATGGTTATCATTAGCAATATCGGCGCGTTTATGTAATTCAACAAAAACATCTGTGCTGCGGGTCATCACTACCTTAACATTGCCCAGCTCATCGTTTATAGCATCGCGCAGCCTTTTGGCAATGCTGAGGGATACATTTTTTTCTTTAGAATACGCCCCATGCGATCCCGGATCTTTACCACCATGCCCGGCATCAATGATCACGGTTTTAAACCTGAAATGGTTTGAAGTTGAACTATTTTGTTGCGCAAAACAATACGCGTTGGTAAGCAGGCAGATAGAAAAACAAAGTAGTAAGGGTATCTTATTGTTTTTAAGGTGGGTAGCAGGCATCGAATAATTTTGTATGCGGTTTTATAAACAATTCATTCTATAATAGTTATAGTTATGATATTGTTTTACGCAGATAGTTTAAAAGTGTTTTTATTTAAGCGCGCAAATATACTACATGTTTGATTTACAGTGATGTTTAAAAATGAATGTATAAACAGGGGAGTTTTACGGTGTTCACATTATCTGTGTATATTTAAAAAACTTAAAATCCAAGCCAATTATGATGCTGAAAAGAATGTTTTTATTGATGCTGATATGCCAGGCATTAGTAGCCTGCAGCCAACAAAAAGGGATAATTTATGGTGATAACCCCGCGGCAGGTAAATATTATAATGTGCGCGGCGTAAAACTTTATACCGAGGTATATGGCACAGGTAAGCCCCTTTTAATGATTCACGGAAATGGGGGGAGTATCAATGCCTTCGAAAAAAATATCCCATACTTTGCCAAAAAATATAAAGTGATTGCTGTTGATAGCCGCGCGCATGGCAAATCAACAGATGGGCGAGATTCACTTACATTCGAGATGATGGCAGATGATTTTGCGGCGTTGCTTGATGTTATGCATATCGATTCGGCTTATGTAATTGGCTGGAGCGATGGTGGCATTAATGCCCTGGTTATGGCCATGCGCCATCCCGAAAAAGTAAAAGCGCTGGCATCAACGGGAGCTAACCTCTGGCCTGATTCTACCGCGCTGATTCCTTCGTTATGGAAAGATATGGAGAAGGAGTATGCTGATAAGAAGGATAGTAAATTCGTGACTGATAAAGAGAAAAACGACCGCAAGGTTTTTATGCTTGATTATAAAGAGCCCAATATTAAGCTTTCGGCTTTAAGCTCAATAAAATGCCCCTCGCTCATCATTGCGGGCGATCATGATCTGATTGTTACTACGCATACCGTTCAAATAGCCGAGAATATCAGAGGTGCTTATCTCTGGATCCTGCCCGATTCTGGCCACGGTACCCTGGTTGAACACGCCGACGAGTTTAATAAAAAGGTTGATGACTTTTTTTCGGGGCAATTTCATAAAAGATGAGGTAATCCGAAAAACAGATAGCCGGGCATTAAACCCGGCTATCTCACATAATTACTTCGATTTAAAAAATCTCAATTATAATAAAATAACACGCGTGTTTGTTTTAGGTTTTAAAAAAATAACATCCGGCTCTTTTTTATTACTTCAGATAATAATCATCAAAACCTCTCGTTTTTAAAACATACTAACTCATTAGCTTACCTGCGGCTTTACTGTTTTAAACAATAGTAATATGAAACCCGAAAACCAAAAGTTGCTGGTAGATATTCTTTTAACTATCTCGTTTGTATTAATAATAGCGCTTGCTGTGATCATGGTTTTTCAACCGGATATTTCTATGAACTAATATCATATCAGGCTAACTCTTTTCATATCAAGTGCAACCCTTGCTCAAATTAGGGTTGAAATTTTTGATGACTTAAAAATTCCCAGTAAAATAGTAGTATATTGTCATCCGATTTTAATAAAGTAGATGTTTAAACATTTATTTTTTTGAAGTATCGATCATTTATCTACTTTTGAGCCATAAATCAAAAACAAAAAAGAAATAAAAAATTAAAACAATGAAAAAGATTCTTATCCTGTTAGCCGCAGCATTTACTTACACAGCAGCATCAGCACAAACTACCTGGACTGTAGACAAAGCACACTCAAACGTTAAATTTACCGTAACCCACTTATTGGTATCTGACGTTGACGGTATCTTCAAAAACTACGATGCAACCATCACTGCTGCAAAACCTGATTTTAGCGATGCTAAATTCCAGATCAGCATTCAAACTGCTTCTGTAAGCACTGATAACGATAACCGCGACAAACACCTTTCAAGCCCTGATTTTTTTGATGTAGCTGCTTTCCCAACCATTACTTTTACAAGCACTGGTATCACTAAAACATCAGATAAACACTACAAACTTACCGGTAACTTAACTTTACACGGTGTTACTAAACCAGCTTCGTTTGATTTATGGTACCGTGGTACTATCCAAAACCCAATGAGCAAAGCTGATGATGCTGGTTTCCAGTTAACCGGTGTTATCAAACGTTCTGATTTTAACTTTGGTTCAAAATTCGGTAACGCTGTAGTAAGCGACGAAGTAGCCATCAAAGCTAACGGCGAATTTGGCAAAGCCAAATAATTAAGGAAATATATATAAGCATAAAGCGGCCCGGATAACCCGGACCGCTTTTGTTTTTATAGTGAAAGGGTGTAGGGAATGGTCTTTTATTTATGAATGCTGGTATTGCACCTGCTGTTTTTTTAAGTAACGGATAATCAAAGTGCAGGTAATGATCATGGCGATAAGCGCTGCACCTGTTATGATGTGGAAAAAAGGCAATTTAAAATCGCGATTGATCATTGCTTCGGTAACATCGGGTATGATGATGGCAATTAAAGGCAAGCACGAAAACAACCTTAGTAAGCTAAGCTTTTTCATAATAATGATAAGTGGTGGGAGCAGTAATTTGCTACATCCAAATATGCAGCGTTATTTTGTAGCCTGAAATACCCGGTATAAGGTATTTTTACCCTGTGCAGGAATAAGTAAATGAGGAAGTTAAAAGAAGATTGCCTGGAAATAGGCCTCGAAAAGAGTGGTGAATTTATCTTGATAGCAACTGTTTAAGTACATTAAACCATAACTGGTTTTTGGCACCAAACAGGGTGTGGTCAATAATTAAGTAAAGCGTTATAAGGTCATCTTTAATGCGGTAGCGCAACCTTAGCGGCTGCCAAAACATACCGGCGTTGCGTACCATGCTACGTTTATAAAACTCATCAAAGCCCAAATATATTTGTTCTAAGCTATCTAGGGGGATATGCTCGTAGCTATCGCCATCAAGCACAATGCTTTTAGGGGTGAGGATGATCTCGCCGTTATAATGATGTGTAGGCGGTGTAAAAGCGAACAGGGCACCGGCCTCGTTAGCCAATCCAAGCGTAGCCAGATCATAATCATGGCTCCACATTACCTTACCTATCCTCAATATCTGCATTTTATAAACTTCGGTATTTAAAACGGCATTTGCAATAAATTGTTATCATCATAGTTTCATTTTGTTACAATAATGTTAACCTGTATCAGAGTGAAGCCCTAAACCCGAAAATTCCTATCTTTGATAAGCCGGATTTTTTCGGTTTTTAATAATATATGGCTACAGAAGTTAAGTGCCCAAGTTGTGGTTATGGTTTTCCGATAGAAGAGGTAATGGCCGAGGAGTATAAAAAAGAACTCCGGGTTAAAATGATGGAGTACACCCGCCAAAAGGAAGAGGAATACAAGAAAAAAGATGAGGAGTTTTTAAGCAAAGAGCGTCAGCAACAGGCGGCTTTTGAGCAAAGGCTTAGTAATGAGAAAAAACAGCTACAGCAAACACTTGAAGATAACCTGCGCAAAACAATAAGCGAGGATTTTGAAAACCAGTTGGTGCTGCTAAAAAATTCTGCTACCGAAACCGAAGAGAAACTAAAGCAATCCCGCCAAAAAGAGCTGGATTTTATGCAGCGTGAAAATCAGCTGAAACAAAAGGAAGAGGAGATGGAATTGGCTATGCAACGTAAGTTACACGAACAGCGCAATGAGCTAACCGACCAGATCCGTAAGCAGGAAGCTGAGCGCCATAGCATAAAAGATACCGAATACCAGTTAAAAGTTAAAGAGCTTGAAAAACAGCTTGACGATCAGAAAAAACTGGCCGATGAGATGAAGCGCAAAGCCGAGCAAGGCTCTATGCAATTACAAGGCGAAGCCCAGGAACTTATTTTGGAAGAATTGTTACGCAACTATTTCCCTTTCGATGTGATCAGCGAGGTAGGGAAGGGGGTACGCGGTGCCGATTGTGTGCAAACTGTGCGCAACCAGTTTGGGCAGGAATGCGGCCGCATTATTTACGAAAGTAAGCGTACCAATGCCTTCTCGATGGATTGGATCGAAAAGCTGAAAAAGGATATGCGTAGTATGGGTGTTGATGTAGCCGTAATAGTTACCCAATGCTACCCCAAAGGCATGGATTGCTTTGGCGAACGCGATGGTGTGTGGATCTGCAGTTTTGATGAGGTAAAGGCTGTATCCTACATCTTACGCGATGGGGTAATGAAACTATCAAACCTGGCCAAATCGCAGGATAATAAAGGCGATAAAATGCATCTGTTGTATGATTACCTTACCAGCACAGAGTTTTCTGAACAATGGAAAGCCATCCGCGAGGGTTACATGAGCATGCGCCAATCCATCCAGCGCGAACGTGATGCCATGGAAAAACTCTGGAAGGCCCGCGAAAAACAACTGGATAAAGTATTATTAAGTGCCGCCCATATCAGGGGCAGCATTGAAGGTATAGCGGGTAATGATACCATACAGCTTAACCTTACCGACGATGACGACGCGTTGTTATTAGAGTAAATATCTTTGTGAAATACTTCTGAAGCCTATGGCTTCAGAAGTATTTCACCTTTCACCTTTCACCTTTCACCTTTCACCTTTCACCTTTCACCTTTCACCTTTCACCTTTCACCTATTCAGATTTCTGAATGATTTCCCTTATTACCTGGTCGAGTTCTTGGGCGGATGCGGTTATTAGTTTTGCCAGTTCAGCATTTTCTTCCTGTTCATCAAGTTGGTTTTCCAACAAATCGGCCAGTCCCATTATGCGCGCTACGGGGGTGCGCACTATGTGTGCCTGTGTCCAGGCTATTTCCTTTAGCTGAATGTTTTGCTTTTCGATAGCGCTCACGTATGTTTTTAATTGGGTAATATCACGCTCAATCGAGATCCAATGCGTTATATGGCCGTTGCTATCCTTAACCGGAGATATCGATTTGCTGCTCCAATAAGTTTCTCCGCTTTTTTTATAGTTTATCAGTTCAACTTCAAATGATGTGTTGCGCTCAAATGTGTTAAATAGTTCGCTATGGTTTGCCAGGGGATAGTTAAAGCCCCAGAGCAAGTCGGTAGATAAGCCTATCACCTCTTTTTGCTCAAAACCGGTAATGTGTGTAAAAGCCTCATTTACATAAACAATTTTGCGCTGCTGATCATTACTTGCACCGGCTTCAACAATTACAACCGCCTCGGTAGCATACTTTAATGCCGATTCGGTAAGTTTTAGCCATTGCTCCTCTTGTTTTTGGCGGGTAATATCCTGCATAGCGCCAATCATCCTGATAGGCTTTCCGTCATTATTTCGTACAATAATGGCCCGGTCAAATACATGTTTGTAAGTACCATCGGCACATAAAAATCGATAGCTGAGTTGCAGGTGGATACCATGGTTTTCAAAGGCCCAGCTAAGCTGGTGGTTAACAGTTTCCCTGTCGTCGGGATGAAGTTTATCTATCCACCAGGTTTGCGCCTCGGTTACAGTGTTAAGGGTGTAGCCAAAAATGAGGTTTATACCATAGTTGTATAAGATGGTGTTATTGATCAGGTCCCAATCCCAAATAGTATCGTTAGTAGCATCGGCAACAATTTCATAGCGATCATTACTCTGTTGTAAGCCATTAAATAGTTTAGGCAGCAGTATAGCTATTACCGCGCTTAAAATGATAAGGTTTGATGAAACTGCTATCCACGATCCTAATGTGTATTGTGTACTGATGCCGTTTTTAAGCAAGTTAAAATGGATGCAAATAGCCACAACAACACTTATCCCAATATTCATGTAAACGGTACAGAAGGGATGTTCGCCATGAAAAACAAGCAGACAAAAAATGGTGAGCGATAACAGGTAGATCATCCCCGGGCCATACCATCCTAAATAAAACAATAAAACTATAGCCAGCAGGTAAAGCAAGCCAATAAGCCACGATTTGCGCGCTGTGATACTAATACCGGGGACTAAAGCTGCAGCGGCTATAGCAAAAAACACAAACACGTCAAAACCGGCAAGTACATATAAACCGCTTATAACACTCATGTAAACACCAGGTATAAGCGCTAAAACAAAAAAGGGGAATAAATAAGTCATCATGGTGGCAAACAACTTATTACTCCAATAAGGTAAACCATGAAGTTGTTCGTTGTTGCCCGAGCAGTTTTTATTTATAGTAGCTTTATAAGCTCGCCAAACGCGCATTAGTTTTTCATTATGCTTTGAAGTTTAAATTGTATTGCTTTTAGCGTATGCCTCAATGCATATGATAAGGTAGGTAGCATTAATTTGGTAGATGATTAACGCTCTAAGATATAAATAAACATACAGGTTGTAAAGATGGCCGCGACATTATGTAACAATATGCTGTGATGTTTACTTTTTATATCCTTATTAGCGCTCATTATAAGATATTTACGATTGAAAAAAACTGACCATATAAACGCCAAATTTAGCTGTTTTAAGTAACTAAAACGGTTTATCCTATATATAAATGCCATGAGAAAGATATTCGCACATTTTATTATCTTGATAATGATAGCTTGTGCAGGCAAGTTATCGGCTCAGCAAAACAACAACTTACCCAAATTACTGATCAGGCTTGATGATATCGGCATGAACCATTCTGTTAATATGGCGATGTTAAAAGCAGCGAAGACGGGCATGCCACTTTCAGCATCTGTACAATTTGCCTGCCCCTGGTACCAGGAAGCTGTAGAGATCTTAAAGCAATATCCAAATGTTAGTGTAGGCGTACATTTAACCCTAACCTCCGAATGGAAAAACTATCGCTGGGGCCCGGTTACTGGTCGCACTGCGGTGCCAAGCCTGGTAGATTCGAACGGTTACTTCCCACAGTCAACCAGGGCATTCGGCAAAAACGCTTATAAAGTAAGCGAAATAGAAACCGAACTATCGGCACAAATTGAAAGGGCGATAGGGTCGGGATTGAAGATAACGTATATCGATCCGCATATGGGTATTATGCTTTCAACCCCCGAATTGCGCGCGCTTACCGAAAAGCTTGCCCATAAATATCATCTGGCTATATCACCCCTAAGCAGCGTAACCTACTTTGGCGAAACTTATAAAGAAATGTGGGGCGAACCTATAGCCACTAAAAAGGATGCGTTTTTAAATTACATCAGCAAATTAAATCCTGATAAACCTAACTTGATGGTGTTGCATACCGCTACGCCAAGCCCCGAAATGGATGTGCTGGTAGATATGAACAGCAACATGATGAACTCGAAAGATGGCAAGCCGCTAACCAGTATCCACCGCCAAACCGAGCTAAACGCCTTGCTCTCGCCCGAGTTTGCAGCTATGATCAATAAGAAATTTCAGTTAATCAATTATCAGCAGCTATTAGCCGGTAAAGATATCAGCGTGCTAAAAGCTGTTGATGATAAATAGCGCCGTTATTTTTTTGAAGTAGCAACTATCACTATGCCACCTAAAACCAGCACGCCGCCTAAATAAGGTGGCCAGTTAACGCTTTTTTCTCTATCGGCCGATACCTGGATTGGGCCGGCATCAATGATCTTTTCCTTTTTAGTGTAGGTGAAGCCGGTCCAGATGAGCATAACTGCGCCTACTATAATTAATATTATCCCTAAAAGCTTGTTCATGGCAGGTTGTATTGGTTTACTAACATTAATAAAGTTTAAGCGCAATTGTTTTTTGAGGATGTTAATTAGTGTGTTGGTAGATTAAATTTTTTTGCTTTTAACTTTTTTATAGATTAGAAGTCCCTAACGGAAATTAGAAATAACGCTTAGTAGCCTCTATAATTAAATAACACTGCATGACTGACGACCTGATATTGGAAACCATCTCCGTCACCAAAAACTTTTTTGGCGATAAATCTTCAGGCGTTAATAACATCACCATATTTATTCCCAAAAGTAAAATAACGGCTATAGTGGGCGAAAGCGGTAGCGGGAAAACTACTTTGCTCAACCTGATGTACGGCACGTTGGAACCTGATCATGGTGATGTGTTTTTCAAGGAGGAAAGGGTTTTAAGTAGAGACAAAGGCATTCAGCACGCGCATAAAGCTATGCGTATGGTGGCGCAACACAATACCGATCTTGATCCGCGAACTTCGGTATGGGATACCATAAACGAAGGCCTATCTCCCGAAGATCAAAGCCAATCCATACAACGGGTTACCGAGGCTTTACATCTGCTCAATATTTACGATTTGCGGGAAATGCCATTTGGTAAACTAAGCGGTGGTGAAAAGCAGCGTGTAACCATTGCCAAAGCGTTAATAAGTCGCCCCGAGGTATTACTGTTAGATGAGCCTTTTAACCAGGTAGATGCTACTTACCGCGAAGGGTTGCAGCATGATATCCGATATATAGTACAAACATGGGGCGTAACGGTAGTCCTGGTATCGCACGATCCGGCCGAGATCTTATCAATGGCCGATGAGTTGATCGTGTTGAAAGAAGGAGAGATAGTGGAGAACGGAAGCCCCGAAGAACTTTACCACTCGCCCAAACTAATGTACACTGCGCAGATATTGGCCAGCTGCACCCGCTTAACATCGGCGCAGGCAAAAACCTGCGGTATAAAAAGTAAGCGCAGTGTAGTAGTTATTTATGCCGAGCATGTGAAGATCAGCACACTCGGCAGTAAATGGCTGGTGAAAATGGTATTGTTTAAAGGTTTTTTTGAGGAATTGATTGTTGAGAAAGAAGGCATCACTTTAAGGGTGCTTAATCACGATAGAAAGAAATACCCGGTGGGGAGTAAGATCAGTATCAGCATCAGCAAGTATTTTGAGTTTGGGAAGTGGGAGAATTGAGGAAAATGAGAAAAACAAAATTGCAAGCCGAAAATTCATTTGTTATCTCATCAATCTCTGCTGACAATGTCGAAGCTGAAGAGGAACGAGATAGGCCATCATATAACCCGGAATTTGTTAATAAAATATTGCGGAGTAGGGAAGATATTAAAAACGGTAAGGGAGTGAAGATTGATGTCGAAAATCTATGGAAATAGAATAAATCGCTGTCCGAAGTCTCTGACTTCGGACGACTATGCGTGGAGTTTGCAACTCCCTAAAGCAAAAAGAAAATGATAACTAAGCCTGGAGTTACAAACTCCAGGCTTAGTCAATTCGAAGTCGGAGACTTCGAACAGCTTTTTTTAATATTACGGGTTAAGAGAAATCTTATTCAGCCACTGCCACCTTCTCATCAACTTCCTTCGCCTTTCTATACTTTGAAAGATTGATCAGCAATACACTTCCCAAAATCACAAACAAGCCCACTACCTGTATCAAACTAACGTGCTCCCCCGCAAAAATTACCCCAAGCAACACCGCAATCACCGGGTTAACATATGCATAAGTACCCACCTGTGTAGCCGACCTAACCTGCAATAACCACACATAAGCACTAAACGCGGCTATCGATCCAAATACTATCAAATAGGCTAAAGCATACCAGCTTTGAGCAGGTATAGCATCCCAATGAACAGCTTGCGTTTCGTTAGTTAAAAAGCTTGCGGGAATAAAGAATGCCCCGGCAGCGAGCATTTGCCAGGCTGTGTTTACGGTTCCGGATCCTTTGTTATTATAATGCTTTGAATACAGCGAACCCGACGCCCAGCCCAATGTTCCGAAAACCAATAGTAGCATCCCCGCTAATTTTGATGGACCGGCGGATGTTCCGACCATGCTTTCAATCTGTTCGCTAAAAAGGAGTATCACGCCTACAAAACCAATTAATAAACCGGCAATAGTGCTTTTACTTCTGAAGTTGGTTCCCCAGTTTGGTTTATCTAATAGCACAAACCAAATTGGCGGCGAGGTCACCATAATAGCCACCATAGCACTTGGCAAAGTTTGTTCTACCCAAATCACTACTCCATTACCTATTACCAACAATAAAAATCCGCTTACCGCTGCGTGCAGTATGTTTCGCGGCACGAAGATCTTTTCGCCCTTAATAGCACACCAGATCATTAATAGCAGCCCTGCCGTAAAAAAGCGGAGCGCGCCTAATAGCAGTGGTGGAAAACCGGCCACGGCTATCTTAATAAAAAAGTAGGTGGAGCCCCATACAATATAAACAGTAGCGAAGGCTAAAACAACCAATAAGGGGGATGCGGATTTTTTTACGGCAGGTGTCATGATGTAATTATTTTTCGGGTATAACCAATTGTTGTTGTTCTTTCACGGTTTCGAGCACTATGGTGGTGCGGGTGCTCAAAATATTGGGGATCTTGCTGAAATAGGTACGGATCAGGCTCATGAGTGATGCCGAATCGTAAGTACGTACCTTAACAAGATAGCAGTCGTCGCCGGCAATACAATGTACCTCCTGCACTTCCGGTATTTTAGCCAGTTCGCGGGATGTTGCTTCGCTTCCGGGGCCATCGGCAGCTTTCATAAAAATAAAGGCCACCAATTTTTGTTGCAGGGCCACCGGGTTTATGCGGGTGGTATATTGTTGGATCACGTTTTTTTGTTCCAGTTTTTTTACGCGCTCCAATATGCCGGAGGGTGCCATGCCAAGCTCGCGGGCCAGGTCGGCATTGGAGATCCGGGCGTTTTCCTGCATTAGGCGGAGGATGTGCAGGTCGGTTTTATCTAAAATGATTTCTTGCTCGTTGATCATACAGTAATATTCGATATTAAATGAATTAAATTCAAGTATTTTTATTTAAAATGAATTTAATTCGACAAAAGTGTATTTATGGTGTTTAAACATCGTTTTGGTTGACTATTGTTTTTCAACTAATGATATTGGTATCTATAGTGAAGGATGGCTTTTTTCAGGCTGATAGAAATTTTTTAAAAAAAATTAAAATGTTTTAAAACCATAATCGTCTTTATCTTTAAACGGATAAGAAATTGACAACAGCGATAATGCCCCAGGACAAAAACAGCCACATCATACAAACTATTGCTGCGTATGGTAAAAGCCTGTTGGGATTTATTCGCCGGAGGGTAAAAAACGATGCCGACGCCGAAGATATACTACAGGATGTTTGGTACCAGTTTAGCGCCGTTATCAACTCTGAACCGATTGAACAAACCAGCGCCTGGCTATACCGGGTGGCCCGGAATAAAATAACTGACAAGCATAAAAAAAAGAAGGAAACCCTGATTGATGATATGCTGGGCGATAGTGAAGATTATGACGATGAAGCACCGGACTTTAAAGCCATACTCCTCACCGAAGCCACTACTCCCGAAACCGAGTATTTGCGCAACCTTTTTTGGGAGCAGTTATTTTTTGCGCTGGATGAGTTACCCGACGAACAAAAGCAAGTATTTATTTGGCATGAACTGGAAGATATCCCCTTCGAAGAAATTGCCAAACGTACCGGTGTAAATACAAACACACTGGTATCGCGTAAGCGCTACGCGGTACTACACCTGCGTAAAAGGCTTGCCCAACTCTACCTCGAAATTTCAGAATATTAAAAAATTAAGACATTATATAACATGAAACCATTTTTTTATAAAAGGCGATTCATTTTTATCCCACTTGGGATAATTGCCTGCCTTGCTGTGGTCAGCTTTGCTGTGATGCAGCTTTGGAACTGCTTACTACCCGATATATTACACGTTACCACCATTACTTACTGGCAGGCCATGGGCATATTTGTTTTGTGCAAATTGCTGTTTGGCTTTGGTAAAGGAGGCCCTAAAGGCGGCGGAGGTGGTGCCCCATGGATGCGAGGCCGTATGGCCGAGCGTTTTAAAAACATGAGCCCGGAAGATCGTGAAAAATTCCGTGCCCAATGGGAAGATCGCATGTGCGGATGGAAAGGCCGTGGTGCAGGCAGGTTCGGTCGCGATTGGGACGATTTCAGAAACGGCCCTGTAAACGAAGAAAAAAAGGCCGAAGAATAAATAGCTTTTTGCTGTCCGCCTTAAGTTTTCAGCTAATTACTTACCCCGAAAAATAACATAATATGGATGTGCTGGTATTTGCAACAAGCGTAACCCAAAAACGGCAGGTGAGCCGGGTTCAAAATTTACTAACCAAAGAACCCGCTATAGCCCAATGGAACTTTGATCTGGACGATTGCGATAACATTTTACGCATCGAAGCCAGCGATGTTTCGCCCCGTTACATTGAAAGCTTGCTGCAAAAAGCCGGTATCCGGTGCCAGGAGTTGGAGTATTAAACAAACTGATAAAAAATCGTCATGCTGAATTTATTTCACTGTTGTCCGGGGAAAGATTTTTCAAAAAGTTTTACCGGACAGCCGGTATCGAAATAGCTGCGATATTATACACTAAAAACTTTTTGAAACACTACAACGCAACCATAAACGGTCTAACCGCAGGAAAAGCTTAGTTTCGATTAAATTTTTACCGGACAGCCGGATTTTAAAAAGAGATTCAATAATTTAAAAACACAGGGGGCTTGCATTTAAAACAGCATAAAAAAAGGCCTTTTTGAGGCCTTAAAAAAGGTTTTTAGATAGGAAACGAAAGTTCCCCGGACAACAGTGAAACAAGTTCAGCATGACGATTGATTTTTAGGCAGGCGTTTCAAGCCCCACCCAAATTTTTTAGTTTTTGATTGTTTAGCGGCCTGGCTATTTTTTAGCCGGGCTGTTTATTTCAATCCAATACCCATCCGGATCCTGAAAATATAATTGCAACACACCATCGCCCCTAAAAGTAGGCTCTTTGCTATCACCTTTCCAATTACCGTACGGGATATTCATAGCTTCCAGGTTTTTAGCAAATTCTTTTACAGATGAAACAGTGAAGCAAAGGTGTACGCCCTTAACTTGTTTTTCGTTCCGCTCAGCTTGTATTACATGCAGTTTAACATTGTTGCCAAGGCTGTACCATTGGTGTACGGTATCGGCAAAGGGGTTATCCACCTTTTTCAGGTGTAATACTTTGGTATAAAATTCGGTGCTTTTTTTAAGGTTGCTGGTGGTGATGGCAATATGATCAACTACGGGTACAAGGTCTGTTCCGGTTTGTGCGTGGCTTACCAGTGGCATTATGCCACAGGCCATCAGCATTAATAAAAAGGTTTTCATGTATAATTGGTTGTTTTAATAGCCTAAATATATAGGTTTAAAATAGCCGTTTACGCTAACAAACAAATAAATTACACAAAAGGCTTAATGAAATGCCATATCAGCTTTGCCATGCGTACTGCAATCGTACTCATTGTTGTGATCGTTCCAATCGCTTATGTCAATTAATCCCGCGCGGGTTTTGTAATGGCTCTCGCTATTGGGGCATTTAATTACATACCCCATATCATCTGCCAAAGCAATCACAGGGCGGGCACCGCAGATTTTGCAAGTTCTGCAGTAAATGGATCGTGGTACATTTACATATCCCCTCATAACTCAATTTACGTTACATTAATAAATTCAGTTGCCTTATAATTAGTGGTTTATTCATGCCGTTTATAATACTTGCATTTTTAGTGTATTTTATATTAGCTTTAAAAGCAATAACCTATCTACACTTATGAATAAACATCAATCAAACAATATTACGGCTAAGCTTAAGCTATTATTGCTAATCTCTACTGTTAGTATTATATGGTTTGCTTTAATATTGCAAATAGCCATTGCCATCCCGGTACACCTTGCACAAGGCCGAAGCCTTGGCGGTACTTTAGTTTTGCTTTTTAGTTATTTTACTATTTTAATAAACTTACTCGCAGCCATTAGCTTGAGTGTTATTGTGTTAAAGCCAAAAAGTAATGGGGCTGTTTACTTTTTGCAAAGTCATGTGTTTGCCGGCATAACACTTTATATTACCATTGTTGGTTTAACCTATAACCTGGTTTTACGGCAACTTTGGCAACCGGTTGGATTATTTAAACTGGCCGACGAACTGCTACACTCTGTAGATCCGTTGTTGTTTGTTATTTGCTGGCTATTGTTTGCACCAAAAACCGTATTAAAATGGAAACAGGCTTTAAACTGGTTATGGGTGCCATTTATTTATTCAGTTTATATTTTTATACGTGGTGCTATAAGCCATTTGTATCCTTACCCTTTTATGGATATTGATAAATTTGGGATACAGCAGGTTATTATTAATTCGGGCTTTATGCTTATTGCTTTTTTAGTGATAGGTTTATTATTAGTTTGGATAAACAATATAATAGCTAAACGTTAGATAGCTTTGTTATGTTTCGCTTTTATTGATTAAATATTTATAAATGTAACATTGATATTACTGCTTGGTTGATACATGGTTTCGGCATGATAAATGAATAATGTGTTTTATATATCTATTTAAAACATAAATTATTTGTTATGAAAACCACCGTTTCACGCTCAATTGCTTTGCTGGTTTTAGCAGCCATGGGCTTTACAAGCTGTTCTACCGAATACCGCGAGCGCCGCAGGCATCGCCACGAAGAAAGAGTTCGCGTACACGAACGTGTAATTATCCAAAACTAAATACACATACCATAAACAAAATAGGCCATGCTGATAAAGCATGGCCTGTTTTGTTTATGGCGATTTAAACCGGATCTATTTACCTGAAGCTTAATCGTTCCAGAGGTGGCGGTGTGTGAAATTGCCGTCCAGTTTAGTTCTTATATAGATATCGTCTTTATGTACAATGCAATCGCCTGCATGTATGTCGTCTTCGGATGTTACTTTAATAATAGTACCTGAGATTTGCTCAACTATGCTGGATAGCGTGAGGATCTCCGTATCGGGGATTTGAACGGTTAATATTGCCATGGGTAGATGATGTTTTATTGATAATTCAAAAATATGGCAATAAAAATTGACTTGTGTTTTATGAAAGTAAAATTTAAATAACCTTTATTTTACAAATGTTGTAAACAATATTAATTCCCGGTTTTAGTTACCAATACCCAATCTACATAGGTTTTAGCATCCCCGGCTTTTATTTTATTCACCGTACTTTCGGATAGCCCATGGTATGGTTTGGTAACTTTATTTACTCCACCAGGGTAGCCTCCGCCTAAAGCGAAATTGAGGATGATGAACTTTTTGTTATCAAAAGCCCAGCGCCCATATTTTTCAACCATAGCTTTGGTAACGGTATAGGTAACTTTGCCATCAACCTTAAAAACAAGGCTCTCTCGCGACCAATCAACCGTGTAAACATGCCATTGCGTAACATCAATACCTGCAGGGAAAGATACCCGTTTTGCCAATGGGGTATTCCCGAAATAATTGGGGCCGTGCAATGCATGGCTCACCCAGCTCGAATCGCCTACGGTTTCCATAATATCTATCTCGCCGCAATCGGGCCATTTGCCGTTGCCTAATGCCCAAAACGCAGGCCATAATCCGGCACCGGCAGCCATTTTCATCCTGGCCGAGGCGCTGCCGTAAGTAAACTCCATTTTAGCACGGGTATTGATACGGCCGGATATAAAATCATATTTCCGTTGTTCTTTGCTGGTAAAGCCGGGTTGATATAAAGCTTTTAACACCAATGCTCCGTTTACGGCACCTTCTGCTTTGCCATCAACCATATAAATTGTCGCTGCTGAATCAACATAAGCTTGCTGTTCATCATTCACGGTATGGCCGGTTATTTCAACGTTCCATTTGCTTCTGTCGAGGGCCGGTTTGCTGAAATCTTCAAAGAAAACGGTATCTGTTTTGGTTTGCTTTTGGGCGATGGCACTAAGCGTGGTTAGCAGACTTGCCGATAAAAGCAGGTATTTTAATTTCATTTTTTTAGGTTGATTTGAGGTGAATGGCTAAAAGTAGATAATACTTGTAAGGTATGGCTGATTGAGATCATAATTTTACAAAAGCAGCACGCGCATTTACTCACCCCGACATCGCTGCGCTTGTCACCCTCTCTGCGCTGCGTGCAAAGAGGGGGAAGAATATTTGTGTTTGTTTTTTTGAAACTTTTCTTAACCCTCTTTGCGCGCAGCGCAGAGAGGGTGGTCCAGCGAAGCGTAGACCGGGTGAGTAAACTCTGCGGCTATTAATTGAAAAATTACCTCCGGATGCCTACTACATAACACCTACTTCATTAAATTGCAGGCTTATACAATTCAATATGCATAACGGTGGCTTTTTTAAGGTTTTTCTCATCGCTTCGGCAATAAGTTTACTGCTTGATTGGTATGTACATTCGGGGCTGAAAACTTTAACTGCCGATTGGTCGTCAAACCTGTGGCGCAATGTTGTTTTATGGGGATATCTGCTTATCGCGGTGGGGATAACCGTTACGTTCATAATTGGATTAGGAGCATTTAGTACCGCTAAGGGGATGCGCCCATTTCATGAGTGGACCTTGAGCTTGTTCCTTACTTTCGTGGTTACCAAAGTTGTATTTGTTTTAGTGCTGTTTTTGGGAGATATAACCAGGTTTTTTATCGGTTTGTTTAACCTCATCGGCCGTTCAGAAAAAAGCAATGGCGCATCCGCTTTCCCTGGCAGGCGAAAGTTTATTAGCGAGATAGCGGTTTTGTTAGCAGCAGTGCCCTTTACATCATTTTTTTATGCCATGTTTAAAGGCAAGTACGATTATAAAGTACATCGAACTACTTTATATTTTGAAGACCTGCCCGACGCCTTCGACGGCTTTACCATCACCCAGCTTTCAGATATCCACTCGGGAAGTTTTGATAATACAGAAGCCATGCAGCGCGGTATAGACCTTGCCAAAGCCCAAAAAAGTGACCTGTTTGTATTTACCGGCGACCTGGTAAATAATGCTGCTTCCGAAATAGAGCCTTACATAGATAGGTTCGGGCAGATCAAAGCCCCATTCGGTCAGTTCTCCATTTTAGGCAACCACGATTATGGCGATTACATTCAATGGGATAGTGAGCAGGAAAAAGCAGCCAATCTGGAAAAGCTCAAACAACATCATAAAGAATTAGGCTATCACTTAATGTTAGATGAAAATGTAACCCTTGAAAAAGGAGGACAGAAAATTTCATTGATAGGGATCCAAAACTGGGGGCGAGGTTTTATCCAGATAGGAGATCTGAAAAAAGCCTTGCGCGGAGTACCGGAAGATGCCTTTAAAATATTGCTTTCACACGATCCTACCCATTGGGAAGAGCAGGTACGCTATAATCCTACAACCATCCATCTAACCCTATCCGGTCATACTCATGGAGCGCAGTTCGGTGTAGAAACTGCCGGTTTCAGGTGGAGTCCCGTACAATATCGTTATCTTGATTGGGCTGGACTGATCAATGAGAAAAACAGATATCTGTATGTGAACCGGGGTTTTGGCTTCCTCGCGTTTTCGGGCAGGTTAGGCATTTGGCCGGAAGTTACCGTGATCGAACTAAAAAAGAAAACATCCCTCGGTTAGTCAAGCTGTTTTATTGTTGGCAGGGTTTTTATGCGATAAATATAAAGCATGAAAACTATGGCAACTCATATTAAACGAATAGGAAAAAACGATCGCCAGGCACAGTCTCAACATACCAATGCCTGGGAAGTGATGAGACCCTTTGTTCATTTTGGCATCAAGGCGACTGCTGCCATCGCGCATACTTTGATTTGGATAGTTAAACATATTCCTAAGCCCGATAACCAACGGCAGGAAAAATCCCGAAATAATAAAATTATTAAAATATAGTGTAAGCGAAGCGCATGGAATTGAATGTGATAGTTTTTTCAAACAGATATACATACAGCGTAATCGCGCAAAAACGAATAGTTAACTTTTGAATTGAAAAATATTTTTTAAAAAAACTTGGCGCAGTGGCGCTGATTTTATTAAAATGAATAAGATGTATATGGCTGTCGCTGTTATAACGTTCTAATTAGTAAACTAAATGAGTTAGTTAATATTTTTTCTATATTGAGAATTTTAATCTATTTATAGGGTGTTGAAAGTCAGTTAATTAGAATTGTTTTAAATCTGATTATAGATTATCGTTAATTTGGTTTAAGCTATTTAATATTATTAAATTAATTGAAACAATAAGCGATTTTCGCTGTAGTTCATTTTGTTCAGTCCCTCGTGACGGAATTTTAATTAATAGGTAGGGGAAGGCAGCGAGTGTTTTCCCCTTAATTTTTACCTCCGGGTTACAACTTATTGGTTTAAGTTACGTTAACAACCATACTATTACTATTAATTAAATTTCCGACGGGTTGACTTGAATTAGTCATCCCGTTTTTTGCCTTAATTACATCTAGGCTTTTTATTCGTTACTTTTTAGCGAGACCAATGCAGTTTCTTGTGCTGATAGAAATTTAAATTCATTAATGTAGATTGATACCGTGAAAACACGGTTTGTAAATACCGTGTTTTCACGGATTGTGAGTTGATTTTATTATGCCGAAATTTAGGCATTGATTAAAACTACTAAAACAAAGACGCTATATAATTGGGGATCTGATATGTGCTGAAGCTTACGCGATAGCAAAAAAACTTTGTGGAAAGATCGTTCAATATATTAATCAGAAACGGACTTCGGCTTTAACTGAAGTCCCGATTAAAAATATAACCTATCTAAACCCTTCACTTTTTTAACGTTGTTGCACCCGTCAGTCCTTGGCGGGTGTTTTTTTTTGCCCGTTTTTATTAACATTTTAGGCGTTGTTAAAAAGGCGATTTGTGCTTACTTTCACCCTCAATGAAGCATCTGTCTACCGGTTACCTATCGTTTAAAAAATTAATGCTCCCGGCGTTGCTGCTCACGGCCACGCTATCAAAAGCCCAAACATTTGGCGGCAACCCGCCATCAATAAAATGGCGACAGGTGAATACGCCCGCAGCCCGTGTAATATTTCCGGCTGGGCTTGATTCGGTAGGCTTAAATGTTGCTAATATCATCGGGCAGATGAATAATCGGGTTCGTCCTACAATCGGCTTTAAGCAAAGGCAGATCAGCGTGGTGCTTCAAAATCAAACCACTATAAATAATGGCTATGTTGGTTTGGCACCATTTAGAAGTGAGTTTTACTTAACGCCCGATCAAAATAGCTTTGAACTGGGTAGCTTACCATGGCCGCAACAATTGGCTATCCACGAGTTTAGGCACGTACAGCAGTACAATAATTTCAACGTGGGCCTTTCCCGCGTATTGAGTTTTATTTTTGGCGAGGGTGGGCAGGCCTTGGGCAATGACCTGGCCATACCAAACTGGCTTTTTGAGGGCGACGCGGTATTTAACGAAACCCTGGTGAGCGAACAGGGCAGGGGACGGTTGCCTTACTTTTTTAACAGCTATCGCGCCTTATGGGCTGCCGATAAAAAATACAGCTACATGAAGCTGCGCAATGGCTCGTACCGCGATTTTATTCCCGATCACTACCCGCTTGGTTACATGATGGTAGCCTACGGTCGTGAAAAGTATGGCGACCAGGTCTGGAAAAATATAACGCACGATGCGGCCGCGTATCGTGGTGGGTTTTATCCGTTTCAATGGGCTGTAAAAAAATATACAGGCGAAAGCTTCAGGGATTTTTCTGCAGATGCGTTCAACCATTTTAAGCAGCAATTTATTGAGGATAATAAGCAGTCGGTTGCCGATCGTAAAAGGCATTTCGATGCCAATCGCCAATATCCTGCCTTTGTGGATGATAGCACGCTCATCTACATGAAAAATACCTATGATAATTTACCAGCCTTTGTGTTAAAAAAAGGCGACACGGAAACTAAAATAAGCACCCGTTCCAGTTCACTCGATTCCTATTTTGATTATGAGCAGGGTAAAGTTATATATGCCAGCTATCGTCCTGATCTGCGCTGGGGATACCGTAACTACAGCGAATTGATGCTGCTTGATATTAAAACAGGGCAGGAGCACCGTATTACATCCAAGGCTAAATACTTTGCCCCGGCTTTTAACAACAATGCAGATAAGATAGTAGCGGTGCAAGTTGACCCTTCTGGCGCAAGTACGCTTCATATTTTAGATACTGCGGGTAACGTGAAGCAGGTTGTGCCAAACCCGGATAAGTTGTTTTATACCTACCCAAAGTTTTATGGGGAGGATAAACTGATCTCGGCCACTCGCAACAGTGCAGGTAAAATGGCGCTTACCTTGATTGATATCGGTACAGGTAAAGCCGAAAACTTAACCACCTTAAGCTACCGCCCTATAGGTTTTATCAACCTGAAAAATAAAGCGCTTTATTACACCCAAACCGATGGCACAAACGATCGTCTATTTGTGATGAACCTCGATACTAAAAAGGTTTTTGAAATGTTGCCTACAGCGCACGATAATGGCATTGGCTACTATCAGCCTGCCGTAAGCGATAACCAAATGACAATGGCTTGGGTTGGTTTTACTGCCGATGGCTACCAAATTAACAAGGCCAGCAAAGAGGAGTTGAAATGGATTGACGCAGGCGAACAATACGCCCGTTACCTGCCAACTTTAGGGATTACCGCTTTGCAGAAAGATTCGGCAGCGCATATGTTGGATAATGTAACTGATAAGCCATTGCCTATCACTAAATACTCTAAAGCGCATGGGCTGTTTAACTTTCACAGTATCATCCCCAATATCAGCGATCCTAATTATTCGTTTGCTATCACCGGCGAGAACGTACTGAACACCTTCCAATCCGAACTTTCGTTTGATTATAACACCAACGAAGGGTATAAGCAATTCGGCTTTGATGCTATTTACGGTGCGCTGTTCCCATACATTTCGGCTGGCGCTGATTATACCTTGGATAGGCGCAGGTTTTTTAAAGGCCAGTACGTTTACTGGAACGAAACTGCTGTGCATGGCGGTTTAAGGGTCCCGCTTAACTTTAGCGAGGGTAAACACTCAACTGGTTTAACCTTTGGCAGCGATTTGTATTTTAACAGTATCAACTTTCAAAACCCATATAAAAGTAGCTTCGCTGATAGATCATACAGCTACCTGAACAATTATATCAGCTTCAGCAACCAAAGCCAGCAGGCTCAGAAAAATATCTACCCACGTTTTGCTCAAAGCATCGGCGTAACATATAAATCGGCCATTTCGGGTTCGGGTGCTACGCAGTTGCTTACAACGGGCTCATTCTATTTCCCCGGATTGTTTGTGAACCACAACTTTGTGATCAGTCTGGCGCATCAGCAAAAAGGGAAAGATAATGTGATCAGTTTCTCTAATGATTTTCCTTTCTCTAAGGGTTATACCGCGGAGAACCTGGATAATATGAATAAGGTAGGTTTAACTTATCATTTGCCCCTTGCGTATCCTGATGCCGGCTTTGGTAACCTGTTTTACATTATGCGTTTACGGGCTGCCCTGTTTTTTGATTATACCCATGCCAACGCCACCAACTTTTTTCCCGATGGCAGTAGCTTTAAGCAAAATTTCAGATCGGCAGGCGGTACCTTATATTTTGATACTAAATTCTTTAATCAGAATAGCATCACCTTTGGCATCAGGTATAGCAGGCTTTTGGATGAAGACTTTTTTGGTGGGACAGGAAGAAATAGGATAGAGTTGGTGTTGCCTGTTACGTTTTTTTAGTTGGATGTGGTATCCCTGATAGGGCCGTTTGTTGGAAAGATCCCAGCAAAGCATCCCCGGCATTCATTGAGAAAAGTTTTTCGGTTTGCCAGATAGGTAAGTATACGCTGGTCAGTTTTGGAAATTTTGAGCCCGCGCCTTTTTAGCTGTCTGTAGCCATAAAGGGCATAAGCCTGTGTTTCACTGCATACACTAACAAGCATTGCCCGCAATTTTGCAACGTCCCTGCGTTTTACAAGGCTATCAATACTCCTTGCCTCTTCCGATTCAGGAGCAGCATCACCGCAGTATAAACTATATCGTTCGTGAGCGTTTAAATCATTTTTGAGATCAGTAATAGTTTTTGTTGATGCATAAAACGAGTTTCGTAATTTTAGATATCGCAAAACCCTTGTTGTATCTATCTTAGGATGATTTCGACGTATGTTGGCTTCCTCATCGTATTTTAAATACATGGCAATCCCAACTCTGCCATACATTACCGAACTGAAGCATACGGTATCGTTGTGCGTTAGCAAAATGAGATGGTAATCGTAAGTGCCGTTAAGGGTTACGCTTATTAATTGCTGGGTATATCCAAAGCCTACATCCCGGTTGTAGTTAAGTTTTATCGAACTGTTAACAGGTTCGCGGGTTTTCTTGATGCTATCAGCTCGTTGGTACAGCCGCGCAGCGGATTTTTCCTGGTTTGCTATTGCTTCAAATTTAAGATAAAATGCCCTATCAAGGTTTTGGCAATGCCCGTGTTGGGCTATCAGTAAAAGCAAAATAAATATTGTGCCCTTTATGGTTTTCATTTTTAATTATTCGCCAACCTGATCAATTCCTTAACCCTATCAACCCCCGTTACGTCAATACTATATTCATCACCCGCTTCGGCTCCCATCATAATGTGTTCGTTATGATATTTCATTTGGCTTGCTACCCTAACGCGTGCAGATGAATGCACTTCGGTAGCGCCGGTGTAATGAACCAGATCGGCTACGTTGGTTTCACTTACACCGCTGCCGGGCATAATGCTCAATCGGCCATCGGCTTGTTCAATGAGGCGGTGCAGGTTGCTGGCTCCTTCAATAGCAGTGCTTTTTCCGCCGGAAGTAAGGATGCGTTCACAACCCATTTCAATGATCTGCTCAAGGGCTTTATGCTGATCTGCACACATATCAAATGCCCTGTGAAAAGTGACGCCGAGGCCCCATTGGCGGGCGAGGCGAACCATTTCGGTACAGCGTTCTATATCGATGCTGCCATCTTCTTTCAGGATACCAATTACAACGCCATCGCAACCCGCATCTATACAATAACGGATATCGGCCATCATGAGTTGGTATTCCATGTCATTGTACAAGAAATCACCGCCTCGGGGGCGGATGAGTACGTAAAGCTTAATATGGAGCAGGCTGCGCGCCATTAATATGGTACCGTGCGAGGGCGTAGTACCACCATCCTTTAAATTTTCGCAAAGCTCAACGCGCACCGCGCCGCCTTCCTGGGCCGCCAGTGCCGATGTAACTGAATTTGCGCAAACTTCGAGCGATACCGATTGCATTTTATTTGAATTTTTGATCATGGCTAATAGTTCATTGCCGAGGCAGCCATTAGCTGCGCCGAATGTTTTTACTATGAACCATCAACCATGATCCATGAATTGCTTATTTATAATAACTTTTACCAGGTATTAATAAATCCTGCTGTTGCGCGTTGCAAACGGCATATGAAAAGCCGCTTTGTATCGCGTAAGCACCATATTCTCCTTTTTTGTTGATGGCTAAAAAGCCCACTTGGATCTTTTTGGCAATCTCCGGTTTCTTTTTGATGATGCGGTTCACTGCTTCTTTGCAGGCATCTTCTGGAGATAGGCCCTGCCTCATCAGTTCAACTACTAAAAAGCTACCCACGTTACGGATCACCTCTTCGCCCACACCTGTTGATGTTGCGCCGCCAACTTCATTATCTACATAAAGGCCTGCACCAATAATAGGGCTGTCGCCAACACGGCCATGTAGTTTAAATGCCATGCCACTGGTGGTACATCCGCCCGAGATATTGCCTTTAGCATCTATCGCTAGCATGCCAATAGTATCGTGATTGTATTTACTGCCGGGTTTACCTGCTCCGTTTTCGATGTTCATTACCGGGCTATATTGAGCTTTCTTTAACCATTCCTTCCAGATCTTTTCTGTTTCGGGGGTTAACAGTTTTTCTTTTTTCATGCCCTGCTCAACCGCAAATTGGGTGGCGCCTTCGCCAACTAACATTACGTGCGGGGTTTTTTCCATCACCATGCGGGCTACCGAAATAGGGTGGGCTATATCTTCCATGGCAGCTACAGAACCGCAGTTGCCAAACTCATCCATAATACACGAATCGAGGGTTACGTGACCATCACGATCGGGTAAACCAGTGCGGCCTACGGTATGGTTGGTGATATCTTCTGCTTCGGGGATGCGGGCACCGGTTTCGATAGCATCCAGCGCGCGGCCGCCTGCCGATAATACTTTCCAGGCACCTTTATTAGCGATGATGCCAAAATCCCAGGTGGAGATCACTATCGGGTAACCGCCTTCGGCTGGTGGGGTAATAGTTTTTGCTATAGTTGATTTAGAAAGCGCTGCAAGTGAAGCACCTGCGGCTGATAATTTGATGAACTTACGGCGATTGTACATAGTGCTAATATATAAAAAACAGTCGTAAGTCTTAAGTTCGAAGTCGGGAGTCTTAAGTCAGCTGCTTTAAGCGACAAGTAGAGGTTTTGACTTAGAACTTCAACGGCTATTCAAAATCGCGCTGGCAGTTAAAACAGTGCCAGGCCTTGCGGCTGTAAAAGGGAAATATCATCATCAAAAACGATACGATGGCAGTAAGCCAATGCACCCGTTTTTCTGTAGCAGAACCGTAGCGCACGTTGGTCGATCCGCAGTAGGGGCAGATCACGGCGTTAAGCGTTTCATCGTCAATTTCTATATGGTCCTGATCGTGCAGGTCGCCTTCGGCGGCTAAAATTTCGCGGCAGCGTTCCAGGTCGCGTTCAAATATTTTTAGTTTGATGCCACCTACCGCCTGGTTATACAGTGGGTTGGAGCCGATAGTATTTTCATCTGCTATAAAACATGGAATGCCATAGCCCTCCAGTTTGGTTCGGATAATGTGGGCCAGCATAACATCATAATAGGTTTCAAACGTTATGATCTTTTCTTCGGGTTGAGCAGCCATATTGTAGATAAATATTGATCAAAGGTAAATTGTTTTTTATTTAATTTCGACGCCATGAACCGCATCGACCGTATATCAGCCATTTTAATTCAATTGCAATCGCGCAGAGTTGTTAAGGCCGGCGATATTGCCGAGCGGTTCAACATCAGTTTGCGCACTGTTTACCGCGATATTAAAACGCTTGAGGAAGCGGGTATCCCGTTGATAGGCGAGGCTGGTGTTGGCTACTCCATTATGGATGGTTACCGCCTGCCTCCGGTAATGTTTACCCGCGAAGAAGCCACCGCTTTTTTAACCGCCGAAAAGTTTGTTGAAAAGCTTACCGATACCTCCACCATGGCGCAATATCAATCGGCCATGTTTAAGGTGAGGGCTATCCTCAAATCGCACGAAAAGGATGCTTTGGAAAACCTTGACGGCAGCATTGAGGTACTGAAAAGTCATCGCCAAAAAAAGGCTGATAACGCCGATCATATCCAAACTATTCTGGATGCAATCATTTACAAAAAAGTAATTTGTTTGGATTATTTTGCCTTCCATTCGCAGCAGGATACCAAGCGCGATGTGGAGCCAGTTGGTGTATTTTATCTCGATAGTTTCTGGCATCTTATAGGCTATTGCAGGTTGCGTAATGACTACCGCGATTTCAGGCTCGACAGGATCAAAAAACTGGTAGTAACCGATAATAGTTATGTAGGCAGCAACCACCCTACACTTAAAGACTATATAGCCAAAGCCGTTAAAGAAAAACACCTGGAGCAGGTAGTAATAAGGATTGATAAGGAGGCGCACAATTACCTTGATCATCAAAAATATTACAGCGGTTTTGTATCCGAAAAAACAATAGGCAATAAGATAGAAATGACCTTCCTGACAATCTCTCTCGAGGGATTCGCGCGTTGGTACATGACCTTTGCCGATTATGCTGAGATCGTCCAACCCGACTCATTGTTGCAGCGCATCCGCGAGATCACCACGGCTATCACTCAAAAACTAAAATAATTTTTCTTCCTTTTTTCCTACTGACATAGGGCTGTCACCAGCCGGTTGTTACTTTGTTTCATGATAAGCAGGGCAGGGTTTTTATTAGCCTGATGTTTTTGCTGATCGGTTAAAATCTTACCCTTATGAAACATTGGATAATAGTAGTATCAAAAGATCATATCAGCCGCGGCATTTCAGGCGGATTTATCCAGGCCAATCATGGCAAACTTGCACCCCTTAAACGGATGGCCGTTGGTGATTGGGTTGCTGTATATTCTCCTAAACAAAAAATGAATGGCGAAGAGCCATTACAAGCCTTTACAGCCATTGGCCAGGTGCGCGATGAGGATATCTACCAAAAGCATATGGCTATTGATTTTACGCCTTACCGCCGTAACATAAATTACTACGAATGTGCCGAAGCGCCTATCGCCCCGCTCATAGATGAACTTGATTTTATCGGCAACAAAAAAGCATGGGGCTACAACTTCAGGTTCGGCTTTTTCGAAATTCCCGGCGCGGATTTTGAGAAGATAAAAGAGCAAATGATCACCGCTAAACAACCACTACTAAATAAAGCTACATTATGGAAAAACTAACAGTAAACGTACAGGTGAAATTTAAAGCACCGAAAGCGAAAGTTTGGCAAGGCCTTACTGATCCTGCTTTGGTAAAACAGTATTTTTTCGGCACCGATCTCAAATCGAGCTGGAGGGTAGGGGAGCCTATTGTGTTCAGTGGTGAGTGGGATGGTAAGATGTATGAAGACCATGGAACCATACTTGATATCGACCCCGGAAGCTTTGTAAAATATGATTACTGGAGCAGCATGAGCGGTACCGATGATAAGCCAGAAAACTACGCCAACATCACTTATAACCTCACCGAAAATAACGACGAAACAGAGCTTACCGTAACCCAGGATAACGTGAAAAACGAAGAGGCCAAAACTCACTCTGAGCAAAATTGGAAAGGCCTTTTTGAAGAATTGAGAAAATTGATAGAATAAAAATAAATTTTAAACTGATAGTTTATATAAAGCTAATAAATTATTGGTTAAAAATTGTTTATAAAGTGATATAACAAATAGTAATACCCCATATATGGATAAAGTGACAATAAAAGGCTTCTATTTAATTGGCATTTCGGTGCGCACCACAAACCAAAATGGACAAGCCATGAAAGACATTGGTGGACTATGGAACTGGTTTATGAGCGAAGATATCTTACAACAAATAGTGAACCGTCTGAGCGATGATATTTATTGTGTTTATACCGATTATGAAAGCGATAAAGATGGCTATTACACCACAGTTTTAGGATGCCGCGTAGCTACAAAAGATAACATCCCCGAAGGTTTAATTTGCATTACAATACCACCCGGAGATTACAACAGGTACGTTGCCAAAGGTGCCTTACCGCAAGCCGTTGGCGAAACCTGGCAACAGATATGGACAAGTGATATTGATAGGAAATACCTGGCGGATTTTGATGTGTATGGCGAAAGATCGCAGAGGCAGGATGGCGGGGAAGTGGAAGTTTTTGTTGGGGTGAATTAAGAATTTGTCTGAATCAGAATTTACAGAATTATAGGATTTTCAGAATAGAATGTTTAAATGCGATAGTATTCTGTTAATTCTCAAATTCTGTAAATTCTGATTCAGACATTCTATCTGCTAAAACTTAACCTATCCCCACTCTTCCCTTCAATCAATTTCCCACCAGCATAAGCCAAATTTCCCGATACAAACGTATGCGTTACTTGCGAACGGAAGGTGTTTCCTTCAAACGGACTCCAGTTACATTTGTATAAAATATTGTTCTTATTTACGTTCCAAGGTTTGTTCAAATTAACCAAAACAAGGTCGGCCCAATAACCCTCTCGGATGTAACCGCGCTTTTCAATTTGAAACAGGATAGCAACGTTGTGCGCCATCTTTTCTACTATCTGTTCAAGCGTTATTTTTCCATGGTGATAAAGCTCCAACATGGCTGGTAAGGCGTGTTGAACTAATGGTCCTCCGGATGGGGCTTGCAGGTATGGTTGCTCTTTTTCTTCGATGGTGTGTGGAGCGTGATCTGTTGCAATAACGTCAATACGTCCATCTAAAACAGCTTTTAAAATTCCATCCCTGTCGGCTTCGGTTTTAACGGCCGGGTTCCATTTTATGTAGTTGCCTTTGGTTTCATAATCCGCATCGGTAAACCATAGGTGATGGATGCAGGCTTCGGCGGTAATGCGTTTATCTTTTAGTGGGATAGTGTTATCAAAAAGATGTGTTTCCCTTTCTGTAGAGATGTGCAAAATATGCAGGCGGGTATTGTGTTTTTTTGCCAGTTCTATCGCCATTGATGATGATAGGTAACAAGCCTCTGCGCTCCTGATCTTGGGATGTAAACGTACCGGGATATTATCACCGAGCAGTTGCTTGTAGTGCGCCAGGTTGCCCTTGATTGTAGCCTCATCTTCGCAATGTGTAGCGATCAAAGTTGGCGCTTGTGCGAACAATTTTTCGAGTGTGTTTGGGTCATCAACCAACATGTTCCCGGTAGATGATCCCATGAATACTTTGATCCCGCAAACTCTGCTGATATCGGTACGCAAAACCTCATCCAAATTGTTATTTGATGCCCCCATAAAGAAGGAATAATTAGCCAACGAACTGCGCGATGCGATCTGGTATTTATCCTCTAAAAGTTCCTGCGTTAAGGTGTTGGGAACGGTGTTCGGCATCTCCATAAATGAGGTGATACCACCGGCAACTGCCGCGCGAGATTCGGTGTAGATATCGGCTTTATAAGTTAAACCCGGCTCACGAAAATGCACCTGGTCGTCAATGCAACCGGGGAGTAAATGTAAGCCTTCTGCGTTGATAATTTCATCAGCTTGAGTATCGATTTGGCTGTCAATTTTATCTATCAAACCATCTTTTATCAATACATCGGCAACGTATTGCCTGTTCTCATTTACTATAGTGGCTGCTTTTATTAGGATTGTAGACATGGATTTTGATTTCGGATTTGAGATGTTCGATTTCGGATTTATTACTAACAGGTTAAACTTACGAAGTTTTTAAAACTTCGTAAGTTTCTGCCATGCGTGGAAAATTACATTTCAGCAAATGTTTCTTCAGTAGGGAAGTCGCCCAGGCTTCTATAAATAGGGAAGCCGTTCGCCTCACTATCCGACACTGCCCATTTCGACATCGCGTACATCACCGGTCTTAATGCCATGCCCGTTTCGCTTAAACGGTAAGTGACATATGGCGGCACTACAGGTTTGGCTTCTCTTATCACAATGCCATCGGCCTCCAGTTGTTTCAAGTGCTGGATCAACACTTTTTCGGTTATGCCGCTTACCGATTTCCTGATCTCGCTGTAACGCTTGCTTCCCGTTAGCAGGTGAAAAAGGATGATGGGTTTCCAATAACCACCTATGCGTTCCATTACATAGGTTACGGGGCACGCGGTGAAGGCCGCCTGTTTATTTTCCTGTATGGTTGAGCTTTCTTTTATCGCTGTCATGATGATACATACTTTGGGGTAAGTACTTGTAAAAAAGTAAGTACAAAAATACCTTTGCTTTCAATAAAAACAAAACACATTATGAAAATTATAGTAACCGGTTCAACCGGAAATATCAGCAAACCATTAACACAAAAATTAGTAACCGCAGGTCATGATGTAACCGTGATCAGTAGTAATGCGGATAAAACAGCCGAGATCGAAGGCCTTGGTGCCAAAGCTGCCATTGGCTCATTAGCCGATGCTGATTTCTTAACAACCACTTTTACCGGTGCCGATGCGCTTTACGCTATGGTACCGCCAAACTTTGCTACAGAAAGTTTACGAGTTTATCAAAATGAAACAGGTAAAAATTACGCTGAAGCCATCAAGCGTTCGGGTATTAAAAAAGTAGTTGCTTTAAGCAGTATCGGCGCGCATTTGGATAGTGGCACCGGCCCGATAAAAGGGATTCACGATGTTGAAGGTATTTTAGGCGAACTGGAAGGCGTGGCTGTTAAATTTATCCGCGCATCGTTTTTCTTCACCAATTTTTACCACGATATCCCGGTTATAAAATACAAGGGTGTTATCGGTTCAAATTATCCTGCTGATGCAAGATTGGTTATGGTTCACCCTGCCGATATCGCCGATGCCATTACCGAAGAATTGCAAAGCGACTTAACCGGTAAAAGCATCCGCTACGTAATAAGCGATGTGGCAACAACCAGCCAGGTAGCAGCAACTTTGGGCGAAGCCATAGGTATCCCTACATTACCTTGGGCCGAACTTACCGACGAGCAATTGGAAGGCGCGCTATTACAAGCCGGCGTTCCCGCCGAAATGACCCGCAACTATGTTGAAATGGGTACGGCTGTACGCAGCGCCAAGCTTTGGGAGCACTATGATGAAGTTAAACCAACCATAACAGGTAAAATTAAGTTGAAGGATTTTGCTAATGAGTTTGCGGTGGCTTATAATGCGTAAACATCCTAATAATATGTAAAATATGTCATTGCGAGGAGGGACGACGAAGCAACCGCACGGAGGCATAGCCGCCCTGTATCGCTGCTCTGTATAGCATGCGGTTGCCACGCTGCGCTCGCAATGACATGTTTTAGACTTTACCTCTTGCTTCTTTACTCTTGACTTCCTGCTTCTCATTTCCTGACACCGCCGTGTTTTCCGCCCATTGTTCCTACTTCAACAAAAAGCCTATCTTTGCGGCATGGCAGTATCCTTTGATGATTTTAAATTTAACCGGCAAATTCTTAACGCTATAGCCGATGCCGGTTATACCGAAGCTACGCCTATCCAGCAAAAAGCTATTCCGCCAATATTGAATGGGCAGGATGTAATGGGCATTGCGCAAACCGGCACCGGTAAAACAGCTGCTTATTCGCTGCCTATTATCATGAAACTGAAATACGCCCAGGGCGAGCATGCCCGCGCATTGATCATTTCGCCCACCCGCGAACTGGCCATGCAGATTGAGGAAAACATCAAAACCTTTGCTACTTATACCGATTTGCGGGTTGTGTTGCTTTACGGTGGTCTTGGTCCTAAAACCCAAATTGAGGAGATCAAAAAAGGGGCTGATATTATTGTAGCCACTCCGGGCAGGTTCATGGATATTTATCTTGCCGGGCATATCGTTACTAAAACACTGCAGGTATTGGTGTTGGACGAGGCCGATAAAATGATGGATATGGGCTTTATGCCCCAGATAAACCGGATATTGGAAGTTGTACCTGTAAAAAGGCAAAACCTGCTTTTTTCGGCTACCATGAGCGATAAGATCCATGAACTGTCGGCAAATTTCCTGGAGTTTCCAACTGTTATCGAGGTTACACCACAGGCCACACCGGCACAAACAGTTAACCAGCATTTGTATCATGTGCCCAATATCAAAACCAAAATTAACCTGCTTAAAAAGCTTTTGGATAATGAGGGGGAGATAACCAAGCTCATCGTATTCTGCAAAACCCGGTCGGTGGCCGAGGATGTTTTCAAATTCCTCACCCGCAAGTTTGGCGAAGATGAAGTGAAAGTACTGCACGCCAACAAAGGGCAAAATACCCGCATCAACTCTATCAATTCATTTAAAAATGATGATGTGAAAATATTGGTGGCTACGGATGTGGCTTCGCGTGGTATTGATGTGAGCGATGTGAGCCATGTGATCAATTTTGATGTTCCGGTAGTTATTGAGGATTATGTGCACAGGATTGGTCGTACAGGCAGGGCATTACAATCGGGCGAGGCTATCACTTTTGCCACACCATCCGAAGAATACTATATCCGTAAAATAGAGAAACTCATCAAACAAACCATCCAGGTAGATAATATCCCGGACGATGTGTTTATTGAAGAAACCCCTTACGAAGAGCGCCAGGATCAGGCCCGTGAAATTGATATGCAGAAGCGCAAAGAAGATCCCGACTTTAAAGGAGCCTTCCACGAAAAGAAAACCATGAATCAGCGCAAAAAATTTGATGCCAATAAGGATAAGGCCAAATATGGTTCAAAAGCAGCAAGGCATGGTTCGGGCAGCAAATCATCCAAAGGCAAAAAACGTCACTAAACCCATCAATGAAATTCAGATTTACCCCTTTAAACTTATTTACCGCTTTTTTGGTAGCCGTGGCTGCCTACGTTTTTATTAATGGGGCCAGCATTGCAGGCAAACCATTGGAGCATTGGGGCGGAACCATCGGCTGGATCTTCCTGCTGTTTGCTTTTGTGGTGTTTGTGATCGATATCATGTTCCGCAATTTTTTTGTAGAAACTAAAAGGATCTGGATGGTGGAGAGTTTCTTCATTGTGCTGGTCATCGTTATATTCTTACTTGTTAAATAAATTTTGAAATGAAAACCGCTGAAATAAAGCTTACCGTTACCCTTGATGATAACAACGTTCCTGAACATATCCTTTGGGAATCAACCGACTCGGCCAACAAAGAAGCCCTGCCTGTAAAATCAATAATGCTCGCTCTTTGGGACCAAAGCTATCAAAACACCTTACGTATTGATCTTTGGACTAAAGATATGCCGGTTGACGAAATGAAACGCTTTTTCTACGAAACCCTGCAAACCATGGGCGATAGCTTTTTACGCGCTACCGGCGAAAAAAACATCGTTGAAGACCTGCGCGACTACTGCGCCCACTTTGCCGATAAAATGGAGATCACTCAAAAATAATAACCTAATATGCGCCTTAGCTCAATTTTTTCATTTGTAGGCTTTGCCCTGCTTTTTGCGGCAACCTATTGCCCCTTGCTGCGGGTATTTCACGTAACCAGCTGGAATATCTATAAACTGAACCAGCCTTATGGCCTGGTACTTTTATTGGTAGCCGTTATTGGTATAGTTGTATCGTTCCTTAATCAGGCAAAAGTTATGAGGGCTGCGGCCTGGCTTGCCCTTGTGTTGGTAGTGCTGCTGTTAGTTGCTGCAATTTTTAAAGTAAATTCTACATTTAGCTTTATACCATTTAAAGGCATTGGCAAGTTTTTAACCAATCAGCTTAAGTTTCAATGGGGATGGTACGTAATGTTTGCCGGACCTATTTTAGCTGTGATTGGTGCAATGAGCAGTAAACCAAAGATTTTTATTCCTGCCGCTACAGATACTGCAGACGCGAATTAATACTCCCGATATGTTTTAATTAGCTGTAATGTTTACATTACAGCTTTTTTTTGAACATATTTGTAAGCATAATAATACAAACACCTAATGTTAAAGTTCACCTTTCGCCAGCAGGTTTTAGCCGGTTTTGCTGTTTCCATTCTCCTTGTGTTTATCGTAGGTATATTATCCTACAATAGCCTGGTTAAATTTGAGGAGGATAATAAATGGGTTGATCATACCCAAAAGGTAATCCATACCTCAACCAATCTATTACAGGAGATGATAGATGCCGAAACCGGAATGCGCGGTTATGGAGCTACCAATAAAAAGGTGTTTCTTGATCCGTACAATGCGGCCCTTCCAAAAATAACTGATGATCTGGCTTCTTTAAAGGAGATGATACAGGATAATCCTGTACAGGTAAAACGCGTTGATTCGATCAATAAGCTGGTTAAGGAGCAATTGGCTATCATGAAAACCAATGTGGAAACCCGCGAAACATTGGGGTTGGATTACATGGTGCAGCGTAACATGTTCTTGAACGGTAAGGAAAATATGGATCAGATCCGTATGCTTATCGATCATATGATCAATTCTGAAAGCCGTCTGCTTTCCAACCGAAAAGAGAGTTCGGCAGAGGCATCGACTTTTGCTAAGATCGTTATTGCCTGTGGTTCGTTGATATTTTTGCTGATCATCCTTTGGCTGTTTTATTATATCCAAAAAACGTTTGATATTCAAAAGAGGATTGAAGAGGAGATTCGCGTTACCAATACCGAGCTTGAAAAGGTACTGGCTGATAACGAGGCTAAAAACTGGCTGCTTACCGGTATCAGTCAGCTTAACGAAAAAATGCAGGGTCAGCAGGTTGAAAAAGAACTGGCCAATAATATCATATCCGAAGTTTGTAACTATACAGGAGCCGCGGCAGGTACTTTTTACCTGTACAATGAAGCTACCAACAAGCTGGAACTTTACGCATCGTTTGCTTTCCATAACCCCGATTTTATCAAGAAATCGGTACAGCTTGCCGAAGGTTGGATTGGTCAGGTAGCAAAAGATGGCAAGGCTGCGGTTATTAAAGGCAAATTCAATGATAAACTTGAGTTATCATCGTCAATAATTAAAACTGAACTGGCCGAATCATTCATTGTTCCTTTCTTCTTTGATAAAAAGCTGAAAGGTATTATGGAGGTTGCCTTTGAAGGTGGACTGGCAGATAACGATAAAGGATACATCGCTGCTATTACCGATCTGGTAGGCATAGCAGTAAATACCTCGCAGGCCCGCACCATTATGCACGACTTGTACGAGGAAACTCAACAACAGGCCGAAGAACTGGAAGCGCAACAGGAAGAACTGCGTGTTACCAATGAAGAACTGGTTCAAAAAACCGAAGAGCTCCAGGCTTCAGAAGAAGAACTGCGCGTACAACAGGAAGAACTGCGTACTACCAATGCCGAACTGGAAGAAAAAGCCAGTTTGCTGGAAGAAAAGAACCAGGCCATTGAAGAGGCCCGTCGTGCTATCGACATTAAAGTGCAGGAATTGGAAACTACCGGTAAATACAAGTCGGAGTTTTTAGCCAATATGAGCCATGAGTTGCGTACCCCGCTTAACAGTATCCTGGTATTGGCCCGCATCCTGAAAGATAATAAACCGCTTAACCTATCCGAAGATCAGATCAAATACGCCAGCGTTATTTTCAACGCAGGTAACGACCTGTTAACGCTCATTAATGATATCCTTGACCTTTCAAAAATTGAATCGGGCAAGTTGGATATGCAGAACGAGGATATTAAGGTTACAGATATTGTAAACGACATGGAAATGTTGTTTGCCGAGGTTGCCGGTAATAAACATATTAACTATACTACAGCTATAAGTAAAGAGCTACCTCAAACCATATTTACTGATAAGGTGCGCCTGGAGCAGGTAGTTAAAAACTTATTAAGTAACGCCTTTAAGTTTACGCCAGAGAATGGATCGATCTCCATTAATGTTAAACCTGGCGTAGCACCTAAAACCATCAGCTTTGCTATAAAAGATTCGGGCATTGGTATCCCTGCCGATAAGCAGCGTGTGATATTCGAGGCCTTCCAACAAGCCGATGGCTCAACCAGTCGTAAATATGGAGGTACCGGTTTAGGTTTATCAATTAGCCGCGAGCTGGCTTACCTGTTAGGTGGTAGCATAACCCTGAGCAGCGAGCCGGGCATTGGCAGCGAGTTTACGCTTACTGTACCTTTTGAGGCTAAAATAGTTCCGCAGGCTGAGGAGATTTTGCCAACTGCCGAAACCTTTAAACCGGTTGCCGAAATTTTACCAGTTGTAAAACTTGCACCACGCGAACCAGGCCGCGAACCGTTGGTAGTTATTGTAGAGGATGATAAAAACTTTGCCAACATATTGCAGGATTATGCCCGCGATCATGGTTACAAATCGATCATGGTATATGAAGGTACCCGCGCGGTTGAAACCATTAAAGAAGCCAAACCAGATGCTGTAGTATTAGATATTATGCTGCCAGGAAAAGATGGCTGGCAAATTTTGAAGGAGTTGAAAAACGACGAAGAAACCATGCATATCCCGGTACACCTCATGTCGGCCGGAGATGCGGCGGCAAATCGCGTACGTCGCGAAGGAGCTATCAACTTCCTTAAAAAGCCTATCAATACCGAAACGCTGGATAAGCTTTTTGCCGATATCATGGTACAAAGTGGCACCAAGTTTAAGCAGATATTATTGGTTGAAGATCACAAGGCCCAAAGCCAGGCTTTGAAAGAACTGATGCAAAACCAGGGCATTACCGTTGATCAGGCTTTTGACGGCGAATCGGCTTTCCGGATGTTGCACGAAAATGAGTACCAGTGCGTGATCCTTGATCTGAACCTGCCTGATATTTCGGGCCTGGATCTTTTAGACAAGATCAAAGAAGTGGAACGCTTTTTGCCACTACCGGTAATTGTTAATACGGCTATGGAGCTGGATAAAACATCAGTTAACAGGCTGATGCAATATGCCAACGCTATGGTGGTTAAAACAAATAAATCGTCAGACAGGCTGATTGATGAAGTAAACCTATTCCTTAACAAAATAAGTGAAACCTCAATACCGCCGGCACAGGTAGCCTCTGCATCTGCCGCGCCGGCCAAACCAAAAATGGTAACTAAAAGTAAAGATGCTATTAAAGGCAAAAAAGTACTGATTGTTGATGATGATATGCGTAATATCTTCGCACTGAGTAGTGCCCTGCAAAGTTATGATCTTAATGTAGAGATAGCCAACGATGGCGAAGAAGCATTGACCAAACTGGAAGAGATCAGGGATATTGACATCGTACTGATGGATATCATGATGCCTAAAATGGATGGCTATGAGGCTACAAGGCAGATCCGCAAGCAAAACAAATGGGCTAAGTTGCCCGTAATAGCATTAACAGCTAAAGCAATGAAGGATGACCGCGAAAAATGTATAGCGGCAGGAGCAAACGATTACATCACTAAACCTGTTGATATGGACAGGCTGATATCGCTGATGCAATTGTGGCTTGAAAGTTAATTATGGATACAGCGCAGGGACTTATATCGCAGGCACAGGTTTTTGAACTTATTGATATTGTAAAAAAAGTTCATGGCTTCGACTTTGCGGGTTATACTAAAGCATCGTTAAAACGGCGGCTTACCCGGATCATGCTGCTCAACAAGTTTGAATTTTATGATCTGAAGCACGTACTGATCAATGATGCCGACTTTTTTCAGAATTTTTTAGAAGAGATCACGGTTAACGTTACCGAAATGTTCCGCGATCCTTCGTTTTATAAAGCGGTGAACGCGCAGGTAGTACCTTACCTTTCTACTTATCAGCACGCTAAGATCTGGAGCGCGGGCTGTTCAACAGGCGAGGAAGTTTACTCGATGGCTATTTTGATGAAGGAGGCCGGTTTGGGTAAAAAATCTTTCATCTACGGTACCGACATCAATACCGAGGTATTAAGGGAAGCCCGTAAGGGTATTTACAGCCTTCGCAACATAAAAAGTTATGCCGAAAACTATCAGTACACAGGCTTAAAAGGATCGATAACAGATCATTTTACCATTTTGTATGATGCCGCTTCCATACATAACGAGTTAAAGCAAAATACGCTGTTTTCGGTACATAACCTGGTATCTGATAACGTATTCAATGAGTTCCAGATGATAAGCTGCCGCAACGTTTTTATTTATTTCGAAACGTTTTTGCAGGAACGCATTTTGGAACTGTTTTATAAAAGTCTTTGCCCGCTTGGTTATCTGTGCCTTGGTAGTAAGGAAACTATCCGGTCGGATGCTTTTAAAAGCAGGTTTAAAGTGATCAATCAAAAAGAAAACATCTATCAAAAAGTTGGCACCTGATAAAAATTTACTGGAGAGATGGCGTGCCGCTGAAATATTGTTATTCGGCGGATCGGCAGGCTCGTTTAAAATTTTATTCAGGATAGTTAAAGATCTTTCCGAAACCTTTGGCAAAGCGGTTATTTTGGTTATTCACCGCAAAAAGAATTTTTTTAGCGAAATAGAAAAACTGTTTGCCGAAAACAGCCGTATGTATATGCGCGAAATTGAGGATAAGGATATTCTTAAAAAGAATACCATGTATATTGCACCGGCAAATTATCACACCCTTATTGAAGAGGGGGGATATTTTAGTCTTGATGTGTCGGAGGCAGTGTGGTATTCAAAACCATCAATAGATGTAACGTTTGAGAGCGCCGCCGAAGTTTACGGCAGTAAGTGTGTGGCTATACTACTTTCGGGCGCTAATCAGGATGGCGCGAATGGCATGTTGAAGATTCGCGAAAGTGGCGGACTTACTATAGCGCAGGCACCCGAAGATGCAGAAATGCCCGAAATGCCGCGATCCGCAATAAATAATGGCGGCGCGGAATACGTGTTAACACAAGATGAGATTTTTAAACTATTGCTTTCATAATCAACATAATTACCCCAATATTACATGACCCCTGTTAATATTCTTATTGTTGATGATAGAGAAGAGAATATAATTGCGCTCGAGGCCTTGCTGAAGCGCGACGATATTAAAATGTATTCTACTACATCGCCAAACGAGGCCCTGAAAATTGCCTGGGAAACTAGCATAGCTATTGCCCTGGTAGATGTTCAAATGCCCGAAATGGATGGCTTTGAGCTGGTTGAGATGCTTAAATCAAACCCGCGCACTAAAGATATCCTGGTGATTTTTGTTACCGCCATATCTAAAGAAGCCAAGTACGCTGTAAAAGGCCTGGGCACCGGCGCGGTAGATTACCTTTACAAGCCGCTGGATCCATATATAACATCGGCCAAAGTTGATTCGTTTGTGCAATTGGCCCGTAACCAGGCCGATGTACGCCAAAAAAACGAAGAGCTTCAAAATTATGCCCTCGTGGTAAAAAACTCTGCCGATATCATCAGTTCAGTTGATGCGCAAAGCTTGCGGATCATCGATATCAACCCTACGGTTGAAAAAATAATGGGTTTCAAAGCAGCCGAGTTGATTGACAAAAGCATTGTTGATCTGGCTATTGAAGAGCATAGGTCTGGTTTCAGAAAAAAGCTTGGTGAGATCATTAAGGATAACCTGAGCTTTGCCATTTTTGAATTTAAGTTCGAAACATTTGATAAGCGCACAATTTGGGTAGAGTGTCGTGCCGCCTACCGCAACAAGGTGATCTTTATCAATATCAGTGATATTTCACCTCAAAAAAGCTACCAGGAGCAGCTCATCAAATCAAAAGAGAACGCCGAGTATAGCAAAAAGGTAAAAGAAACTTTCCTGGCCAACATGAGCCATGAACTGCGTACACCTGTAAACGGCATTATTGGCATTACCTCACTTTTACGCAAAACCGGGCTTAACGAGCAGCAATTAGGTATGCTCGATCTGCTGGATACCTCGTCTAAATCATTATTAGGGGTTATTAATGATGTGCTTGATATTTCGAAGATAGAGGCTGGTAAATTCAGCATCATCCGTGCGGCAAGCAATGTTTATGATATTGTAAAATCGGTATTTAACCTGCTTAAGTTTAAAGCCGACGAAAACAACATCGAGTTTTTGCTGGAGATAGAAGAAGAGGTGCCGCAATACCTGATGATAGATTCATTGCGCCTTAACCAGATCTTGATGAACCTGCTGAGTAATGCCCTCAAGTTTACCGAGAGGGGATATGTAAAGCTGAAGATCACGGTACTGCAAAAACACAACGACAAAGTTAAGATCAAATTTAGCGTAGAGGATACCGGTATTGGTATTCCATCGGATAGGCTGAACAGGATCTTTGATTCGTTTGAGCAGGCTGAAGATGATACTTCAAATAAATACGGCGGTACAGGTTTAGGTCTTACCATCGTTAAAAAACTGGCCGAACTTAAAGGTGGCGAACTTACGGTAAGCAGCCAGGTAGGCAGGGGAAGCACTTTTAACTTTACCAACTGGTACACCATGGCCGTTAAACCTAAAGAGAAAATAACAGCAAAGAGCGATAAAACACTTCCGCCGTTCAATAATGTAAGGGTGCTGGTGGCCGAAGATAACATGGTGAACCAGTTTATGCTCTCCAAAATATTAAAGGATTGGAATGTAGAGGTTGAAATGGTTGATAATGGCCGTAAAGTGATAGATAAGCTAACGGATAGAAGCTATGATATCATTTTAATGGATACCCACATGCCCGAGATGAACGGCTACCAGGCAGCTAAAACGATAAGGGTTGATTTTGAAGAACCTAAAAGGAGTATCCCGATCATTTCGCTTTCGGCAGCAAGTTATGATCATGAGCAGCAGGAAGCAATTTCGGCCGGGATGAATGATGTGCTATCGAAACCGTTTATGCCATATCAACTGCACGAAAAAATGTCGAGGTTACTGAAGGTTGATGCCTGAGTATTTGGGCGGTAAAAAATAATGTTTCCCCGAAGCTGTTTTAAAACGATTAGATAACTGCTATATCCCCGCGTCATTACAAGGAACGAAGCAATCCCATACTTTACAGGACGGATTTGCATAGCTTCTCTGCCTCTTGTGGATCCATGACAAGTAAAAAAACGTTGTCATCCTGAGCGATAGCGAAGGATCTTCTTCAACAAGCATGGCCGCTATACAGGGCGAAGAAGATGCTTCGTACCTCAGCATGACAAAGGGGCAAATGTCATATTTCCTTCATAGGCCTTGATTTTATTCCTCGCAATGACGGCTCCGATATGTAGATTGCTTATAAGCCCTAAAAATCCAGCTTAGTTTGCCCAACGCCCATTACTTTAGCTTCGTGCTCCAATAACCATTTTTTACGCCAGATACCGCCTGCGTAACCGGTAAGGCTACCGTTCGCACCAATAACCCTATGGCAAGGTACCACAACCCACAAGTGATTACGCCCGTTTGCAGCAGCGATTGCCCTTATGGCCAATGGATTATTCATTTGGTTTGATTGCTGGGTATAGGTAATAGTTGCTCCGTACGGAATCTTCGTTAACTCATCCCAAACTTCCTGTTGAAAATCGCTACCGGTTTGCTTAATGGGAAAAGTGAACTCTTTTCTTTCGCCCACGAAATATTCATTTAGCTGATCGATAGCCGATTGCAGCAAAGAAGTAGGAGCTGGCTCAATCTCATATTCCTCATCGCGAATGGAAATGGATGCTATATAGCCTTCCTCCTCAATAATGCGGGCAATGCCAACCGGGGTTTTGAAATAAGCTGTGGGCATGTTCAATTGCTGTGTTAACGTCAAAATTAAGCTAATTTTATTAGCCCGTCAACTCAGGGTTCTGTTCACTCATGGTTAATGATTACATTTGCGGCCATGAAACTTGTTAACGAAACCTGGTACCTGCTAAAAAAAGAGATCTTACTGGAGTGGCGGGCAAAATATGCTTTTAATGGCGTTTTGCTGTACGTGGTTTCAACGGTTTTTGTATGCTATATCTCGCTTAACCTAAATCCCGGTTTTGCCAAAAGTGAAGGCTACCCAATAGTTTGGAACGTACTGTTCTGGATCATTATGCTGTTTGCATCGGTAAATGCCATCGCCAAAAGTTTTATGCAGGAAAGCAAGAATCGCCTGCTCTATTATTATTCCATTGCCAGTCCGCAGGCCATTATCATGTCCAAAACCATTTATAATGTGTTGTTGATGGGCTTGCTGAGTGTACTGGCTTTAATAGTTTACCTTGTGTTCTTCCCGAATACGCTTGGCGATCCTTTATATTACTTTCTGGCTGTATTACTCGGTAGTGTTAGTTTCTCGACAGTGTTTACCATGATCTCGGCCATTGCCTCAAAAGCAGGCAATAACGGCACACTGATGGCTATCTTAAGTTTTCCTGTTATCATCCCTGTAATATTGGTGCTCATCAAGCTAAGCAAAAGCGCTATGGACGGTGTTGACAGGAGTTTCTTTTATGGCAACATAGGTGTTTTGTGCGCTATTAATGCCATCGTTATTGCTACCGCCCTGTTACTTTTTCCTTTTTTGTGGCGGGATTAAGTCGGCGGTTTTCGCGCGCCGATTTTGAAGAAATTCTGAGTTTTTCTCTCGTTTTCTAATTCTTTTTTAATTTTTGATTGGTAAAAATCTCGCTACGCTATTGGATTAATATCAGCTTAAATAGAGCTATTTAAGCTTTTTTGCTAATTCCAACTGTCAAATTTTGCGTCAAAACTCACAATAAGTTCTAATTTGTTTTTAATTTGGATTAAGTCTAAATTAGTAGTTATTTTTGTCGCCGACTTAACAAAACAGCCGATGCATGCTAAAACCCTTACTTTAGTAATTTTCTCATTTTTTGTTTCGGGCACGGTGCTGGCACAGCAGCCAAATACCTCTACTGCCGAAGATTCATTGAATAACAATACCGTTAAAAGTTCGCTGTTGTCAAATACTACTATTGGTGGTTATGGCAATGCCTTTTATCAGTATAACAAAAACTCAAAAACAGCCAAAGTTGATCTTGAACGCTTTGTATTGTTTGTGGGCCACAAGTTCAGCGATAAGATCTCTTTCTTTTCAGAAACCGAACTGGAAGATGCCAAAGTGAACGGCGGCGAACCGGGCGGCGAGATCACCATTGAGCAGGCTTACCTTAAATTTAACTTAAACCCTAACCAATACATTGTTGGTGGTTTGTTTTTGCCACGCATAGGTATCCTGAATGAAAACCACTTGCCAACTACCTTTAATGGTAACGAGCGTAACTACGTAGAAACCCTCATCATCCCCGCTACATGGCGCGAATTGGGCGTTGGCTTTTACGGCAGGTTAAATAACTTCCCTATCAATTACTCGGTAGGTATTATGAACGGCCTTAGTGCTGGTGGTTTTACACATGGTACGGGCATAATTGATGGCCGCTTTGAAGGCCGTAACGCTACAGGAACAAACCTTGCGGTAACAGGTGCTGTGCAATTTTATCAAAACGGGTTTAAGGCGCAGTTAGCCGGATATTATGGTGGTACTGTAGGCATCAGGAAAACTGAAGCCGATAGCCTTGGCTTAAACTCAGGTACATTTGGTACACCGGTTGCCATGGGCGAGGGTGATATCCAGTACAACGGACAAGGCTTTTCGATAAAAGTATTGGGCACTATCCTTTCTATTAAAGATGCGGACAAGATCAACAGGGCTTATGCCAGCAATACCCCCAAAACGGCTTACGGTGCTTATGCCGAAATTGGTTACGATCTGCTTTATCGTAGTAACTATGGCAAGCTAAATCCGCCTCAACTAATTCTGTTTGTGCGCGATGAAAAGCTCGATCTTAATGCCAGTATCCCATCAAACGGCATTACCGATCAAACCCTCAACAAAAACTTTGTTGTTGCGGGCCTTACTTATTTGCCATTGCGCAATGTGGCAATCAAAGGCGATGTAAGGCTGGCACACAGCGGCGCGCAAAACCCGGCGCTCATCATCAACCCAAGCCCGGTGGCTTTGCCATATCAAACCAATAATACCCTTATTAACCTTGGTATAGGATATTCATTTTAACCTTGATAGTTATGGATAGAAGAGAATTTGTAAAACAATCGTGCTCGTTATGCCTTGCCGCGGGTGCGGGTATGCTGGTTGGCTCGTTATCGGGCTGTGCTACTTTGCCTGTTTATAAGGCAGGCGTTGCCAATAACACGGTAACTGTGCCCGAAACTATATTCGGTACAACTAACTTTCAGCTCATCCAGCCTAAAAACCAATATTACAATATCGGCCTAAAAAAAGAAGCTAATGGTACTTATACCGCTTTGCTGCTGAAATGTACCCACGCCGATAACCAGTTAGTTCCGGTAGGCAATAACGGTTTCAAATGCGATCTGCACGGCAGTACATTCAATAGCGAAGGTCAGGTTACAACAGGCCCGGCCGAGCGTCCGCTTAAAAAGTACCCTACAGAAGTAATATCCAATCAAATCATAATTCATTTAACTTAATTTTTTACCATGAAAAATACCTTACTTGGTCTATCATGCGTGGCTGTACTTGCCCTGAGTAGCTGCGGTAAAGACAAAAACCCTGTACAAGCTACCTCGGTTGACGAGCAAGAAGTAATAACCCAATTTGTTAACGTAGTAGGTAACCCTAATTATGTTGAGATACAAGCTAAAGCTACTGCGTTAGATGCTGCCATAACTGCTTATTTGGCCACCCCAACCGATGATACAAAGCTTGCAGCTGCCCGTGCAGCCTGGAAAGCCGCCCGCCAACCATGGGAGCAGGCCGAAGGTTTCTTGTTTGGGCCGGTTGAAGACGAAGATTATGATCCAACCATGGATAGCTGGCCTTTGAACAGGACCGACGTTGATAAAATATTAACAAGCGGTACTACTTTAACATTTAGCTATGTAGATGGCCTTGATGGATTCTCGAAAGGTTTCCATGGTATTGAGTATATCATTTTTGGCCCGGGTGGCAGAAAAGCTGCTGACATTAACGCGCGCCAAAGAGACTATTTGAAATATGCCAGCCAAAGTTTGCTTGCTACCACTACCGCTTTAAGAGGTAGCTGGTCGGCATCGGGGGGTAATTATGCCGCTCAGATCACTACTGCCGGTAAAGGAAGCACTGCATTTAAAACACGTAAAGACCTGTTTTTAGCGATAGCAAAAGGTATGGCCGATATTTGTGAAGAAGTAGGCACCGGTAAAATGGAAGAGCCTTACGCGGCTAAAGATTCAACTTTGGATGAGTCGTCATATTCGCACAATACCACTACCGATTTTACCAACAACGTAAAAGGTATCCTTAACGTGTATGCAGCAACTTACAACGGTGCTTCGGGTACCGCGAGCCTGAGCGCTTTGGTTGCATCAAAAAATGTTGCCTTAGATGCTAAGATCAAAACACAGGTACAAACAGTATTATCAAACATGGCTTTAATTACGCCAACTTTTGAAGATGCTATTTACCATAACCGCGATAAAATAAAAAATACGCAGGATGCACTGGCTACCCTACAAGCTACACTTGAAGGCGACCTGAAAACATTTATACAAACCAATATTAAGGACTAATTTTTAAGGTGAAGAAGTTAAGCGTAATTGGCGCGCTGGTGCTTGTGGTGCTGTTACTGGCTAAATGCCAGAAAGCGGCCGAGTTTCCGGCAGATAAGTATGATGAGCGATTATCCGGAGGCGATGCTACGGTATTTGATGCCACATCGGGTTCGTTCAGTAATATGTTTCCTACCTTAACAGGGTATGATGCCGCAGTGCATGGTTTTGGCGATGCCGCTTTCAGCAAGATCTTTGTTACCGCGCCGGCGCCGGTTAACCCGGGCTTGGGAGTTATTTTTAACAACAACTCCTGTATATCATGCCATCACAATGATGGTATCGGTTTGCCAACGGCAGGCGAATCTCGTTCGTCACTATTAGTTCGCATCAGCATACCTGGTACTGACGAACATGGTGGTCCGCTGGCAGCGCCGGGTTATGGGCTGCAATTGCAGGATAAAGCCGTTTTTGGTAAAGTGCCAGAGTGTAAGATCAACATCGCTTACGATGATCAAACCTACAGCTTTGCCGATGGGGAAACCTACGCCTTACGCGCGCCGACTTATACGTTAAGCAATCTTTACACTTCGCTATCGGCTGGTTATATGTTATCGCCGCGTTTAGCGCCACCGATGATCGGGTTGGGCTTGATGGAGTCCATTCCGGAAAGTACCATAGTGGCCATGGCCGATCCCGACGATAAGGATGGCGACGGCATCAAAGGCCATCCAAATTACGTTTGGGACGCGGCAACGCAATCGCGCAAGCTGGGCCGCTTTGGCTGGAAAGCTAATACCGCTTCGTTACTTACACAGGTAGCTTCGGCTTATAACCAGGATATCGGGATCACCAACAGAATTTTCCCGGTAGAGAACTCTTTCGGCCAATCGCAATATGATGGTTTGAATGACGATCCTGAACTGGCCGACAGCACGCTGAACGCCGTAAGGTTTTATGCTGCTACATTGGCAGTACCTGCCCGCCGTGATGTTACTGATGCCACGGTAAAAAGGGGAGAGGCGCTGTTTAAACAAGCCAAATGCGAAACCTGTCACCGCCAAACTTTACGTACCGAGGTTAACGTGGCTGTGCCATCGTTATCAAATCAGCTGATACATCCGTACACTGATATGCTGGTGCACAACATGGGTACTGGCCTCGCCGATAACCGCCCTGATTTTCAGGCCAACGGCCAGGAATGGCGTACCGCGCCACTTTGGGGCTTGGGCTTGTACGAAAAGGTTAACAATCCAGGTTTCTTTTTGCACGATGGTCGCGCCCGTACCGTTACCGAAGCCATTATGTGGCATGGCGGCGAAGCCGAGTCATCGAAAGTTTTCTTTAGCAAACTATCAAAAGCTGATAGGGACGCTATGCTGAAGTTTTTAGGAAGCCTGTAAATAGGCTAAAAGCTGAAGGTGTAAGGCTGAAAGCTGATAGCTGATAGCATCAAATTATTAAAAGCGGCGTGGAGTATTTCCATGCCGCTTTTTTTGTCTGAACAGATATATCCAAAATCGTCATTGCGAGGCACGAAGCAATCCCCGATTAGCAGGTCCGTCCTGTATAGTTCGCGATTGCTTCGTGCCTCGCAATTGTAAAGGTTAGATAATTCGGTAACAGAATTAACAAGCAATAAAAAACGTTAATTCAATTATGCGGAACATCAATAATGATCTAACCTTAAAGCGGAATTATCTGAGTAAATAT
>NZ_JBDOQS010000017.1:0-206151 GCF_039839285.1 Mucilaginibacter sp. CAU 1740 | reverse complement strand
GAAGCGGTGGTCGCTTCGCGAAAGCGGAGGGAGCAAGCGGAAGTTGGGCAGAGCCCTACTTTGCTTGCCCTACGCTTCGCTACGGGGGTTTTACGTATCCTCCGGGGATACTTTAGGGCGTTTCCGCCTATGAAATAAAAGAAAACAGGATACCCGGCGGTATCCTCGATAGGGGAATAAAAACTTAGCTGCATATACAGCTATTTGACCGTTTTGAGAATATGAGCATAGAAGACATTAATGTGAGATCAGTGAGATACCCGGTTGCGGTAGATCAGAAGTTTGAAAAGATCGCCCTTAAACTGGGCAGGACCAAGCGGCAGGTGTTTATTCAGATGGTCGATTACTTTTATAAAAGCAAGAAAGATCCCTTGGACCTGAATGATGAGTTGTTAAGGAATGCGCTGATGAAAAATCATCAGCAGTATATTGGTTTTATCCGAAACCAGGAGAATATGCTGCTCATTCCGATCAAAACGGAAATGGACAGGATGATTGTATCACAAGTCAAGATCATCGAGAGTTTCAATACGCAAGTCCTCAAGGCAAATACGGACCTGCTGAATAATCAGCATGCTTTGGCGCAGAAGTTAACCGGCATAGATGCGCTGATGGAAACGATCTCGAAAAGTCAAAAGAGCAAAGATAACTTAAAAAAACAGTTCCTGTTCATTCTTGATGGTTATATTAAATCCAGGGATGCTTTCGGGATGATGACCTCGGGCCGGGAAAAAGATGAGCTGATCGCTGTTGCCAGATCACAGGTCGGTTTGCTTTGATTTGATTATATATTTATTATTCGCCTTTAGGGGATAGGGGGTATTATGTTTATCAATATTACAGATAGTAAAGAAGCGGCAAACAAAGGCAGCAGCGCGGGGCTGGTAAATTACCTGGAAAAAGAAAACCGGATCGACCATAAGCCGGAACCAGAATACTGGTTTAACGGACAGCAGATCAGGATCGAGCCTTATGAGGTCATGCGCAGTATCGATAATAATGTCGCGAAACTGGGTAAAGACGATGCTAAGTTTTTCCTGGTCAATATCAGCCCGAGCCAGAAGGAGATCAGGTTTTTAAAAGAACAGTATGGTGAGGATGGTGCTAAAGAACAGATGAAAGGTTTCGCGGTCAGGGTGATGGATGCCTATGCAAAAAACTTCAACCGGGGCGGCGTGAACACTAACGAAGACCTGTTATGGTTTGCCAAGCTGGAAAACTACCGTTATTACAGCTATAATGACCAGGAGGTAAAAAAGGGCTTTAAACAGCGGGGCGAACCTAAAGAGGGCGAGCAGATGCATGTGCAGGTTATTGTTAGCCGTAAGGATATAACCAATAAGATTAAGCTTAGCCCGATGAATACTTCAAGAGGAAAGAATGCGGAGCATTCTAAAAAGATGGGGCAGTTTGACCGGGTAGCATTTAAACAGAGCGGGGAATCCCTTTTTGACGGCCTTTTTGAATTTGACAGGCCGCTTAAGGACACGATGGCTTACGCCAATGTTCAGAAGAACGGAGAACTATTACAACGGGAACAGCTGGGTGTTTTGGTAGAAGGTGCTTCGCAGAATTATGAAAGCAGGTCGGTGGCTAATGAACTTGCCCATGGGGTTGCTAATGGCTTATTTACAACTACTACCGGGATGCTATCGGCAGCAGGTAAGACAACGGCAAGTTTCCTGGAAGTGATGCTGGAACCTATATATTCTGGAAGTGCTAACATTGTTCCGGAAAGTGAGATTGAGGAAAAGAAAAGGCGAAAGAAAAAATCTCAGGGCCAGCAGATATCACGTTGAAGCAGTGTGCTATTATAAATGGATATTTTTGTTTTGATAGATGATGCGGCCATGCGGCTGCGGCAGGCGGCTGCATTACACCACGCGCTTCGCTCCGGGTTCCATTACGCCGCCAGCCTCGCCACCGCTCGTGCAGGAGTGTATTCGTTCCTTATACACACCTGCCTTGACCGCCCACAGATTATCGGTTAGTCACAGCACCGCAGTCACAAAATTAGCTACGCAGGAAAACAGTCAAGGCTATATAAACCGGCTATCGCCGGGCCTTGACAGTTTTCCTGCTAACAGCTCCGGTTGTTTAAGCAGTGATATGACTGGGTGTGTTGCGACCGACGTGACAGTTCAGGTGGACGCCCGCCGGGAAATAGAACTGGCCAAGGAAAACTTCCGGCTGATCGCCGATAATATTTCCCAGTTTGCCTGGATGGCTGATCCGGAGGGGTCTATCTTCTGGTATAATCAGCGCTGGTTCGATTATACCGGCACCACGCTCGAAGCGATGCGGGGCTGGGGCTGGCGCGAAGTCCATCACCCGGATCATGTGGACCGCGTTGTCGAAAAGATCGCCCGTAATTTTAAGAACGGCGAAGCCTGGGAAGATACTTTTCCATTGCGCCGGGCGGACGGGGAATACCGCTGGTTCCTTTCCCGCATGGTACCAACCACGGCCGCGGACGGAAAGGTCATCAGTTGGTTCAGCACCAACACGGATATTACTGAGCAACGTAAACTGGACGAGCAAAAAGATGATTTTATCAGCATCGCCAGCCACGAACTGAAAACGCCGCTGACCAGCCTGAAAGCCAACCTGCAGTTACTGGAGCGGATGAAGGATAATTTGTCGAACCCGATGGCCCCAAATCTGATCGACAGTTCGAACAAAAGCATGTATAAGATCAGTACGCTGGTCGACGACCTGCTCAACATTAACCGGTTCAGCGAAGGCAAGCTCCAACTACAGAAGACGCGGTTCAGCGTCTGGGAAATGCTGAATGCCTGCTCAAACCATGTGCGGGTGGACGGAAAGTATGAACTGATCGTGGAAGGTGATAAGCAATTGTACATCTATGCCGATGAGCACCGGATTGATCAGGTAGTGGTGAATTTTGTGAATAATGCGGTGAAATATGCACCCCATGGCAGAAAGATTTGGCTGATTGTTGACGACCTGGGCGACAACGTAAAAGTATCAGTGAAGGATACCGGCGCAGGTATCCCTGCGGAACAGCTCCCGCATTTGTTCGACCGTTACTGGCAAGCCGACCAATCCGCACCGAAGTACAACGGCTTGGGTTTGGGTCTGTTTATCTGCGCGGAGATCATTAGGCGACATGGCGGCCGCGTTGGCGCCGATAGCGTGCTCGGAGTAGGCAGCACCTTTTGGTTCACCTTGCCGGTTGAAAGGTTTTAAGCATAAGTTGATTTATTAGTATGCTGACAAGTAGTTTGAATATTAATTTCGGACGAAAAAATGTATCGGAAAGTTTTTATTGGTCTCTGAAGTACCAAGCACATGATCTGTAATTGATATGGACCTGCACATTGGTAAAAACAATAAATTATAAAGGCAGCGTAAACCAAAAAATGCTGCCTTTGCCTAATATACTAGTAGCTCCAATTTCTCCACCATGTTTTTTGATGATCTCGGCACAGATATATAACCCCAGACCAAGGCCTGAATAATAACTGATCTGGCTGTTTACCTGATAATAACGTTCAAATAAAAAAGGTATTTTATCTGCCGGGATACCCGGCCCTTTATCACTGACTTCCACGCGAACAGTTTCGCTGGTTCGGGATAGCTGAATAAGTATTAGTTTGCTGTCCGGCGCGTATTTCACGGCATTCGTAATTAAATTGTTCATTACCTGCTCGATGCGGCCTTCATCAGCCATCACCGTGATATTTGTGTCGCCTTCGGTGATCACCTCATAGTGCTGGTCGATCCGTATCTGGTGCACACAATCACCGATCAGGTTGGTCAAATTGACCAGGGTTTTGTTCAACGGCAGCTGTCCTTCTTTGATCTGATTCGTGTTCAGCAGATCGGAGACCAGGTCGCTGATCCTATTGACATTCCGGTTGGCCTTTTCGATCAGGCCGGGAAACATTTTATTGCCCGGGTCGCTTTTCATGCGGTCCAGCAGTTGCAGCAGACCTTTTAAACTGGTGATCGGGGTTTTCAGTTCATGGCTGGCGATATTGATAAAATCATCGCGTCTGCTGACATCCTGGATGTGCTGGTCGATATTGGCGCAGGAGCCGAACCAGTTGGTGAGTTTGCCGTCTTCATCCAAAAATAAGGCTGCTTTGAGCAAGTGCCATTCATAAACACCTGTGGGGTTGATGAGCCGGACCTTTTGTTCAAAAGGCTCGCCGCTGCGCAGGCTTTCATGCCAGTTACGTAGCGCATCTTTGCGGTCATCAGGATGTACTTTGGAAATGATAAAACTCACGCGGGTGAATTTTCCGTCACAATCAAAGTATTGACAAAAGCGGGCATTCACATAATCCACATAACCAGTGCCCGTAGCCGTCCAGATGATCTCGGGCACCAGGTCGGCCATAAACTCCAGTCGTTTTTTCTCGTTCTCAGCCAGTTTTTTGGATTGCAGGAGTTCCCTTTCAAAAGTCTTGCGTTCAGAAATATCGATAAGCACAACGTTAACCGCCAGTAAGCGGTTGTTATTGTCCAGTTTGGCGGAAGCATTGAGCAATACCGGGAGTACGGCCCTATTCTTTTTCAGGATCTCGTAGCTGAATTCCTTAACACCCTTGTTCACGGTCGCCATCGGCCAAAAAAACATTTCAAAATGCATTTGCCCGCCTTTGGATAAAAGCTGTGAGAATTTTTGGTCCAAAAGTTCGGTGGATGTGTAACCCAGCCAGTTCAGCAGCGTTTGATTGATCTTGATGATCGTTCCGGCGGATGACAGTGAAAAATAACCGCAGGGCGCGTGCTGGTACAATTCCTCCAGATCAACCAGTGACGCTACTTCATTTTTTCCGTCACCGGTCGGCTTTTTCATCGTTTAATTCAGTTGGATAAACGAGCGGATCGCGTTGATCGTTTCTTCGGGTTCGCTGATATGCGGGCAATGGCCGGCCGCTTTCATTTGAAAAAATTCATTATTGGGCGTATGCTGATGCACATAGTGGCCCACGGCGGTCGGGGCAATAATATCGTCCGCACATTGCAGGGTCAGGCTTTTAACGGAAAGCTTGGCCAGATCGGCGCGGTTATCGGACAGGAAGGTTACGCGGGCAAAGTCACGGGCGACATCGGGATCTGTCGAACAGAAGCTGCCCGTCAGAAATTCTCCTAATTCGGGCCTGTCGGGATTGCCAATAATGGCCGGGGCCATCGCGCTTGACCAACCCAGATAATTATTTTCCATAAACTCGAATAGGCCTTCCAAATCCTGGCGTTCAAAGCCACCGGTGTAATTGTCGGCGTTCAGGTATCTCGGTGACGGCCCGATCAACACCATTTTTGAAAAATATTCGGGGTGGCGGTTAGCGGCCAGGATACCGACCATGCTGCTGACCGAATGGCCGACGAAGATGGCATCTCTGATATTTAATGCTTCACAAATATCGATCACGTCCTGGGCGTACCCATCCAGTGTGCTGTATTTGGAAGAACTGTATTGCTGTATATCGGATTGGCCGGAACCGGTATAATCGAAAAGGACGATTTTAAAATCATCGCTGAACGCGTCGACCACGAATTTCCAGGCATTCTGATCACAGCCAAAACCATGGGCGAACAACATCACCTGATCACCGTCTCCAATGATGTTGACGTTATTGCGTTTGAGAATTGGATTCATGCCTGGGGGTTAAATAGCTAAGATATGTTTATCCCTAAGCTTAACGCAATTCAACGGATATAGTTTTTTATTCCTCAAATAAGTTGCCGGGAGTGAGCGGCGGCTCATCCGGCGGGGATGCGTTTGGTGGCAATTCCTCCGGTTCGTGCTGCGGGTCTTCCTCGGGTATTTCGGCTTGCTTAGGATCGTGTGGCTGTTCGATCTCTGGTTTCTTACCGGGCAGCGGCATTTCGGGCTGTTCTCCGGGGAAAGTGTTATGCTCGGTCATCTATATCCAACCAACATTTTATTATAATGTTTATTTGACCTTTAGGATAGTCTAAAAAAGCATTTAAACTGGGCAAATCGGTGTTTATTATTTAGTGTCAGTAATTCAGAACTTACAGTTTAACAATCTATTTAATACTTTCTGGATGCAAAAGTGTTTTCACAAAATTGAGATTGAACACTTATTTCGGTGATTTAGCACGCTTCGCTTTCATTCAATTAGTCACAATTATGGCGAAATCGCGTTTATAAAATTCCATAAAAAAAGTTGCCAGTAAATTTGACAACTTGCCTAAAAATGTGATCCCGGAGAGATTCGAACTCTATATCGAACGATTATGATGTAAAAGACACTTAATAAATTTGGTCAGTGTGGCGCATTTAGGCTCTCATTGTGCCAATGAAAAATAAATACCTATAAATGGTATCGACACTTCATTTGATTTCTAAATAGAAATATACATTCAATCGTTTCTCTAACGTCTGGGACCTTGACGATGTTCATTATTGTTGTCTCGCTCCGGAAAAGTACGACCGAATTGCTGTACAATTGACGAAATAGTACACTTAGCCCATTCAGACAAGTCATTACTCACAAAAAATATTTGCCGGTTCTGCACGCTTAGTAATGATTTTAGTTCGTATAAATCTCCACTGGCATCGATGAATTCAAGATTGTCGAAACGATCCGCCAGGTATTCAAAGTTTTTTAATCCTTCGATATAATTATAACGGATGCTACCTGTGTCGACAAAATGACCGCCTCCTTTTACACGCGCAGTCACACGGTCCATGGATTGCTTAACATTGCCCAGGCCAATATAAATTATGTTGGCGATATAGTTATTTTCCTTGAACCGGTTTACGATATTCATTAGTCCGGTATCCCTGAGATTTGTTTCTACCGTAAAATCTGTTTTTTTACTTATTGCTTGTATTATGCAGTCCTGAAAATATTGCTCAACTGCGTAAGAAACACTTTCGCCTGGGAGGCCGGGATAAAGTGCTTCAATCTTTGCAGCCTCTTTATCAGCGTCAAAGATAAATGCACCGGCTGCGGATAAATCTTTTGAAAAAGTAGATTTACCTGCACCGTTCGGCCCCGCTACGATCAGTAGTTGCGGGTTATCCAAGGTCATAACTAAAGGATTTTGATCAGGTGTGCTGTGCCTTGGTCATCTATTCGTACCAGCTCTTTTCTATCACGATACTCATGCACCATGTAGTCGGTGTTGGGACAGACCGCTTTATCGAAGTAGGTGAGATAGCCATTCCTGTTGAATGTTTCGCGCATAACGGCATCAGCGGTAGGACGAAGCCTGTCGGCCAGTTCCTGACCCGACAATTCGAATATCGATTTGGAACGTATGTCTTTTACTGTGCTGCGCATGATCTGTTGTGATGTTCTCATACAAAATTAACTAAAATAATTTATCTAAATCAATGTTTTGAAGCAGCATAAGCTTATAATATACCTTATGCTGCTTTTGGTTGTCTATATTCTTCAGTATTATCAAATCCTCCATTACGTTAGGTTTTTAGTGATTGTAAATGCTGGATGTTTAATATCAATCTATTAGATGGCGTTTGGTGATCAACTGATTAATATCGTCGCTGACTTTATTATCAGTAAGTTTAGCATAATGTTGTGTCTGTTTAATCGATGAATGTCCGAGTATTTTAGAAACGGTTTCTATGGGAACTCCATTACTCAATGTAACCGTAGTAGCAAATGTGTGCCTTGCGATATGGAATGTAAGTGGTTTATCTATATCACAAGTATCAGCTATTTCTTTTAAATAAGAATTCATCTTTTGGTTGCTTAAAATAGGCAGGAGTAATCCGCTTACAACGCATCTTGGATGCGCTTTATATTTCTCAATGATGGCTAGAGCCTCTGGCATGAGTGGCATTCTTGTCGAAGCGCCGGTTTTCTGCCGATTAGTAAAAATCCATAGATTTTTATCGATGCCAATATGCAGTTCATCTGTCCGTAATTTTTGGACATCAGCATAAGAAAGACCAGTGTAGCAACTAAAAACGAAAATATCCCTTACGCTTTGTAATCTTTCGTTATTGAAATTTTTGGTAGCAATGGCATTTAACTCATACTCAGTTAAAGCGTGTCGCTGAACAGGCTTTTTAGTGAATTTGAAGTTTGCGAAGGGATCAGATGACAGCCATTTGTTTTTAACTGCAATTAAAACAATCTTTTTAAAGTTTGACAGATATTTCATGGTTGAGTTATGGTTGCATTTTTGAATGCCCTTCAGCCAGAAATCAAATTCTGCTATCGTTTCATGATTCAGTTTTCTGATGTCAAGATCCTCTGCGCCATATTTCCATTTTAGGAAGCTTTTTGTATGCTCCAGTGTTGTGGCGTATCGCTTGATGGTATTGCTTGCAAATTCCTTCCCTTCAAGCGCTTTCAATTGTTGGTTATGCTTATTGAATACTTCAATGATTGTTTTTTTCTCTTCATCGGCACCTGTCATATTCTTTTTGATGGCCTCGGCTGTAAGTTCTTTATCAGCTTCCATCAGTCGCCGCTTTGCCTGGTAGACTTGCTGTGTAAGTGTATCCAGGAAGGTGTTTAATTCCCGGGTCGTTTCTTTGCTACCGGTTGACCGTCCGGTCTTTGCACTCCAGGTAGAAGTGTGACATTTTCTTTTGGTAGATAGCTCACTGGATTTACCATCGACTGTAATTCTCAGGTAGATAGGATAAATACCATTTGGGCTGTTTTTGGGTTTGCGCATGAAGAACATTAACCCGAAGCTTTTTTCCAACATAATCATTCAATAAAAAAGTTAAACAAATGTCGATTTTGATGGCCTTTTTATCAAGATGTTCGCCTGTAGAACAGGTTGACATACAGTATGTTGTGAGCTTTTCGTTGAACGATTTTGAATACTCTTGCGAGTTCAACGAATCGTTCAACGAAAACATGCGGTTGAATGAATCTTTTGGAGGGGTTTTAAAAGAAAAAGCCCCTAAATCATATGATTTAAGGGCTTTTGAAGCGATTTTACTCTGCTTTTGTACTCAGAGCGGGAATCGAACCCGCACTCCGTTTACGGGAACAGGATTTTAAGTCCTGCGTGTCTACCAGTTCCACCATCTGAGCGGGTGTTAACCTCTTAAAATAAAACCCTTCTTTGTTATCGAAGGGCTTTGAGCGAAAGACGAGATTCGAACTCGCGACCCCGACCTTGGCAAGGTCGTGCTCTACCAACTGAGCTACTTTCGCATTGGTATTCCTCGCTTTCAGAGTTGGCTTTCGTTAACCGTTTGCCTATCTCGTTTGCGGGAGTGCAAATATAGGCAGAATTGAATAGCCTGCAAGAAAAATTTTCACTTTTTTTAAAATAGTTTATAACCCGCTGTTTTTCAAAACATCAGCGATCAACTCGGCTTCGTACCCGCGGCTCATCGCGTACTGCTGTAGTTTGTACCGGCGTTTCAGTTCGTGTTTTTCGGTCACGGTGCTTGCCTTTTTTTGCAAAAGGCGGGTGAGTGCGGCTAAGTAATCGTCAAGGTCGATACCAAGCAACGCCTTTTTTATCAGTACATCAGGCACCCGTTTTAACTTAAGGCCTTGCTTTATCTTGATCTTGCCCCAGGCTTTCTGGTTAAATTTGCCTTGCGCGTAGGCATTGGCAAAACGGGCCTCGTTTAAAAAATTGCCTTCAATAAGCTGACTGATAATTTGTTCGATGGCATCTGGCCATAACCCCCATTCGTAAAGTTTGTCGCGTACTTCTTGCTGCGAGCGTTCCTGGTAGGCGCAATAATGCTCGGCTTTGGCGAGGCCAACTTTAGGGTCGGTAATTTTTATAGATCGCGGCTGGTCCATCACACGTCAAAATTCGTTAAAAATTATGCTATTTGTTTTAAATATCTCCAAATTAGCAGCATGCCCAACACTACATATACTATAACAGCTATTAAGGAAATTATAAACGCAAGCGGCAATATCGTACATGATCATACTATCAGCGCTCTTTTCACCGATAGTCGCCGCATTAACAACCCGGCCGAGGGCCTGTTCTTTGCGCTTAGTGGCAGGCGTAACGGGCACGAGTTTGTTGCCGAGGCCTATGCTGCCGGTGTGCGTAATTTTGTAGTGGAGCATGGTCCTGAGTTTAACTTGCCGGGCGCTAACTTTTTATTGGTTCCTGATCCGCTGGCTGCTATGCAGGCTTTGGCCGCGTATCATCGCAGTCGTTTTGATTTGCAGGTGATAGGTATTACGGGTAGTAATGGCAAAACCATTGTTAAGGAGTGGTTGTATCAGTTGCTCTCGGCCGATAAAAATATTGTACGCAACCCTAAAAGCTATAACTCGCAAATTGGCGTGCCGCTTTCAGTGTGGCAAATTAATGAGCGCAACGAGTTGGGTATTTTTGAAGCGGGCATCTCTACCATTAATGAAATGGAGCATCTTGAAGCCATCATCAAGCCCGAAATAGGTGTACTTACCCATATCGGCCCGGCGCATGATGAGGGTTTTGAATCGCCAAAGCAAAAGATCCTTGAAAAATTGCTGCTGTTTAAAAACAGCAAGTTGCTAATTCATAATTATGATCAGCTGCTGGATTTTAAGAAAGATATCACCGCCAAAGAAACTTTTACCTGGAGCCGCAAGTTCCGTGAGGCCGACCTGTATGTTTTCAGCGAGACGGTGATCAGCAAAAATTACTACCTGCGGGCACGGTACCAGGCTAAAGAAATTGAATGCTTGATCCCTTTTACAGATCAGGCATCGGTAGAGAATGCTATTACCTGTTGGGCAACCATGTTGGCCATGGGCTATAGCGCAGTAGAGACTGATAAACGCATCGAACGCCTCGCCCCGGTAAGCATGCGCCTCGAATTAAAAAACGGCGTAAATAATTGTTCGGTTATTGATGATTCGTACAATTCCGATCTGCAATCGCTGGAGATAGCGCTTAACTTTTTATCGCAGCAAAATCAGCATCAGAAAAAAACACTCATCCTGTCGGATATTTATCAATCCGGACTTCAACAAGACGTATTGTACAAGCAAGTAGCCGAATTGATCCGCACCAAAAAGGTGGATAAATTTGTTGGGGTGGGCGAGGCTTTGCAGGCGCATCAACAGTATTTCGATGTAGCCGAGCAGCATTTTTATAAAGATACTACCACGCTGTTACAGCAATTAAAGTCGCTTGCTTTTAAGGATGAAACTATCCTGATTAAAGGTTCGCGCAGTTTTGAGTTTGAGCAGGTAAGCCGTGCGCTGGCCCAAAAGGCGCACGAAACCATTATGGAGATCAACCTGAATAGTTTGCTGAATAACCTCAACTTTTATCGCTCCAAACTAAAACCGGGTGTAAAAGTGATGGCCATGGTTAAGGCGTTTAGCTATGGCAGCGGCACTTTCGAGGTAGCCAATATGCTGCAATACAATAAGGTTGATTACCTGGCGGTTGCCTACATCGACGAAGGCGTAGCCTTGCGACAAGCTGGCATTAATCTACCCATCAAAGTGCTCAACCCCGAAGCTTCGGCATTTGATAAACTGATAGAATACAAATTGGAGCCGGTTATTTACAGCTTTGGTTTACTGGACGATTTTGTGACCTACGCCATCGGGCGTAATATTGCTAACTATCCTGTTCACCTGAAAATTGATACAGGAATGCACCGCCTCGGTTTTGAAGGTTATGAGATAGAAACACTATGCGATATGCTGGAAGCTAATCGGTATGTACGGGTTCAATCCGTATTCTCGCACCTGGCAGCAAGCGAGGCACCAGAACATGACGAGTTTACCAAAAAACAGATCAAGCGTTTTGAAAAGGCTTTTAAAGAGATAGAGCGGACATTAGGTTATAAAGTGATCAAACACATCTGCAATACTTCGGGCATTACCCGTTGGCCGCAGGCACATTATGATATGGTGCGGTTAGGGATAGGCTTGTATGGAATTGATTCATCAGTTCCTGCATCTGATACAGGCTTGCAACCCATTGCAAGCTTAAAAACAAGTGTGGCGCAGGTGAAAAAGATCGACGCGGGCGATACCATTAGTTACGGCCGTAGCGGCAGTTTACCCAAAGATGGTAAAATTGCCACCGTACGGATTGGTTACGCCGATGGCTATCTACGGGCTTTCGGAAAAGGTATAGGCAAAATGCTGGTAAAGGGCACTCTTGTACCAACAGTGGGCAATATCACCATGGATATGTGTATGCTTGATGTAAGCGGCCTTGACGTGCATGAAGGCGATGAGGTGATCATATTCGATGCCGAACAACGCATTGAAGAACTGGCTAAGCAGATAGGCACCATCCCGTATGAAATACTAACTAATATTTCGCAAAGGGTAAAAAGAGTGTACTTTTACGAGTAAATTGAGTTATTAAATGAACAGGGTAGCACGGGCATTATTCAGGTATTTTGTAAAGGGCATGCTGGTAGTTGTACCGGTTGGTGCGGCTATTTTCCTGATGTATTGGGCTGTGGCGAGCATTGATAAAGCTCTTAACCTGAGCGATCTGTGGGTTGATAAAGCAGGTAAGCATATCTACATCCCCGGTTTAGGCATCCTGAACGTGGTGGTGGTGATCATGGTGATGGGCGTGCTGGTAACCAATGTTATTACAGAGCCAATAAAAGCCTGGTTCAGGCGCTGGTTTGCACGTTTGCCTATTTTCGCTTTCCTGTACTCATCAATAAAAGACCTTACTGAAGCTTTTGTAGGCGAAGAGAAAAAGTTTAACGAACCGGTATTGGTTGATGTAAACGAGTTCGGCTTAAAGAAGATAGGTTTCCTGGTTCAGAAAGATCTGGCTAAGATAGGCCTGCCGGGCGAGGTTGCCGTGTATTTTCCATATTCATACTCTTTTGCAGGCCAGGTAGTTATTATTGCTGCCGATAAGGTAAAGCCGATAGATAAAAGCGCTGCCGATATTATGAAGTTTGTAATATCGGGAGGGGTGAGTGGATTGGACTGAGGTAAGAGGAGAGAGGCAGGACATCAAGAGTCAAGAATCAGGATAGAATAATAAGACAGACCAGAGTCAGGATATCAGGAATCAAGAGAGAAGAAGACAGATCGTGTTTACCTCTATCAAAAGTGCGTGGGGCTGACAGAAAAGCGGGCCGGGCGTATGGCCTCGTGGGCTGAAGCTTTTTTCTGTCTTGGGTTTTTGGTTACTTTTGGGCCAAGCCAAAAGTAACAGCCTCCGCGGCAAATGAGCGGCCAATGTTGTTGTGTTAGCTCAAAATATCTTTAGAACTCTCGTCGATTTAGACTCGAGCTTACGGTAGCGTTTTCACCTCTTTTACATCACTCAACCTATTCTTCTTAATACTCTTCACCGCCAAAAAAACAGCTATCAACATCAACACTGCCCCTAAAATATAAGGAGCACCCGGAAAATAAGTAGATGTATTACGATGCGTAAATAAATGGAAAACTGAACTCATCAACAGCGGACCAATAATAACTGCCAGACTGCTGATACTGGTGAGTGAACCCTGTAGTTCCCCCTGTTCTTTGGCCGACACAGTACCTGTGATCATGCCTTGCAATGATGGCCCCGAAATACCGCCAAGGCAATACGGTACCATAAATACATACATCATCCAGCCTTGGTTGGCAAAAGCAATGAGGGTTAAGCCAATGGTATAAAACAATAATCCGGCTATAATATTTTTCTCTTGGCCAAATTTGGGGATGGTAAGCCTGATCAACCCGCCTTGTATCGCTACCAATACAATCCCAATAAAAAAACCTAAAAAACCGATGCTTTTTAGTGTCCAGTCAAATTTTTCGGTAACATAAAATGATAGCACATATTCAACCGATTTTTGGGCAATATATACTAAAGAGAAAGCTCCTATCAAACCGGTTAAAGATGGGTATCTGCCTAAATTACGTAAAGAACTTATCGGGTTTGATTTTTTCCATTCAAAGCGTCTGCGGTTTTTGATGGCCAATGATTCTGGCAATACAAAATAGCCATATATGGCATTGATCAGCGCCAGCCCTGCCGCAAGCATAAATGGGAATTTAACATTCAATTCGCCCAAAAAGCTGCCTGTACCTATACCGATAATGAAACCCAGACCTGATGCCGCGCCTACCAATCCAAAGTTGGCCGCCCGGTTTTTTCCTGTGCTGATATCGGCAATGTAAGCTGTTGCAGTGGTGTTGCTTGCCCCGGCAAAGCCCGCGATGGCCCGGCCTATAAACAGCCAGCCAATGGTAGGGGCAAAGGCCATAAAAATATAATCGATGCCAAAACCGATCAATGACCCTAATAACACCGGCCTACGACCATACCTATCACTCAGGTTGCCCAAAAAAGATGAAAACAGGAATTGCATTGAAGCATAGGTAAACGTAAGGTAGCCATTATATTGCGCCGCGGTACTCACGTCAACGTGGCCCAGTGTTTCGAGCAATTTGGGCATAACCGGGATGATAATGCCCAGGCCAAGCACATCAATAAAAAGCGTTATGAAGATAAACCCTAAGGCGGCGGTGTGTTTTTTTTTAGGTTTGGCACTCATTAATAATGATAAAGGTTTAAACAGGCTAAAAGTTTGGCTTTAATTTATAGTTAGTTTCGTAGTATGTAACTGCCCGAAGTTCTGTACTGATATCGTCAGTCACCATGTTTTTAAATACTTACCTAATGGCGGCAAAGTAGTTTATTTATTATTAAATAGCTATTTAAATAACGTAATATTACGTGGGTAATTACCGTGATTATACTGATGGCTGATAACGTGGTAGCTGTACATTTGTTTAAAATTAGAGGGATGCTTATTGAAGAGTGGTTTCAATAAAAATGAATCGCTTGTTCGTATGAGTTGTGGCAACTAACGCCGGTTAGTAGTAACTTAATTTTATTACGTCCTTCTGGTACCTATGTTGCTTCAATATCATTAATTGCGAAAGTAGTAGGCTTATTTACATCTGTTATTTGATCCTAATTGAACCTATAAATTGTTTTTGTGAGTAGGGTCACGTTGCCTTAACCTTTAAACTGTATTACTATGTCAAATCCTTTAATAACCGTAAATACCGCGGCCGAATTTGATGCCGCGTTTGAGGATGAAAACAAATGTTATTTCGCCGTGCTTGGCAATAGTGCTGAGGCTAATGCGCTTGCCAGCGCTTCATTGCAGGTGGCTTTTTCAAATACACCGAGATTTGTGATGCGTATCACTAACACGGCTTCCCTGGAATTAAAACTACGAGCGTTGGCGGTGGCAGATGATGCGCAACAGCTAAACTTTGATGATTGGTGTGCGATCGCTTTATCGCCTAAAGCTACTATTGTAGAGATTTATGGAGATTACGACCCTTTAAATGCAGAATTAGGCTTCGAACTGGCTGAAACTTATCCCGATTGAAAATGAAAACCAAATCACTATTAAGTTTAATGATCGTGGTATTGATCATTGGGCGTGTTTATGGACAAGGCAAAACAGGAATTACCTCAAGGCGTGATACAACCGCTCAGTCCGGACCGGATAGTAAACTCTTTATAAAAGTAACTGAAATTGATGAGGACGGTAAAAGGATTGACTTTAACCCCGGTTATATTATTGTTGATCCCAATAGTAAACTGGAACTAAAAATTGATAAAGGTGCCCTTGCTGCGCTGGATAATTCGGCGCTGAGCCAGGATATTACCTTCCGGATGAACCGTATCAAAAAGGTGTTAAAAGGAGAAACGGAAGTTATTAAAATTGTTAACGATGCTTTAGCCGCTTACAGTAGTTCGCCCCAAAAAAAAGGCTACTTCACCAGTATGCAGCAATTGTACCCGCTAACCAATGTGATCAATCGCGACCCTGAAGCACGGGCCATAAGGGCGCGCTTCGGTATGCCTGCTTCCGTTCAGCAGGGCTACCTTGATCTTGCTAAAACCGCTAATTTATTATTGACAGATCTGCAAACCCGTTTGCTACAGGAAGCTAAAAAGAACGGTACTGTTGTGCAGCTGGGGGCCTGGCTCGAAACAAAACAGGCAGCAACTCCTATACATATTCCCGGATTTGATACCTACGAGCCACAAGCACCAACAACAGTCGAGCGTTTCCAGATAAACCTTACCGCTGATCAAAAAAAGGAATTACAAGAGATCTCATCTTTAGTAGATACGGCAAACACCAGCGGTTTACCCGCCGTGATCAAACTGGCTAAGGCCAACTTAGCCGAACTACCTGGTAGCGTTACCAAATTGGGTTCATATGATACCCTGTTGATAGTTTATAATAAAATACAAGCACTTGCTCAACATACCAATGCCGAACTCGGCGGATTAAAGACCGAGTTTGATAACCTGTTGAAAAGTGTGAATGATGTTAAACAACTGGCAGAGGGCATAGCCGATAAATACGCCAAACCTGCAGCATCTGATAACTTTCAGCTATTAAACCAGATAAATGATGATGCCGAACAGTTACTTGCATCCGGCTTGACTTTAAAAACCAACCTCGTTGCGGACTCCGCAACTATTCGTGGGCATGTAAAAAATGCAGTTGCAGATCTGCGGCCTGAGATCACGAGTCTCTTGTCGCTGTTTCCTAAACTATATCAAAGTATAATTTTTGATTTTAAAAACATCCCCCTAAAAGCAAAAGATATTTTAGAACAGCTAACCGCAGGAGATGACCTTGCGGCCTCGGCCTATGAATTTACCGAAAAAGTGAAACAACTATCAATTGATAGTTTACCTGACGTGGCTGTTGTTGATCTGAATATTGCGGGCTCCCGAAACCTGGGCGATCGGGTAACCATTAAACTTGCTTCGGGCCAGGCCGGCAAAAAATTAACCGAGCGTGAACAGCTTCATTACAACTTGTATTTCTGTAAAGTGTATGCCCGAACAGCCGTAGGCTTTTTATTTGTTAGCCCTACACCATCCTTTAAACGTTCTGACGATAAGGCGTTTTTCCGATATGCACCCTCGTATAGTATCCTGTTAAAAGGCTTTTGGAAAAGTGCCGAGCAAAGCCGTCAAAGCTTAAACTATCATAAATTATATGCCCCGGGTGTAGGCCTAAACTTTTCAGGACTTGATTTTAATGGCGATGGCGCGGCAGAACTGGGTATAGGAGGCGTTTTTACCCTATTTCAAGATTTTTTGCAGTTAGGATACGGCATTAACACAGAAAGTGGCAGGGGATACGCCTTCTTCGGCTTTAAACTCCCGGTTGGTTCTTTTAACATTCATTAACAGCAGGCAGGGTCACTATTTGCAGAAGATATGAACACGATAAAACAATAATGGCCCTCCCTGATAATTCAGGAAAGGTCATTATTGTTTAAAATAGAAGATCAATGCAATGGTGTAGCGGCATCAAAATTCTCTGCCGATGATTTTTTAACGTTTTTAAAATTACGGATAGCAAGCAACGCGCTGATCAGCATCAGTACCGCACCTAAAATAAATGGTGCCCCCGGCAAAAAGAACGGCCTTTTATCATTAGTGAAATAATAAAACAAGGTAGTCATCACCCAGGGGCCAAAAATTGCGCTCAGGCTCATTAAACTGGTAAGACCGCCTTGTAGTTCCCCTTGCTCGTTGGCCGGTACCTGGTTGGTCATGATGCCCTGTAGTGCCGGGCCGGCAATACCACCAAGTGCATAAGGCACCATAAAGGCAAACATCATCCAGCCTTGCGTTGCCATTGCAAACAAGATAAGGCCAACACTGTATAAAAGCAGCCCAACCCAAATGCAACGTTCCATACCCAATTTAGGGAGTATGATCCGCATTAAACCACCCTGTACAAGGGCTATCATTAAGCCGATAAAGGCGAGCGAATAGCCTACGGTATCTTCGCCCCATTTAAATTTTTCGAAGGTGAAATAAGTCCACACGTTTTGTACGGCCTGCCCGGCAAAGTAAACCAGGAACAGCGATAGAGCCAGCCCCATTACCGACGGATACTTTTTAAGTTGAAGCAGCGAACCCATCGGGTTAGCCCTTTTCATATCCAAGGGACGACGATGGGCGTCGTCCAAAGATTCGGGCAGGATAAAGTAACCGTAAATAGCATTTAAAAAAGCCAAACCTGCCGCCGCGAAAAACGGATATTGTACATCCATTTTACCCAGCACACCACCAATAGCCGGACCAATAATAAATCCAAGACCGAAAGCTACACCGATCATCCCAAAATTCTGTGCCCGTTTTTCGGGCGTGCTAACATCGGCAATATAGGCCGAAGCAGTTGTGAAACTTGCGCCGGTGATACCTGCAATAGCCCTGCCTAAAAACAACCAGCCGATAGATGGAGCAAAAGCCAGGAAAAGATAATCAACCCCAAAACCTAATAAAGAGCACAGCAACACCGGTCGGCGACCATATTTGTCGCTCAGGTTACCTATCAGCGGTGAAAATAAAAACTGCATTACCGAGTAGGCCAGCGTTAAAAAACCGGCATATAACGATGCCTCGCTTAAGCCCGCATGGATCAGTTTTTCAATTAGTTTAGGCAGCACGGGTATAATGATACCTAAGCCAACTACATCTATCAGTAAAGTAATAAAAATAAAGCCAAGGGCTTTTTGAGGTTTATTTTGGGCGGAGTCCATACCGCAAAGTAAATTATTAAGGTTAATAATTGTTAAAATAATTGTATTTATAATTATTTGTATCTAACTTCAACTATAAAATTAGTTAAACCTATGAAACCACACAAATCAGTATTGCTGCTGCCGGCCTTGTTGGCTATGCAGAGCGCTTTCGCGCAAAACAACAATCTTAAATTATCAGATAACTATCCTTCGGCTACCGAGAAAATTAAAATTGCCTACAAACCTGAGGGCTCCTTGTTGGCTGGTAAAAAGGATATCAGCGCGCAGGTGTTTTTTATGGATGGCAAGGATTATCCCGTAGCGGATGTCGACTTAAAAGCTTCGGGGCAAACCCTTGCAGGAGAGTTTACAATTCCATCTGCAGCAAAGGCTTTTTTTGTCAGGGTTTTTAGCGGTAATGATGTTGATAGCAACGGCGACAAAGGATACATTTTTCCTGTTTATAAAGATAAGCAGCCAATTGAAGGCGCTTATGAATCTGAGGCTTACATTATATTAAGTGGGGTTGGCACCAACTTCGCCAAGATAAAACCGGATATGGATGCTGCGTTAGCCTTGTTTAAAAAAGAAAAGGAAGTTTATCCTAACGGAGAGAAGAAATACGATTACACCTACTATTATTTATTGGGCAAAAAGAAGGAAGCGCCATATATCGCCATTTTAAATGATAAGGTAAAGGAGTTTGAAAAAAGCACCAGGGAAACTGATTTACAACTGGCGGCCAATATTTACACATGGTTAGGCAAAAAGACATCTGCCGATTCATTAAGTAATATTTTGAAAGCCAAATTCCCGAAAGGAGAGACTGTTGAGAATGAAACAGTTTTTGCGATGGTGAGGGAAAGGGATATTGCAAAGAAAGACTCAATTTACACATCTTTTATTGCAGCTTTTCCTGAAAGTAAAAATTTGAACCTCGATTATGTTCGCACCCAAATAGCTGTTGGCTATTTAAACGCCGGTAATAATGAGGGTTATGAAAAATATGTAGGCCTTATCAAAAATAAAACTAATCTGGCCAGTAGCTATAATAATATAGCTTATGATTGGGCCGAAAAAGGCGAAAAGCTCGAGCTGGCCGAAAAACTATCCAAACAATCGTTAGATATTGTGCAAGAAGCATCTAAAGCACCAAAACCGATGCCATACTATTCGCCAAAAGCATTGGTAAAACTAAACAAGGATACCTACAACATGTACGAGGATAGTTATGCCTATATTCTGTATCGCGAAAAAAAATATACCGAAGCCTTGCCATACCAGAAAGAAGTTTTTGATTATGATACCGAAAACGACCCAACCACCAACGAACACTATGCCTTAACATTGAATGCTTTGGGTAAATACGCCGAGGCAAAAGCTGTTGCCGAAAAAGGGATAAAAGGGGGTAGGGGAACTAAAGTATTGAACGAAGAGGTGAAAAAAGCTTACATCGGCCTAAACAAAAACGATAAAGGTTTCGATGAGTATTTTGCCGGGTTAAACAAGATCTCCAATCAAAAGAAGCATGAAGACTTGGCTAAACAGATGATCAATAAGCCGGTTACTAATTTTGCCTTGAAAGATTTTACCGGTAGTACAGTTTCTTTGGCAGACTTGAAAGGCAAAACCGTAGTGGTTGATTTTTGGGCAACCTGGTGTGGCCCGTGCAAAGCATCGTTCCCGGGGATGCAGTTGGCAGTGAATAAATACAAGGACGACCCTAACGTAAAATTCCTGTTTATCGATACCTGGGAAAACGGCGATAACTATGCCTATGACGTAAAGAAATTTATTGCAGATAATAAATACACTTTTAATGTGCTATTTGATGAAAAAGGCAGCGATGGCCGTCAATCGAAAGTTGTATCTCAATTTGGGGTTGAGGCTATCCCAACCAAGTTTGTGATCGATAAAAATGGCAATATCAGGTTTAGCATGAGAGGATACAGCGGATCGGACGAAGCTGTTTTGGAAGAAGTAAGTGCAGCTGTAGATATGGTTAAGGAATTGGGTGAGACTGCCAATGCATCGCCTGCGTCGAAAGAAAATATGAAATAGTTTTTCGAGCTGAAAGCAGAACGCTTAAGGCTGAAAGCAGATGAGTTTTACTATTGCAAACCTAAAACTATATCAAGTAAAAATGCCGCCCCAATGGAGCGGCATTTTTGTTTGGTATGCTCTTAAAAATTCGGCTTAAGCACGTATTTGTTATAGAAACGCGTGATATGCTCAACCGCTTCTTCCGGGGTATCAACTACGCGGTAAAGGTTCAAATCATCCGGGTTGATGTTATGTTGATCATTCAGCATTTTATCTTCAACCCAATCAAACAGGCCTTTCCAGTAATCAACGCCCACAAAGATGATTGGGAAGCGGGCAATTTTACCTGTTTGGATGAGGGTGATAGCCTCGAACGATTCGTCCATCGTACCAAAACCACCCGGCAGGATAATGAAACCCTGCGAGTACTTCATGAACATTACCTTGCGGATAAAAAAGTAATCAAACTCCATCAGTTTATCCCTGTCGATGTATTTGTTGTGGAACTGCTCAAAAGGCAACTCGATATTTAAACCTACCGATTTACCGCCGTTTTCGTAAGCTCCTTTGTTGGCCGCCTCCATAATACCCGGACCACCACCCGATATTACACCGTAGCCATGCTCGGTAAGCAGGCGGGCGGTATCTTCGGCCAGTTGGTAGTATTTGTTATCGGTATGAGTACGTGCCGATCCGAAGATGGATACGCAGGGGCCAATCTTGGCCAGTTTTTCAAAGCCGTCAACAAATTCGGCCATTATTTTAAATATCTGCCAGGAGTCGGTTACCTTAATTTCCTGCCAGTCTTTGTTTTCGAATGCTTGTCTTATTTTATCTTCTCCGGTCATATCTGTTCTGTATGTGAAGTTTTGTTTTAACTATGTGGTTGCTAATTTGTTTTTAGGTGATGATGTAAGCAACAACCCAACAAAAGTAAGTAATCCGTTTACAATGATGAGTTCGTTACCAAAAACATATCCGCCTAAATATTTTTTTGATTCGGCATTTAATAAATAACATATAGCAGGAGAGAGGATACAAATAAAAGGCACCAGCTTATCCTTCACCTGCCTGTTGCTCACAAACAAGCCGAACGAATATAAGCCTAACAGCGGCCCGTAAGTGTAAGAGGCTACTGTGAATATTGCGCTAACCACGGCATCATCATTAATAACATTAAATATTATGATGGTAAGGAACATCAACCCCGAAAAGGCTATGTGAACCCAGTGCCGCACGGCTACCATTTTTGGGGTGTTTACGTCGGCGCGTTTGTTAAAGCCTAAAAAGTCTACGCAAAAAGAAGTTGTTAAAGCGGTAAGCGCCGAATCTGTAGTGGCAAAGGTTGCAGCCGTTAAACCCAGCATAAATACCATGGCCGGTACCACGCCTAAATATTGCAGGGCTATGGTAGGGTACAGATAATCGGTTTTGGCTACGCTGATGCCGTTTTTGGCAGCGTACATGTAAAGCAAAGCACCAACGCTTAAAAAAAAGATGTTGATTACCACAAATACCCCCACAAAGCTGAACATGTTTTTTTGTGCTTCTTTAATGTTTTTTAGGCTGAGGTTTTTCTGCATCAGATCCTGATCAAGGCCCGTCATGCCGATGGTAATGAACAGCGCACCGAAAAATTGCTTGCCTAAATGTAGCTTGCTGGCCGCGAAATCTTCAAAGAAAAAGATCTTGGAGTAGCTGCTGTTTTTAATAGCTTCAGCTGCCTCAAAAATATTCATGTGCAGGCTTTGGCAGATGAAGTATATCGACAGGAAAACAGAAAGCACCAGGAAAAACGTTTGCAAACTATCGGTAATGATAATGGTTTTTAATCCCCCTTTAAAGGTGTACGACCAGATGAGCAGCAAGCAGATCAACACCGTAACCGCGAAAGGAATATGATAGCTATCAAAAATAAATTTCTGCAATACAATAACCACCAGGTACAACCTAAATGCCGAACCTATAACCCGGCTTACTAAAAATATGGCTGCTGCGGTTTTATAACTCCAGGTGCCTAAAGCGCCTTCGATGTAGCTATAAATTGATGTTAATTTAAGCCGGTAATACAAGGGTAGTAATACGGTAGCAATCACTATAAAGCCCGCCGCGTTACCCAATACAAACTGAAAATAAGCGAACTGATCAGAACCAACCTTGCCCGGCACCGAAATAAAAGTAACCCCGCTCAGCGCCGTTCCTATCATTCCGAAGGCTACCAAATACCATTTGGAGTTGCGGTTGGCTACAAAGAAAGTATCATTATCCGATGATTTTTTGGATGTGAGCCACGAAATAATGAGCAATACCAAAAAGTAACCGATAATGAATGATAATAATACTCCGGGCGACATAGGCGTGTGTTTAAGTCGGAAGTCCGAAGTTCGGAGTCCGAAAGTTTTCTTGCAAAATACAAATACCTAAGTGAATTTGACAATCTTAAGTTTTTAACAACGTGTTGTTAGCCTGTGGTCGGTGTTTTCACCGTACCGCATGATTTAGGAGAGATTACATCGTTTTAAACGAAAACAATAGCCCATGAAAGTGGTGCGGAGAAAACACCGACCACAAGCTGGAAGTTCCGTTTTTCGCGATTGGGACTACGGACTTTCTGACTTAGTGCTTCCGACTTAAAATCCCTATCTTCGCACAATGAATTTCTCGTCCAAATTACTGGAAAATGCTGTAGCCGAATTTGCTAAATTACCGGGTGTGGGGCAAAAAACCGCCCTGCGTTTGGTGCTGCATTTGCTTAACCAGGATAAGCAGGATGTGGAGCGTTTCAGCACGGCGGTATCTAAGCTGCGAAATGAAATTCAGTTTTGCGAGGTTTGCCATAATATCTCTGATCAAAAGGTCTGCGAGATTTGCTCATCACACCGCCGCGACCATGGCCTCATCTGCGTAGTGGAAGATACCCGCGATGTAATGGCTATCGAAAATACCAACCAGTTTAACGGCGTTTATCACGTGTTAGGTGGCTTAATATCGCCGATGGATGGCGTTGGGCCGTCAGATTTGCAAGTGGAAAGCCTTGTTGAGCGCCTGAAACAAACCGGTGATAAGGAGGTGCGCGAAGTGGTTTTTGCCCTCAGTGCTACGATGGAGGGGGATACTACGCTGTTCTATCTTCATAAAAAATTAAAAAATTTCAACATTCCTATCACAACTATAGCCCGTGGCATAGCTTTTGGTGGTGAATTAGAGTACGTAGACGAAATAACGCTCGGCAGATCGATCGCTACCCGTGTACCGTACGAAAATTCACTATCTAAATAGCATGAAATTATCAATAGTTGTAGTTAGCCATAACGCATGTAACCTGCTCCGGATTGGTCTCAATGCAGCCATCAGGGCGGCACAGGGCATCAGTCACGAGGTTTTTGTGGTTGATAACGCTTCTGTGGATAGTTCTATCGCCATGCTTAACAATGATTTTCAGGATATCAACATCATTGCCAACGATAAAAACGAGGGCATTGCCAAGGCCTATAACCAGGCCCTGAGGCAGGTGCAAGGGGAGTATATTTTACTGGTCAATGCGGATACAATTACAGGCAAGAAGACTGTTGAGAAGGCTCTTGAGTTTATGGATCACCACCCCGATGCCGGTGGTTTGGGTGTAAGGATGATCACCCCAGAGGGTAGCTTCCTGAAAGAATCAAAACGGGGCTTCAACCGCCCCTGGGAAGCTTTTTTCAGGCTTACCGGCTTGGCTCGTTATTTCTCAAAATCACGGCTGAACAACCCGCCAAGTAAGGATTGGGTAGATGAGTTTCAAACTTCCGAAACCGATGTGGTAAACGGTGCTTTTATGTTACTACGCCGCAGCGCTGTAAATAGTGCAGGCTTAATGGACGAGCATTTTCACACTTACGGATATGATATCGATTATTCGTATAGGATAAAACTGGCCGGTTTCAAAAATTACTACTTCGGCAAAACATATATTATCAACTTCGATATACAAAACAAGGTTAAATTTAGCTGGAAACACGTTAAGGAATATTATGGAGCGATGATTATATTCGCCACCAAATATTTATTTAAGGTGCCCGAAATTAAGGTTGAAGGCATCCCCCAGCTAATACCGCCTTCGTATGAAGTTAAATGATAAAGTTGTTATAATTACCGGTGCATCGTCCGGCATAGGTAAATCACTCGCTTATGAATGCGCTCAACGCGGCGCTCATGTGGTACTGGCAGCACGCCAATATGTTACCCTTTGCCAACTTACCGAAAATCTACAGCAGAAATACAAAATAAAAGCCCTCGCTATTGAATGCGATGTTACCAATGAGGAAGATTGCAAGCAACTTATTAAGCAAACCCTAACCACATTTGGTAAAGTTGATGTACTGATCAATAACGCGGGTATCACCATGCGTGCCCTGTTCCAGGATACCAAAGTTGATGTACTTAAGCAAGTAATGGACGTTAATTTTTGGGGAATGGTAAACTGCATTAAATACGCCCTGCCCGAAATTGTTAAAACCAAAGGCAGCATAGTAGGGGTATCATCCATCGCAGGCTATAAAGGACTGCCGGGCCGTTCAGGCTATTCGGCATCTAAATTTGCTATGAATGGTTTTTTAGACTCATTGCGTATTGAAAACCTGAAAACCGGAGTACATGTGCTAACGGCTTGTCCGGGCTTCACCGCATCAAACATTCGCAACAGCGCCCTTAATAAAGACGGTAAACAACAAGGTGAAAGCACCCTCGAAGAACAAAAAATGATGAGCAGCGACGAGGTGGCCAAACACATTGCCGATGCCGTTGAAAACCGCTCGCGTACGTTGACGCTAACAGGTCAGGGTAAACTTACCGTGGCGTTAAGCAAATTTGTTCCGGCGTTTTTGGATAAAATGGTTTATAAGCATTTTACTAAGGAGAGGGATCCCCTGTTAAGATAGGTCATTGAGTCATTAGGTCATCGAGTCATTGTTGCAAAGTGGGTTAGGGGACTATTTCTATGCCTATTAGTTCTCCATCTTTGAAATCAAGATATATAGGAACGCCTTTATAATTTGGGAGTACTTCTGTTATTGATATGGTGTTATCTACACAGCCGGATGATGGTTTGGGATGATTGGGGAGATAAATGTAACCTACAGCTGGATCATTTTCACTAATACGAACCCTTATTGCCGGTTTTGTTTTCCTGATTTTGTTAAGGACTGCCTTTATTCGTTTTTTCGACATGATTCTTTAATAGCTATTTAAAAATGACTTAATGACGCAATGACCTAATGACCCAAAGCGTCATATTCACTTATCCTGCTCAAATCCAAAACCACCCGCCCGGTCTCATCCCTTTCAAAGGCAGGCTTAAATTTAGCATCCCATACAAAATCTTCGGCAGTGTAAGAAGTGCGGGAATGCACCGTTTGCGAAAAAGTATCATCGAAGGTTTTTAATATTACTGATAGGGTAGCCTGTCTGCGTTCCAGTTCTTCAGGGTTGATATCTCTGATCGGGCTATTATCATCAAGCGGGTGTACAACTGTCCAGTTCAGGGTGAGGATACTCACAAACTTCCTTTCCAACTCTAACTGAAAAAACTTGCGGACGGTTTTGCCATTCTCCTCATCGTTATAACTAAAAACCACTTCCATTTCCAGATCTATCAGAATATTTTTACGCTGATTGGCCAGGCGAAACATTAGTCCTTTACCACCATCTCGATAAGGTGCTATCAATACATTGCGGCTATACATGATCTTGGCCGATGGCCGTGAAAAACGCCCGTACAATAAACCTGTAGCCAAAGCAAAAGCCAATAAGCCCATCATGGATTCGAGTGCGGCAATGGTGTTGGGGATGATGCCTTTCGGACTGATATGCCCGTAACCCACCGTTGATATGGTTTGTGCCGAAAAAAAGAAGGCATCCATAAACCTATCAAAATCAGTGCTGCCGCTTTTGCCATCCAACACATCACGTCCCAATGAAAAGTAAATGATCGCGAAAATGATGTTAACTACAAAGTAGGCGCTAAATACAATAACCCAAAACTTATGCCAGCTCATGGTAATAAGCGAATGGTAATTGTTGGATGTGTTAAAAAATGGAAGCCCGGTACGTTTTACATTAATACTCCCATCCTTATTAATAACCGGCTGACTTTTAATAACCGGCTGGGTGCCAAAGCCAAGGTCATCTTCGGGATTAATTTTCTCTTTACGTATCGACATTTTATATAAAAGCTATAGGCTTCATGGTAAATTTATCATTCTGTTTGTTTTTATAAAAACTATTTCCATATTTGTGCCAACAAACAACAATGATAAAATTAAACAACAATTGGTGGTGGCTTAACGAGTAATCGTAAGGCAATTCCATGTTTGTTTTTTAACAAGATATATTCAGGAGGGTTGCCATACGGCAACCCTTTTTTGTTGCCCCAACTATTTGGGCGGGGCTGAAAATAAAACAGTATTAAACAATTAACTCCCCCATTAGGGGCAGGGATCATGAAACAGATATTAAATCACCTTTTTGAGCACAAAACCTTTACAAGGGAGCAGTCGAAAAATATTTTGATGAATATTGCCCAGGGGCAGTACAATAACTCGCAAATGGCTGCCTTCATGACCGCCTATTGCATGCGGAGTATTACTGTTGATGAGCTGGAAGGCTTTCGCGATGCTATGCTGGAGCTTTGTTTGCCTATCGATCTTGGTACTAATGATCTTATTGATCTTTGCGGTACCGGCGGCGATGGTAAGGATACTTTTAATATCTCTACCCTGGCATCCTTTGTGGTTGCAGGTGCAGGCTATAAAGTAGCCAAGCATGGTAATTACGGTGTATCATCAGGTTGTGGTTCATCAAACGTGATGGAGTTTTTGGGTTACCAGTTTACTAACGATACCGATAAGCTGAAACGCAATGCCGATGAAGCTAATATCTGTTTTCTGCACGCGCCGCTTTTTCACCCAGCTATGAAAACTGTTGCTCCTATCCGCAGGGAGTTAGGGGTGAAAACATTTTTTAATATGCTTGGTCCGCTGGTTAACCCTGCAAAACCTTCAAACCAATTGGTTGGGGTGTTTAACCTGGAGTTGGCACGGGTTTATGCTTACCTGTATCAAAAATCAGATGCTAATTATACCATCGTAAACGCGCTTGAAGGATACGACGAAGTATCCCTTACCTGCGATTTTAAAACTTTCTCGGCCGATGGGGAAAAGATCAATTCGGTTGAAGACCTGGGTTTTGAAAAATTAAATCCCGAAGAAATTGCAGGCGGATCAACCGTAAGCGAATCGGCATCGATATTTAGCAATGTATTAAAGGGCGATGGCACATCGGCACAAAACAATGTAGTATTAGCCAACGCTGCGCTGGCCATCCGCACCATCAACCCCGAAAAAACTTTTGCCGATTGTTTTTATGAAGCAGAAGAAGCTTTGTTGAGCAAAAAAGCATTATTAAGCTTTAATAGGCTAATCCAAAACTAAGCCATGAAAATTAAGGTTTGCGGTTTAAAATATCCTGAAAATATTGAAGCGGTTACCGCTTTAAAACCCGATTATGTGGGTTTTATTTTCTACGGAAAATCGCCGCGGTACATGGCCGGTTTAGCCGCCGATGTTTTGAAAAGCTTACCTGAAGGAATAAAAACGACAGGTGTTTTTGTAAACGAGAGCGCCGAAAACATCAACGGTCTGATAGCTGAATATGGTTTCGAAGCCATTCAATTGCACGGCAATGAAAGCCCGGAGTTTTGCGCCGGATTTAAAGGTAAGGTTACAATACTTAAAGCCTTTGGTATTAACGAAGATTTTGATTTTGAACAATTAAAAGCTTACGCCAACAATGTCGACTTTTTTCTGTTCGATACCAAAACGAAAGAATACGGCGGATCGGGCAAAACATTTGATTGGGGCATTTTAGATCAGTACAGTCTGGATGTTCCCTTCTTCTTATCAGGCGGACTTGGCCCTGAAAATATTGAAGAGGTAAAAAATATCAACCATCCGCAATTTTATGGAGTTGATTTGAACAGCCGGTTTGAAATTGAACCAGGATTAAAGAATATCGAAAAATTAGAGAAGGCATTTGCCATCATCAAACAATAAAAAATAACAAATGGAATACGGAGTTAATGAGCAAGGGTATTACGGCGATTTCGGCGGAGCGTACATCCCCGAAATGTTGTACCCTAACGTAGAGGAATTAAGGCAGCAATACCTCAATATTATAAACGATGAGGGCTTTAAAGCCGAGTTTGATGATCTGCTTAAAAACTACGTAGGCAGGCCTTCACCTTTGTACCACGCCAAAAGGTATTCAGAGAAATATGGCGCGAACATATTTTTTAAACGCGAAGACCTTAACCACACCGGATCTCACAAAATCAATAACGCCATAGGGCAGATATTGCTGGCCAAACGCCTTGGCAAAAAGCGCATCATTGCCGAAACCGGTGCCGGGCAGCATGGTGTAGCAACTGCAACTGTTTGCGCTTTGATGGGTATTGAGTGTGTGGTGTACATGGGCGAAATAGATATGGCCCGTCAGGCACCCAACGTATCGCGCATGAAAATGCTTGGCGCTAAAGTGGTGCCCGCTACATCGGGCAGTAAAACGCTAAAAGATGCCACTAACGAGGCCCTGCGCGATTGGATAGGCAACCCGGTTGATACCCATTACATCATTGGCTCTGTAGTTGGCCCGTATCCTTATCCTGATATGGTGGCCCGTTTCCAGTCTATCATCTCCGAAGAAACAAGAAAACAACTTTTAGAACATACAGGCAGCGAGTTACCGCAGTACGTATTGGCCTGTGTAGGTGGCGGTAGTAACGCGATGGGTATGTTTTATCATTTTATTGATGAAGCAGGTGTAAAATTGGTTGCTGTTGAGGCAGCAGGTAAGGGCGTAAACAGCGGCGAATCTGCCGCTACTACAGCTTTAGGCAACGAGGGGGTATTACACGGCAGCCGAACCATATTGATGCAAACCGAAGATGGGCAGGTAGTTGAACCATACTCAATATCGGCCGGATTGGATTACCCTGGCATCGGGCCGCAGCATGCACATTTGTTTAAAACCAATCGCGGGCAATATGTAAGTATTACTGATGATGAAGCTTTACAGGCCGGTTTGCTTTGCTGCCAGTTGGAAGGTATCATCCCGGCGATAGAGACATCTCATGCTTTGGCGCAATTAGAAAAAATGACTTTTGAGCCTAACGATAATGTAGTGATCTGCTTATCGGGTAGGGGAGATAAGGATCTGGATACGTACATTAAATACTTTGGCTATTAATATCATGAACCGTTTAAACAAGCTTTTTGCAACAAAAAACAGTAACCTGTTATCTATATATTTTACAGCAGGTTATCCGGCCCTTAATACCACGGTTGATATTGCCGAAGCCCTTGAAAAATCCGGCGCCGATTTCCTGGAAATTGGTTTCCCATATTCCGATCCGGTGGCCGATGGTCCTACTATTCAACATAGCTCGGAAGTTGCTTTAGAAAACGGGATGAGCCTAAAAGTGTTATTTGACGAGCTTGCCGAATTGCGTAAACGAGTAAGCATCCCAATTTTGTTGATGGGCTATTTTAATCCCATTGCTCAATACGGCATAGAGCGTTTTTGCAAAAAAGCCGCCGAAGTAGGTGTTGATGGTATCATCGTGCCCGATTTGCCATTGTACGAGTACGAAAACATGTATTCATCATATTTTATCGACAACGGCTTAAGCAATATATTCCTGGTAACGCCACAAACATCCGAAGAGCGGATCCGTAAAATTGATGAGTTGAGCAATAGCTTTATTTATTTGCTATCATCATCAACTATAACCGGTTACGATTTAAAGTTGAGCAACAGTGTTGAGGATTATTATAAACGTATCAACGCTATGAAGCTGAAAAATCCAACCATAATAGGATTTGGTATTACTGATGCCGCCAGTTTCGCTAAAGCGGCTAATTATGCAAAAGGCGCTATAATAGGTAGTCGCTTTGTAAAGCTATTGGGCGAGGATGGATATATGGATAAGATAGAGGGATTTGTGAAAAGCATCAGGCATTAAAAGAAGTACTTACTAAATGGCCGGAAGTTCGTTTTCGGCCATTTTTATTTTTTCGGCAATTTTATAAGTGTCTGGATTTAATTCAGAAGCGCGGTGGAAACATTCCAAAGCCTTATCGAATTTCTTGGTTTCAAAATGATACATCCCGAGCGCATAGTGTGCGTAAGCTTCATTTTCATCAATGCTTATAGCATATCTGATATCGGCCAGCCCATCATCTAATAAATCGAGTTTAATTTTTGCATAGCCTTTATTTGCCCATGCATAAGCATATTCGGGTTGGAGCTTGATTGCAAGATCAAAATCTTTGATAGCTTCAACGTACTGATTTAATTGAATGTATGTGAAGGCCCTGTTACTAAGCGAATTCATGTTAACTTCGTCAATGGCGAGGGCATCATTGTAGTAAATAAATGCGGTATGATGATCGTCTAACATCGATTCGATAAGCCCGATTTGCCCCCATAATTCTGCTGTTATGTTATGTACGGGCCTATTCATAACAATAGCGTAAAATTCTTTAGCCTTTGAATATAGCCTAAGTTGCAAACAGGCATCTATAACGAATACGAGATTGTTTTCATCTATATAATCGGGCTTTAATTTTTCAAAACAGTTTAATGCTTCATGGTAGTTTGCCTCAGCATAATATTTATACGCTTCGTTTAATTTGGTATAATAGTTTTCCTTGTTTTTTAATAACCGGGCAATTTGGTAACCATCGCAATAGGTAACAGAACCGCTTTCCGTTATAATTGGGTGAGGGTTTGGGTAGATATTTCGAAGATCGATCAGAGCTGAGACAGAGAAAATGATGGCGCTGAGTTTTAAGAAGCCATGAAGATCATAAGAAAAGGCCACGTACAAAGCTATGCAAGCCAATATTAACGACATTAAAGGCCCCATAATCAGGATAACCAGATGCTGCTTTTTAGATACGTTGGATGAGTAAAATTGCACCATACCAGTTCGCCATTTGAATACGTTAACCTTGAAATAGATACAGAATTTTTTTGAAAACTGTAGTTTTATCGAGTTATGTTCGTTACCGTATGAACCGAGATAAATTACAACTCGCTCTTTCGTGAATATTAAAGCTGGTATTGCATGTCCCATTTCATGCAGGGTGATTGTCACTGATATGGTAAAAATCCATATCAGGAAAAATAACGGTACAATAAAAAAGAAATATTCCGCCAGATCGTGCATAAGGTTTAAATAGCCTATAAAGTTAATCTATTTAAACCTTACACTTATGGATATATTTATAAATACAACTCCAAATCACCTTTACCTTCACGTATAATATCAAAGTCGCCGGTGGTGCAATCAACTACGGTTGATGGAATATTATCACCATAACCACCATCAATCACAATATCAACCATATCCTCATATTTTTCATGGATCAGTTCGGGATCGGTTGAGTATTCGATTATATCGTCGTCATCGCGAATAGATGTAGAAAGAATAGGGTTACCTAAAACACGCACAATCTCGCGGGCTATATTATTATCCGGCACCCTGATGCCAACCGTTTTTTTGTTGGAGCTAAGCATCTTGGGTACCATGTGGCTCGCATTGAAAATAAATGTGAACGGCCCTGGTAATGCTTTTTTCAGTACACGGAACGTAGTGTTATCAATCGGTTTGATATAATCTGAAATGTGGCTCAGATCGTAGCAAATGAATGAAAAATTAGCCTTTTCGGGTTTGATATTCCTGAGTTTGCAAATGGCCTCAATGGCCCGGTGATTGGTGATATCGCAGCCCAAACCATAAATGGTATCGGTAGGGTATATGATCAAACCGCCTTTTTTTAACACCTCAACCACCTGTTCGATGGCTTTGGGGTTGGGGTTTTCGGGATATATTTTAATTAGCATAAATGTTAGAACAAATATACGGCTACTTGGTTTAAAAAGCGCTTGAAAATCAAGGTTATTACAGCTGAAGGAAACTTGCGAAGTTTTTAAAACTTCGCAAGTTTGGTAAGCAGGGAAAACAACAAAGCCATCCCGATCAAATCGAAATGGCTTTCTTATCAAAATTTTAAACCGTTTGCCGTTTCAATAATGCCGTGTTGTTTGGATCCATTAAACAACAGCGGCATTTTAAAAGTTAAAACACAGCAACAGTATTAAAACAATTAAGCTTGTTTGGTGAACTGGATGTTGATCAACAATTTAATGTCTTCGCCAACCACAATCGAACCTGCTTCGGTTACACCATCCCAGGTTAAACCAAAATCTTTACGGTTAACTTTACCGCTGATCTCGAAACCAGCTTTGGTGTTGCCATAAAAATCAGCAGCTGAGCCACCAAATTCTACCGCAAGGGTTACCGGTTTAGTTTGATCTTTAATGGTAAGGTCGCCTTTCAATTCGTATTCTTCATCTTCAGTTTTGGTGAATGAAGTTGATTTGAAAGAGATATGTGGGTATTGAGCAGCGTCGAAAAACTCGGCTGATTTTAAGTGCTCGTCGCGTTGGGTCTGGTTAGTGTCAATGCTGTCGATATCTAATTTGAAATCAATTTCAGCATTTTCAAAATCATCATTATCAGTTAATAACTCGCCGCTAAAGCTTTTGAAAAAGCCGCTTACGGTTGAGATAACCAGGTGTTTAACTTTAAATTGTACTTCTGAGTGCATTGGGTCGATAACCCATTTTGTTGCTGTTTCTGTTGCCATGATTTTTTTATTTTTTTTTGTTGATACAAAGATAAACACAAAATTAGATGTTTAAACATGTATTTATACTTTGTGACTTTAAACCGACATTGAGTAAGTTTGTTAACCACAAATTTGGGCCTTTGTTTAAATTATAGATTTAATTTTATCAAACTTAATAGCCGCTTCATATAAAATTAACCGCTCATGAGAAAGCTCTTCGTTGTTTCGTTCTTCATTATCTTCAGTATGCTGGCCACCTGGACCATCATTTGGCCACCGGCTGGCTGGTCATTCCTTTTTATGGGGCCGATATATTTAATTGGTTTTTATGATATGGTGCAGCCTAAGCACAGCATTGTGCGCAACTACCCGGTGTTTGGCCATCTGCGGTATTTGATGGAGGAGTTAAGACCAAAAATCTATCAGTATTTTATAGAGAGCGATACCAACGGCACACCCTTCAACCGTCAAAATAGGAGCGTAGTTTACCAACGTGCTAAAAAGGTTGACGATACCCGACCGTTCGGCACCGAGCTGGATGTTTATGATAACGGCTACGAATGGCTTAACCACAGCATTGCCGCTATTGATCACCATAAACTCAATATGGATCCCCGCGTAAAAGTAGGAGGTCCGGCTTGTAGTCAGCCTTACATGGCGAGTGTATTCAATATCTCGGCCATGAGCTTTGGTTCGTTGAGTATGAATGCTATACTTGCCCTTAACGGCGGTGCCAAACTGGATAACTTTGCTCACAATACGGGCGAGGGTGGCCTGAGCGATTACCACCTGCAACCCGGAGGCGATATCATCTGGCAGATAGGTGCCGGCTATTTCAGCTGCCGACATAAAGACGGAACCATCAATTACGATGCATTTGCCGAACGCGCGGTTTTGCCACAGGTAAAAATGATTGAGATCAAACTCTCGCAAGGAGCAAAGCCTGGGCACGGCGGTATTTTACCAGCTGCTAAGGTAACGCCCGAGATTGCAAGGATCAGGTTGGTGGAGATGGGAGAGGATGTAATCTCACCGCCATATCATACCGCGTTCACCAACCCTATGGAGCTGATGACCTTTATTCAAAAGCTACGCGAACTATCTGGCGGTAAACCAATCGGCTTTAAACTTTGCGTGGGCCATAAAAGCGAGTTTTTGGCTATTTGCAAAGCGATGGTTAAAACTGGGATCAGTCCGGATTTTATTACTGTTGATGGGGGAGAAGGAGGTACTGGTGCTGCGCCGCTTGAGTTCAGTAATTCGGTAGGGATGCCTTTACGAGAAGCTTTGGCTTTTGTCTACGATGCTTTGATTGGGTTCGACTTAAAAAAGAATATTAAACTGATAGCTTCGGGCAAAGTAGCAACCGGATTTGATCTGGTTAAAAACTTCGCCCTTGGTGCTGATATGTGTAATAGCGCCCGTGGCATGATGTTCGCGCTTGGCTGTATTCAGGCTCTGGAATGTAATAGCAATACCTGCCCAACAGGTGTAGCCACGCAGGATAAAAGCCTGATGAAAGGTTTGGTAGTTGATGACAAGAAAGTACGTGTAGCTAATTTTCATAAGCTAACGGTTGGCAGCGCCATCCAAATGATAGGCGCAGCAGGTTTAACCAAACCCTGCGATCTGCATCGCATGTACATTTATCGTCGTATTAACCACAGTCAGATCCTTACTTACGGCGAACTGTTCCCATACATCCCGAAAGGTACGCTGCTCAAAACCCCTTACCCGGCATCGTTCGAGTTTGATATGGCCATCAGCAGTGAAAATACTTTTGTGCCCGATTATAGTGGGGTAACAAATATTGATTATAGTAATGTGAGTTCGTATTAGGGTGAATGGTTGATTGGGTTGATTAGGTGAGTGGTTGTGTTTTGGAAGACAGGTTTGATTGTTTACAAAGGCGGAGTCTGGGAGTGTTTGATTCTTTGCAATCCCTTAACATTATCCCGCATAACAAAACAAATAAATCAGCTAATCCGTTAACTTTGCCAAATGCTGATAGCAAAATCTATTCATAAATCGTACGGGCAGCTGCAAATACTTAAAGGTGTTGACCTTGAGGTACAAAAGGCCGAAATTGTTACTATAGTTGGCGCATCCGGCGCGGGTAAAAGCTCGCTGCTCAATATATTGGGCACGCTGGATAGGCCTGATTCCGGTACTTTAACCATCAACGGTCTCGAACTAAGTAAACTCAACAATAAACAAATAAGCGATTTTCGAAACCGCCAGATAGGATTCATTTTTCAATTCCATCACTTACTGGCCGAGTTTAGCGCTATCGAAAATGTTTGTATCCCTGCTTTTATAGCCGGCAAATCAAAATCTGAAGCCGAAAAACGTGCTGGTGAGTTGTTAGATATGCTGGGCTTGAAAGATCGTTTAAATCACAAACCCAACCAGCTATCGGGTGGCGAGCAACAACGCGTTGCCGTAGCTCGTGCACTGATCAATAATCCTGCATTGATCTTTGCTGATGAACCTTCGGGCAACCTTGATTCGGTGAACGCACTCGAGTTGCATGAACTTTTCATCAGGCTAAAAAATGAATTTAAACAAACCTTTGTGATCGTTACCCACAATGAAGATCTGGCCAACCTGGCCGACAGGACAGTAACCATGAAGGACGGATTAATTGTACAGGGGCATTGATATGAGCATTTTAATTACCGCCGCAACATCCGCGCAGGCCTATCAGCTTAAAAATAAACTCGAAGGCCAGGATATCATTTTAGGCGATCATATGGATCTGCCGGAATTTATGGTAAAAACCGGCAAAATGATCGTACTGCCTAAACCAACATCAGCAAGTTATACGCACGAAATGCTTACACTTTGCCTTGACAAAGATGTAGAACAGGTTTATTTATTACGGGCCGACGAAACCGAACTATTATTAAAGGCCGAAACCCTTTTTAACGAATATAATATCACCCTACAGGTTATTGCTTAATGGAGTATAAGGACATCGATAAACGTAAAACCGCTTTCATCTTCGAACTGGATAACGTACTATATCCCGAAAAGGATTATTATTTCCAGGTTTATTATTTGTTTGCCAATATGCTTGAGTATGTTGAGCTTACCGATGCCAAAGCGGCAACCAAAGTACTCACCGATACGTATATAGCTGAAGGGAAGGATGCCGCGTTTGATAGTTTGGCGCAGCAGTTCCCGGAGGCGGAGCAATACAGGGATAAGTTTGAAAACCAGCTGACAACCGCTAAACTGCCGTTGAAGCTGCTTTTATACCAAAAAATGCTTACCTTGATGCAGGATATAGTGGTTGATCGTAAAAAGCTGTTTATTGTAACCAACGGAAACATTCAGGAGCAGATAAACAAAATAAAGCAAACCGAGTGGCACGGATTGGAGAAATACCTGCGCTGCTATTTTGCCGAAGAAACCGCCCCTAAACCTGAACCTGATGTGATTGAATTATTGATGAAAGACGATAATTTGCAACGGCGTGATATTGTTATGATAGGCAATTCACAAGCCGATATGTTATGTGCCGAGGCCTGCGGGGTTGATTATATTAATGTTGAGGAGTTTTTATAACAAGTGTTATAACATACTTAACAATAAGGCGTTTAAATACTCAAAGTCTGTTTTTATGAAGAAAATATTTTACTTTTTAGCCGTTATTTTTGTTGTTTCGTTAGCTGCTTGTAAAAAAGACAAACAAGGTGGTAATAACACTAACGACGATGGTTCGGGGCCACCGGCTACCGGCACTGCGCTCGATAAACTGAGGGATTCGGTTTATTTATATCCTAAGGAAACCTATTTATGGTATAATCAACTACCATCGTACAAAAATTTCCAACCTCGTAATTATGTAAGTGCCGATACCATTACAGGTCTTAGCACTGAGGTGGATAAGCTTTCGCAATTTGCTATTAACCCCACAAGTAAGAGACCATACGAATACTACGATGCCAGTGGTACGGCCAAATATTCATTTATTGATGATGGCGCGGTATCGAACGAATTGGGAGGTAATGGCGGCGACTTTGGTTTTTCGGTATTTTATCCAAGCCGTTCAGATCTGCGTATAAAATATGTATATCCAGGTTCGCCGGCCGATAAATTGGGTGTAAAACGCGGTTATCAGATCACCAAGATCAACGGTCGCACAGATCTTACTTATGATGATGGTGGCTCCACCACTCAATTTGTGATCCAGGCCTATGCTTACAGTAAAACCATCACCATGACCTTAACCAGGTATGATGGCACATCAATAGATGTTACGCTCAATACTGCTAATTATACAATTAATCCGGTTATTACTTATAAAACTCTGGATGCAGGATCTGGCAAATCAGTAGGTTACATGGTGTTCAATTCATTTACCGATAAAACCAACGCCGGACCAAAAATATTGGAGGCTTTAAACAGCTTTAGCGGCCTGTCGGATGTTATTATCGATTTAAGGTATAACGGTGGTGGCTCGGTAGAAACGGCTGAATACTTTGATAACCTTTTGGTTCCATCTACTAAAAATGGCACCAAAATGTACACCGCTTATTTTAATGATAAGCTTACTAACGATAATTACACACTGTTTAAAAAACTGTATGATATTCCTAACGGATATTTCTCGGTAAGCAATCAAACGGTGAATTTTCAAAAACAGGGTTCATTTAATTTTAGTAAGATAATCTTCCTGGTTGGCGGTGGTACAGCATCAGCCAGCGAGTTGACTATCAATAATCTATTGGGAATATCGGGCTTGGATGTTGAGTTAATTGGCGATCAAACCTATGGCAAGCCGGTTGGTTTTTATGGCATCGACATCAACAAATACCAATTGTACATGCCGATGTTCTCAACCAAAAACGCATCTGGCAACGGCGACTATTACGATGGGATGCTTCCTGGTTCAGGTGTTTACAAAGGGAAATTAGCGGATGACGACCTCACCAAAGATTTTGGCGACCCAACAGAAAACCTTGTGTCGCAGGCTTTATATTATATAGCTAATGGAAAATACAAAACCACATCAACCCAAACGCAAAGCTTTGCAAGTTCATCAAAAAGCGTAATGACCACCGAGCAAAAACGCGTAATGGTGCAGAAGTTTAACCAAAGCAAGATCAAAGGCTTGATGCTGAAAACACCAGCAGTGTTTAAAAAGAAGAAGTAAAGATTATTATAATCAACATACAAAGGCGAAGAGTTGTAAAAGACTTTTCGCCTTTTTTATTTTCTTACATGCAAAACGAAATGTTTGTATGGAGCGGCTCCCGTCAGCAGGAAAGCTTCGGGCGAAAGCGGGCAGAACGATGGTGGCTTTGAGCGCAGGGAGGGGCATAGCTACTTTTTGCAGAAGCGGGGGCAACGAGCGAATACAATAGGGCAAAATTTAGCAGCCCGTGGTTCTGCCCGGTTTGCAGGGCAAAGGCCAAGCGGTGACCATGAGCGTGGCCGTAGCGCAAAGAAGCCTTCCTGATGACTTGACTTTTTTGGCACTTTTGTGTCAAGACAAAAGTGCCTGGCCCCGCCCGGCCAAGAGGGCGACGATGTCTGTTTGTAGCGAGATACTTGTTGTGAAACCTCGCGTTAGTTTGAATAGCATGAAGCTTTCGTTATTCACGTTAGTTAACTGACTTTGGTTCAATATTAAGAGCATTGGCCGCTCATTTGCCGCGGGGGCTGTTCCTTTTGTCTTGACACAAAAGGAACCAAAAAGTCAAGACAGAAAAAAGCTTCAGCCCGCAAGGCCATACATCCGGCCCGCTTTTCTGTCAGGCCAACGCGCTTTTTGTAACTACCTTTGTGAGGTGATTATCTATTTATGGATAGTAGTGTGATTGCTTTGGCTATTAGAGCGCTTGATGATTTGGTTTAATCAGCCAACTCTCTTAAATCCACCGGTACCACCCTCGAAATCCCCTGTTCAACCATCGTTACGCCGTAAATAACATCTGTACTGGCAATAGTACGCTTGTTATGCGATACAATGATAAACTGCGAATCTTTACTAAAGGTGCGGATGATATTATTGAACTTATCAATATTGGTATCATCAAGCGGCGCGTCAACCTCATCAAAAATACAGAATGGGGCAGGCTTTAACAGGTACAGCGAGAATAGGATGGCAGTGGCCGTAAGCGTTTTTTCACCACCCGATAACTGGTTGATGGATAATGGACGCTTACCTTTTGGCTTGGCAATAATATCGATATCTGATTCTAACGGGTGATCCGGATCGGTAAGTACCAAATCGCACGAATCTTCTTCATTAAACAGCGAGCGGAATACTTTAATAAAGTTTTCGCGCACCATGATGAAGGCCGTCATGAATTTATCTTTGGCGGTATCATCAATTTCCTGGATGGTGGCCAATAGGGATGCTTTGGCTTCGCTCAGGTCTTTCTTTTGGGCCTGGATAAAGGTATAACGCTCGTTCATTTCGTTATAGGCCTCAACTGCCATCGGGTTAATGGCACCGAAATCATCCAGTTGTTTTTTTAACTTTTCGGCTTTTTCTCGCAGGTCTTGCTCGTTTTCTCCTTCGGGTACTTCGGCTTCGGGCAGATCTTCTATGTTGATATTGAACTCGACTGATAAGCGTTCTTTCAAAGCATTCAGATCGAGCTTTAAATTATTACGCTCGTCACGAAGTTCGTTTTCAATTACCTCGCTGTTATCTTTTTTACGCCTTAGGGCGCTTATTTCATTTTCGTTTTCGGTGATCTGTCCGCGCCATTGGTAATATTCCTGTTCGGCCTGTTGGGTGGCTTTCTCCAGGTTTTCCTTTTGCTCGTACATCTCCAGCAGGTTATCGTCGGAGTTGTCGGATTGTTTCAGGTTTTCCTGTATAGCAACTTTAACTTTTTCCAGTTCGGAGTTGTTTTGCTTGATGCGGCCTTCCAAACTTTCCTGTTGCGTGTCGCGGTAATCCAAATCTTTTAATAAACCTGATACCTTGTTTTGCTGCTGGTGGAAGCGGATATTTTCCTGGTTGTAAGCGTTTGATTGTACCGATACGTACTCGTTAAGCTCATTAAAAGCCATTTGCTTATCGGCCAATAAATCGCTTTGTATCTGGCGTTGGGTTTTCAGTTCGGCCAATTGCGGCTGCAGAGCAGCCATTTCATCGTTGATACCTGCAATTTTGCGGGCAATATCTTCCTTGCGGTTAAGGCTGTTTTCGATGAATGTTTGATATTGTTCCTGGCGGGTTTTAACGGTGATGAGTTCATTGTTTAACCTGTTCAGGATCTGTTGCTGCTCGTTAATTTCGGCAGCTTTGGTAGAGGCCTTTAAAGCGCCCAGTTTGGTTTGCAATTCATCCGATTTTGAGCGCAAACCACCAACCATGTTTTCAATACCACGGATCTCTTTGGCCAGGTTCTCCAAATTTTTAGCACGACCGATCCTCTTACCCTCAAACAACCCAACCGAACCACCAGCCATGGTATGTTTTGATTTATTGAACTTACCACTTTTGCCAATCAACACAACGCCTTGTGGCAAAGCTTCGCCGTTGATCTGACCTTCTTTATCATCATCAACCAGGTAAACACCTTTTAATAAGTGGTTACAGAGTGGTAGGTAACGTTTTTCAACCTCAATAACCCCTAATGCAGGAATGGCATTCGGGCCATCGAAATTTACCTGTGTAGCAGTTTCATCGGCATAGTTGTTCAGCACAAAAAAGTTGGCGCGCCCTCTTGCCGAGTTACTGAGCAGGTTGATGGCCTTTACTGCATCGTCGTACGTTTCAACAACGTAGTAGTTCATCAACGCTTCGAGATAATTCTCGATGGCCACGCGATATTCCTCTTTACAAAAAAGCACATCGCTAAACAGCGGCGCGTTCTTGGCCCAATCGGTATTCTTTTTCAAAAAGCGGATCGACTCTGGGAAACCTTCCAAACTATCCACCATACTTTTGGTAAGGTTATATTCGTTTTGCTTGGCATCCAGCTTACGGCTTTCTTTTATAACAGTATCCTTAACCGAGTTCAGTTCGATATCAGTTTCGGCAATTTGCTCTTTTAATTTATTTTCAAACTCAACGGCCTGCTCAAACTCACTATCCAACGATTCCTTGCGATATTGCAACTCGGCAACCACCTGGTTAAAGTGCGAAAGCTCTACCTCTTTATTGGTAGCATCTTCCATGTTACGCTGGCTCTCCTGCTCCAGGGCCTGTTGCTGGATCTGTAAAATGTCCAGGTCTTTTTCGGCCTTGTAAGTCTGGTTTTGCAGGCGGGTGTTGATGCTGTTTAGCTCATTAAGTTCGCCACGGGCTTCGGTTTGCTGGGCACGAAGTTCGTCAACCGCCTCTTTCAAGTCGGTAACACGGCTTTGAACGGTTTGCAGCATTTCCTCTTCGGTGGCTTTTTCTTCGCTTAAACGCTTGATGTTGTATAGTACGTGGTTCAGCTGTTGCTTATCACGCTCCAGTTCTTCGGTTAAGCGCGATTCTTTATCCTGCTGAAATTTGAGCTGCTCGTTCTTAACCTTCTTCTCACTCTCGTAAGCACGGATCTTCGAAACAAATTCGTTGGTTGTTTTTTGCTGAACGGATAAGTTTTTTTCTTTGGTGATGCTATCCAGCTTTTGTTGTTGTAAAGCCGCCTCCAATGTATCCATCTGCGCTACAATAGCACTTTTTTCAACTTTTTGCTTTTGCTCCTGGTCCTCTATCTTTTTTAACGATTCGCTGAAAGCCACTATCCTGAACGAAGCCAGCATAATGCTCAGCGTTTTGTATTGCTCTTTTAGGCGATAGTAGCGCTCGGTTTTCTTCGCCTGGTTCTCAAGGGTTTTTAAGTTTTTCTCGATCTCAAAAAGCAAATCTTCCACACGCTCCAAGTCGGCTTCAGTATCTTTCAACTTACTGAAGGTTTGCTTTTTGCGGAGCTTGTATTTAGAGATACCCGATGCTTCCTCAAATAAATTACGGCGTGAACCTTCTTTGTTGGTGATGATCTCGTCGATCATTCGCAACTCGATGATCGAGTACGAATCAGAGCCGATACCGGTATCCAAAAACAGATCGGTGATATCCTTTAAACGGCATTGCACGTCGTTTAAGCGGTACTCGCTTTCGCCGGTACGGTAAAGTTTACGCGTAAGGGTAACCTGCGAATAATCGGTAGGCAGTACGTTTTTGGTATTATCAAAAGTAAGGGAAACCTCAGCAAGATTGGCCGACTTGCGACTCTTGGTACCGTTAAAAATAACGTTATCCATTTTCTCCGAGCGGAGCATCCGGGTGCTTTGCTCGCCCAAAACCCAACGGATAGAATCAACAACGTTCGACTTGCCGCAACCGTTAGGCCCCACTATAGCGGTAACACCCTCATTAAAATTGATGGTTATTTTATCGCCAAAACTCTTGAAGCCCTTGATTTCTAAACGGGTAAGCTGCATTTAATTTATTAAGTACCGTGCAAAGTTCAAACCTTCAAAGTAATCATAAATAATTGGGTTTTGAAAGAATATTTTTGAGGTGAAAGGGAAAAGGTTAAAGGCGAAAGGTTTGGCCATTTATTCGGTTTTTGATATCTTTATCAACCTTAAACCTACTTTCACATTTTATGCAGGTTACTATAGATTTTGATCATACCTATCAGCCAACAACGCTTAGAGATGATTTGACGTTAATGACCTTTGAATCGCCACAAGTAGATGGATCATTCCAAACAATTCTTGTGTTGATCATGCCCCATCCTGATCCGCTTTTGCCTGGAGTTTTTAATCTCGGTTTTGGTCCTGCGGATGGCAATGGAAGGTTTAGAGATGATGTTCGATTGAGGCATCTTGATTTGAATATGGTTTTTTCTACTGTATTGTTTTTAAGTCTTGCATTTTTAGAGAAAAATCCCGCATCAACTATTGGAATTGATGGCTCTGATGATTTAAGGGCGAGGCTTTATCATGGAATGTATAAATCGAATAGACAATATTTAAGTGATTATTTTGCGGCCATTGGTGTAGACTGGTATGTGCGTATTTTTAGGAATGGCGACTATGAAAAAGATGCACAAAAAACACCGATAGCTAAACCTATACCTGCACCTTTTGACTATGTACGCGATAGCAAAGACTTATATCGCTATTACATGTTCAGGCTTAAATAAACTTAGCGCTATTGAAAGCTTTTTAGTTATATTTGTATTATGAATCAGCATACTAGGAATAAAATTGAGCAGTTTAAAAAGCTGGCAACAATTCAAGGGCATGAGACATTATCTCACACTAAAGTTGCGAACAACGATAGTTTGAGCCAGGTAATCAGATCAAAAGTTGATGCCGAGAATTTTATGGCTGAACTTGAACTTGCAGCCAAAAGGGCCGGAAGTTCAAAATGAATATTTTAAGCCACCTTCAGGTGGCTTTTTTATGCAATTATAATCTTAATCACTAAAACCTTATTTCCCCCTTCAAATAAGTAATCGCCTTACCGCTCATCAACACCCTATCACCCTTAAGCTCGCACCAAAGCTCACCTTTACGGGAAGAAAGCTGATAGGCATGCAAGGTATCCTTGCCTAAGCGCTTAGCCCAATAAGGGATCAGGTTACAATGCGCTGAGCCTGTAACGGGATCTTCAGGGATACCGGCACCCGGCGCAAAAAAGCGTGAAACAAAATCAGAATTATCGCCTGGAGCGGTGGCTATGATCCCCACCGTATCCATTTTCGACATCGCAAAGAAATCGGGGGTAAGGTCGCGGATATCCTGCTCTGTTTCGTAAACGATAAAATAATCGCGCGAGCGCAGGAAGGCTACCGGTGGTTTATCACCTAAGGCTTCGGCTAATCCGTTAGGGGCCTCTATAGGGATTGGAGGGCGTGATGGAAAATCCATGGTGTATTTATCACCGTCGCGTTTTACGGTAAGCGTTCCAGCTTTTATTGTTTCAAAACTGATGCTATCCCCCTCATAACCCAGTTCGCTAAACAGGATGTGTGCCGATGCTAATGTTGCATGGCCACAAAGATCGATCTCGTACTCGGGCGTAAACCAGCGCAGCTTATACCCCTCGTCGGTTTTTACAAAAAAGGCGGTTTCGGCAAGGTTGTTTTCAATAGCTATCTTCTGCATAGTAGCATCGGGCAACCATTCGTTTAGCGGACAAACAGCAGCTGGGTTACCGCCAAAAAGGGTGTCGGTAAAAGCATCGGCCTGGTATATAGGGATAGTCATATAACGTATTGTGTTTTAGCTAATATAGTAAGTTAGATGCAAGATTTTAGATGCAAGAAGCAAGAATAAAAAAACGAATATCATTACAGCACGCAGATATTCTGATTTTTTATTTGAAGCCGGTCTTTCTCCTTGCTTTTTAGGCCTTGATTCCTGATTCTCCCTTTCTTGCTTCTAAATTATTCTATCCATAAAACGGAATTGCCCGAATTATATTGGTTCTGCTCGTAAAGTTTATTACCAGGATCGATCATCCATTTGCCATCTACAACAAACTTATACAGCTGTTTGCCGGGTTTTAGGTTTACGCCCACTGTCCATTCTTTACCATTAAAAGCAAGGGTATATCCAAACTCATTAAAACTGTTAAAGCTACCTGCTAAGCGCACGCTTTTGGCGTTGGCAAAACCACTTAGCTTGAAGGTGTAATTTGGCTTAACCGAAATATATGAATTAACAATACCGCCCTCTTCCATATTGCGTGGGTTTTTGGGATCGGTGATCCAGTTACCATCTACAATAAACTTATAGCCGTAATTGCCTGCCGGGATAATGAGCGGCAATGTCCAGCCGGTTTTGGTTTTAGTGAGGAGGATCTCTCCCGGTTTCCAGTTATTAAATCCGCCCGCTACATAAACTTTTTGCGCGTTTTGATATCCATCGAGCGTAAAAACAACCGTTTCGCCAAGGTTCAGCACCGAGTTGATATTGCCGTCGGCACCTTTTATGGTGTTGGGGTTAGCCGGGTCGGTGATCCATTTGCCATCCACCAGGAAACGGTAGGCTTGGGTACCATCATGCAGGTAGAGTTGCTTTTGCCAAACTCCTGCCTTTTTTTCGAGTACGATGTTGTTGGCGTCCCAATTATTGAAGCTGCCTGCGAGGGTTATTTTGCGGGCGTTGGGATAGCCGTTGAGTTTAAAAATGTAATTGTAGCGGTAGTATATGGCGTTATCGTCATGGTCGCTAACCAGGTTATTGTTGCGGTCGCCCATCCAGTGACCATCTGCAATAAATTTGTATTCGTGTTTGCCGGGTTTAAGCTTTACATCGGCTATCCAACCGCTATCGGTTTTGGTCATGGTGCCTTTAAGGGTGCTCCAATTGTTAAAATCGCCAGAGAGCAGCATGCGCCTGCTTTGCTGGTAACCAGGAACAAAAAAGCGGGTTATGCCCGATGGCAGGTCATGCACGGTAACTTTATTAAAGTTATTGATACCGAAGTTTACATCGGCAGGGTAACCGGGCGAGCCTTCATTATCGCTATCTACGTTAGATGTAATGAGATAGGGGTGAGGCTGCGGGTTTTGATTGATAGTATTGAGGGGCCTGTTAAATTCAATAATGTTCCCTTGCTTGCCAACCATTGCCCAACCATCGCTTTTTAGCGAGGTAAAATCGCCTTGTAGTATGGAATTGGTATTCGGGTTTTTTAAACCTGCCTTTTTTAGTAGCTGCTCTATTTCAGTTTTCGACGATCGGGTATCAATAAACAGCGAGAGTTTATCGTCGCCAATAAGCAGGCTGTTACGTTTTTGCGCCATGGCATGCAGGGCCATGCAAAGCATCGCAAACAAAACAATAACTATACGCCCGCTCCTTTTCATATTTACTGGTTATTGTAAATGTACATTTCAAATTGTTTTTTAACAAAGTTGATAGTGAATATGCCGCGTACAAAAAAGTCGTAACCCAGCACGCCATCTATTTTATAACCATAAGCTGTGCTCATTTTTTCGAGATTGGTGATCAGGATCCGGTTTTTCATGTACTTCCGGTCGCCCACCACCAGATCATCAAAGCGGGTATAAATTACTTCGATAGAGGTGCCGCCTATACCCATGATTTTTGAACGACTGATAACTTCCATCTGCGGCAACAACTTTTTAGCGCGGCTATAATCAAGCAGACTGGTTTCGGCCGCGCTGTCAAAGGCAAACCATAATGATCTGTCGTTCACGGTGCCTTTCAATAAAATAACATCGTTCAACAAACTAAAGGGACTGGTCATAAACCTATCATGAAAAACCTTTTCGGCCTCAGGTATTTCGCCTTTCTCGTCCAGCTTTTGTATGTAGAGGGTATTGCGGAAAAGATCAACAGTGATAGCAAAATCGGCAAAAAGCTTAGTGCCTAATAAGCCTAATATTTTTATCCCTTTACCATTTTCTATGGCCGATAGGTCGGTAACATCGGCTTTGAGTTTTGGGTAATGTAGGTCGAGAATATCAAAGTTACGGATGTATGTACTGAAAGAACTGCCCGCCAAACCATTCACCCCGCCAGATTCCTGTTCGGATACATGCGGCAGATCCCGGAAATAAGTTTCGTTCAGTACCAGGTATGGCGCCCCGGTATCAAGTACAAAATTACCTTCCAGGGTATCTATCTGCGCTTCAATAATGATGAGGTTGCCTGCCCGTTTTATAGGGATAACCAGCGTTTTAAAATCGGCGGTAGGCGCGGGATCGGGTTCTACTTTCGCGTTTTTAAAAGTGATGCCGTTTAGGGTCATATGATCTTTCCCTGCCGCGCCAAAGCAGCAAAGAATGAAAATTGTGATCAATATATAAACCTTAGGCATCGCATTAATACTATACCTAATAGACTATGATTGGCGAGGGTACGTTACAGGGATGCGGAATTAAAAAATTAATGGTTGTCATGCTGAGGTACGAAGCATCTTCTTCGCCCTGTACGGTGAACCTGCCTCCTGAAGAAGATCCTTCGTGCCTCAGGATGACAAAGTTTTTTGGGTTATTACACTTCCCGCAGGTGGCTCACATAACCATGAACTATCAGATCATCAGGCGTAGCAATAGGTTTAGTAGCTCCATTGGTGATCAAAATTATCCTATCAGCCACATCCAATATATTATAATACTGATGGTCTGTTACAATGATTCCCTTCACCCGCGCCACCTTGCGAATGATATCTTTAAACATTTCCGTTTGTACCGGCGATACATGGGTAAAAGGCTCATCCAGCAAAATAAAATCGGCACGACTGTAAATGCACATCAGTGTTTCCAGCTGTCGTAACTCTCCTCCGGATAATTGAGCCGGTTTTTGGTTATGATATTGTTGGTAGATGGGATGGTTGCTGAAATCGTCCCAAAATTGCGGATCGATAATGGGTTCGGCAAGCTGGTTGATTTTTATATTTAGTGGAAGGTAACCGTGCTGTGGCAGATAAGCTACCCGGCCGTTGTGATAGCCTTTATCTACATAGATATCATTGATGCTGATGTGTTTGTACGATGCCTTTAACGATCCGAAGATAATACGCAACAAGGATGATTTGCCGCAGCCATTTCGGCCAAGCATGCCAACTACTTCGCCCTGGCGGCAATCGATATAAATATCCTGTAATATTTTGCGTCCATCAAACTCCAGGTGAACGCTATCGGTTTTTAAAATATGCTGACCCAATGCAATATGAGTTTTGAGATGGAAATGAATATACCGTAGGCCAAGGCATCGGCCGTAAAACTATAAATGTACAGGCTATCAATATTGTATCCGGCGTTGCGGTAATAAAAGAATGTTTTATTAGCGTTATGGTAAATGTATTGAAAACCAACGATCAAGCCGTAACTCATCAGCTTTAAAATATATGATTCAACTACGTTGATATATCCCGGAAGCGTGTAATAGGCACAAGCCAGACTGGTGATCACGCACCACCATAATATGGATCTGTAAAAATACCAGGTGACTTTTAAGGCATCGCGCATGGAACTAATTATGAAAGGTTAGCTGAATAACGCAGGTTGCCCGTTTTAATTGTAGTTGACGTATTTGTAAATACAATGTTATTTAAGTCTGTTAGGCCAAATAAACTGAAACAAGCACTTTACCGTTTCAAACAAAATTGTAGCTTTACCGCAAATTCTTCAAAATATGAATATTCACGAATATCAGGGTAAAGCGATATTAAAAAGCTATGGCGTTAGAGTTCAGGAAGGCATTGTTGCCGATACTGTTGAGCAGGCTGTTGAAGCTGCCCAAAAATTGAAAGAAGACCTGGGTTCGAGCTGGGTAGTTATAAAAGCACAGATCCACGCCGGTGGCCGTGGTAAAGGTGGTGGCGTTAAATTGGCTAAAAATATAGACCAGGTAAAAGAACTTACCGGCAATATTTTAGGTATGCAATTGGTAACACCGCAAACCGGTCCCGAAGGTAAAAAAGTAAAAAAGGTTTTAGTTGCACAGGATGTTTACTACCCTGGCGAAAGCGAAACCAAGGAGTTTTACATGAGCGTATTGCTTGATCGCGCTCGTGGCCGTAACATTATCATGTACAGTACCGAAGGTGGTATGGACATTGAAGACGTTGCTCATTCAACTCCCGAATTGATATTTAAAGAAGAGATCGATCCTAAAGTTGGTCTGCAAGGTTTCCAAACCCGCAAAATCGCTTTTAACCTTGGCCTTGAAGGCGAAGCGTTTAAAGACATGACCAAATTCATTGCTGCTTTATACAAAGCCTATGAAGGTACCGATTCATCACAGTTTGAAATTAACCCGGTTTTAAAAACCTCAGATAATAAAATTTTAGCCGTTGATGCCAAAGTAAACCTTGACGATAACGCGCTTTACCGTCACCCGGATTACGCTACATTGCGTGATACCGACGAGGAAGATCCAACCGAGGTTGAAGCAAGCAAATCAAACCTTAACTATGTAAAACTTGACGGTAACGTTGGTTGTATGGTTAACGGCGCAGGTTTAGCTATGGCTACCATGGACATTATCAAAATTGCAGGTGGTGAGCCGGCTAACTTTTTGGACGTAGGTGGTACTGCCAACGCGCAAACCGTAAAAGCAGGTTTCAATATCATCCTGTCTGATCCTAACGTTAAAGCTATCCTGATCAATATCTTCGGTGGTATTGTTCGTTGCGATCGTGTTGCGCAAGGTGTAATTGATGCTTATAACGAAATTGGTAATATCCCTGTGCCTATCATCGTTCGTTTGCAAGGCACTAACGCTGCCGAAGCCAAAGCATTGATCGATAACTCAGGTTTAAAAGTTTACTCGGCTATATTGCTGAAAGAAGCTGCTGATCGCGTTAAAGAAGTTTTAGCGTTGTAATTTAGAGATTAGAGGTTGGTGATTAGAGATTAGTTGCTAAACCTTTTAAAATATGAAAGCGGTGGGTTTTACCCGCCGCTTTTTTTGTGCTTGTAAGCCCAGTTACTTCCCCATGTCATTGCGAGGTACGAAGCAATCACGAACTATACAGGGCGGCTCTGCATTGCCTCTCGGCTTCCGTGCGATTGCTTCGTTCCTCGCAATGACGTGGCGGGATATAGATAAAAAAAGGTCGCTTATATTTTTGTAGGAGAAGCCCCGTAAAGCTGCCGAAACGCATAAGTAAAATGCGAAAAATCTTCAAAGCCGAGATCTACATATATTTCTGACGGGCGTTTCCCCATTTCTTTGATCAGATAATAAGCCTGCTGCAAGCGACGTTGGGTTAACCAGCGACTTGGTGAGATGTTAAATACTTTTTCAAAATCGCGTTTAAAAGTAGCGAGGCTACGCCCGGTTAAAAACGCGAAACGTTCGAGGCTAACTTTAAAGTGATAGTTTTTCTGCATGAAAGTTTCCAGGTCGATCTTTCCGGGTTTGCTGAAATCGAACAGGATATCTTTAAGTTCGGGATTTACTTTCATGATGATGAGCAGGGCTTCTCTTGCTTTTAGGTTGAGTAGCTCCTTATCCAGGGTCTGGTCGGCATTGAGGTAGGGGATGAGCGAATTGAAAAGATCTTTATAAGCCTGATGAGGTGTAAGCCTCAGGAAAATATCACTACCCGGTTTTTGAGTTGCCGTGAAACCATGGATGGCGCTCATTTCACGCAGCATTTCTTCATCAAAAAATATGGCTATTGATCTGAATGCACCGTTTGGTGGCGGGATCTTATAATATTTGGCCAGTTTATTTCCTACTGCAAACCTAAATTCGCCCTCATTAAACTCGTACTCCTTTGTGCCGTCGTTTGCTGCAATTTTTCCTGCCTGTTGATAGCTAAAGGTGTGCACAGGTATAAATTGTTCGCCCCTGCTTGATGAAGCGAAGTAGCAGGCGTGAACTATGGGCGGCAGCTTGGGTTGGGAGGTGCTCATGAATACAAAAGTAAAGAGAATGTGGGGTAAGATAATGTTAGCAAAGAAGAAAGCGTGGGTCGTGCGATTCCCCTCTTGAGAGGGGTGGAGGGGTGTGTTATTGTGCACCCGGCTTATCGCTTGCATAACACACCCCTGCCATCGCTCTTTCCCATCGCCCCCCATCTCGGGAGAGAATTGAAATTGATCCTACAAATACTTTAAATAACCGCTTTTAATAAAATCAATATATTCCTGATCGCTCATATCCTTGCGGGCCGCCATACGCCTGCCAAAGTCATCATTACCTATCGGGTAGCGGAGTTTATCATTACAATCAGTTGCTGCGTTATAAATTACCTCTGCTACATTTGTGGCGGTAACCAGTTTTGCATCGCGCATGCCTTGGAACATTTGCGCTGCGGATGCTATAAACGGGTCATAATCGGCAATTTTTTCAGTTTGCGAAAAAGCTTCGTTACTCACCGCGCTGAAGTTGGTTTCGGTGCCGCCCGGTTCAACTATTTTTACTTTGATGTTAAGGCTGGCCAGCTCGAAGGATAAGGCCTCAGAAAAGCCCTCTAAAGCAAATTTGGACGCAGCGTATAAAGAGATAAGCGGGATGGTGAATTTGCCCGCTCCTGAGCTTATATTGATAATGGTACCTTCTTTACGTTCGCGGAAATGGGGGAGTATAGCTTTGATGGTATCCATCACACCAAATACGTTTACATCAAACTGGTCGCGTATTTGTTTTTCGGCTGTGGCTTCGAATATGCCGAACTGGCCATAGCCCGCATTGTTTATCAACGTGTCTATCTGGCCGAATTTATTGATGCCTGCTGCTATTGCCGTTTTAATACTATCCCGATCCTGTACGTCGAGGCGGGTTATTAGAATGTTTTCGTTACCGGTTAGTTCGGTTTCTTTTTCGGGGTTGCGCATGGTGGCTATCACATTCCAGTTGTTTGCCGCGAAATATTTGGCAGCTTCTTTACCTATGCCTGATGATGCTCCTGTTATTAAAACTGTTTTTTTCATTTGTTAGGATGTTTGTGTTTTTCAATAACACAAACTTCGGAATAGGAGAGGGAATGGAATGTGTTGAGTGGTTCAAGTTTGTGTGTTGAAAAGGTCAACTATAAAGCATGTCATTGCGAGATACGAAGCAATCGCGAACTGTACAGGGCGGATTTGCATAACTCCTCGACTTCCGTGCGATTGCTTCGTACCTCGCAATGACATGTTGGAGAAGACGAAAGGTAGAGGCTGGAGGTTAGTAGTGTGTACTAAACAAAAAAAGCCATCGGCTATAACCGATGGCTTCGAATATTGAGAAGGCTTTAATTAACCTAAGTACGATTTCAAGATCTTGCTCCTTGAAGTATGACGAAGGCGTTGTAATGCTTTATCCTTGATCTGGCGAACACGCTCGCGGGTAAGGTTGAATTTTTCGCCTATTTCTTCTAAAGATAGCGGGTGGTTGGTTCCTAAACCGAAAAACAACACGATGATCTCGCGCTCACGCTCGGTAAGTGTAGATAACGAACGTTTGATCTCTTCAGATAACGACTCATTGATCAGGATCGAATCCGTATTAGGTTCCTGGTTTTCCAGTACATCTAACAGCGTATTTTCCTCACCCTGAACAAACGGGGCATCCATTGATACATGACGGCCTGAATTACTCAGCGTATCCGAGATCTTATCAACGGTGGTTTCCAAAATGTCGGCAAGTTCTTCGGGCGATGGTTCGCGTTCGTATTCTTGCTCTAATTTTGAAAATGCCTTGCTTATTTTACTTAATGAACCTACCTGGTTAAGCGGTAAACGCACAATACGCGATTGCTCGGCAATAGCCTGCAAAATCGACTGACGGATCCACCATACAGCGTACGAGATGAATTTAAAACCCTTGGTTTCGTCAAAACGTTTGGCAGCCTTGATCAACCCGAGGTTCCCCTCATTGATCAAATCGCCCAGCGTTAAGCCCTGGTTTTGGTATTGTTTAGCAACAGATACAACGAAACGGAGGTTGGTTTTAGTTAAACGTTCTAAAGCCGCCTGGTCGCCCTCGCGGATCTTTTGAGCTAAAATTACTTCTTCTTCAGCGGTTATTAGGTCTACCTTACCAATCTCGTGCAGATATTTATCAAGCGACTGCGATTCGCGATTGGTAATGGATTGCGTTATTTTGAGTTGTCTCATTTAGTTATTAAGCCTCGCTATTCGTGTTTAGGGATTACAACATGTAAAGCTACAAATTTGTTCTAAAAAATTACAATTGCATAACGTATTTTGAAAAAAAATGTGTAATTAAGAAAAATTTTAATAGCTTGATATTTAGTGTATTGTGAAAATTAAATTAAGAATAAGTGTAATTTTAACGTTATTGTTAAGGAATGCTGCAAGCGGTATGATTTTTGCGGAATGCGGGAAATTATAACTCGCTAAGCTTAAAGGTTTCCTTAACTCTAATGCCTTTTTCAGTTTGTTGTAAAGTGCAGCATTCGTTTACAGGGTCGTGTTCAAAGTATAAAACATACTCGTTTTCCAGTGCTTCGTTCAGGAACAGTTTCTTCTCTGCAAGCGTAGTTAACGGGAACATATCATATCCCATTACATAGGGGATAGGCAGGTGCCCGGTTGATGGTAACAGATCTGCCATATATAATATTTTCCGGCCATTATAATTAATAAGCGGCAACATCATTGATTCGGTATGGCCTGATACAAAGCGCACATCAAAATCATTGCTGAAGTTTACACCATCTATAGCGTCGATGAACTTTAATTGTCCGCTCTGTTGTATCGGAATAATATTCTCTTTAAAAAAAGAAGCTTTTTCACGCTCGTTTGGGTTTACTGCCCAATCCCAATGTTTAGGGTTGCTCCAGTAGGTGGCGTTTTTAAAGGCTGGATTAAGTGATTCTCCGTCGCGAACAACAGCACCGCCAACATGGTCAAAATGTAGGTGGGTTAAAAATACATCGGTAATATCATCCCGGTGAAAACCCAGTGATTTAAGCGAACTATCCAGACTTGCATCGCCATGTAAATAATAATGGCTGAAAAATTTTTCGCTTTGTTTATTGCCGATGCCGGTATCTATCAGGGTAAGCCTATCGCCATCCTCAACCAGGAGGCAGCGCATGGCCCAGGTGCAAAGATTATTCTCGTCGGCAGGGTTGGTTTTGTTCCAGATGGTCTTGGGTACTACGCCAAACATAGCGCCGCCATCTAATTTAAATAAACCGGTATCGATGGTATGTAAGTTCAAAGTCGTAAGTTTTAAGTCTCAAGTCGGTATCCAAATATATCATATAAAAAAGAAGCCCGAAGTATTATAATCAATACTTCGGGCTTCAGACTTAAAACTTAATACTTTCGACTTATAAGTGGATACACTCGCCGTAAGCTTCGGCAGCTGCTTCCATTACAGCTTCGCTCATGGTTGGGTGAGGGTGTACCGATTTGATAATTTCATGACCGGTAGCTTCCAGTTTGCGGGCTGTAACCACTTCGGCAATCATTTCGGTAACATTATAACCTAACATGTGCGCTCCTAAAAACTCGCCGTATTTAGCGTCAAATATCACTTTTACAAAACCATCTTTAGCGCCGGCAGCACTTGCTTTACCCGATGCTGAGAATGGGAATTTACCAACTTTAACTTCGTAACCAGCTTCTTTAGCGGCTTTTTCGGTATAACCAACAGAAGCAACCTCCGGCGAGCAGTAAGTACAGCCAGGGATGTTGTTGTAATCAAGTGGATGAGGGTTTTGACCAGCGATTTTTTCAACGCAGATAATACCTTCGGCAGATGCTACGTGGGCCAAAGCCTGACCTTTAACAATATCGCCAATGGCGTAAACGCCTTCAACGTTGGTACGGTAGTAATCGTCAACCAATACTTTGCCGCGCTCGGTTTTAACGCCGTTTTCTTCAAGACCAATGCCTTCAAGGTTGGTAGCGATACCTACTGCAGATAATACGATCTCGGCCTCAAGTACTTCAGTACCTGTAGCTGTTTTAACAGTTACCTTGCACAACTCACCGCTGGTATCAACCGACTCAACGTTTGAGCTGGTCATGATATTGATACCTTGTTTTTTAAGGATGCGGTTTAAACCACGTGATACATCTTCATCCTCTAACGGAACAATGTTATCTAAAAACTCCACCACAGTAACTTTGGTGCCGATAGAGTTGTAGAAATAAGCGAACTCAATACCGATAGCGCCCGAACCAACTACAACCATTGATTTTGGCTGTTGAGGCAATACCATAGCCTGGCGGTAGCCGATAACTTTTTTACCATCCTGTTTAAGGTTTGGTAACTCGCGCGAGCGGCCGCCGGTTGCTAATATAATGTGCTTGCCTTTATAGTCTTTAGCAGTGCCATCGGCAGCTTTAACTTCAACTACGCCTTTGCTTTTTAATTTGCCAAAGCCGGTAAGTACGTCAATTTTGTTTTTCTTCATTAAAAACTGAACACCTTTGCTCATGCCATCGGCAACGTTGCGGCTTCTTTTAACAACAGCGGCAAAGTCAACCTCGCCGGCACCGTTAATTTTAATACCGTAATCGGCACTATGGTTAAGGTATTCAAAAACCTGGGCGCTTTTTAACAAAGCCTTGGTTGGGATACAACCCCAGTTTAAGCAGATGCCGCCTAATGATTCTTTCTCGACAATGGCGGTTTTTAAACCAAGCTGGGATGCGCGGATAGCTGCTACGTAACCACCCGGACCAGACCCAATAACAATTACATCGTAATCCATATTATTGATATACTTTTTAATTTCTTCAAAAAGGTAAATAATGCCCTGTTTTTAATAAGTCTTAAAAAACGGGCTTCATTTTTTGAATGCCAAAGCTAAGTAAAAGGGCTGAAACAATGAAATGCAAACAAATGCATAATGACCGGCATGGGGCGCTTTATATCTTCCTTATGTCAAAATATGTAATGTGTTAATTTTAACCGTTGCCCCAATATGATTTAGGATATAAAATTTGCAATATTTTTATTAATAATAGCCATTATTTTGTGGGTTTTGTATTTATGTTGTAAAATGTTGATAAATATATAATAATTGTTAACCTTAATTTAACATTGGTAATTAGTCCATTAATTATCTTTGCGCCAATTAATTAAACGTATAATTAAAAAAGCAATTTATGAGGAAGCATTACCTTCTTTTATTACTACTCATTGGCTTTTCGTTCTTCACTGGTAAGAGCGTATTAGCCCAGGGTGTAACCACCGCCAGCATTAACGGTACCGTTACCGATGCTAAAGGTGCTATTCCCGGTGCAACCGTAACTATTACACACAATCCAACCGGAACTGTGTACTCAACTGTAACCCGTGCCGATGGCCGTTACAACATTCCTAACTTAAGGGTAGGTGGTCCATACACCTTTAAAGTAAGCTTTATTGGCTACGCTACTTACGTTCAGGATGGCATTACCCTTTCAATTGGTCAGGATCAAAGGATCGCTGCTTCATTGAAAGATAACACTACCGCTTTAGGTGAGGTTAAAATTGTAGGTACACAAGGAAAAGTAATTAACTCTTCACGTACCGGTGCTCGCGAAACCATTAGCCGCCAGCAAATTGAAAACCTGCCAACTATTGCACGTTCATTAACTGATTTTACCAAATTAACCCCATCTGCCAACGGTTTATCTTTTGGTGGTCGTTCAAGCGCTTTTAACAACATTACTGTTGATGGTGCCTTGTTCAACAACTCATTTGGTTTGTCAGGTACATTAGGTGGCCAAACAAGCTCACAGCCAATTTCGTTAGACGCGATCGACCAGATCCAGGTTGATATCGCTCCTTACGACGTTCGTCAGGGTAACTTTACCGGTGCCGGTGTAAATACTGTAGTAAAATCAGGTACTAACGAGGTAAAAGGTACCGCTTACTATTTTGCGCGTGGTTCAAAATTGCAAGGTTACCATGTTGGCCCAACCAACCTTAACGTAACTGATGTAAACTACCATACTAATGGTGTTGCCGTAGGCGGTCCAATCATCAAAAACAAATTGTTCTTATTCGTATCAGGCGAGCAGGAAAGGATCACTCAACCACCTTCAGCAGTTTATCAGGCTGCAAAAGACGGCCGTAGCGGTGCAAACGTATCGCAAGTACAAGCATCTACACTTGATGCCATTAAGCAAAAACTTGCAGATTATGGTTATGATCCAGGTGTTTACGAAGGCTATAACTATCGTACATCAAGCAATAAATTAACTGCAAAACTTGATTGGAACATCGATAAAAACAATACTTTAAGTGCTAAGTATTTCTACTTAAAATCATTTAAAGATCAGCCTGCAAGTAACTCGGGTATCACTAACGGCGGTATCGGCTATGGTACCACGCGCGCGCCAGGTTCAGCCACTTTACCTTTTTACGGTTCTGGTTACACCATCAACAATAACTTTAATATCGGTATTATTGAGTTAGATACACGTTTAAGCAATAAAGTATCAAACAAACTTACTGTTGGTTATTCTGCTTTAAGGGATTTCCGTAACTTCCTTGGTAGTTCAACTATACCAATGGTTGATATAGGCAACGGTGTTAGTGATGCAAGCGGTAACGTGGTAACTGCAGCTAACGCAACAGCAACCAGCTTTGGTTCTGAGCTTTACACAGCGGGTAACTTATTGAGCACAAACATCTGGCAGTTTGCTGATGACTTGACCATCTTCTCAGGTAAACATGAGTTTACAATTGGTACAAGCAACCAGATCCAGAGCTACACTAACGGTTTTGCTCCTGATTATAACGGTTTATATACTTATAACTCAGCTTCTGATTTCATAAACGGCCTGCCGGCACAAGCGTACACTTTACGTTACTCTGCCGTTGGTACTGATTTTCCTTATGCTAAAATAAAAGCTTCGATCTATAGCGTTTACGTACAGGATAAATTCCACGTAACTGATAATTTCAGGTTAACTTACGGCTTAAGGGCTGATTATGATGTATTCCCTACTACTTTGGCTTCAAACTCAAATGCTGCCGCTTTAACTTTCCAGGGCGGTACTCATGTTGATGTTTCAAGATTGCCAAAAAACAGGGTTCAATTATCACCTCGTTTAGGCTTTAACTGGGATGTTAATGGTGATGGATCTACTCAGGTACGTGGCGGTTCTGGTTTATTTACCGGTTCTGTACCATTTGTTTGGATCTCAAACCAGGCATCAAACAACGGTTTGTTATTTGGTTCATACACTATTACCAAAGCAAATGCTACCGATGCTAACAAAGGTCAGTTAATATTTGATAAAGATGTTAACAAAAACAGGCCAGCAAACGGAGCAGCTGCTACTTCATACGAGTTAGACGTAGCCGATCCAAACTTAAAATATCCAAAAATCTGGAGAACTAACCTTGCTATCGACCAGAAATTACCTTTCGGCATCGTTGGTACTATCGAAGGTGCTTACACCAAAGATATCCGCGCTATCTATCACCAAAACTTAGTATTGTCTGATGGCTATACTACTCTTCCTGGTGTTGAAGGCCAGATCCAGTACGATTCTAAAAATATCACTCCGTCGGCTTCATCGGCTCAATCGGCTACAAATCCTGGTATCACCGGTTTATACTATATGAAAAATACAAACAAAGGTTTTTCATACTTCATTACCGGTCAATTACAAAAAAGCTTCACCAGCGGTTTTGCTGCAAGCGTAGCTTATACCTACACCAAAACAAAAGATGTTAACGACGGTGGTTCAACTGCTGCTACTATCTGGAATACCAGGTATGTTGCCGGTAACCCTAACGCCGATAATCTTTCAAACAGCTCATACGTACAGCCAAACCGTATCATCGCTACAGTATCATACCGTAAGCAATATTCTAAAAACGCTGCCAGCACAATTGGTTTAGTTTTCGAAGCAGCTAACAGCGGTGCTATCTCTTACATCACTTCGGGCGACCCTAACAACGATGGCGCTACTAACGATTTGATGTACATTCCTAAAAACCAAGGCGATATTCAGTTAGTTAGAGCTGCTAACGCTTCAAATGGTACTGTTGATACACGTACACCAGCACAAATCTGGACACAATTAAATAACTTCATTAACCAGGATTCGTACTTAAGCGCGCACAGAGGTCAGTACGCTCAAAGAAACGGTACCATTTTGCCTACCTACAAAAGGTTAGACTTACACTTTGCTCAGGATTTCTTTGTCAAAACCGGAAAAGTTAAAAACACATTGGAGTTCACCTTCGACGTGATCAACTTTACCAACTTACTTAACCGTAACTGGGGCTTGTATCAAACTTCATATAATGGCTTTAACAGTGGTGCAACAACCGTGTTAACCTATATGGGTAAAGATGCGGGTACAGGCAGGGCAACTTATTCGTTCCCTTATCTTGATCCAAATACCTCAACTCCTGTTACCAACTCGTTTAAACAGGATATTAGCCAGTTTTCACGTTTCCAGGCCCAAATTGGTGTTAGGTACATTTTTAACTAAGTTATTATTGATTTAAAGAAAGTAGCATTATGAAATTTAATAAAAATATAATTATTGCATCCCTTTCACTTTTTACAGCCACTTTTTTACAGGCTTGTAAAGATGATAAGGTAGCGCCGTTGCCAAACCCGGTAGCAACTACTGGTGTGGTGACCACATTAGCAGGTAGCGGTGCATTTGGTGCATCAAACGGTAAAGGCACAGCGGCTTCATTCAACTATCCAAACGGATTGACTATCGATGCATCTGGTAACATCCTGATCGCTGATAAAGGCAATAACCAAATTCGCAAAGTTACCACAGCTGGTGTTGTAACTACCGTTTCGGGAACATTACTTGCAGGTAGCGCCAATGCCACAAAAATTGGTGATGCCGCTTCATTTAACGGTCCTACTGGTGTTGTTGCTAATGCAGCAGGCGATATTTTCGTAGCCGATTTTGGTAACCACACTATTCGTAAAATCGCCACATCTACAGGTATTGTTAATGTGTACGCAGGTGTAAGCGGAAACTCTGGTAATAACAATGCGGTGATCCCGGCAACTGCAACAGTTGCCGCTATTAATCCACGTTTCAATAACCCGGCTGGTTTAGCACTTGACGCTATTGGTAACTTATATGTTGCTGATTATGGTAACAACCTGATCCGTAAAATTGCTGTAGACGGTACAATATCAACTGTTGCCGGTAAATCATTAGGTAATGCTGATGGTACCGGTACCGCTGCGTTGTTTAACGGCCCGCGTGCTATTGCTATTGATGCTGCAGGTAACTTATTTGTAGTTGATGCCAATAACCACACCATTCGTAAAATTGATGCATCAGGTAACGTAACCACATTTGCAGGTACCGGTAAAGCAGGTAACGCTGATGGTACTGGTAAAGCAGCTTCATTTAGCCACCCAAGCGGTATCACTATTGATGCTAACGGTAACCTGTTTGTAGCTGATGCAGGTAACAACCTGGTACGTAAAATTACTCCTGCCGGTGTTGTAACATCATTGGCTGGTAGTGGTTTCTCTACTGTAATCACTCCATTTAACGGCCCATCGGCAGTAGTTGCTGATAACGCAGGTGCTGTTTACGTAGCAAATACTCTTGGTAACCTGATCCAGGTAATTAAGTAATTGCTTACAATATTATAATGAAGCCCCGGTCAATTTGGCCGGGGCTTTTTTGTTTATTATGGGGCAATATGAAAATTTAAAGGTTTTTGATTGCAAGATATATCCCTTGCAATCAGGGTTTATAAGTTCTGAAAACCTTATCCCAGATATTGGTATAAAAACCAAAGTTATAACCTATCTCGAGGTGGTGGCGATGATGAAAGGAGGACGTACCTAAATATTTAAAAGGAAACAGTTTTCTTATTGATGCAGGAACAGGTTCGATCCCTAAATGCCCCATGATTCCGAAAAACACATTAGCAGTTAAATAAATCAGCACCGCATAAAAATTAAAACCGTACAGTGTTAATATTATCAGCCATAGCGAACCAAAGCCAATGGTTTCTACAGGATGGAGTACAAACAGATCGATAGGGATCGGATCGGCGTAATGATGATGAAACCTGTGGATTGCTTTATAAATTACTGAATGATGGATGAGGTAGTGGAAAATGAACATAGCCAGGTCCATCAGCAAAAACAGCAGTAAAAAATCGAGTAGGATGTACCAGTTTATTTCGAATGTAAGCGAAATATAATTGTGCTTAAACAGATAGTACCCTGCAAAGGTGATACCCGTATTGATGGCATTGGTTAGCAGGCATGTTAAGATCTCGTTTCGGCTTGCCCCTTTTATTGGTTTGTTGGATAGTTTGAGGATCAGCCAACCGAAGAGTAAGGCCAGGATAGTAACCAAAAGGTTTTCGGCTAAAAATATCAACCATAATTGCAATGGTGATAAAGTAGCCAAAAACCTCAGCATAAGCTTATATCGTTATTATTTATTCGTATTCAAACACCCCAAATTCGGATGTTACGGTTACTTTTTTAGTATCCGCTTTTTCAACACGGCCGATGATCTGCGCATCGACACCGAAGCTTTTGGAAATATTGATCAGATCGGCAGCTATGGCTTCAGGTACATAAAGCTCCATGCGGTGCCCCATATTAAATACCTTGTACATTTCCTGCCAGCTGGTTTTTGATTCTTCGTGGATGAGTTTAAACAGCGGTGGAACAGGGAACAGGTTATCCTTAATAATGTGTAAGCCCTCAACAAAATGCAACACCTTGGTTTGCGCGCCTCCGCTGCAATGTACCATGCCATGTACCTGGCTACGGTAGCCATCTAATATTTGTTTAATGATTGGGGCATAGGTGCGGGTTGCGCTCAATACCAGTTTGCCCGCGGTTATGGTTTCTCCGTTGCCTATCTCAATTGGATCGGTAAGGTTTTTACTGCCCGAAAAGATAAGCTCATCAGGGATTGCCGCATCGTAAGCCTCAGGATATTTATTGGCGATAGTTTTATTAAACACATCGTGACGGGCCGAGGTAAGGCCGTTTGAACCCATACCGCCGTTATATTCTTTTTCGTAAGTAGCTTGACCGTACGAGGCAAGACCAACAATTACATCGCCGGGTTCAATGCGATGGTTCGAGATCACATCTTCACGTTTCATGCGGCAGGTAACTGTCGAATCAACAATGATGGTGCGTACCAAATCGCCCACATCGGCTGTTTCGCCTCCTGTTGAGTAAATGCCTATACCAGCTTCACGCAGTTCGGCTAAAATTTCTTCAGTACCGTTAATGATGGCTGCGATCACTTCCCCGGGGATCAGGTTTTTGTTGCGGCCGATGGTTGATGATAATAGGATGTTGTCTGTAGCACCAACACAAAGCAGATCGTCGAGGTTCATGATGATGGCATCCTGGGCAATACCGCGCCAAACAGAGATATCGCCGGTTTCTTTCCAATAGGTGTAGGCCAATGATGATTTGGTACCAGCACCGTCGGCATGCATAATGTTGCAATACTCGGCATCGTTAGTAAGGATATCCGGAACTATTTTGCAGAAAGCTTTAGGAAAAATGCCTTTATCTATGTTTTTGATGGCATTGTGAACATCGTCTTTGGAGGCTGATACGCCACGCTGATCATATCTTTGCGAAGAAATCATGGGCAAATATAAGGCGATTGTGCTTAATTATAAGAATTTTCCGCAAGTTCAAGCGTCTATGCTTGAATAAATAAAATAGTGAGCGTTCAGGCTTACGTAGCATAGCTTAGTTTGATAAGCGTGGACGCTTACTTTAGAGAGCATTCAAGCGTTGACGCTTGAACGTGCTACGGGGATGAAGACTTGCGAAGTTTTTAAAACTTCGCAAGTCTCGTTTAGTCTTCAAGCAAAACTCAAACTTCACTAATACCTGATCTACCCAACAAAAACTCACCAAAAAACCGTTACTTTGCAAACGTGGGCTGATTTATATTATCTAGCCTGCATTTTTACCCGATCTGTAAAACAATTCGCGTTGATATCCCTTCATCAACCGGGTTTAGTAGCTACTTCTGATGATGTTAAAAACGCTTTCTTTCAAAATAAACCGCTGGCGGCTAAAGCGTAACAGCCAACGCAACTTTTTAATTTATTGTAGTGTTGTTGTTGGTTTAATTGGCGGCCTTGCTGCCGTAGCACTTAAGTTCCTGGTTCATTTTATGGAAGATGTTAGTCGTAACATATCGTCGCACCTGTACTATCACATTGCTTACGTTTTTTTACCGGCTATCGGCATCTTTTTAACAGTAGCTTATCAGCATATTGTTAACCGTGATAAAATTGAAAAGGGGATAGGTAAGATCCTTATCAACATTAAAAAGAACCGCTCCAATATCAAGTTTAATAATCTTTATTCGCATCTCATCACCAGTTCGTTAACTGTTGGTTTTGGCGGTTCATCTGGTTTGGAGGCTCCTATTGTTTGTACCGGAGCAGCTATAGGCTCAAACCTGGGCAAGTTTTTTAAACTTACACCGTACGAGAAAACCGTACTGTTGGCGGCGGGCGCTTCAGCAGGCATCGCTGCCGTGTTCAATAGCCCAATTGCCGGGGTGCTGTTTTCGCTTGAGATTTTAATTGGCGAGATCACCATCCCCACGTTTATACCTTTATTAATAGCATCGGCCACCGGGGTAGTGGTATCCAAAGCTTTATACTCCGGGCAATTATTCCATTTGGTAACTGAGGGCTGGGTTATGGGAGCTTTGCCGTTTTATATTGTTTTAGGCTTGTTTAGCGGCTGGATTTCAATATACATAGCCAAAGTAGGTGGTAACCTGGAAGGCGGGATCTTTAAAAAACAAAACCGTTATGTGCGTGCTATAGCGGGTGGCGTTATTTTAGGCTTGATCATTATGGTATTTCCGCAGTTGTTTGGCGAAGGATATCATTATCTCACGGCTATATTGAATGGCAATATTCATGTACTGAAAGAGGAAACCCTGTTTGCCAATCTACTTGATAATCCCTGGGTGATGTTGTTATTTATAGCGGTGTTGGTTTTTATGAAGATCATTGCCGCTGGTATTACCATCGGTTCGGGCGGTAACGGCGGTACTTTCGCGCCAACAATGTTTACCGGGGCATTTTTAGGTTTACTTGTGGCGTATGGCGTTAATCAAACCGGACTTATCCATTTAAACACCAGTAATTTTATCGCCGTGGGCATGGCGGGGGCTTTGGCTGGTGTATTGCACGCACCCCTCACCGCTATATTTTTGATTGCCGAAATTACGGGTGGTTATGTTCTGTTTATTCCGCTCATGATCGTATCGGCTATATCCTACATCATATCCCGCTATTATGCGCCGCATAATATGTACTGGAGCCATCTTATTCATGAAAATAACATTCATCCAGGGCAGGATTACAGCATGTTGAACAGCTTTACCCTGGATAGCATCATCAACAGGAAGTTTACCCCGGTAGATAAAAGCACTACAGTTGCGGATTTTTATAAGATACTGGCTAAAACTGATACCAATATTTTTCCGGTATTAAAAGAAGACGGGCAATTGGAAGGAGTGGTGTTGATTGACGATATCCGCCGCCGCTTATTTAACCGTGAAATTGCTGATAGTACTATTGCCGATATTATGGTTGCGCCGCCCATGCTCATTGATTATGATCAGCCGGCCAGCAGCGTTATGGATACTTTTGATGCTATTGATGTTTGGCAATTACCGGTTGTTAAGCATGATATTTTTATTGGGTTTATCTCCAAATCAGCCTTGCTGAGTAAATACCGTGAGGTGATTATTGAGCAGCATAGGGCGAGTGATTTGTTTGTATAGAGGGGGGGGCTCCTCCCGTCATTGCTTCGTACCTACCCATAACAAGTTAAAAAAGGGTTGTGATCCTGAGCGATAGCGAAGGATCTTCTTCACCAAGTATGGCCGCTATACAGGGCGAAGAAGATGCTTCGTGCCTCAGTATGACAAATGGGAAAAATGTCATATCTCTTCACCGGCCTCGGCTTTTATTACTCGCAATGACGTGATGGGAACTGTACATAAACAAAAAAGCCGCTAACTTTGCAATTAGCGGCTTTCGTTTTTTAACGAGTCTTTATTTTATAAACAACAACTCCCTAAACTTAGGCAGCGGCCATAAGCTATCATCAACCAGTTGTTCCAGTTTATCAACATGGTAGCGGATAGGTTGGAAAAATGATTTTACCTTTTCATCATAATCAATAGCGCGTTGGCGGATATCGTCGATCACGTTGGCTTTTTTACGTTCATTAACCATTTGCTCGGTATTGGTTTTAATGAAGTTTACGTGCTCGGAGATACGGTTAATGATATCCAGCTGCGATTCGTAAGTTGATTTATCCAGGCCGATATCTTTTAAGCCTTTAACATTTTCTATCAATTTGCTTTGATAAGAGATAGCTGATGGGATGATCACATTCATTACCAGTTCGCCAATTACGCGGGCTTCTATCTGTAGTTTTTTATAGAAGGCATCCAGTAAGATTTCGTGGCGGGCATGGGCTTCACGCACACTGAATACGCCAGTTTCCGCAAATAGATGCTCTGCTTTATCGTTGATCAGCGCATCTAACGCTTTTGGAGTGGTTTTAACGTTTGATAAACCACGTACGGCTGCTTCTTTTTCCCATTCTTCGCTGTAGCCATTACCCTCAAAACGGATGCTTTTTGATTCTTTGATGTATTTTTTGATCACCATTAATAAGGCAAGGTCTTTTTTCTCGCCTTTTTTCATCAGTTTATCTACATCGTACTTGAATTTTTTAAGCTGATCGGCTACGATGAGATTAAGGATGGTCATCGGGCTGGCCGAGTTGGCTGACGAACCTACTGCACGCAACTCAAACTTATTACCGGTAAAGGCAAAAGGGGAGGTGCGGTTACGGTCGGTATTGTCAGGTAAGATCTGTGGGATCTTCGGGATACCCTGCCATAGCATGTTGTCTTCCTTGATCTTTTTGCTTATGCGTGAGGTTTCGATCTCATCCAAAACATCACTTAGCTGGCTACCCAAAAAGATAGATATAATTGCCGGAGGAGCTTCGTTTGCACCCAAACGGTGATCGTTATTTACCGAAGCGATAGATGCCCTTAACAGATCTGCATGTTCGTGAACCGCTTTTATGGTATTCACAAAAAAGGTAAGGAACATCAGGTTGTTTTTTGGCGTTTTGCCTGGCGATAGCAGATTTTTGCCTGTATTAGTAATTAGCGACCAGTTATTGTGCTTGCCCGAACCGTTCAAGCCTGCATAAGGTTTCTCGTGCAGTAATACTTTAAAGTTATGGCGTTTGGCAACACGGTCCATCAAATCCATTAACAGTTGGTTATGGTCTATGGCCAGGTTGATCTCTTCATATATAGGTGCGCACTCAAACTGCGATGGTGCAACCTCGTTATGGCGGGTTTTAAGCGGGATACCTAACTGTAAAGCTTCAGCTTCCATATCCTGCATGTAGGCATACACGCGCTCGGGAATCGAACCAAAGTAATGGTCCTCTAATTGCTGGTTTTTTGCCGACATGTGACCGAATAAGGTCCTGCCGGTTAAATAAAGATCCGGACGGGCATTAAATAAGGCCAGATCGACCAAAAAGTATTCCTGCTCAATACCTAATGAAGCGTTTACTTTTTCAACACCTTTATCAAAGTAGTGGCAAACATCAACCGCTGCTTTATCCAAAACATTTAACGCCTTTAATAAAGGTACCTTATAATCTAAAGCTTCGCCGGTGTATGATACAAATACGGTAGGGATACATAAGGTACGCGCCATTAAAAAGGCAGGGGATGAAGGATCCCAGGCGGTATAGCCACGGGCTTCGAAAGTATTGCGGATGCCGCCGCTCGGGAAGCTTGATGCATCCGGCTCTTGCTGGGCCAATGCATCACCCGAAAAGCGTTCGATAGCGCCGCCATCGGCAGTTGGTTCAAAAAAGGCGTCGTGCTTTTCGGCTGTGGTGCCGGTTAATGGCTGAAACCAGTGTGTATAATGTGTAGCTCCTTTACCTAAAGCCCAGGCTTTCATGGCCGAAGCGATCTGTTCTGCCAGGTCGCGGGGGATTGGTTCGCCCTTTTCAATCGAGTTTACTATTCCCTGGTAGGCTTCTGACGATAAATATTCCTTCATTTTCTTTTTATCGAAAACATTTGACCCGAAATAGTCAGAAATTTTTGGTGAAGGTGGCTTTACTTCAGGTATAGTTCGTGAAAGTACATCCTGTAATGCTTTAAATCTGATGTTGGACATATTTTATTGAGGTTTAAATAAAGGTTAGTGGTCAAAATTATAACTATCCTTTAAAATACGGGGCAAAATTAAGTTAAATATAACATTATGCCTAATAACAGTAAAAAGGAAGGTTTGTAGCTCTAAAATGATCAATTCGCGTTAAAGTTTTACTTAAAACGATAAAAAGCTTGTTTTTTATGGTGATTTGCCTGTTTTTATGATTAAAAATAGATAAAAATGGTATTTGGTCTTTAAAAAAGTAAGTTTTTTAAATTTTTTAATAAGTATTTTGAAATTTTTCTGAAAATATCATTTTCAAATACTCAAAAAATGGTACTGTAAGGTCTCTGATTTTGCAATTTTCATAATTTTTCGATTTTTTACCATTAAATTATCATTAATAATTTGTTATTGTTAAAAATGATACATAATTTCAGAAAATAATTTACAAAAACACTCCAATTATTGAGTTTTTTATAAAAAAAATGAAATAATTGAACCGTAAAACCAGCGATTAGAGAGAAAAGGTGTTTTTGTGAAGCCTAAATAGCAATCAAACTAAATTTATATACAACAATCAAACTAATTAATTTTTAAAAAACAATCAAACTAAATTAAACGATGAAAGTAGGTTCTACAAAACACAACTTCCTAAGTTCAGTCCGACAGCTGACACGCGAAAAATGGGCGCTGGGCGCAACCATTTTTACAGGAAAAATGATTGGCCTGTTGCTGGTATTTGCGGCAATGATGGTTTTACCTGGTATGTTCGGCACAAAGGCTAACGCTGCTGAAACATATACCGCCCACGAAACAGCATTAATTAACACAGTTAATACTGTTTGGACACTGGTTGCTGCCTTTTTAGTATTTGGTATGCAGGCAGGTTTCGTAATGCTTGAGGCTGGTTTTGCACGCAAACGCGAAACAGTGAACGTGCTTATGGAGTGTATTTTTGATACATGTCTTTGTGGCTTACTTTTCTACGCCATAGGTTACGCCTTTATGTTTGGCAACGGCAACGGCTTTATTGGCTGGGGTGCTGATGGCAAAAACTGGTTCTTCCTTCAAAACACTCCCGAAACTTACGGTTCAACCGGTATCCCGGTATTGGCACACTGGATTTTCCAGTACGCTTTTGCTGATACCTGCTCAACTATCGTATCGGGCGCTATGATCGGTCGTACCAGCTTCCGTGGCGATATCCTTTACAGTATCGGTATTACCGGCTTTATCTATCCTATCATCGGTCACTGGGCCTGGGGTCCGGATGGTTTCCTTGCTACAATGGGAACTTCTGGTTTCTTCAAATCAATCAGTGCTCAGCCTTTCCGCGACTTCGCAGGCTCAACAGTAGTACACACCATCGGTGGTGTAGCTTCGTTGGCAGGTGCAATGGTGTTAGGCCCACGGTTGGGTAGGATCTTTGCCCGTGATGATAAAGAAAAAGGCGGATTGCCTGCCGGTCACAACTTATTGGTTGCTGCTGTAGGTGGTTTTTTACTTTGGTTTGGTTGGTACGGTTTTAACCCTGGTTCAACATTGTCAGCAATGGATATGCAGGGTATTGGCCGTGTTGCTGCTAACACTACTTTGGCTGCTTGTGCCGGTGGTTTCACCGCTATGCTTGCCGCTTTATGGTTTGGCCCAACAAAAGGCAAGTTCGACTTAGCCTTTACAATTAATGGTTTCCTTGCAGGTTTGGTTGCTATTACCTGCCCTTGTTACTGGGTTAGCCCGCTTGGTGCGCTCGGTTTGGGTGCTATCTCTGGTTTCATCATCTTCGGTGGTGTTTACCTGGTAGAGTGGTTCCGTATCGACGATCCGGTTGGCGCAGTTTCTGTACACGGCTTTAACGGTATCTGGGGTACTATCTCATTAGGTTTATTCGCTTCTGGCCAATATGGTGCTACTGGCCCAACCGGTGCCGATAACTCTGCTCCTGTAACTGGTTTATTCTACGGTGGTGGCTTTGATGTATTGAAAGCTCAATTGATCGGTAGCTTAACTATCACGCTTGCTGTATTTGTGATTTCTTATGCCATGATGTTTGTGATCAACAAATTAGGTCATCCATGGAAATTGCGTATCGAAGAGCATGGTGAAACCGGTGCCGGTGGTATCGACGTGTTTGATCACGGTATTGAAGTTTACCCTGTTCAGGATGATGAGATCAGCTTAAGCGGCCTTTTTGATAAAGGTGCTAAAGTTGCCTCTGAAGCTTAATACCTGATAAGCTTTACAGCTTAACAAAAATATTTGATGCCTTGTGCGGTTGGTAAGTGGTAGTACTAAGTCAGTAGTGCTGAGTTTAAAGTCAAAAGTTTATTTGTTGACTTAGAGCTAAAAACTGATGACTTAAAACTTTAAATGAACGTGCCAACCGTACAGGGATTTTTTATGCCGATACATAAACGATCCCGGTAACTGCAAGGCGTTGATAATAAATAAATTACAGTGCTTTATCCCCAAAAAAACAACAATTAACAAATAGTTTATCCATTCACAATTTACACGTTATCATGAAAAAAGTATTTTTACTCTTATCATTCTTTTCAATTGCGGCTTTTACGGTGAAGGCCCAGGACACGGTAAAAACCACATCTGATGCCCCGTTGGTTATCTACGGTTCGGCAGATGCGTATTATAAATATGATTTTGCAAACAGGGGTTCGCAGATCCCTACCAGTTTTGCAAGCGATCATAATTCAATATCAATTGGTATGCTTGATTTGGGTTTAAAGAAAAAAGTAGGTAAAGCTTCATTTGTTGGCGAGCTTTCTTTTGGTCCCCGCGGTCAGGCTCAGTCAATCCCTAACGGGCCAAATGGCGATTCTTTCCACATTCAAAATTTATATGTATCATATGATATTACCGATAAATTGAATGTTACCGGTGGTTATATGGCTACATTTATTGGTTACGAGGTTATTAGCCCTGTAGGTAACTTCAATTACTCAACTTCGTATTTGTTTACTAATGGCCCGTTCCAAAATCCGGGTTTGAAGTTTACTTATGCCTTTAGCGATAAAGTGAGCTTAATGGCTGGTATCTTTAATGATAGCTGGAATAACTATACTTCTACAAAACAGGTTAACACTTTCGGCTCGCAGTTATTTGTATCGCCTGTAAAAGGTTGGACAGCCTACCTTAACCTTGCTACAGGAACTACATCGGGTACCGAAGTTGATTTAACTACTGCTTACCAAATTAGCGATGCCTTTAAACTGGGTTTAAACGGCGCTACTTATTCAGCACCTGATAACGGTGGTGGCTTCAGTGGCGTGGCTTTATATCCGCAGTTAGCTGTTTCAAAAGCTGTTACTTTTGGTTTAAGGGGCGAGTATTTTAAAACTAAAAAAGGCGCGCTTGAAACATTTGGCCCTCCTCCGGGCGAAAACGTAACTGCTTTAACTTTAACCGCTGCTATCAAATCTGGTCCGCTTACTTTTATGCCAGAGGTTAGGTTAGATAAAGGCTCATCAGAGTCGTTCCTGAACCACTCTGGTAACGCGTCAAAATCAGCCGGTCAGTTTGTTGTGGCTGCTGTTTACGCTTTCTAATAAGAAGTTCAATTACCGAAACTTATTTTTATCACAGGCCGTTCTGCTTAAAACCAGAACGGCTTTTTTATATTTGGTACATGAAAAAAATACTATTTGCTTTTGCTGGTCTGCTTTTTTCGGTAAGCGCGTTCGCTCAGAAAGATTCGTTAGCGCTTGATGAGAACAATAAATACATCTATTATAAAACCGCCGACCAGTCTGGCGCTGTAGCTGATACGCTTTACGACAGGGCTTTATCTTTTTTAACCAAGGCTTACACTAAGAAGGAGCTTAAGTTGGTAAAGGCCGATAAAAGCGGCAATGCGCTTAACGGAGCCGGTGTTTTTGTGATCAATAAAAAGAACTTTTTTGGAGGCAATAGCGAAGGTGGCGAGCTTGCTTATACTATTAAAGTAGAGGTAAGGGATAATAAGTATCGCTATTGGCTTACCGATTTTGTATACCAGCCTTATCAGCGTAATCGGTATGGTAATTCCGAAATTATGCACGGTAAAGATATCGCGCTTGAAAAAGCTTCTGACAAATTATCAAAAGCTGATTTTAACACTTGCCTGAACCAGGTGCTTATTAGTAGTAAACAGGTAGGGGATAAGTTGAAAACTTATATGCTGAAGGCTTCTTCTGTAGAGCATCATGACGTTAAAAAGGTGAAAAGAGTATCTACTAAAGAGTGGTAGATATTTAATAATTGTTTTGCGCGCTGGCCGCGTTAGGGATTGCAGTGGAAAGCCCGGAGCGTGCTTTGGGCTTGAGGGAAGGAAAGGCGAGGACTTGGAGCGTAAAGCCCGCCCGTTGGCTAACGGGAACGCCCTTGTTCTTAAATATAGCCAGAAGCCAAATTTAAAAAAAAGGAATGTTTCGTTTTAAACAGTTTAGCGTTGATCAAACCGGTTGCGCCATGAAGATCAATACTGATGGCGTGTTACTTGGCGCTACTGCTACAACTAACAACCCGTTAAGCATACTTGATATTGGCGCGGGAACCGGCGTAATAGCACTGATGCTTGCCCAGCGTTTTGCGGGTGCCGGTATTGATGCTGTTGAGATTGATAAAGGCGCAGCCACAACAGCTACAGAAAATTTTAAAAATTCACCTTTTGTTGATAGGCTTAAAATATTCCCGATAGGGTTTGAGGCATATTTTAATCAATACCCCGAAAAAAAATACGATCTAATTGTTTCCAACCCACCATTTTATATTAACTCGCTACAGTCGCCGGGCGAGAAGTTGAATTTGGCAAAACACGCGCCGAAAGGTTTTTTTGAGTTGATGGTGACTGAGGTATCCAAACGGCTTAAAGATGGTGGATCATTTTGGCTGATATTGCCTGTTGACACTGCCGGGCTGGTTAAAGCCATAGCAGGGCAACATGATCTGCATCTGCAAAGAATTATAACTATTCGTTCGTTCAGCACCGATGTTCCTCACCGCGAAATATTAAGTTTTGGAATGCAGGAAACACCTGTTATTGCTGATGAACTTACCATTTACGATGGGCATAAAGTTTACAACACCAAATACCAGAAACTGTTAAAAGATTTCCTGACGATATTTTAAACCTCGCTTATATTTGCCAATCGCAAAACAATCATCCTTATGACCCGCATTGGCCTGATCTCCGACACCCACAGTTACCTTGACGACGCCGTTTTTAAACATTTTGAAAACTGTGATGAGATTTGGCATGCCGGCGATTTTGGCACGCTCGAACTGGCAGATCAGCTTGCCGCGTTTAAGCCATTAAAAGGCGTTTACGGCAATATTGATGATAAGGATGTACGTACGGTTTACCCCGAGCATCTACGCTTTAAATGTGAGGAGGTGGATGTATGGATGACGCATATTGGCGGCTATCCTGGTAAGTACGCCCCGGCGGTAAAAAAAGAGATCTATTTGAATCCCCCTAAGCTATTCATCACCGGGCACTCGCATATTTTAAAAGTGATGTTTGATAAAACCATCGGCTGCCTGCACCTTAACCCCGGCGCAGCAGGGAAACAAGGTTGGCACAAAGTGCAAACCCTGATGCGTTTTAATATTGATGGCGATAAAATTCAGGATTTGCAGGTGATTGAGTTGGTGGGGTAGTGAATGGTGGTATAATTCTATAGAGACTGTTTTCCCCGCCTATCTAATAGTTTTTTCATGCTTTCAGAAAAAGCGGAGGCTGAATTTTTCGTGTGAATGATTTGGTTGAGCAAGAAAATCAAAACATTTTTGATATGTTCTGCACGCTCTAAGCAATCAGCGTCTGATAGATTGTGTATTCCTTCACTCAATTCACTATGTAATACCCCAAGTGGGTTAACTCCGTTTGGCTTTAAAATGGCTGGCAATAAATCTTTTATTATTTCTATTTTATCTTGAGTTACTCTCGTTTTTTTTGTTTGCTCAAGAGCCAAATTATATTTCTCTTTATCTTCATTCGGAATAATGTCAGAAATCGATTCCAGCAATTCGTCAATGATTTCTTCTATAATTCTTCTGTAATAGGCAAATGCACCGATACCATAAGCCTGCGATTCACACACCAAGCCCTTCCTGAAATTGGTTGAATGTTTCCCAAGCGCTTTTTCGATTTGCTTTTCAATTTTTATTTCCCATTCAGGATATTGCCCTATTTTATAGGCATATTTAAGATGTGGGTCTATATAAACAAAAAATAGTCTTTCAAATTTTTTACAGGATTGACATTGATACACAAGCCGAAGTTTAGCGTTAGCGGAAGGTGCATTTGAATAGTTGAAAAACTCATGATATCTATTAATCATATTAAACGTTTGTTCTGATTTGCAAATCGAACAAAACATGTGGATAGGAACATGAGGTAGCCTATCTAAAGTGTCAGGCACGTTAAAAGTAAATCTTCTAAACAGAGAATAATTTTCTAAAAAATCAGCATTCATATGAGAAATTTAAGAAAAGAAATTGAAGAATTTCCTAATGTATTTGATAAGGAATAATAAATATAGTTATGTTGTTCCATTTACACCATCCCAGCCTTTGCATTTTCGGCCTCAAAAACAGAATCTATCAATAACGGCGCACGTTTACCGGCTGCAACCGCCAACTGATCGCAACGTTCATTTTCGGGGTGCCCATTGTGGCCGCGGACCCAGTTAAATTTGATTTTGTGTAGTTTGCTGATGGCGAGATAACGCATCCACAGGTCTTTATTTTTTTTACCCGCGAAACCTTTGGTTACCCAGCCGTTAAGCCAGCGTTTTTCGATTGAATCAATAACGTATTTAGAATCGGAAAAAATGATCACATCCTGGCCGGGAGCTTTGATCGCTTCCAGTCCTTTTATTACAGCCAGCAGTTCCATACGGTTATTGGTGGTTTTGCGAAAACCTTCGGATAGCTCTTTATAATGCTGTCCCGAACGCAAAATAACACCATATCCACCCGGTCCCGGGTTACCGCTTGAAGCCCCGTCTGTAAAGATTTCGATCATTTGGCAAATATACTAAAGCCTGCTAAGCCCCTAAAGAGGGAACCAATAAATAGTTTGGAAAAGGAACGGGATTAAAAAAAACCTTCAGGGGGCAGGAGGGCTGATCTTCTTTATTTTCAACCTCAACGAGTTACCGATTACCACCACATCCGAAAATGCCATGGTGAGTGCGCCAACCATGGGGTTAAGAAAGCCCATAGCGGCTATTGGGATAGCGATAATATTGTAAGCGAAGGCCCAGAAAAGGTTTTGTTTGATGGTAAGCAAGGTATGTCTGCTGATCTGCAGAAATTTGACTATTGAGTTAAGATCGGTATTGAGCAGTACCACACTGGCCGATTGAATGGCTACCTGGCTGGCATCATTCATGGAGATGCCAACATCGGCATGGGTTAGGGCAGGGGCATCGTTAATGCCATCGCCTATCATAATGGTTTTGCCCTTCTTTTTATAAACGTCAATAACGGTAAGCTTTTCGTCGGGCAGTTTTTCTGATTGGATCTCGGTGATGCCTAATTTATTGGCTACACTAACGCATCGGTCTTTTTTATCGCCACTTAGCAGCACTGGTGTCATGCCCATTTTTTTAAGCTGGGCTATGAGCGATTCTGCTTCGGGCTTTATCTGGTCATCTACCGCAATTTTGGCCATTAAAACCTGGTTTTTATATAAAGCCAGGTTGAAATGACCGTTGTTGGTTTTGGCAGTGCCTAAAAAATAATGGTTGCCATTAATATCTTCGGCACGCATGCCTAAGCCTTTTTCTTCTTTAACCGTTTTCAGGATGAGTTTTTGCTGGGGAAGGCTTTTTAAGCCATGCACCAATGATTTGGCTATCGGGTGATTAGAGCGTTCTTCAATAGCGGTGATCATTCCCCTGATCTGCTCGATATCGGCACCATCTTCAATGCTGATCTCGTTTACGGTGAACTTGCCCGTAGTGAGCGTACCTGTTTTATCAAACACCACGTATTTGGTGTTAGTAACTGCCTCGATAGTGTCGCCACCTTTTACCAGGATGCCGTTTTTGGCAGCCCGTCCAAGGCCGACCATAACCGCGGTTGGCGTGGCCAAACCCATGGCACAAGGGCAAGAGATCACCAATACAGCAATGGCATTCATAATAGCGTGCTGTAAACCGGCCTGGCCCACAAAATAAGTAAGCATAAAAGTAATGAGGGCTATCAATATCACAGCCGGTACAAATATTGAGGCTACTTTATCGCCCAGTTTTTGTACGGGAGGTTTGGCCGCCTGCGCCTTTTTCATCAGATCGATAATTTGCGCCAGGATGGTATTTGAGCCAACCTTGGTGGCCAGCATATGGAAGTTGCCATTAACCAAAATGGTACCGCCAATAACCTTATCATATTTTTGTTTATCTACCGGGATACTTTCGCCGGTTAGCATGGCTTCATCTACTGAACCATCGCCAAACAGGATCTCGCCATCAACAGGTACTTTATCGCCCTGGTTTACTAAAAGCGTATCGCCTGGTCGCACGTCACGCGCATCAATTACTTCGGTACTGCCATTGATAACCCGGTTTGCTTTTACCTGCTGAAATTTGATCAGGTCTTTTACTGCTGATGTGGTTTGATTTACCGATCGTTTCTCGAACACGTTACCCAATAGCACCAAGGTTATAATAGTGGCGCAGGTTTCGTAAAACTGGTACTGCGGACCAAGGTTTTGGATAGTACCGATAAGACTATACACAAAAGCCGAGGTTGATCCAACAAAAATCAATACATCCATATTGGGGATGCCGCCTTTAATTGAACTTATAGCGCTTTTACCAAAATGCAGGCATCCAACAGTAAATACGGGCAGGCATAAAAGCAATTGAACAATGGGCTGATGTAGAAAATGCCATGGAAATAGCATATGCAGTAACAGCGGAGCGGTGAAAATTGCGCAGAAGATAAATTTGTTCTCCACCCGCTCGTAAAATGCTGTAGTGTGGTTTGCAATATCCTCAACAACTTTAAAACCTAAATTTTCTATCCCTTTTATTACTTCGGGCAGTTTGGCTTCATCGCTGGTAGAAAATTTTACTTCTTCGCCGGCAAAATCAACGAGGATATTATGTAAGCCCTTTTTTTCGAGGAATTTATGGACAGACATAGCACAGTTATTACAATGCATGCCGGTTACATTCAGTTCAATCAGTTGCTCAGCCATAGTTACAAAGCTACCTATTAACTGTAATCGTTCTAAATAAAATGGGTAAGCTAAATGTAATTTTAAAAAAGAGTTTGCAAATACCCGGGAGATTTCTATTTTTGCACTCTCCAAAAACGGTAGATGTAGCTCAGTTGGTTAGAGCATCGGTTTGTGGTACCGAGGGTCGTGGGTTCGAGCCCCATCATTTACCCGGAAGCCTCTCATTGAAATGGGAGGCTTTTTATTTAAAAATACTGCTATGGTTATAACACAGGCCATAAGCAAAAAAGGAAAACTGAACGGTAGATGTAGCTCAGTTGGTTAGAGCATCGGTTTGTGGTACCGAGGGTCGTGGGTTCGAGCCCCATCATTTACCCAAAAGTCTCTCATGAAAATGGGGGGCTTTTTTTGTTATATTTTTTTAGTAGCATACTCGTGTCCTTACAATAGGTTCTTTCTCCAAAAAGCGTTCCATTTCAAGAAACGCGTACGTTAAATTATTGGCCTTCAAGTCTAATCGGAAGCAATAAGAGCCGGTCAAGTAACACACCAAGTGAAAAAAAATGTTTTGTTTTCTTAATTCTAAAACATCCTGGCTAAATTCGTCTTGGTTAAAACTTGAAATTTCGTCTGCAATTGTCGTTGCTAATATTTCGTCAGTAAAGTCTTCATTACCAAAAAAGAAATCAGCCCACGGTATCGTATCGCTTAACGCTTGTCGTAAGCTGCTGTCTTTCGAAAGTTTAAACCTATATTCAAAGCGATTTGCATTATTATTATTGCCGGTATAAATTATTTCGGGGAAACTTGTATGACCATCATCCGTAACTAATAACGTAATATTGCAACTATTAGAGCCGGGGATCTCGTCTATTTCTATATACAGAAATAGAGGTGTAGTTATCAATAATTTAATTTCGTCTATTGAACTTTGTATTTGCCAAAGCTTGTATTGATATTTATTGCTAAAAAAGGCAATGTTAGTCAAAGCCTCTTTACTTGAACGGTTTAGTAAGTTTTGTTTGAATATGTTAACTTTAAAAGCCTTTTTAGTTAAAACGATCGTGGATCTATTGACTTCTCGCCAGTAAGCATTTCCAGTGACTTTATCGTAAATTATCAGTATGGTAGGTATGCAATGCTCCAACCAGTAATCCAAATGCCTTTTTGAGCCGCGAAAGACAAAATGGTCAGCCCTTGCCTCTTTAAAAAAGCTCAGCCCGGATTTTATCTGAATAGCAATTAATTTCCCTGTTGGTGTAAAGCATCCTGTTTTAAAGCCGGTTCTCGTTATCTCAACATAAGCATCAATACCGCAGTCACTTATTGACTGCTCTCTAAATATCCATCTTAATTCCTCATTAAAGATTTTAGCAATTGAATGCACTCCGATCCTTTCCTCGCAATTATAAGTCATCTATATGATTTATAATAGTTTACGTACAGCGGCATAAGATGTTGCAATGATTGGCAAGAGATAATACATTGATTGGCATTAAATAGTTAGATAATTGAACTATAAGTAATTAGTCGGAAATTGGCGATTGCTTGTAGATCAGTAATAAGTTTTTTTGAAATTCGAACCACAATCGTCCTCGGAAGCTTCTCATTAAAATGGGAGACTTTTTTTATGCTTTACCATCTGGTATATTTATACCTCAATAACAAAAGAGTGACGCAGAATAATAAAGCGTAAAAAGCTATAAAAAAAGGATACCTGGCACGCCAGGCATCCTTTTTGCTAATTGGATAGCTTCATTTCAGCTTAATATTCACCAACTCTCCATCCGCTTTCACTTCAACAAATGTTTCAATACGGTCTTCGTGCGCTATGGAATATTGATTTCGTTGGTAATAATCTGTAGTATAACCTCCAGTGGTATAACCCGAACCGGTGTACTCATCGTATGAGCCTGTGGTGGTGTAGCCCAGCAGCCCCTGCAGAAAATATTTTCCGGGCTTCATTTCGGGGAAGGTAAATTTGCCTTCGCTGTTGGTGATCGCTTCAAGGCGGTACCTGTATGCATCGTCGCTTAGGTAAACGTACCGTTTCTTTTTAAGGTTCTCTTTCTTGTCTCTCAACTTATACCATTCCTCAAAATATGGAGTAACAGGCAGCAATACCACCTTAATTTTGTTGGCATAAATGCGCTTAGCCATCAGCGGGCTAAAACCAAGGCTGTTTTTTATTTTAGTAAAGGCCACCCCTTTTATGGTACCTGTGCCCCTGGCCAGCATCTTTTTAGCCTGCAGTGAATCGAAAGGGGCTTCGGGATACGAAACGTCAATTTTCTCTTTCTCCTCTGGCTCTTTATATTGCGCCAATGCAGAAGTTACCGGTAATGAAAAAATTGCCAGGAATAATACATACCTGGCAAAAATTACACAATGTTTTAGTTTCATGTCGTTATCTTAACTTGATAAGATTTAGATTATAGGGGTATTATTAATAAGTATAATCGTGGGTAAAGTCGGCATCTTTGGTTACCGCTACGTTTTGATTATCGGCTTTTACCTCACCATTAATTTCGGCCTTGTAACTAATGGTGTAGGCTACATTTGCAGGGCTAAGGCATTGTACGCCAACACTGATAGCCTGTAACGGTGTTACCGATTCAATAACATAGGTTTGCGTAGTGCTTGTAAATTTATTAGCACCCAGGCTAACAGCTTGTTCATTGCTTTGCGTAGTTCCGTTTACTTTCCAAACTGTTGTGTTTGATGGATCTGTAGCCACACCAGCCATAACAAATGAGATATAGGCCGATGAAGGTGCACCTTTAACGGTTACCGTAAATTTGGCTGTTTTGCCTTTGGAGGTAGGTGTAGTAGGGCCGTCGTTCTTTTTGCTGCATGATGAAATGCCCGCTAAAAGCGCGATACCGAAAAATGATAAAGTGATTCTTTTTAAAATAGATGTTTTCATTTAGATGTTTGATAAAATATAAATAGAATAGACAATTGCGCTTTTAAAACCGAAGCGGTTAAGTGATAAGGTTTAGGTTTAAAGCCTTATAAAATGTGGCTGTTGTTTTGGCTATAAATAAGTGCCAGGCAACAATATTTGATGCAGATAAACCTTATTGAAAATAGATGTTTTCATAAAATATTTATTTAACGATAGATTAATTGCAAAGCTATCCTATCTACTTTTGAACTGAAATACCCTGATTTGTCGATTTTATTCTCCTGATTTTTAGGTATTTTTTATTTAACTAAAAGGATAGCGACCGAGATTCCGATTTAAAAAGGCATATTGTGAGTTGATTCGGTCGGTTAAAGCTTTACCGCGATAGCCCGGGCCGGTCCGTCTACCACATGAAAAACTTATACCTGCTGCTGCTTTTAATGCTGTGCGCATTGCCGGGAGTATCCCAACAGCAAATACCGCTTAACGAAAAACGATATGTTGATAGCCTGGAAAACATCCTGAAACCAGGCCACGCCGATAGCTCAAAAGCCAATGCCAGTTTCCTGCTGGTAGATTATTGGAAATTTAAAGACACCTCAAAAAGCAAAAGCTATTTGCTAAGCGGTAAAAAACTGGCATCAAATTATCCTTACTACAACGCTCTCGCTCTTTTTTACGAAGGCCAGTATTACTTTAACTGGAACCATGCAAAAGCTTCGGAAGCTTTTAAAAAGTCGGCAGAGGCTTTGGCTGCATTTAACGATAGGCGGGCTTATGGCAACCGGGCAGCGGCTTGGTTTAATTACGCCTTGATGAATAAGGATGCAAAAGGGTACGATTTTATAACAACCATCACCCTCGAAAAAGCCATCCCCAACGCCGAAAAGGCAAATAACCCTGTTATGCTGGCGCATTATTACACCCAACTCTCTACCATTTTTATGAATAATTATCAATTTGCCAAAGCCGGCCAGTACGACCAGAAAGCTATTGAGTTATTGGAAAAAGCAGGGCCGGGATCATCAACCTTGCTTTTTGCTTACTTAAGTGGCGTGAGTATTTATTGCTATGACAACAAAGCCGCACTCGCCGCCCCGCTTTTAAAAAAGGCGGAGTTGCTGTTAAAAGCCTTCCCCGAATCGGTAAACTATACGCTGTACTGTTATAACGAGGCTTTATACTACACCACCATCCAACAACCAGATAAGGCGCTGATCAGTACCGAAAAAGGTTTGATCCTTGCAAAAAAATATAACCAGAAGCAGCTGTATCAGCAATTCATTTTCAGGAAGTACGAGATCTTCAGTCAGCAAAAATCATATGCCAAAGCGAGGCAGGTATTACTCGATATAGTGAAAGAAGGCACCCTGACTACCGACGCTAATGACCGTGCCGAAATTTTCGGCGAGCTGGCTAAAACCAATGCCCTGATGAATAACTACAAGGAAGCTTACAACTGGCAAGCCAAACAGAAGGTTCTGGCAGATAGCATCCATAAAGGGCAAACCCAGGTAAAGATCAACGAACTGGAAACCAAATATCAAACAGCAAAAAAGCAGGAAAAGATAACGTCCTTGCAAGCCCAAAACAAGCATGCTGCGTTAAATGCTAAAAACCAGCGCCTTTATAATTGGATCCTGGGATTGAGTTGCGTATTCCTGTTGGCGGGTCTCGCGTTTATGATCACCAACGCAAGGATCAAGCACAAGTTCGCGGCACAAAAGGAGATCAACTATCAGCAGCAGCTTAAAGACCTCGAGCAAAAACAACAATTAAAAGTAGCCAAAGCCATGCTTGATGGCGAAGAACACGAACGTGAACGCGTAGCCCGCGACCTGCATGATGGCCTGGGTGGAATGCTCTCGGGCGTAAAAATAGGTTTATCCGGGTGGACAAGTAGCAAGGCTGATATCTCCGACGATAAAGACCTTCACCGCATTATTAACCAATTAGATACCTCGGTAACAGAACTACGTCGCATTGCCCGTAACATGGTGCCGGAAACTTTACTAAAATTTGGCTTGGAGGTAGCGCTAAAAGATCTGAGCGAGTTTTACATGCGCGATGGTTTACACATCGAATACCAGGCCTTCGATATTGATAAAAACATAGCGCTTGCCGTGCAGCTGCATATATACCGCATTGTGCAGGAACTTATTTCGAACGCTATAAAACACGCCAGCCCCAAAAACGTTATGCTGCAATGCAGCCAAAACGGCGACACCTTTTTCATTACCCTTGAAGATGATGGCTGCGGATTTGATACCGCCGTGTTAAATAACAAAAAAGGGATGGGACTGGATAACCTTAAAAACAGGATAGCCTTTTTAAAAGGCAGGTTTGAGATCCAATCTGAAATTAACGAAGGAACCACCATTAATATTGAACTAAACACCAATGCAGACGGATAGGCTTACCATTGCCATAGTAGATGACCATCCCATAGTAATTGAGGGATTGAAAATGTTATTGCAAAACGAGGAAAACCTTGAAGTAGTAGCTGGCTTTAGCGATGGAGAAGGAATCCTGGCTTATACCCGTTTAAACAAGGTCGACCTGATTTTGCTGGATATTACCCTGCCCGATATTAATGGGATGGACCTATGCAGGATGATCAAAAAAGAATCGACGGCTACCATGATACTGATTTTGAGCAACCATACCGAACGGAGCATTATTATGCAAACCATTCAAAACGGGGCCAGCGGCTACCTGCTCAAAAACAGTTCGATTGATGAATTACGCAATTGCATTACCGAGGCCGTGAAAGGGAATATCTGCTTTAGCAAAGAGGTTACTGATATTATCAGCCGCCCAACTAAAAATCAATTACAAGGCCGCCCGCAGTTAACCCGCCGCGAAAAACAGATCCTGTCGCTCATTGCCGAAGGAAAAACAAGTCAGAGTATAGCGACTGAGCTTTTTTTAAGCCCTTTAACAATTGATACCCATCGCAAAAACCTTATCCAGAAATTTGAAGTGAAAAATGTAGCTGAGCTAATCAGGGTGGCGCATCAACAACATATGTTGTAGTGACATTTTAATTTTGCACCTGTAAATCAAAGTCTACAATACCTATAAACACATATCGATAAGTAATCAATCTGCAAATAACCTTCTAACATATAACCTAAACTTCCGGGTTTGTATTGGCAGCTAAGAACGATGCGCCAGAACCGAAATTTTGTACCAGATATCTACATAAATCGCGCTTTTGATTAATTCGTTTTTTTTAACTTAAACAAATTTTACAATGAAAATTACAAACCTTATCGCTTGTGTCTGTCTGATTACCTGCTCATGCAATCAGCAACAACAATCTGCAAATGAACCTTCTGGTAATCATCAAAGTCAGACACCAAATAATCGCACTTCTGATGCCCTGAAAAAAAAAGTCATCCAGCATGATGTATTATCTCGTATAAATTACAATCAGTTTTTTGAAAGTAAAGTGATCGACAAAATACCTATCCAACTTTTGGAAATAGGTAACCTCAACGTACCAACAGGGAAAATTGTAGCATGCGATCCGCTTACAACAGTAGATTTCATCCCTTTTAATAAAACTGTTAAACCAGGCATATATCCTGTTAAAATTTATGTTGCTCAAACAAAAGAAGCAGGCGAAAGATATGCGATCGCTAAGTTGGAATTCAGTTCGAAAAAGGCGGATAAATGGGTACTTGCCCTTCACGATGGAGAAAACACTTCAGAATTAAAAGACCCTGACGAGTATTTTGGTTTCCCGGTAGATGCCGGGCTTGGTGGATTTGTTGATTATAAAGCAGCTTTAGCATACAGGAAATTCGAAGATCAATTTCAAAAAGAGCATCCGGGCGGGAATATTTATGATGATTATTTGGCAACCGAGTTTAAAAAGAGCGCGAAAGATGCAAATGATCCCAAGGATATTGGTGACTGGATAAATTTAAAGATCCCTAACTCTGATCTAAATATAACCATGTTTCACTCGGGTTACGGAGATGGAAGCTACCCTGCCTATTGGGGCATGACCAAGGATAACGAAATTGTTTCGTTAGTAATAGATTTTATTGTATTACCGCTAAGTACAAAGTAGCGCGTATTATACCGGCAATTACACGGCTAAAAACTTTAATAAAACCCTAATCAACAACAAAGCCGGGCGTAAAACGCCCGGCTCGTAATTGCAGAATGATATGGTAATCTTTATTTATAACCCGGATTCTGATCTGCAGGTGTGATCTGATCGTTCAGCTTCATCTCAACATCAGGTATCGGGTAGCGCATCTGGAAGGTCTGGATCGAACCCGACTGATTAGCCCATTTATTACGCGATTTTATATAATCAACAAACTTACCGGTACGAATCAAATCGATACGGCGCCAATTTTCGGCAAAAAGCTCGCGGATGCGCTCGTCCATAATGGCTGTTCTGAAACCATCCTGGCTCATTGCAACCCAGCGTTTATCGGCCGGTAATGTTCCGCCCCAGGCGCGGGTGCGCACTTCGTTTACAACAGTTACCGCATCATTGGTTCTGTTCAACTCGTTTAAACACTCGGCATAGCAAAGCTTGATATCGCCAAGACGTAAAACAGGGATGTTTTTGCCGGAGTTCCACATGTTGTTGATCTTTTGATCGGAGTGTTTATCGGTACGGAAATCCTCGTACTTTTTAACGTGTGGCTTCAACTCATCGTAGTTATTACCAAGATCTTCCCAAAGGATTGGATCTAAAGTAGGGGTAGTACCATAATAAGTAAAGTCATAACGGATACTTTCGTCCTTGCGCAGGTCGCCATCTTCCCAAACACCACCGTTGGCAACCGTTTCGTAAGCGTGGATAGTTGGTACCAGCTTATCGTAACCTGAGTAATAACAACCATCGCCAAATGCAGCCTGTACAGCACGCGAACCTATCTGGAACTGTAATTTGTTGTTATTAGGATAAACCGGGCCAAACTGCAATTCAAATATCGATTCGGCAGTGTTACCTTTTGTATAATCCCACAGGTCCTTATAAGGCACTAATGCGTACTTGCCCATCATTTGCTCAAAAGCCAAACGTGCTTTGTCAAAATCCCTCAGATCTGTTGATACCGGGGCCGACATGTAGGCTTTACCGAGCATAGCGAAAGCGGCTCCGTTTGTCGCCCTTCCGGCCGCGTTCGTTTGCGGGCAAAGTTCAGATGCCTTTACAAAATCATTGATAATGAATGCCCAAACATCCTTAAGCGGCTGGCGTTTAAAGCCCAGCGTAGCTTCCCGGCTGATATCGCGGATAGGGATCTCGCCCCAGTACATGGCCAATTCAAAATCAACAAAACCACGTAAAAAGTAAGCTTCGCCCAATAGGCTGCCTTCGCGGCTACCTGCTTTAGGGTTCAACTTTTCCAAGCCGTTAATGATCTTGGCTGCTTCGTTTACTACGGGCCAGCGAATATTCCACTGATTGGCAAGATGCGGTAGTAATGAGTTCAGGTTAAGATCGTACTTATCAAGACCACCCTTTATCGCGTCACTTTTCATCTGAAAAGCGCCCTGTTGGGTCTCGTCGGTACCCATCATGGTAATGAGGCCTTGCTCGTCGGTACGGAAATTTTTAAAATTCGAGTACACGCCTTTAAGGCTGGTCTCGGTAAGGTTAACGTCAGAATATACCTGCGACTCATCCAGTTTAGTTAAACTATCGTGTGTCAGGAATTTTTTGCAGGATACTGTGCTTAACAACGCACCCGCAAGGCATATGGTAAATAATGTCTTTTTCATAATCATTCAGGTTTAAAATCCAAAGTTTATCCCTAAAACAAAGCTTCTAACCGGCGGGTAACCGTAATCTCCGGTTTCAGGATCAATACCCTTGTATTTGGTAACCACAAAAAGGTTTGAACCGGTTGCATAAACGCGCAGGCGGTTTGCTTTCCACTGGCTTAACAGCTTATCCGAAAAATTATAAGACAAGGTTAAAGTTGAAAGGCGTAAATACGACGCGTTTTGTACCGTGTAATCCAGATCAGAAGGGTTGTACCTGTTGTAGCTTGTATTGGCTATTACCTTCGGGATGTTGGTATTGGTATTCTGCGGGGTCCATCGGTTAAGCAGACCTGTTGAAGCCATGCTTTCGCCATAGCTGTTGATCAAACCTTCGTAATAGCTGCTGATTTTTTTAGCACCAACAGAGTAAACAAATACCGCGTTCAAGGATAGGTTTTTATACGAGAAATCTGTTGAGAAACCACCAAAAAACTTAGGATCTGATTTGCCTACAACCTGCTTGTCGTATTGGTCAACCACACCATCTTTTACGCCGTTGGGGCCTGATACATCTTTGGCAAATAAATCGCCCAGGCCAACAGTTTTTCCGTTATAATTAAGGCCTTCCCATTCCGAACGGTTTGATTCCTGGGCAATGCCGCCAGATACGTAGGTATAAATGGTATGCAGCGATTGGCCAAGGAAAATATTATTTTCCCGTTGAATAACGTTCTCGTTTAGGTTATAGATCTCAGTAGCGTTACCGTACAGTTTCTTCACGGTGTTTTTAGTGAAGGAGATATTACCGGCAAGGTTCCAGTTCCAGTCTTTACCTTGTATTACCTGTCCGTTAAGCGATAGCTCGATACCTTTATTGTTCACCCGGCCTATGTTTTCCCATTCAACGCTATAACCCGTAGTTCCGGCTAATGAACGGTTAAGTAACAAGTTATCGTTGTTGATATAAAACGCGTCGGCATTGACATTTAAGCGCGACTTGAAGAAGGCCATTTCCAAACCTAAATTGGCTTGTTTCTGTTTTTCCCAGGTGATGTTAGGATTACCCCGGCGACCATCGTTATAAATTAACGCGTTGCCGTTATCTATCTTCGAACCATAAAGCGTTTGGTAAGCATAATTACCAATATCCTGGTTACCAACCACACCATAACCAACACGAACCTTCAACAGATCAAAAACCTTTTGATTTTTAAAGAAGTTTTCGTTTGTAACGGCCCAGGCTGCAGAAACCGAAGGGAAAGTACCCCAACGTTTATCGGCTGCGAATTTTGATGATCCGTCGCGACGGGCAGTTGCTGTTAAAAAGTATTTATTATCATAATCGTAGTTAGCCCTCGCAATTACCGAAAACAGCGAATTATTGTCGAAAGCCGACCCTAATACTGTTTTTTCTACAGCGGCGGCACCTCCCAGATCATAATACAAAAGATCATTGCTGGCAAAACGATCGCCTTGTGCCGATGTATAGTTTGATGAGCGTTTGCTGGTACTTGTACCTAATAAGCCTGTAAAGTGGTGTTTGCCGCCAAATGTAGTGTTATAGGTTGCGGTGTTATCCCATTGCCAGTACAGATCGGCCCAGCGCTCGTGTCTTGCACGCGCGTCACCATTGTAGTTACGGATAGCTTCCTGGATGTTATTTGGCGTGAAGGTGAAAAACGTTTGCTGCGCGTAATCAACCGCGTAGGTTGAACGGATATCCAAACCTTTTATAGGGTTGATGTTGATATAGTTTGATGTTACCAACCTGTTCCTGTTTTGCTGGCGGGTAATATCTAACGAGTTGAACGGGTTAAAATCGTTATTGTTCTGCTCTCCGTGGGATCTGTAATATACTGTTAAGTAGTCACTCCCATAACGGGTTGCCGGATCTTTGTACGGTCCATAATTTAAAAGCGGGTTGCCGTTAAGGGCTTTATTGTACACGTCATCCGTTGGGATATTATCATCTGTGCGTGTAAAGCCTGTGTTGGTACCAACTTTTAACCAGCGTTTAACATCATACTCGGCATTGAAGCGGCCTGTGTACTTGTTTTGCTTGGTATCGTCAATAATACCTTTTACGCCAGCATAGCCTAAGCTTAAATAGAAGGTTCCGCGTTCAGAGCCACCGGCAAAAGCTACCGAATGGTTTTGCTGATAACCGGTTTGTTTAACCTGGTTAAGCCAGTTAAAGCTTTGGCCACTGTTGTGGGTATCAAATTCCTGCTGCGAAAACGCGATATTGGTTTTTAACAGGGTGTTGTTGATATAATCCTGGCGGTTGGCGTTCGGGTTATCTTTCATATAACCGTTTGCATAGGCATCCAAACGGAGGTCGAACAACTGGTTAGCATTCATGGTAGATGGCATTCTCATCACATTGGTGAAACCGCCCCAGCCTTCGTAAGTAACCGTACCGTCACCCGCTTTCCTTTTGCCTTTTTTGGTAGTGACAATAATCACACCATTGGCACCGCGCGAACCGTACAATGCAGTTGCCGAGGCATCTTTCAATACCTGTACCGATGCCACATCATTCAGGTTGATGGATTTAAAACCACCCTGGTTATTCTCCATCACCAAACCATCAACTACATAAATAGGGGTAGAGCCCGAGTTAATGGTGTTGATACCGCGGATCCGGATGCTGGCGTCATCACTTGGTTTTGAACCGCCGCTTACAAACACGCCCGAAACGCGGCCTTGCAAAGCTTCGCCAACGTTGGTAACTGGTCTTTCTTCCAGTGTTTTCGATTCGATATTGGCCACAGCTCCTGTAAGGTCTGACTTTTTGAAGGTAGCACCTACCACAACCACCTCGTTAAGGCTGTTGCTGCTTGAAACCAGTTTAATTTTAAGCGGATCGTTACCTGTTGCTACTTCCTGCGTTTCGAAGCCGATGTAGCTTACTACCAACACTGTTCCGGCGGCGACGTTCAGCGTGAAATCGCCGTTAACATCAGTTACCGTACCTGTTTGGGTTCCTTTTACTTTAATGGATACCCCAGGCAATGGCAACCCGGCCTCATCAACTATCTTACCTTTTATAGGGGCACGCGACATGTCAATTTCGGCGTGCGAAAACGCTTCAATATTAGGCTGAGCCGCCTTCAGCGCCCTGATCACGATTACATCTCCCGAGGCATCAAAAGCTAAATTAAGCGGAGATAAAAGCAGGTTAAGTACATCGCCCAGCTTACTGCCGCTTACGTTAAGATTCACTTTTTGATCGGCATTGATCAGTTCGGCAACATAAGTGAACGATACATTGGTTTTATCTTCAAGCGTTTTTAAAACACTTTTAAGCGACTTATTACTCTCTGATACAGAAACACGGGTTTCAAGCGCCGCTTGCGCTTTAGAATTTTTAGCAAAAGCACTTCCGAATAATGTTAGAATTATAGTTAGTTGTACAAGCGTAATTCTCATTATTTTTAGGAGTATAGGTTTATATTTCATACTTTAGTTTTGGTTAGTTATTGATTTAGTAACTGGCAAAAAAGCCCCATCTCGGATCTCTAAGAACCAAGGAAACATTTGAACGTGTGAAAATTGGGGCGAACAACTTAGCCGGCAGTACCGCAAATATTGCCGGTTTTGTTATTTAAAGGAGTGTGTTTGGTGATCTGCTTCTCTTCATGGGTTAAATTAAACTTGTAATAATTGGTTATTTATCAGAATTGGTTTTAGCATCTGGCGAGCCGATAATGATCCTGCCGTCGGTAAACTGGCACTCCATATCAAGTGCTTTACAAATTATCCTCACTTTCTCATCCAGCGGTTTTTCTGAAATAGAGGTTGTGATGGTAAGCTTTTCAAGCTTTTCACGGTCGTATTCGATATTTACGCCGTAGGCCTGGTTAATTTTTTCGATCACTGTTATAACAGGGGTATTATCAAAAGTAAATTCTTTAACGGCGCGCTCTTTTGAAAGCACTAACGGCTTGGGCAGTAATTCTTTCTTATTATCTAATTTTTCGGCCGAGTAAACAACCTGCTGGTTAGGCGTAAGGATAACTTGATTACTATGTTTCGGATCTTTTGCTGCCGCCGCGCCATCATATACAGCAACCCGACCGGTGTTAACAACCACCTTAACATCCTTGCGGCCTTCAATACGTTTTACGGTAAAACTTGTACCAAGTACCCTCACCACCACATTGCCGTTGTGTACTAAAAACGGCTTAGCCGGGTTTTTATGAACCTCAAAAAAGGCTTCGCCGGTTAAAAACACTTCCCTGGTATTGCCAAATTTAGCAGGATACCGTAATGATGATGCCGGTTTTAGCACGGCGAGGCTTCCATCATTCATTCGTACCAATTGGGTGGTGTCGGTTTGATTAGAAACATTCAGAAAATCATCTGCTAAGGCAGCCACGGCCGGCTTGCTTATTATATTTTGATCACGTAAAGTATAAAGCCCAATACCTATAGTGCCAAACAGCAGGACGGCTGCGGCTACCCTGAACCACGTGGTTTTATAAATAGGTACAGATGCTTTTTCTGTTACAGGTTGCCGGTTGATACGTTGCTGTAAGGAATTAACGAGTTCATCAACCCGGTCATCAGATAAAGAGACCTCCAATGGTTTTATCTTTAACGATTTTACCATAGAGGTGGCCTCTTCCACAACGCTTTGCCGCTCGGGGTGTAGTGCCAGCCATTCCAGCCAAAAAACTGCATGATCTGGCTGTTGTTTTACAACCCAGTCAATAAAAAAATCGTCATGCAAAAAGTCTTCGACTTCGAAAGTTGAGTAATCGGTCATCTGAAATTCGGGCTCGATTGGTTTCTACCCTTATATATCAGAAAACAGCCCTGAAATACTCACTTGGTGGAATAAAAATTCAGGAAATTTTGCAATTTGCTGTATATCAATAAAATAATTTAGCTAATCTTATTAAGATATATCCCCAAATGCTCATAATAGTCCAGCTGGCCTTGAAGCTTTTATAGGCCCGCTGTAATAAGTTATGTACTGATTGCCGGTTGATGCTCATCACTTGTTCGATCTGGGTAAAATCAAGGTCTTCGAAAAAGCGTAGGTAAAGCACCTCCCGGTGGCGGGCGGGTAGTTCATTAAGCACCTTGGTTACCCTGGAGTTTAACGTAACAATATTGGTATCCTCAATCAGTTTAGATTCGATGCTGAAATCGACGAGAAAATCATATTGCTCATCAAGTTCCTGGTGGCGGTTCCAGTTTTGTTGTTCGCGGAAAACGCGGTGCCGCATCGCTTTAAAAAGATAGCCTTTTACAGCTGGTGTAGCGCCAATGCGCTCGCGGCGCTCCCAAAGGTCATGAAAAAGTTGCTGGATACAGTCCTCAATAAGCGCTTCGTTTTGATGAAAACGATAGCCATAATTAAATAAAGGCTTTGCATAGCGCCTTACCAGCTCTGTATAAGCTGTTTGGTTACCCTGCCTGAAAAGATCCCAAAGATCAGTTTCCTGAGTTGATATCGGGTAATCATTAATCACGCCCATTGCTCTCCATCACTTTTCGCCGTTTTGCGAATAAACAACTTTTTAAATTAATCGGTTAGTGCTTTGCTTGTTATACAGGAACCAACAAAATAAAACGAAAGTTAGCTAAAAACCAACTAAAAAATTTGGGTAGCCTACAACTGAAGATACGCAGGTGTAGGACATCCGAATTTACGCGGTATAAACTACGGTCGCGCAGCACCATAGGCACTTTTACAATTGACAGAAACCTGATTATTACCTATTTTTATTGCAAACCAAACGCCAATTGAAAAAGCCAATCTTATTTCTGCTTGCACTATCGGTGCTTTTATCATCCTTTACTCCGCAAAAAGAATTGACCTGGATGGCCATTGGCGATTCGATCACCTATTTAAACGGCCGACCCGAACTGACAAAAAATCGGATCTCCAAGGGATATATGGACGATGTAGTAGCAAAACTTCCTTACATCAAATTCACCAACAACGGCCATCCCGGCTGGACGGCGAAAAGCATTGCAGATAACATCGATAAACTCGACCTGGTAAAAACAGATATCTATTCCGTTTTTCTCGGCACAAACGATTGGTGGGTAGGCTTACCTATAGGTACCATGAGCGATTATCAAAATAAAACAGGTAACCAAACCGTATATGGTTCGTACCGTACCATTATAGATAAGATCAGGGGACTTAACCCCGATGCCATGATCATCCTGATAACCCCGCTGCACCGTACCGATTATGTTGACTTAAACAATCCATCAGTTTTTATTCATGGCGATTACCTGGATAAGGATGGCGTTTATCTTTCACAATATGCCGATGCTATCAAAGCCATCGCCGGTGCCGAACACCTGAAACTGGTTGACCTGTATTATAAAAGCGGCATTACCACCAAAAACGCGGTAAACTTCCGCCGCCTGCGCGATCCGCAAAATCGTGAATACCGCAATTACAAATACCCAGATTATACCAAAATACCTTACGACCCGGCTACCGATGATTATCCCTACCCGGTAGAAGCTATGAACATGACCTACGATGGTTTGCATCCTTCAGATGCGGGGCACCAGCGAATTGCGAATATGTTGGTTAAGGTGATGAAGGGGTATTAATAATGTTTTTCATGGGAGCATTATTTGAATAAGATACAGGCTCCTTTTCAGGCCCGGTTTAATGGCGCCATCAAATAACCTAACCTTATAAATCAGTATGATCAGAAAATTAAAAGTATTTATCGCGATCGCTTTTCTTTTTACCAGTTGCACAAACCGCAACTCGCTGGTTGATAGAAGTAAATTATTAGGCGTTGATTACCGCCTTTTTCAACAAACACCAGCCTGGGAGCTTGCTGAAGCAGTTCAGGACGGCGATATAGGGCGAATAAAAAAAGAAATAGCCATCAATAAAATACCTGTTGATTCCAGAGAACCGAGATTTGGGGAAACATTACTGATGCTTGCTGTGATGAATATGAATTACACTTCGGCCAAAACATTGCTTGAGTTGGGAGCTGATCCTGATTTGCAAGATCGTTATTTTGGCGACTCCGCACTGATGGATGCCTCAAGCCTGGAAAACCTCGTGTCTGGCTCTGAACCTCGTTTTTTACAATTGTTATTAAAATTTGGGGGTGATCCAAACGCTGTACAACACGGGCCTAAAACAACATTGCGATCACCTTTGATGATAGCTTGTGAAAAAGGTAACCTCGATTATATGAAGATATTGGTTAAAGCGGGAGCAAAAGTGGATACTGTTAATAAATATGGCGATAGTCCATTAGAAAGTGCCTCCTTAGCTGCCGGCTTATACAGACGGCCAGAATTGGTTTTGTATTTAATAGATAATGGCGCAGGGTTTAAAAAAGTACTTTATAAAACGATAGAGGGTGAGGAGAAGTATCTGACTGATGATATGCGGTACTGGCATTTTGACCTCGGTTCGGCTGAATATAAAAAGAAAATGCAGATAGCTGATTTTCTGAACAAAAACGGAATGGATTATAGAGCTACGGAAATACCGAAAACAGAGTTTGATAATTACCCTAAAGAATACCTCGAAAAGTATTAAAAACAAATCTGATAGATAGGCTCTGTTTTTTATCGGCTACAATCCTTATTTTTAGCAAAAGCCTCACTCAAATCTTATGCTAATGAAAACACCCCGCCTATTTTTAGCTATAATAATACTGCTTCCATTCATCACCCAAGCCCAAACAAAACCTTTGCCCCGCATAGCCATTGCAGGTCTGGCTATCGAATCAAGTACATTTTCGCCTGCACTAACAGAGGAGGCCGCTTTTCATGCCAAATACAGTTCGGAAGTTTTCAGCGCATACCCGTTTATGGCGGCCGATTCGTTATTGCGGAGCAAAGCGGTATGGATCCCTACTATAATAGGTAAATCGTTACCGGGTGGGGCAGTTACCCGGCAGGCTTACGAATCGCTCGTAAATAAAACACTCGATTCGCTTAAAAAACACCTGCCTTATGATGGTTTGTATTTTGATATCCATGGGGCTATGAGTGTTGTGGGGCTTGATGATCCGGAGGGTGATTTTATTGTAAGGATCAGGAAAGTGATAGGTTATAAAACTTTGATCTCTACATCCATGGACCTGCATGGCAATGTATCATGGCGACTGGCTCAAAACTCCGATCTGATAACCTGCTACCGCATGGCCCCGCACGAGGATGCCCTGCAAACCAAACAACGCGCGGTGCAAAACCTTATCAACAGGTTGGAAAGCGGCAAAGGCAAGCCGCTTTATAAAGCTTACATAGCCGTACCTATCCTGCTCCCCGGCGAAAAAACAAGTACCCGCATTGAGCCGGGCAAAACATTATATGCAGCTGTGGCCCCTGCATCTGTACAACCCGGTATAACCGATGCCGCTATTTGGATAGGCTACGCCTGGGCCGACGAACCCCGTAACCATGCCGTAGTAATGGTTACCGGCGATGATAAGGAAAAAGTAACTCATACTGCCGAACAACTGGCTCAAAACTTTTGGGATGTACGCAACAAATTTGAGTTTGTAGCCCCAACGGGTACTTTAACCGAATGCCTTGACAAAGCCATAGCCAGCCCCAAACATCCGTTTTACATCAGCGATTCGGGCGATAACCCAACCGCCGGTGGGGCAGGGGATGCTACCTGGACGTTAACACGAATCCTGGCGCGTAAAGAGTTTAGGGAGGATAATGGTCCGTCGTTAATTTATGCTTCTATTCCTGCTCCTGAACTGATTAAAAAAGCCATTGCTGCCGGTGTAGGTAGCCATGTAGAAGGGGAGGCCGGTGCCGCGGTAGATCACCGCTTTGCGCCGCCGGTAAAACTTTCGGGCACGGTAGAATCAATAGTTAGCGGGGATAAGGATGCCGAAGTTGAAGCGGTGATAAAAGAGGGGAGTGTGCACGTGATCATCACCCAAAAACGCAAGCCATATCATAAAGAGATAGATTTTACCCGCCTCGGCCTAAAACCCCGCACGGCAGATATCGTAGTGGTAAAAATAGGCTATCTCGAACCCGAATTATATGCCATGCGCGCCGATTGGTTGCTGGCCATCACTCCAGGCGGGGTTGACCAAAATATTGAGCGATTGCCCTATCACCGTATCCAACGACCGATGTTTCCATTGGATAAGGATATGAAAGATCCGGATTTGAAGGCTAAGTTGGTGCCGTTATCAGGAAAATGACAAAGACTGTATCACTACAAAACGTAGGGGTGAAACTATCCCGGTAAAGCAATAGTATCTTTTTGAGGGGTAACGCAATTTAACCGTGTACTTTTTAATAGGTTAACAATTTTCAACATATTAAAAAGTATATTCGCACGTTATCAATAACGATAACCAATGTTATGAAAACCTATCAAAACCTTATCAACCTGGGCTGTGTCTTTTTGATATTGCTTGCCGCCTGTAAAAAAAATGGAAGCGTAACCCCCGAAAAACCTGATACAACTTCCAATGTCGATCCTATTGTTTACGTTTCAGGTAGCACTTATGATTCTGTAACCACTAAGTGGCATGCTATATACTGGAAAAATGCAAATCCTGTAGTTTTAAATAACGATGATAATGTTTCATCGGCAAATGCCATCGCTGTTAATGGTAATGACGTTTACGCAGCCGGTTACACCACAGCCGATAACGCTAATATTTACATTGCTACTTACTGGAAAAACGGCGCGCAGGTTAATTTAACAAACGCCTCGGGCAGGGCACTTGCAAGCGCTATAGCAATACAGGGCAACGATGTTTACATTGCCGGCTCGGTTAATGCCTTAGCCGTTTATTGGAAAAACGGGCAGTTGGTTAATTTGCCATTACTACCTAACATGACTGTTGCAAGTACATCAGGCATAGCAGTTCAAGGCACGGATGTTTATGTTTCGGGATACCAATATGGCGCAACGGGCGGGCCTTCGGCTGTATATTGGAAAAACGGTGTTCCGGTTAAGCTTCCGGCTAACCAGATGGTTTATGCCGGGACTAACATGGTAGTGCAAAATGGTCATACCTATATTCCTGCGGCCTATGTTCAGGCATCGGCACAAAGTACCATCCCTAATTATTGGAAAGATGGCCAACCGGTATCCCTGGCCGACGGATCGCTCATAATTAACGCTGCAAGTATAGATGTTAATGGCAACGACGTTTATGTAGCCTGCGGTACTACCAAAGGCGGGGCCTACTTTAAAAATAGCAAAATAACCTTACTATCGGGTAGCGATGCGGAAATAGCAGGTATAAAAGTTTTTAATAATGATGTTTATGCCAGCGGACAGTCGACTCACGAAAAAAAATCGGAGGCCACATATTGGAAAAATAATGTACCTGTATACCTTACTTCATCAATTGGTAAAGCCGGCTACGGATCAGCAATAGCGGTTATAGCTTCAAAATAATTGAGATATAGAATAATTTCCATTTAATTATTGGGTAAGCATTAAATTTGCAGCATGCCAGCAATCACCCTAAAACGAACAACCAGCAACAATCCCGATTTCAAAATATTAACCACCGAACTTGATGCCGACCTCCGCTTGCGTAACGGCGAAATGATGGATATTTATGATCAGCATAACGTAATTGAACAGATAGACACTGTAATTATAGCCTATGTTGATGATGCACCGGCCGGATGTGGCTGCTTTAAGCCATATGATGAAGAGGCGGTAGAGATAAAACGGATGTTTGTACGCCCGGAAGCAAGGGGAAACCGCATCAGTACGCTTGTACTAACCGAGCTGGAAGCCTGGGCAAAAGAACTTGGATTTACCGCTACTGTTTTAGAAACCGCCAGCAAACAGGTTGAAGCTCAAAGCGTATATCAAAAGTCGGGTTATGAGCGGGTGGCTAATTATGGGCCTTATGTTGATCTTCCTTATAGCCTCTGCTATAAGAAGCAGTTATAAAAAAAAAGCCCCGCTTACGCGGGGCCTACACACAATCATCAACTTAAAACACACATTATTTAAAACACCAATTATCACTTATTCCTGGGGTGATAGTAAAAAGCTTATCGGGATGCTGTACCTAACGCGTACATTCTGCCCGTTTTGTACGCCCGGTTTCCAGGCCTTAGCTAATTTCAATACACGGGTTGCTTCTTCGTCGAAACCATAACCGGCACCACGATCAACTTTGATGTTTGATAGTGAGCCATCTTTTTCAACAACAAAGCTCATGAATACCTTGCCCGATACACCGGCATCTTGCGCGGCAGGCGGAAAGCGAAGGTTTTTTTGCAGGAATTTGGCCCAGGCAGCGGCACCGCCTACTGGTTCGGGCATTACTTCAAGTACTTCGCCTGTGCTGTGAACTCCGTTATCCTCTGTAACACCCGGGCCGTCGGTATGGCCACCCTGTGATAAACCTGGGTCAATTGCTCCCGGGCCATCACTCTTTACAGTTTCCGGCCCTATAACACTTTTATCCAATTCTGCTTTTGTAGGAGGATCTATAGCGGTTTTGTCATCATCCGGCACAACTTTAGGAATAGTGTATTTAATAGTAGGTGTAGCCGGCGCTGCTTTAGCCGGTTTTGCCGGTTCGGCTTTAGGTTCCACTATCCTATCTTCTTTTTTAGGAGGTGGGGGCAATTGGGTTAGTTTAACATCAATCATCGTTTCTGGTCGTTTATCAACGTCCTTACCATGCGCCTTAAACACAATAGTAGCAATTGATAAAACAGTTACTGCGCTAAATGCTATGGCCATAGCCCTGTTTAGCGTTTTTGCATAGGTGTTGCGCAACTCATAAGCGCCGTAATTTTTGTTTCTGTGGTCAAATACAAGGTCGAGCCACTCGTTCTTGTACAAATCAAATTTGGTGATAAGCATATTTTCGGAATTAAATTTCAATTATAACGAATATGCATTAGTTATATTTTGTAAAAAGTAAAAATTCTTTTAAATAATTCCGATTTGAAATTTCATCTGATTTTCATCTTTAGCAGAAAATCAATCATAAATTAAAATTTCCTTAAAAAAAATCTCAAAAAGCCATTTTTAATCAATAAAACAATAAAATCAGCAATAAAAAATCACTTTTTAAATAATTTCAATAAGTAAAACAGTAAAAAATTAAAATTTTTTAAAATAATCTTACAATTATTTAATGTTTTTATTACTTTTAGATATGGTAAACAGGCTTTATAAACTTATTGCCTTATTTTTTCTTCTCTTTTCCGGCTATTCAGCTGCCGGAAGAGGTGGATTATACCATTATTATCAAAAAAATCAGAAAAATACGTCAGTTTCATCCGCGAAACCGTATCACAACCCGTTTAGTTTAGAGTTTGTACTCAATAATGTGCCTGCACCTGTTATTAATGTGCAGCAACACAGGGGGGCGCATTCAGTACATGGCTTTTTAGCCAATACTTTTAACTACACGATCCGAATTAAGTATCTCGATTTTGTTTGCAACGAACGTTCCGGGCAACTATCACGTTTCCGCAAACTCATTCTTTTTCCGTTTCACGCGTTTTGGTAGGATTTAAAAAACAACCCAAACCCACATGCCCTGATTAAGCATGCGGGATTTATTGTTTTTTAAAAAAAATTTAGTTTTAATGCTACCCGGTATTTTGATTGGTACCGGGTGGCATTATTCAAACCTTTAATTTATCCTCCCTTAAACCCGACAAATGAAAAAATTCATACCCTTTGGCATACTTATAATTATCATAGTATTAGCCCTTATTTATCCTTCAGTTACCCTAACAACCGTTAAAGACAGTAAAATTGACTCAGGCGATACCGCATGGCTATTAGTAAGTACCGCCCTTGTATTGATCATGACCCCCGGCCTTGCGTTTTTTTACGGTGGTATGGTTAGCAAGAAAAACGTATTATCAACCATGCTGCAAAGCTTTGTGTGTATGGGTGTAATTACCGTTATATGGGTAATATTCGGCTTCAGCCTTGCCTTCGGCGAAGATAAACTCGGCGGCTTCATCGGTGATCCGTCAACCTTCTTCATGATGAAAGGCACTTTAGGCAACGCCACCTGGGAACTTGCCCCAACAATCCCATTGGTGCTGTTTGCCATGTTCCAGTTAAAATTCGCGGTTATTACCCCGGCCCTTATTACAGGTGCATTTGCCGAGCGGATCCGCTTCAACTCATATGTTATTTTCCTTTGCCTGTTCATGGTATTTATTTACGCTCCGCTTGCCCACGCTACATGGCATCCAAAAGGCTTTTTATTCAATAAAGGCGTGTTGGATTTTGCAGGTGGTACCGTTGTACACATGAGCGCAGGCTGGGCAGCATTAGCATCAGCTTTATATTTAAAAGGCCGTAACGAAACCACGCACTCTCCAGCACGTATCAGCTACGTATTATTAGGTACAGGCTTATTATGGTTCGGTTGGTTTGGTTTTAACGCTGGTTCGGCTTTGGGTTCAGGTACTTTGGCAGCTACAGCTTTAGCTACTACAACTACAGCATCTGCAGCAGCAGCTATGGCCTGGATGTTTTTCGATATCCTTCGTGGTAAAAAACCAAGTGTATTAGGTGCTTGTATCGGTGCTGTTGTAGGCTTGGTAGCTATTACCCCTGCGGCTGGCTTTGTAACTATCCCTCACTCATTAATTATTGGTATAGTAGCAGCAGTAGTAAGTAACCTGGTAGTGATCTGGAGAACAAAAACCAGCATCGATGATACTTTGGACGTATTCCCTTGCCACGGTGTAGGCGGTATGGTTGGTATGTTATTAACCGGTGTATTCGCTCACCAAAACGTAAACGCAGGTAACACAACCGGCAATGGTTTATTTTATGGCGAAACCCACTTATTTATTGTTCACGTGATTACATTGGTAGGCGTATCAGCATTCGCTTTTTTCGGCTCATTACTTTTATTAAAAGTTACCGACATGATCAGCAAACTGCGTGTTACCCCTGAAGAAGAACTTGCAGGTCTGGATATCAGCCAGCACGACGAAGAGTTGTAATCAACTCAAGCTTTCCCCTCAACAAACCTAATTAACAACAAAAATATCAAGCCGCATTTTGAAAAAGATGCGGCTTTTTTATTGGGTGAAATTTTAAGCTTTATGTTATCATGAGTAGATTGAAGCCAAGGCCTTTGAAGTATATATGATATTATTAACACCCCACGGGACAGGTCTACGATTTACTTTGCAGGTGGCTTAGCAAGTGGGATGTTGAAATGGATTCAACATGACCGTGTTTTAATTATGTAATTGCCACGCTTCGCTTGCAATTACATGTGAATAAAGTTTTTTTGCTTCCTGACTCTTGATTTCTTGAATCTTAAACCTCGTACAACTCCAACGGTAACCCATCCGGATCTGAAAAAAAAGTAAAACGCTTGCCGGTAAACTCATCCACGCGGATAGGTTCAACCTCAACTCCAAATGAAGTAATATGTGCTACAGCCTCGTTCAGGTTATCAACCTCGAAAGCTAAATGACGTAAACCCGAAGCCTCGGGCCGCGAGGGGCGGGGTGGCGGATCGGGGAAAGAAAAAAGCTCGATCTGGTAGAGGTTGCCCACTTCCAGATCAAGCTTGTATGATTGTCGTTGTTCGCGATAAACTTCGCGGACTATTTTTAAACCTAATACTTCAACATAAAACTGTTTGGATTTTTGGTAGTCCGAACAGATGATAGCTATATGATGTACCCGGTTAAGTTTCAGCATTATTATTCGCCTAAAATACCGTGAAGGATGTTGGCGTGAACCATTTTAAGGTCGGTTACATGGCCGAAGTTTTCTTCATCAACAGTTAAGCCGCCGTTGGTTACGGTACCTAACAGGGTAAATTCAACTTCGCTGGTAGCCATTACCTCCACAAAACGCTCTTGCTCTTCAGGTGCAACGCTCACTACTACACGACCTTGTGCCTCGCCAAATAAGAAGGCATCTTTACGGATGCTATCGTCAGAAGCGATCTCGAAACCTAAACCATTAGGCATTGCAGACTCTAACAGGGCGATGTATAAACCACCATCAGCAACGTCATGGGCCGATTCAACAACTTTGTGTTTGATCAGCTCTTTAACGGTTTGCTGCATATCATATTCCTGATCGATATCGAAATGCGGCGCAGGTGCTTTGGTTATTTTATGCCATGAAGCCAGGTATTGTGATGAAGCGATATCGTTAACCGATTCGCCGATCAGGTAGATCTGGTCGCCCGGCTGTTTAAAGTCGGAGGTCATGATGTTATCCACGTTATCCATCACACCTAACATACCAATAGTAGGAGTAGGGAATACCGAACCGCCATCGGCAGATTGGTTGTAGAAACTCACGTTACCACCGGTAACAGGGGTTTCAAACTTGCGGCAGGCATCGCCCATACCTTTAATGGCACTTACAAACTGCCAGTATACTTCAGGAATGTAAGGGTTTCCAAAGTTTAAGCAGTTGGTGATAGCAACAGGCTCGCCACCGGCGCAGGTAATGTTACGTGCAGCTTCTGCAACAGCAATGGCAGTACCTTTGTATGGATCCGCGTAAACATAGCGCGAGTTACAATCGGTAGTTAAAACGATGGCTTTGTCGGTGTCTTTAACGGCAACAACAGCGGCATCACAGCTACGGTTGGCAGTCATGGTTTGTACGCCAACCATGCTATCATATTGATCGGTTACCCAACGTTTTGAAGCGATATTTGGGTGACTTACCAAATGCTCGGCAACCTCAACAAGGTTGGCAGGCTCGGCAACGTCATCAATATTAAATTTCTGGTTTTCGGCAAAGTAAGCAGGCTCGCGGTATTCGCGTTGGTAAACCGGGGCACCTCCACCTAATACCAAGTCATCGGCAGGTACATCGGCAACTTTTTCGCCGTTCATAAAGTATTCAAGGCGCTGGGTATCGGTAACTTCACCAATAACGGCGCAATTCAAATCCCATTTGTCGAAAATATCTTCAACCTCTTTTTCGCGGCCTTTGTGCACCACGATCAGCATCCGCTCTTGTGATTCAGAAAGCAGGATCTCGTAAGGTTTCATGTTATCCTGGCGGGTTGGCACTTTATCCAGATCGATACGCATACCGTGCTCGCCTTTGGCACTCATTTCTGAGTTTGAGCAGATGATACCGGCAGCGCCCATATCCTGCATACCAACAACGGCACCGGTTTTAATAACCTCGAGGGTAGCTTCCAGTAACAGTTTTTCCTGGAACGGATCACCTACCTGTACGGCAGGAAGATCGTTTACCGAATCTTCGGTGATATCTTTAGAAGCAAAGGCGGCACCGTGGATACCATCTTTACCTGTAGCCGAACCAACTATATAAACCGGGTTGCCCACACCATAAGATGTAGCCGAAACGGTTTCGCCAGCCTTAACAATACCGGCCGACATAGCGTTAACCAGCGGGTTAACATTATAGCAATCGTCAAAATATAATTCGCCGCCTACGGTTGGGATACCGAAAGCGTTACCATAGTGGCTGATACCTTTAACCACGCCTTTAACCAACCATTTGGTTTTATCGAGGGTTAAATCTCCAAAACGCAGTGAGTTAAGCTGCGCGATAGGCCTTGCGCCCATGGTAAATATATCGCGGTTAATACCGCCCACACCTGTGGCAGCACCCTGGTAAGGCTCAAGTGCCGAAGGGTGGTTGTGCGATTCGATCTTGAAGGCGCAGCCAATGCCGTCGCCAAGGTCAACCAGACCGGCGTTTTCTTCACCTGCTTTAGCCAGCATGCGCGGACTATCTTTTGGCAAAGTTTTAAGCCATGTAATTGAATTTTTGTATGAGCAGTGCTCGCTCCACATTACCGAAAAAATAGAAAGCTCGGTAAAATTGGGCACTCGCCCTAATATCTCATTTATACGTGCAAATTCTTCGGGTAAAAGGCCCAGATCTTTGGCGGTTTCAACGGTGGTTAATTCCTGGTGCTCCAATGTAATATGTTTTATTTGAAAGGATGCGCAAAAGTATGAAAAAAGGCGGAAAGGTTAAAGGCTAAAGGTGAAAGGTTTGATTTGCTTGTGGTAAGCTTGTTTGAGGGCCAAAAACATGGAGATTAGGGGAGGAGCATTAACCCTCTATATGCTCCTCGTTGCCGTCACCGAAATTTTCGTGGAAATCAAGTATTTTGTTCAACGCCCGTACCGTAGTTTCCAGATCTTTTTCACCTACCAGGTTTTTATACATATTGCCCAGGTTAAAAACATCCTGGTTAGCCTCCAGTAAAAACTGTTTGCCGGGAAGGGTTAATTTCAGGGTTTCGCTCCGTTTATCGGTGCTGTTTGCTTTGCTGATGATCATGCCGTGCTCTTCCAGCTCGTGTATGGTACGGCTCATGTTTTGTTTGGATGTCATGGAGAGCCGTGAAAGTTCGGTAGCGGTGATCCCCTCAACCGTAATATTACAGAGCACCGGCATATATGAGATTTTCATTTGGCCCCAGTAAGGTTTGATATTATTGTGCGCCCAAATATCAAGGTGTTTCCTTAAGTTAAATATCAGCCGCTGCCAGTTTTTATCCTGCAGTCCATCAAATGCTTTTAGTTGTTTTTCGATTACCGCTTCGTTCATGAAGGCGAAAATATTTAATTAGTAATCAATGATTACCATTTTAATGTAAACATTCTTTTATATGCTTTTGATTAGCTCGAATTAATTTATACGAAACAAATAAGAAAGTATTTGCAATAAAAGCGAAAGTTTAAACCATCGCCCCGCCGTTTATTTGTTGACTATCAATTTATAATTCACTAATTAAAATCTTTTTATTATGAAAAAACGGTATTTATTTTTATTGCTGATCGCCAACATGTTGCTGATCGTGTCGTGTGGAAAAGACGGCGCGGTAGGCCCCAAAGGAGACACTGGAGTGCAGGGCCCACAAGGAGCTAACGGCGCTACCGGGGCAACCGGACCTGCAGGTCCCAAGGGTGCTACGGGTAATGCCAATGTGAAAGTTTTCACAAAAGACATCAGCGGGTCCACATGGCAGGCAAGCGGGAGTACCAAAGGCTATCTATACCTTACTATACCCGCAACAGTACTTACTGACGACATTATCAACAATTGGGTTAACTTGGTTTATGTTACAACAAGCGACTTCGGTTACTCATGGGCTTTGGTACCTTACTACACCGAACGAGATATACGTGTAACAGCCACATTGGCCGTTGGCTCGGTAACATTAAAACGCGATCAGGATGGCGCACCTTACACACAATCAAATTTTACTGCTGTAAAAGTGGTGTGCATTCAGCCATCTACAATTGGCGCATTACAGATCAGCAATAAAGAGCAGTTAATGGACGCACTAAAACAAAAAGGGATAGATGCCGGAGATTATAAATCTGTTGAGAAAGGGTTGCATTTGAGCGCACAGTAAATTTTCGCTTTTTCTTGTTGAGATATCTTTAGGGATTCGCGTTAGCAAACAGGTTTTGTTTAAAAACCTGTTTGCTTTTTTATTTTTTATCAAAACTATCTTTCCTAATACCGCTACGACAAGCCTCCTCGTTTGTGGGCATCATGCTAAGCTATGCAAGCGGCTCTTCAAGTTTTATACCTAAACGCGGGCCACAAGCGAGGACGCTTGCGGCAGCGGGGGTAGAATCTGTTGCTTAAAATTATTTAACCCAAGAATACTTTCTTAACATTAACCGAAGAGAGACTCGAACTCTCTATGGGCTATTTGTCACTACTGCCGCAAGCAAGGAATGCTTGCGGCAGTAGGAGAAGTCAAGTACTGATGCCTGAATGGCTATAACATAGATTTCTCTATTTATTATCTTCCTTAATTTCTTTGAGCATTTTTTCCTTTGATTTTAACTTTAACTTTTCACTAAACATGAGTTTAATAAATTCGATAATACTCTCCTTACTAAAATAAGAATCTATAAATGGGACAAATAAAGCTAACAATGAAATGTATTTAATACTATTGTCACTTAATGCTATTACTGCTACTGGTATTAATACTAAAATGATGTAAAGAAATGCTTTTAATCTTAACTTGTTAATATAGTTTTTCCAACTAAGAATTAATTTAATATCATCTAATTCAGATTGTAGCTTATGAAGTTTGGTTGGCTGGAGAATGCTTGTTATTTCTTCTGATTCTAAAACATAATTTAAAGTATCGAGTGTTTTTTTATAATCATTATAGGTCATTTGTATAGGCGGTGGAACATCCTCAACGTCTGTAAATGGTTCTTTATGATACTTCGCTATATATTCTTGAAGTGTTTGTGAAGTCTCGTATATAGTTTGATGTAATGCCTGGATTTTATCTATAACTTCTTTGGGGTGTGCAAAACATACATCATAATTACACCTAAATAAATCTCCATCAACCGAAAGATATAATCCATAAGAAAATTGATAAACCAGTGTCATTTCCTTAAAAGTGCCATAGGCAGTTGTTTGCTCGCCATCATTAAAATAATCTCTGGTGGGCTTCAAATCAGATACAGCGGCTTTAAAGCTTGAAGTATTTATATCGTAAAATCGATGGAGTATTTGTTGGGTTCCAGCTAACATATACGCTACTTTGAGTAATTAATTAATTTAATCGAGTGCGGTAATTTGTTCGGTTATAAAAACAACTAAGGTTTCTTTTGCCCGATTATAAGAATTTGTAATATACTTGTCTGGCCCTTGTCTTTTTGATAATGCAACATTATCTAATAACTCATTAAATTCGTATATATTTATATTTTCAGCCCATTTTGGAGATTCATCTTTTAGACACAACCATTTTTTTAAAATCCTTTCTAAGTTATAGCCTTGGGCAGTAGACCAGTTTCCTAAGTTATCTATTTCCTTAATTAATAATTCTAATTGCTGAATTAACTCATCTTTATCCATACAAGCGAAGATAAACAATGCTATTCACGTTTAAAATCAAATGTACCATATTTTGAATCCTCATCTGGCGCGAGTATGCGACGCTGGCAAAAGCGTGGCGTATGGTGATTTTATAGTGTTCCAAATTCGCTAAAAGCAAGGCTAAAAATCATAAGCTCACAACCCTTTCATTGCATACTCCCACCGATTAAACTGCATATTTGTAACTTTATTAATGAATCGTTTATCCGGCCCAAACAAAAGCTATAATTGATACTATTAACTAATACTCGTATATTTGAATACAACTCCATTCAAAATGAGCGATAAAGACATAGCTAAATTACTTGAACTTGCCAAAACCAAATTGGAGGAAGTGAAAAGTATGACCAAAAAAGAAGCTATTTTATCTCTTAACGATTCTGGTATCCTAACCAAAAAAGGCGAGTTCACAAAAGCTTACTCCGAACTTGAAGAATTAGTTAACCGCTAATATTTACTATCTCCATGTATGATTTTCGTCCTAACACTATCATTGGCTTTCATGGTTGTGATCTGGAAATTCGTAATAAATTAGTAAACGATCCAAACCATATAGAAATTAGTAAAAAACCTTACGATTGGCTCGGTCATGGTATGTATTTTTGGGAAAACAATTATACCCGGGCTTTGGAGTGGGCAACAAAAAGAGCTAATGAAGGAACGATAAAAACGCCCGCTGTGCTCGGAGCCATTTTGCAATTGGGGCAATGCTGTGATTTTCTCGACTCAAAATTTACCAATCTTATTAGTTCTTATTATTTATTAATGGAGAGCGAATATGAGAAGGCTGGAAAACAGCTGCCCAAAAATATTGACGTTCCGGACGATCCTTACGAAGATAAACTCGTAAGGAAATTGGATTGTGCAACGATAGAACATATGCACAAAACAATTCTTAATATTCATAAAGAAGAATTGTCAATAAATGGCTATAGTGATACTGTTGTTTTTGATTCTACCAGGGGCGCATTTTCCGAAGGAGGTCCGGCTTTTACTGGAGCTGGTATTACCCGTAAAAGTCACATACAGGTATGCATCAGAAATATGAATTGTATTAAGGGCTTTTTCATCCCGAGGGAAGAAGTTCCTTTCCCTGTATTATAATTAGAGTTGATTGATTTTATCAATCAGAAACCCCTACTTAACCCCCTTCTCCAACTTAGCATTCTGCCCAGCAAGTATCTTCCAAACGCCATCACGTTTCACCAGCACAATCATCCGCCTAAACTCAAACGTTTCACCGGGGTAGCGGGTATCGCCATCCAAACCTGTGCGTACATGTGATATGGCGAGGTTAGGGTAGGGATAAGTAATATCTTCAATCGCGCGGGTATAATAGTGGGTGGCTTTAAAATAGGTGGTATGCACCTGCTTGTAATGAAATTCGATATCATCGCGCCCTTTGTAGTAAGCGCCAAACCAGTTTACCCAAGTAGCATCAACGGTATAATTATCGGCCAGACCTTTTGGGTCGTGGCGGTTCCAGGCGTCTTCGTAGTTTTTGATGAGTTGCCTGATGGCGCTGTTTTCTTTGGCGGTGTCTGGTTGCTGGCCGTAAGCTTTAGCACCTAACAGCCAGCACAGACAAACTACTATGAATTTATAACTACTACTGATTTTCATAAATTATTAACTAACAGCAAGGCAGCTTTTCACTTAAAAAGCTTTTAAAACATCAATCGGCGGGCCTACACGTTCAAAGCCGTGTTGCTTTCTAAACTCGTCTTGCTCGGCTTCAGATTTGCCTTTCATCTGCCCTTCACTTATCGCTATAAAACATTCTTCCATTTTACCGGCCGGCTGAAAAGTAGTGAGCATCCTGCCAACCCCTTCGCCTGTTTTTGAAAACGCGTGCGGTACTCCCCGCGGACCGAACACACTATCGCCCGGCTTTACCTTGTATATGTTATCACCAACTTTAATAACAAATTCCCCCTCCACAATGTACCACCATTCGTCCTGTTCGGGATGGACATGCAAATTTGGTCCGCCTTTTTTTACACGTGATGATTCGTACACATACAGGTCACCATCGGTATCTTTGGTAGATACCTTGGTGTAAAAAGTATCCCCATCAAACAGGTTGATCGGTTTTTGAAAACGATCTGCACCGGCATCGATCTTAAAACCCGATTTTTCCCTAAGCTTTATATAACTCTTGGCGATGCCGCTAATTGAATAGGCTAAAACAGCGCCCGTTACAGTTAACAGTTTCAGGAATTTATCACGTTTCATAATAGTTGTTTTATGCAGAAGGTTTATTGTGATCTGTTTCTTTTACTTAGGTTGGTTATCAACTATTTCAAAAACAGATCTTCATTAGCCCAGGCTGGATTTTTAGCAAAAGATTTCCAGAATATTTGATCCAGGCTATTATCAAAATTAGCTTTGAAGCTGCGCGTGTTGGTCAATACCACAAAGTTAAATCCGTTTTCAAGCCGGGCTTGTTCGGTAGCTGTACCGGGCAAGCTTCCAGTGTGATAATAGTTGCTGCTGTTAATAGCCCAGCCGCATCCGTAAGCCGTATTGGCTGTAGAGCCGGTGTACATGGTAGTTAACGCCGATGACGAAAGGATATCCGGGCGCACCGGGAATTTATCGATATAAACCAGGAAGCGGGCCAGATCGGCAGCGGTAGCAACCCATCCGCCGTGCGAATCCATGCGGGTAATGTTGTAAGCATAAGGATCCTCGCCACTTTGGCCGTAGTAAGTAACCTCTTTGGTTTGTTTTTGGGCGAGAGTGTTACCGGCAATGGTCATATCGGTAACGCCGATAGGGGTTAATACCAGGTCTTTTACAGCTTGATCATAAGTTTTTCCGGTAATTTTTTCTATCACCCGGCCCAGCAGGCAGTAACCAAAGTTAGAGTAATCGTAATTAGTGCCGGGGGTATGATCAAGCGGACGGTTATCTAAAGTCCAGGTAATGAGTTCGGCGGTTGTCATGCCGGCATTGCTGAACATAGGGTCGTTCACAGTGTTGCCCCAGCCGCCCGATGTATGGTGAAGCAGTTGATCAACCGTAATATTGGTGATATTTGGGCCGTAAGTTTTGGTGCCATAGGTTTTGCCTAAAATAGCACCATCGCCAAATACTTTGTCGGTCAGTTTTATTTTACCCTGGTCAAGCAGTTTCATAATAGCCACCGAGGTAAATTGTTTTGATAAGCTGGCCAAACGGTAGCGATCGCTGATCTGCGCCTTGGTGTTTTTTGATTTATCGCTGATGCCGTAGGCTTTCAGGTAAACCAGTTTTTCGCCTTTGGTAATGGCTATTGATAGGGCAGGTACATCGTAGGTGGTCATGAAGGTGTTCACCTCATCATCCAAAGCGGCAACAGCAACTTTGCTTGGGGTGAGGGTATCTACTACAACAACTCCGCCGCCGGTGCCGCCTCCTGTGCCTCCGCCAGTTCCGCCTCCCGTACCGCCACCAGTTCCGCCTCCTGTACCCGTGTCGGTTTTAGTAGGCGTGGGAGAGCTTTTTCCGCAACCGGTAAATATCAATAAGCCGATGAGTATAATTAATGTGCTGGATTTTAATACGTGCAGCATAAAGTAGCTGATGCCGTTTAGGTAGGTCTTTTTCATAAAAGGTATTTGCTTTAATGTTACAAAGCAACGCAACCTGCTAAAAAAATACTTTCGCTGGTGTTGTAAATGCTTTCGATTTTGTTGCATGTATAACCGAAGAATAAAGCCAAAATGAAATAACAACAACGAAATGTTCAATCGTAGATGTTTCCCGTCAGCAGGAAAGCTTCCGGCGAAAGTGGGCAGAACAATGGTGGCCATGAGCACAGGATGGCGCATAGCTACTTTTTGCAGAGGGGGGATCGGGAATAGAAGAACATCAAATTTACTTTCCCATACCGAATTGCCCGACCGGAGACGGCATCCGTCAGCAGGAAAGCTTCTGGCGAAAGCGGGCAGAACAATGGTGGCCTCGAGCGTTGGTAGGGCATAGCTACTTTTTGCAGAAGCGAGGGACTACGAGCGAACGCAGTGGGGCAAAATTTAGCAGCCCGTGGTTCTGCCCGATTTGCAGGGCAAAGGCAAGCGGTGGGAAGGGGCGCAGGCCAGTGCGGCAAAGAAGCCTTCCTGGTGACTTGACTTTTTGGGCACTTTTGTGTCAAGACAAAAGTGCCTGGCCCCGCCCGGCCAAGAGGGCGACGATGTTGGTTTATAGCGAAATACTTGTTACGAATCCTCGCGTTAATGTGAATAGCACGTGGCTTTCGTTATTCACGTTTGTTAACAGGCTTTGGTTCAATATTAAGAACATTGGCCGCTCATTTGCCGCGGAGGCTGTTACTTTTGGCTTGGCCCAAAAGTAACCAAAAAACCAAGACAGAAAAAAGCTTCAGCCCGCAAGGCCATACGCCCGGCCCGCTTTTCTGTCAGGCCACCGCTCGTTTTGTTTTAAGAGAGCTGCCTTTAATAAAAAAAACGCCACTGCCGTTTAAAGCAATGACGTTATATAAATATTATATTTTAGTTAGAATTAACTACCCACCTTAGCCGATAAAGTTGGAGGCAAAGCCTTTTTATTGATCACTACCGATATCGTGTTAATAGCAAAATAAGGCACACTCACATACAAATACCCACCCAGCGGACTGGCTTCTGTACCCCATGAGTTTTTAACTATAAAGTACTCGTTGCCTTTTTTGTCTTTAACCATGCCGGTAATCTGCATCAGGTGGTCGTCTTGCGTAACCTGCCTGTCGAAGAGGTCCTGGCGGATATCGGCGCTTGGCGTTTTCTCGGTGAAAGTTTCAAAATCTTTAGTTTCGTCTTCTTTGGTAACCCATTTGGCCAGCCCTTTTCTCATCCTGAAACCGTTGTTGCTTACATCGGCATCCCAGGCAACGGTATAACCCTGCATTACAGCAGTTTTAACGCTGGCGATAAACTCATCAAGCGGGAGGTTATAAAACATGTTGCTGTTGTAGTTGTCAGGTATTTCGATGGCGAAAGTGCTGCCATAAGGGTGGTGCTTAAACGAAGTTAAACCCACATAGCCCGAAAGTTTAAGCGGCACGTATTGCGCGGCATAACTTTTTGCGGTGTACGATTTGCCATTGTAGCTAAATGTTTCGGGAGGTGCGCCCAGGTAGCTGTTCAATATTGATTTGTAATCGGTTCTCCAGTTTGTTGGGATGGTATCCGGATTAGCTTTAAGCAAATTATCCAGGTAGGTTTTTAGTTTTACCTCCATTTGTGGGTCGTGGTTCAATACCGTATCACGGCCAACGCCCGGATAAATTTCCTGTGGCATGGCGCCGAAGTTATCGGTCGAGAACATTACATCCTGTTGGATACCGCCCTCGGTAAAGCGGGTGTTACCGCGACGGCGGATGTATTTTTCGGCTTTATCAATGTATAAATTATATACTGTATAAACTTCCGATAGATCTGGCGCTGATTCTTTTTTGGCAAGCATCTCGCTCTCAACCAATGAGGTAGTAGCAAAGCACCAGCAAGTGCCCGAATTGCCCTGGTTTTTAACCGAGGTAGCCTGGTTGTTTTTAATAACTGTAAACTCGGGTTTAGCGGCCTCCAGCTTAACTTTAATGGTAGGCTCCTGGGCAAACGCGGTGAACGTAATTGCCGAAAGCGCCAGTAAGGAAGTTAATTGTTTCATGTTCATTTGGGGTGAAAAACTAAATATATCAAACAATCGGGCAAATAATAAAATTAAATCGGTTAATGATATGTGAAAGTTACCTTATACAATTTTAAAACCTTCAACCAGTTGAACTTTTTTCCGGCAAAGGCCGCCGACCTTTGTTTTATGGAAAACGTAAAGAATATTGAAGAAACCATTCTCACTTACACCAGCGCGTGGAATGAAACAGAACATGATGCCATACTGGCGAAGATCAAAAAATGCTGGTCGCCCGAGGGGACTTACACCGATAAAATAACCGATACCATTACCGGGCAGGACGCGATCACCAACCTTATCATCAGCTCGTACGGGCAAATGGGGCCCAGGACATTCAAGGTTTTGGGCGAGCCTAATACGCATCATCAAAGTGGCCGGTTCCGTTGGTTGGCCATTCGCCCCGAGGGTTATCCTGTTGAGGGTATGGATTATTTTGAGTTTGATGAGCAGTACCGGATCACAAAAATAGTAGGATTTTTTTAACAGATAACGATGGTCACATTTCCAGAAGTAGAAGAGGGGCAAGGCCCCATATTAATGTTGAACTTACTAAAGTTCAAAAACAGGGATTTATATTTTCAGGAATATCTTCCCGCTTTTAACCAAGTTGTTAAGCAATTAGGTGTTGAAGGTACAAAGCTTTCGTTGGCAAGCGATGTACTCGGCAATATCATAGCCGAAGAAGGCGAGGTTTGGGATGCTATTCTTTTGGTAGAATACCCCAGCGCCGAGGCTTTTAAAACTATAGCCTTAAGCAGCGAATATCACGAAATAGCCGAGCCTCTCCGCTTGGCCGCGCTTGCCGATCTGAAGCTGTTCATGACCCGTAAGTTTGATCTCTAATCGTTATCTTGCTGCATGTCTGAACTGATACTGTCAAACTTCGCCATGCACATAGCGCTTGCCCCTCACGAGCAGGAGCAGGCGCTTGCTATGCTGCAACACAAAACAGTTAAAAGGCGTTCTTTTTTACTCCGCCAGGGCGATATTGACCGAGGAATTTATTTTGTTAATAAAGGATGCCTGCGCATGTTTTATATGGATAAAAATGGCCATGAACACACCATCTGCTTTTATCCCGAAAATTGGTGGGCTTGTGATATTGTGAGTTTTTTTAAGGAAAAACCGGCTGTGAATGCCATTCAGGCCTTGGAAGATACCGAGGTTTACTACCTCACCCTTCCCCGGCTTGAAGAGCTTTTTGTCCAGATCCCCAAATTTGAACGCTTCTTTCGGATCCTTACTCAAAACGGATTTGAGATGTATCAGCGGCGCATTACTTCCGGTTTGGCCAAAACCGCCGAAGAACGTTACCTTGAATTTAGAAAGCGCTATCCCGGCCTGGAGCAGCGCATCGCTCAAAAGCATATTGCAGGCTATATTGGCATTACGGCAGCCTTTTTGAGTATGATGCGGAAGGAGAAGAACTTGTAAATAATCTGGAGAGATTACTGTGTTCCCTGCTTGTGGCCGGTGTTTTCACCGCACCATTCTGCGACTTATTAATTCGTTTCAATTGAAGTAACGTTTTCAAATAATGTGGTACGGTGAAAACACCGACCACAGGCTAAAGGCCCAATCAAAATATATAAAAGTCGTCATTGCGAGGTACGAAGCAATCCCCGATTAGCAGAGTGGCCATGCAGATTTCTCTGTAAGTTGGGGATTGCTTCGTGCCTCGCAATGACGTGGTGGACATATTGGGTTTATTTAATCATTTTTAGACAGACTATTAGCCTGTTTTTTAAATCTTAACGATCACCTTCTTTTTGTAAAAAACAAACATCGGCGACCAAACCAATAAGGTGAACACCAACGCGGTAACCAATGATGCCCATTGCAGTGAAAAGATCTTCACGAAAACCAGATCATTAATAATATGCATCCCCGAAACTTTACCATTAGCAGAGCTAACGATGATAAAATTTAAAGGTTTAGGCAACACCTCAGATAGTACATATGAAGCGATAGCATTAACACCAAAAACCGTAAAAATCCAATACGGCGCTTTTATCTTCTCAATATCGATAAGCCAGTAACAAAACGCGAAGGCCGCCATGCAAACGCCTCCGGCAAATAATACATATGAGCTTGACCAGAGTGGTTTATTTAGCGGAAATATAAATTGAAACAGTAGGCCTGCCACAGTGAACGATGATCCTAGTAGAGTAAGGCTGCCGAATTTATTATTGGGCGATAGGTTTACTTCTTTCAATATGGTACCTGCATACAATCCTATCATGGCCGAGCATACTGAAGGCAGCGTACCGATGATGCCACAAGGATCGGTGTAGGCAAATTTGGCGAGGTGTTTTTCTGAAAGGAAAAACCTATCTATTACAGCCGCCATATTATGCGTTGGTGTAACCGCGTACGAACCTTGTAATGGAATAAGGCAGATCAATATATAATATCCTATCAGGATTCCCCCGAAAATATATTTCCATCCTTTTTGCGATACATAGAGGTAGATCAATGTTGTTAAAAAATACACCACACCTAAACGCGGCAGCACCCCCGGAAAACGTAGGGTACTGAAATTGAAGTGATACACCAGTTGAATACCCCATCCAATAAGGATCAGTAAAACCATCCGTTTTAGCGATTTGAGGAGGATGTCGCCTCGTTTAGCCAGATCGGCTTTTTTTGATTGCAGGGCGAATACAATTGAGATACCCATCATAAAAATAAAGCAGGGAAAAACCAGGTCGGTAGGGGTACAGCCGTTCCATACCGAATGTTTTAGCGGGCCGAACGAGTGCTCTTCATCGCCGGGGGTATTTACAATGATCATGGCCGCTATGGTGAGGCCACGAAAAACATCTAACGATTGCAGACGGTCTTTTACCGGGTTCATCAATTAAGTTACTTGTATAAATGCATATCTTATGCCTGCAATTTAACTAAATAAATTCAATCGTGTACGTACACGATTGAATTTATTTAGTTTTGTAAAAGTTTGTGTAAAAACAACACAAGTGTTTTTAAAAGAAGTGTGAATAAACCAATTCGTCTGTATATTTGGTACCTGAACATGAAAGAAAGTAACTCAAATTCAACGGGTGTTAAGGAAATAGCCCGGCTTGCCAATGTCTCTATCGGCACGGTTGACAGGGTGATCCATAACCGCAAAGGCGTATCCGACGAAACCCGCAAAAAGGTTAATGCCATTATAGAAGAACTGGATTTCAGGCCCAATAAAATGGCCAGTCTGCTTGCCCGTCGCGACCAGGTAAATATCGGCGTGATCATCCCTAAAATATCCAGCGAAACCAATTATTGGTCGTACCCGCTGGCTGGCATTACGCAAGCCGTTGATGAGTTGAAGCAGTTTGGCGTAACGGTAACACCGTTTCTTTACGATTCGGATTCGAAAAGCAGCTTTGTTGAGGCCGAAGAGCGGGCTTTAGCTGCCGATCTTCAAGGTGTGTTGCTGGCCCCTTCTTTCATTGAAGAATCGTTGGTACTTACCAAAAAACTTACGGACGCTAATATCCCCTTTGTTTTCATCAATTCTGATTTACCAAGGCAGGAGAGTTTAAGCTATATCGGGCCTGATCTGTTTCAAAGCGGACGGCTCGCAGCTCAGATCATCAGCATGATGGCGCGTGAAGCTGATGATATTTTTATCGTTAACATCTCTACTGAATTGGAACTCGATCACCACTTGTTGCGTAAGGAGCAAGGCTTCCGCAAATATTTCGAAGATCATAATATTGCCAATACAATCCTCACGCTTAATATTAACCATACCGATAATCAATCGGTAAAAAAACAATTGAGCAAAGCACTGGCTTCGGCACCAAACGCGCGGGTATTGTTTGTTACCAACTCAAGGGTGAATGTGGTAGCAAGAGTACTGGCCGATCATCCTCAAAAACTGATCTTAGTTGGCTATGATTTTATTGAAGAGAATATCCGCTGCCTCGAAAATGAATCTATCTCTTTTATCATTAGCCAACGCCCCAAAGAGCAGGGTTATCACGGTATTATGGCGCTTTACAAACATCTGTTCGGTTTAGGCGATGCCGAGCGGACTAATTATATGCCGATAGATATTATTACTAAAGAGAACTTTCATTATTATAAAAATTAAGGGCCGGAAACCAAGGTTTCAAGCCCTTTAGGGGTATCGATAAGGTCCGGACGATATATCCGGAAAATATAAAAAGCGAGGGCTTGTGCGATTCCCTCCCTTGGGAGGGTGCAGGGAGGGGTTTCGGCGCCTTGCATATTCGCAAGCCTGGCGCATAAACCCCTCCCTGCCACTACACTACCCAACACACCCCTCCCGAAGGAGGGAATTTAAGAAAGCGTTTTTAATACCCTGGATTCTGCGTCAACTGCGCATCCTTATTCAAATCGATCTCCGATTGCGGTATCGGCAGCAACAAATATTTATCCGTTAAACCGGTTATCTTCTGCCCCCGGTTTTTAACCCTATCAACCAGTGTTTTAGTGCGCATTAGGGTCATGCGGCGGTTTTCTTCGGCGACAAGTTCACGTATGCGCTCATCCAAAATAAAATCCATCGTGATCTGGCCCGAATTTACCTGCGGGGCATGTGCCCTGTCGCGGAGTATGTTGATGCTGGCGGCTGCACCTGCTGTATTGCCCTGTTTAAATTGGGCTTCGGCTTTAAGCAGGTAAGTTTCGCCGAGGCGCATAATGATCATGTCTTTGATCATGCTGCTGCCAAACTCATCATTCGGGTCAAACTGGTCCCATTTGTTGGTTTTGGGTACAATGTTGCGGTTGGTATCAATACCGGGGCCGGTAACCAGTTTGCCATAAAGCGCATTTGACGGATCATTGTAATAATACTTACGGCGCAGGTTGTATTGTGAGTTACGCATGTCATTCTTATCGTACAGGTTAAGCACAAAATAGGTTAAAGCCATCCTGCTAATACCACGGCCACCCAAACTATCGCCAATGATCATCCCCGGCGTATTATAATACCGGCTTCCCCAAACTCTGCGGTGCTGGGAGCCGGTAAAGTGATAGCCCGGAAATTTGCTGTCGATATCTGGTCCCGCACCGTTTGGTACTGATGCCGGGTTTTCTGTTTCCTGCACCCAGATGGCTTCAGTGTTACCCTGGTTACGGCGCTGATTGCCGAAGATGAACATATCGGCAAAGGCATCGCCCGGCTGATTGACATGTACACCGTAGCGGTTTTTAACGAGGCTGAAAAAGCCACTATTGATCACCGCGTTAGCTTCAGCCTCAGCTTCGGCATTTTTACCTGTGCGCAGATACACTTCGGCCAATAACTGCGATGCCATGGCTTTGTGAGGTGCTGACGGCACGGAAAGGTTATCCACCGTTGGCGCGTTCTCTTTAGCGAAGGTTAAATCGTCAACAATCAGCTTGTTTACATCATCAAGTGACGCGCGTACAAAATCTGTTTTAGGGGCAGTAAGCGGTGCGGTTATGATAGGTACACCGCCAAACAAGGTAGCCAGGTAGTTGTAGGCCAATCCCCGGTAAAACAAGGCCTGTCCTTTAACACGATTTTTGAAGCCGGTAGATAGGGTTAAGCCCGGCTGATCGAGATTGGTTACCACGTTGTTTGCATTGTTGATAAGCAGGTAGCACCAGCGCCAAACAAAATCTATCGATACATCGCGCGAGGTTAGTTTTTCATAGTTGGTATAGGGGATAGACATAGGATCGAGATCGTCGATGGCTTTATTGTAGGCCACATCGGTGCCCATTTGCCATACGCAGAGGAAACCCTGGTTGCCGTTCTGGTTTTCGTTTTGGTTATTCCACAGGCTGTAGGTGTATTGCAGACCTACTATCCCGGCCTCAAAAGCCAGCGAATCTTTCAGCGCCGTTGGGGTAAATTTGGAGTAAACGGTTTCCTTCAAAAAGTCCTTTTTACAGGAATTGAGCATCGCGCTTATGGCGAGCAGCACCGTTAGCAGTTTGATATATTTTTTCATAATGCTTATTTCAATGTGATGTTTGCGCCAATAATAAATGTGCGTACTAAAGGGTAATTACCGCTCGAGTCGCCGGTTGCGGCGTAGTTAGCTTCCGGGTCCCAGCCAAACCAATTTGTAAATGTTGCCAGGTTACGGCCGGTTATATACAGCGTAAGCGCACTCAGCTTCAGCTTATCGGCCAGCGAATTAGGCATGGTATAGCTAAATGTGGCATCCTTAATGCGCGTAAAGCTTGCCTTTTGCGGGTAGCCGTAAGTAAGGTAGTTTACATAATTAATGGACGGACGAACATCGCTTTGGTTGGTTGGTGTCCAGTAGCCAAGTCCGCTTACCACGTTTTGCCTGCCGCCATAGTCAACAAAGTTGGTTAGCTGGTTGTATTTGGTAACGCCTTGTACGGTTTGGACAAAAACACTTAGGTGGAAGTTTTTATAATGCCACGCGCTGGTAACACCGCCGGTCCATTTCGGGGTTGATTGGCCGAGCACGGTTTGGTCTTTACCATCAGATGTTATGGAGCCGTTATGGTCAAGATCGGCAAATTTCAAATCGCCTGGGATAGCGCCGGGATCTTGTTTTGATGGGTCTTCGCCCACTTTCCATACGCCAACCTGCTTGTAATCATAAATAACATAAATAGGTTTGCCTATGAAGAGGCGGTTACCCAAATCGTCTTTTTTATCGCCATAAAGGTCGAGGATCTTGTTATTGTTGGCAGCGAAGTTGAAATTGGTTTCCCATCTGAAATCGCCACTCACAATGTTTTGGGTCCGCAAAGTAACCTCTATACCTTTATTGCCAACCTTGCCCACGTTTGATACGATATTTAGGTAGCCGGTAGCGGCAGGTAACTGGCGGTAAAGCACCAGGTTTTTGGTGGTGGTTTTATAGCCTTCGATGGTACCGCTTACACGGCCTTTAAATAAACTGAAATCGACACCAACGTTTGCACCGTAAGTGCTTTCCCATTTCAGGTCGCCGTTCCCTAATATATCAGCAACTATGCCTGTTGTTGGTTTACCGTTGGATGGGATACTGGTGGTTGAAAATGTAGTAATGGTGGAGTTAGGAATAACGGCTGATTGGTTACCCGATAAGCCATACGAACCGCGCAGTTTCAAACTTTCAACAAACTCAGCCTTTTTCATAAACGATTCATTGCTCATGTTCCAGGCCACCGCAACCGACGGGAACGTACCGTATTTATTGGTATTGCCACCAAAAGCAGAATATCCATCGCGACGAGCCGTAGCGGTGATCAGGTATCGGCTATCGTAGCTATAATTGATCCTCGCCATTTGCGAAACCATGGTAGTTTTGATATACGATGATGAGGCTGAGAAGGTAGAAGCCCCTTGCAAAGCATTAAACTGCAAGGCATCATTGATAAAACCCGAAGCATTGATATTTGATGAATACTCCCGGTTTTGCTGCGCGCTGTAAAGTCCGGTGAAATCTATGTGATGCTTGTTCCAGTTTTTCTCGTAGGTAAGGATGTTTTCCACCACCCAGTTATTGCGTTCGCTGTTACTAACCGATGCCGAGCCGTTTGTGATATCGCCTGCCAGCCTGCCCTGGTAATATTGAAAAAGGGTAGGGAGATAATTATAGCTGGCGTTTACGCGATATTTCAAACCCTCAAGCGGTTTAACCTCGGCATAAACGTTGGTGATAAAATTTTCGCGACGATCATTCCGGGTAGTAGTGAGGCCAAGCATCGGGCTTTGAAAAGCCAGATCGCCCGACATCGGGAAGATGGTGTAATTACCATCGGGGTCTTTAAATCTGCCGTAAGGGCTCATTTGCATAGCTTGTTGCAGGTTTACCCGTCCGCCGTCGGAGTTGTTAAGCGTCATGTACAGGTTAGCGCCAACAGTTAAAAAACTGGCCAGGGTGGCATCAATGTTTGAGCGGATGCTTCCGCGTTTATTTTGGAAACCTTTCAGTAAACCTTTCTCGCGGAAAAAATCGCCGGATACAAAGTATTTTACATCCTTACCACCGCCGCTAATGCTTAGGTTATGGTCCTGGATAAAACCTTGTTGCGAAATTTCTTTCAGCCAGTCGGTAGTTTTACCGGTAGCATAATTTTCCTGCTCGTATTGGTTAGGGACGGGAAAACTATTGTTTACACCGGCCTCCAGTTTATAATCGGCATATTTCTGTACATATTCTGCCGGCCCCATTGGGTGTACCTTGTGCGCAAAATACTCCGGACCGGCATAGCTGCTAAATGAAATCAGTGCCTTACCCGCCTTACCATGCTTGGTAGTAATGAGCAATACGCCGTTAGCGCCACGCGTACCATAAATTGCAGTAGCAGATACATCTTTCAATATATCTATCGAAGCGATATCATTGGTATTGATATCATTTAACGAAAGGCTTTGAAAGGGCGTACCGTCAATTACGATCAGCGGGTCGGAACTACCTGTAATGGTATTGATACCGCGCACCACAATGCTCGGGCTTGTGCCAGGGGCGTTAGTTCCGCTGGTAATATTTACACCCGCAACAGTACCTTCCATAGCTTGAAGCACGTTGGCCGCAGGTATTTCCGAGAGCCTTGCTTTGGGCACGGAGGAGACCGAACCGGTAACGTCCGATCGTTTGGCCGTGCCGTAACCAACCACCACCACATCGGCCAGTGTTTTGTTGATGGAACCCATCAATATCTGCATAGGTGCAGATAGGTTGGCTTTCACCTGAAGAGGGTGATAGTTTACTGCCGAGATCTCCAACACGGCACCTGCAGATACTTCAATTTTGAACGAGCCATCAGGATTGGCAACCGTTCCTTTGGTGGTGTTTTTTATTTTGATGGTAGCGCCGCTGACACCCTGCAGCGTAAGGCTATCAATCACCCGGCCGCTAATTAGATGGTTTTGGGCATTTGCTTTATAGCCGCTTGTGATAAACAGGAAAAGCATCACAAGCTTTAAGGTAATGCTACGCCAACACCGGGGGCAGGCATCCCCGGATAGGGTAGAAAAAGAGTACATGTTGATTGGTGGTCGTAGTTTCATCATAGCTCTAATTGTTTGGGTTAAATAAATGTTAGTTCATTGATCTGTGAATTAAAAAAACGGGTAGAAACTTATAGAAGATATATTGTTACGTTAACGGTAACAATATAAACGTGTACGTACACGTAAACAAATTTATTTGTTTTAAATTGTTTTCCAAATGTTTTGGAATTTTATTTGTCGTTTTTGGAGAAAATGGTTGTAAAAAGAAAGTGCGGAGTGCTTTTAGGCTTATAAATGCGATAAAAGGGGCGTCGTCGGAGGATAAAACAGATGTATTCTCCGTCACGTCATTGCGAGTAAGTAAAAGCGGTCGCCTCTGAAGGAAATATGACATCACCACTTTGTCATCCTGAGGAACGAAGGATCTTCTTCGCCCTGTATGGCCGCTATGCATATCGCAGAAGATCCTTCGCTATCGCTCAGGATGACAACATGTTTAAAAATGGATGTCATGCTGAGCTTGTCGAAGCATGGTGGGCAAGCCTCTGCGGGCGACTCTTCGACACTCAGGGTGACGGGCCGACCCGCTTGATGTCTTCAGACGCTCCGGCTTTAGTTACTCGGAATGATTATTTTTAGATATTTTTAGACAGCTTCTAGTAAACGATCAGGCAAAATGGATCTGCCCAAAAAAATCAGGGCGATGAAAATCGGGGGTAACGGTATCGATAAAAACCCAGGAGAAATAGTTAGGCTGAGCCAGCATGTCACCGCATTTAGTGAAATTGGCTTCGCAATCGAGGTTTTTGAGCGAGGATATGGAACTAAAATAAAAGGCCGTTAAAGGAATATAAATGTCAACTTTCCAGTTGATCAATCCTATTGTATTTTGGTTGCTGATGGAAAGTTCAAGGTTTTGTTCTACCCGTTGTAAGATCTCAACCGGTAAAAACTCCCGTTGAAATCTATCCGGGCCATAAGCTGCTTTAATCGAGCCAAGGCAATTAAACTCAAAATTGTAATAATTAACATCGCCCGGAAAGCGCAGAAAAAATTCAACGCAGTTATCCAGGTGAACATCATCATTAAAACTTCTTTTTTTTGAATGAAGATGCTTATCAAAAGCATCAAACTTTAGTAGGATGCCTTGCCCATCATGTGCAATCTCAATAGTTGATCTCGGCAGTTCATCCGTTCCCCACAAAGCATGCTGAATGCTTAGCACAGCGCTATCTGTGCCCGCCGCGGAAAACGGAATAATGGTTTCTGTCGAGATCATTTTTGGGAATGCGATGGCTGATCGGTTTATAAGGTGCGAGTTTATATTATAGATGCACTTTGAGTATCAAGGTATAAAGTGGCGTCCTGATGATCACGTAAAATGGTTGAAGGATATGCCACGGAAACTGCTGCCTTCAGGGTTTTCGCTACCGCATCTGCCTTTTTTATACCCGGAACCATACAAAATATATGCGGTGCCCCTATTAAAACAGGAATGGTAAGGGTTAGCGCGTTCACCGGCACATCCGCTATCTGGTTAAAACATCCATCATTAACCTGCTGTTGGCGGCAAACCGCATCGAGGGTTACTACTTTAATTATTTCGGGGTCGGCAAAATCGGCCTGGAAAGGCTCGTTAAAGGCTAAGTGAGTGTTTTCGCCTATTCCCATAAAAACGATATCGGGTTTGTTGTTATTCAATAGTTCTGCATAACGTTTCCGTTCTTCATCAACATTCCCGGCGTTACCGTTAATGTAATTTACACTCTTAAAGCTAACGTGACTGAATATGGCTTCCTTTAAAAAATTACCAAAGCCCTGAGGTGAATCTGCCGGTAAACCAAGGTATTCATCCATATGAAAAGCGTTGATCCTCTGCCATTCAATGGAGTCATCGTTTTTAAGGTTTTCTAAAAACTCCGATTGTGATGGTGCTGCCGCGAATATGATGTTGATCTGTTCCTTTTTGCTTAGCAGCTGCTTAATGGTTGCAGAAGCATCGGCAGCGGCTTTCGCGCCGAGGGCCTGCCTATCTGCCAAGGTGATAACGTTTAGGTTTTGGTATTTTGTTGTCATTTTAGTAATGTTTAAATGTTCGAGTGATCATTAACAATAAAGGCGTAGTGATTTTGTGTAGTATAGAAGTGGGGGTCATGCTGAGCCTGTCGAAGCATGGAGGGTAAGGCCTCTGCGCGCGACCCTTCGACAAGCTCAGGGTGACAGGCCCAACCGCCCAATTTTATACCTTTTTCTAATTCTCTTTTTCAGCTTTATAAACTGTTTTCCCTCTAACAACGGTTTGCAATACCTTAAAATCATCGGTCATTAAAACCAGATCAGCATCTTTGCCAACCTCTAATGAGCCTTTTTGTCCATCAACCCCCATTATTTTTGCCGCGTTAATGGTCATCATTTTAATGGCTTCCACGAATGGCACATCTGCCAGTTGAACCATATTTTTAACCAGCTTATCGCAGGTGGCCACGCTACCGGCAAAGGCTGAACGGTCTGGGAGTTTGGCTACATCATCTTCAACAATCACTTTAAAATTATCTTCGATGGTGCCGAGGTAGCTCTCGCCGGGAGGCAAGCCCGCTGCACGCATGGCATCGGTAATCAGCGAAATATTGTCATAGCCCTTTAGTTTACAAACAAGTTTGAGCAGGGCAGGAGGAAGGTGCACGCCATCGGCAATTATCTCCACGGTCATATCATCCAAAAAGTAAGTCGCCTCCACCGAACCGGCGTAGCGCATGGCATCTTTCCTAAACACGGTAGACATGCAGCTGTAGAAGTGTGTCACATGCGTAAAGCCATTATTAAAAGCCTCGATCACATCCTCAAAAACAGCATCGGTATGGGCAATGGCTGGGAGCACGTGATTGGCTTTCAAATACCGGCCAAACTCCATAGCCCCCGGTAACTCCGGGGCAGCACTCCAACGTTTTACAAACGGAAACCGCTCTATTATAGAAGTATATTCCGTAGGATTAGGATCCCTGATATAAAGCGGATTTTGCGCCCCTTTTTGTTCCATCGAAACATAGGGACCTTCTATATGGAAACCTATAAAGTCGGCACCGTTATGGTTTTGTGTTATAGCTTTTTCATAGCAGGCGAGGGTATTCACCAGGTCGGGCAGGCCAGTGCTTAAGCTGGTAGGAGCCATAGCAGTAGTGCCGAATCGGGCATGCATTTCGGCTATTTTTAAATAAGCATCTACGGTATTATCCATAAAGTCATATCCACCACCGCCATGCACGTGAATATCTATAAAACCTGGGCTTAGGATATTTCCTTCAGCATCGATCTCGTTATCGCAGGCAAAATCAACCGGGCCGTACTCAATGGCTTTGATCCGGCCGTTTTCGGCTATTAGTGTGCCATTGGTAATGATACCTTTGGGCATTACAATGCGTGCGTTAGTTATTTTTAGAAAAGGTGACATTAGTTGTTCCTTAGTTTCCATGTGTTCAGTTTATATCCCCGCAGGGCAAAAAATACCAAATATGTGTAGCAGGGCAATAGGATAATGTAAGCGTTTTGCAGACCGATACGATCGGCCAGGTAGCCGTAAATTAAGGGCATTATAGCGTTTCCACATAGCCCCATAATAAGTAATGAGCTGCCTATACGCACCTTATCGCCTAACCTATCGAGCGAGAGTGGCCATATGCAAGCCCAGATCATGGAGTTGGCCAGCCCCAGCATAGTTAAAAATATAACCGAGGCGCTCAGCGTATGTCCCCAAAGCAAGATCTGGTTGTGACACAACAAGACCAGCGACGAAAGCGTAAGCCCCAATATACTGCAAATACGCAAAGCTGTTAACTGCGAAAACTTCCAGGGAACAAAAATGATCCCTAAAAAATACCCGCAGATGGTCATGAATAATACAGCCGAAGGAAAATACCGGGCTTTCTCGATAGGCAAGCCCATATCGCGGGTATAGCTGATAACGGTATCGATAGCTACAACCTGCGAACCAACGTGGAAAAATATAGCCAGCGCGCCTAATATCAAATGCGGGTAATGGATGATCTTTTGCGGCGAGGAAGCCTGCTCATCTGTAGCTTGCACCTCAATTTCGGGGAGGATGGGAAACCTCACTAAAGCCCCCAAAGCCGCTAATACCACCGAAACCGCAATATAGGGCGGAATAACCCGGCGGATAAATGCCGCGAGGAAAACCTCTTTAGCGGCGGGTTGCATGTGGTGCAGCGCGTCAATAAAATGCTGGTCTTTATTTAAAAAGATGAACGAGCCTAAAAACACAGGCGCGATAATGCCGGCAACTTTATTACAGATACCCATAATGCTAATTCGGCGTGCGGCATGTTCCTGCTTGCCTAATAGTGTAACGTATGGGTTTACTGCCGTTTGTACTATGGCCAGGCCTGTGCCTATCACTAATAAAGCCAGTAGAAAAATAGAGTATTGTTTAAAATACGCAGCAGGGATAAAAAGCGCGGTACCGGTTGCCATGATCCAGAAACCAAGGCTCATTCCTGTTTTAAACCCTCTTTTTTTAAGCAGGTGCGCGGCTGGTAATGATATAACCAAATAGGAAATATAAAACGCAAAAGCTACAAGGTACGATGCGAAATGATCCAGCTCGAACGCGGTTTTAAAAAAGGGGATAAGGATAGCGTTCACCCAGGTAACAAAACCAAACGCAAAAAACATTGCGCAAAGCAACAGCATGGGGAAAAGTGTTTTTGGTTTTGTCATGGTTTTTCGTGTACGTACACGGTTGCAATGATAGTGATTTTTTAAAATCAAAAAAATATTTTTTAATTGTTGATTGGAGGGAACATTCAAATGATACGGTTTTAAATATTTTATCCAATTTGCTCCGATAATATTTGGAAATTTAAAAATAACCGCTGTTCGAAGTCAGAGACTTCGAACCATTATGTCTGTAGTCTGTGACTACAGCCTGGAGTTACAAACTCCAGGCATAGCTAATTCGAAGTCAGGGACTTCGAACAGCGTAAATAAGCTTAATTTTTATTTTTTACAGCGATAATATTTGGAAATTTAAAATCAACCCTGTAGTTTCGTTTTGTCGTGTACGTACACGACAAAACGAAATCAGATATGAAAAACCTTCGCGCCAACTATTTGAAGCCTGCAAAGCTTTTTTTATTAATAGCTTTTTTGTTTTGTTCGATAGCTTATCAAAGCTACGCGCAGGATAAATTAAAAGTAAAAGGGTTTCATGTCGATCTGCGTATCCAGGTAATGACCATGCCCGCGTTAAAACAGCTGGCACTTCAGCTTCATAACCAGGGTATCAATACATTAATTATGGAGTGGGAGGGTTCATATCCGTACAATGGCGAGGCCGTTATCTCTAACAAATACGCTTATACACGTGCTGAGGTCAAAGATTTTATAAAGTACTGCGAAGGTTTAAATATAGATGTGATCCCCTTGCAGCAGACCTTTGGCCATGTTGAGTATATCCTGAAAAACTATAAATACGCGGCTCTGCGTGAAGATGAAAAAGATTTTTCGCAGGTATGCCCCAGCGAACCAGAGCTTAACCGTGAGTTATTCACCAAACTGATCAAAGATATGATCAGCCTACATAATTCCCCTTACGTACACATTGGCGGCGACGAAACTTTTTTGCTTGGCCATTGCGAAAAATGTAAGAAAAAAGCGGCCGAGGTTGGTTTATCAAGGTTATATTTTGATCACATCAAGCTCATCTGTGATATTGTAAGCAGCCTGGGAAAAAAGCCGGTAGTGTGGGCTGATATCGCCCTGAAATATCCGGATTATATCCACCTGTTACCTAAAGAAACCGTATTTGTTGACTGGAACTACGGTTGGGACCCAAACCTCTTCGGTAACCGCGATAAGCTGCTGGCCAGCGGTTACGAAGTATGGGGGGCGCCATCCATTCGCAGCGAGCCGGATAATTTCTACATCGAAAAATGGCATAACCATTTCGAAAACATCCGCAATTTTGTACCGCAGATCAAGGCTTTGCATTACCAGGGCGTAGTGATGACTTCCTGGTCAACTTCGGGCGCATATTCCACCGTTTTTGATTCGAATGAAGATCCGGTAGCTTTATATCCTGTCCGCAGGGTTTATCCTCTTTCCGCCTTTAACCTGTTGATCTCAGCTTATACAACTGCTGTTAAAGCCAATCAGCCTTTGGATATTTCGGCATTTATTCGAAGCTATTGCAAAACTAATTACGGTTTTAGTGAGGCAGATGCCGATCAGTTTAAAAAAGCTCTGTTTACAGCTCCATACCCCGTTGTACTTGGTAAGGTAAAAGGTAATGCGGACTTATCGCTGGACAATTTAGTTGATAGCGCGAAGACTGCTTTTGCCACCCTCAATAAACTTGTCCCGCAGAAAAATAGCCAGGAGTTTGAACAGCACCTTTTAATGGCCGAGATCAGACTGTTTTATCTCAATATATTACAGGTGGAAGCCGCAATGAACAGCCCGGAGTTTAACGAGGACGCGAAAACTAAATACCGCCCGGCTATCATCGCATTAAAAAAACAATCAGCATTAATTGACGAAAAATTTAACAAGTTGAATGGCGGCTTTTTAAAGGCAGGTGAATTGGAGGATGAAAAGCAGCTTCGTAATGCTAAGCTCAATGAGGTTTATGCTAAGCTGATGAGGTAGCGGATAAGTTAAAGATAGGCTGTAGTTTAAATTTTAAGATTCACAAATCATAAAAAAGGTATATTAGCTCCTGTTAATTTGTTGCAATTAAACAGTTATGAAAACCTTAAAACACCTTATCAACACAACTTTAGCTTTTTCGCTATTTTTTGCGGCCTGTAGCCATAAATCAGACGTTAAACCTGTTAAAACCGATACGCTCCCCAAGTATGTTCAAACCGCGAATGTTTACGTTGCCGGCAGTACTTATGACTCGGTAACTTATGTCAGGCAAGCAGCCTACTGGAAAAACGGAGTTGCTACAATTCTTACCAATGGTACAAAAAACGCGGCCGCGAACGCCATTACTGTTAATGGTAATGATGTTTATACTGCTGGTTATACTACTGATGCCAACGGCGCTTACATTGCAACATATTGGAAAAATGGAGTGCAGGTAAATTTAACAACCAATGCTGTAAATGCGTCGGCCGGCAGTATAGCAGTAGATGGGAATGATGTTTATATAACAGGTTTTATTGAAAGTTCTGCCGTTTACTGGAAAAATGGGCAAAGGGTTACACTTTCCTTATTGTCTGATAAAAATAGCGGAAGTACCGCGGGTATAGCTATTCAGGGTTCAGATATTTATATATCTGGTTACCAGCTCGGGGCGGGAGGGGCATCGACGGTGTATTGGAAAAACAGTGTTCCAACAAAGCTTCCCAATGATGTAGGGTCATACGCAGGGAAAAATATAGCTTTTCAGGATGGCCATATGTATATTCCGGCTACATACAATCTCGTTTCAGCTAAACCGATACCCAATTATTGGATAGATGACACACCTGTATCGGTAGCCGACGGAACCACTGCGATTAACACCATTGAGATAGCAGTAAGCGGTGCTGATGTTTATCTGGCTTGTCTCACAGCCAAGGGGGCCGGTTACTTCAAAAATAAAAAGTTAACTTTGCTCCCTGGTGATTATACTGAAGTTACCGGGATCAAGGTACAAGACAACGATGTTTACACATCGGGTCAATCAACTCACGACAAAAAATCGGTCGCTACCTTTTGGAAAAACGGCGTACCCGTTTACCTGTCATCATCAATTGGTAAAGGTGGATTTGCATCGTCAATAGTGGTTACGCCGCTTAAGTAGTTAAATGGGGTATCCTTGTTGTGTTGAAAAATAACCCAAAGTTATTATTGATATACTAAGTATATTAGTATCTTGATTAAGCCTCAAGGATGAACAGACACACATCAAAAATTACCACTAAAAGTATTGAACAAAGCGGACTGCCTAACGACTATAAAAAAGCCATAGCCGAATACATATGGAATGGCTTTGATGCGGGCGCTACAGAGGTCAGGTTAGACTTTGAAGGTAATGAACTGGGCTATCTCATGGCGTTTTCCATCAGTGATAATGGCTCGGGTATAGATATCCAAACCATTGATGAAACATTTGGCAATTTCCTCGATTCGCATAAGGCTGATCCTTTAAATAACGATGGTTTTGTGAGAGGGCGTAAGGGGAAAGGGCGTTATGCCTTCAGTACGTTTGCCAATAGTTGTAGCTGGTTAACAGTTTTTAAAGGCCCGGAAGGCAAAATGCTGCGATACAGCATCGGCATCAATAAAGGCGACCTGCAAAATTTTGATCTGGCTGATACGCTTATCGTCCGGGAAAAAAATACGGGCACTGTAGTGAATTTTTATAATTTTTATGATCTGAGTTCGGGTATGCTGGCTTCACGGGAGTTTAAAAACTTCCTGTCGAGCGAGTTTGGCTGGTTTTTATTCCTCAACAGGGAAAAGGGTTATAAAATATTCATTAACGAAGTTGAGCTGCCTTATACCGATATCATTGGAGATAGCGAAGAAATGATACATGAGGTTGGCGACGACCGCTTTAAAATCGTTTTCATCCGCTGGAACCAGAAGATAGGGGATAAGTACTACTTCTATTTTTTAGGCGGAAACCAAAAGGAAACCGCCAAAAAGCATACCTCATTCAATAACAAGGCCATCGATTTTCACCATTCGGTTTATGTTGCATCGCCCTTCTTCGATAATTTTAAGGAGACGATAGATGATAACCCGGTATTCGGTTTCTCTGGCAGCAACCAAACCGATCCATCATTTAAAAGTCTGCTGAAAGCGTTGAATACCCTGGTGTTTATTAAAGAGAAACATTTTATCAGGGATTTACAGGCCGATAAACTGATCAACGAATATGAGGCCAAGGGTATACTCCCTACACCCAATAGTAAAACTGACAACCTGGTAGCTGTGGTAAAAGAGCTTTATTGTACCGAGCCTAAAATTTTCCAGAGTTTAAGTATCACTCAAAGCAAAACACTGGTGGGGTTTATTAACCTGCTATTGACTGTTAACCAAGGTGCCGGGATATTAGATGTTATAGCGGGTGTGGTTGGGATGAGCGGTGATGAATATGAAGGTTTGAGCGGGATGCTACAAAGGGGACCGGCTGCTGAACGTACAACTGCGTAGAGCCATCTTGCGGAGACTTACGAAGTTTTTAAAACTTCGTAAGTCTGGCTTGCTCCGTTATTTCTTCCCATCAAAATAGTCAGCCGGGTACACCTGCTGCCTGTATTTCTGTGTAATAGCTATCGCCTGTCCCGGCCCGGCGGCACTGATCTCCTCAAACATTTTATCCAGGCCGGCAGGCATCACGGTGCAAAGCAGTTTTGCCCGTTTATCCGAGATGTTTTTAAACGCATGCACGCCGCCGCCAAGCGGGATGCGGATAAAAGCACCTGTAGCGGCGGTAACAGGGCCAGAGTCCGTTTTAAACTGCACTTCGCCATCGGCTACGTAAAACAGTTCTTCAATTTCGGGATGCGCATGGGGTAGAGGGCCTCCTCCGGGTGGTACGTTCATTTCAATAATGGCATACCGGCCATTAGTTGCATCTCCACTTACAAGGATGCGGTATTGGCCACCTGCAATGGCAAGGTGTTCGCCTGCATTGCTGCCTGTTATGGTAATTTTATTGGACTCTTCCATAGCGTAATAACCAAAAGGTTTGTTTGATGTTTGCTAACAATAAATGTATGAAGAGCTTTTTCAAATACCAGAGCAACCAGAAATTAAAGTTTGAGCAAGAATTTTGATAAAAAGCATTAATCAAAATTTGGGAAGCCGTTTTCCGACAACTGTTATGAATATGCTTCTACAGGATGCCGATGATGCATCTCTGCATTAAATTTTTATTAAAATGTTACCTCAAAGTAAAGTGTATAAATAACACTTACCTTATATGGCCTAACAATGTATCTTTGCAGCATGGAAGCGGATACCGGTATAAAAAGCACATCATCAAACATCAACTTAAGTATAATAAGCTACGTTAAATTTACTTTTATAGGCTATTTTACTATTGGTTTAAGTTTAGGTGTGCTGCCTGTGTTTATCCATAACCAGTTAGGATATAGCGCTATGGTTGCCGGCGTGGTGATCAGTCTTCAATATTTAAGTACCTTTTTGTTCAGGGGCTTTGCCGGTAAAATTATCGATAAAAAAGGTCCGAAACCTGCTGTGTTGACCAGCATGACCGGTTTTGCCATCAGTGGTTTGTTTTTATTGGTAGCCCTATCGCTTAAAGAATACCGCGAAATTTGTTTATTACTGCTTGCTTTAACCCGCCTTGCTACCGGTTTTGGCGAGGGGTTGATAGGGGCAAGTCCTATTACCTGGGCCATTAACGCAGCCGGCGAGCATAATACCGCCAAATCAATATCATTTAATGGTATAGCCAGTTATGGCGCGCTTGCAGCAGGTGCCCCAGTTGGCATTTTATTGGCTAATGCCTATGGTTTGGTGAGCCTGGGAATTGTTACGTTTTTAGTGGGACTTGCAGGATATTTCCTGGCTCAGCAGAAAGAAAACGTACGTGGAGATAGTATTGAACCTGGAAAATCGTTCCTCGCGGTTTTAAAAATTGTGGCACCTTATGGTGTTGGTTTGGGTCTTGGTGGTTTGGGCTTCGGTGCTATATCAACCTTTATAACTTTATACTACGCCTACTTAAACTGGACTAACGCCGTTTTATGCCTATCAGTTTTTAGTACTTTCTTTATTCTTGGCAGGTTGATGTTTGCAAATGCTATCAACAATTACGGTGGTTTAAAAACGGCGATGGTTTGTTTAGCGACAGAATCAATAGGGTTAATGATCCTTTGGCTGGCTGGTACACCGCACCTGGCGCTTGTTGGTGCTGGTATAACCGGGTTAGGTTTTTCGCTTGTGTTCCCTGCACTTGGGGTTGAGGCTGTTAAGCTGGCACCCGCTTCAAATAAAGGTGCTGCGTTAGGTGCCTATGGCTTGTTTATTGATGTTTCGCTCGGCCTAACCGGGCCGCTTATTGGCGGTGTGGCCAGTAACTTCGGGATGCTTTATATTTTTCCTTTTAGTATGCTGATGGTTTTCCTGGGTTTTGTTTTATGTGTGATTGTGAACAGGCAACGGAAAAATGGTTTAGAGGGGGCTTGAAAAATTTAAGAAAGCGGCCATTGTAATTTGGTAAAACAGAGCAGGTAAGACTTACGAAGTTTTTGAAACTTCGTAAGTCTGGATAGAACGGGTTTTTATGGGTAATTACGAAGCAATTGCACTCAAACTTAACGCTGCGCCTGCCCATTCTGCACCATAATAACTATCGCTATGATCAGCGCTATCACAAATAGTACCGCTAATGTGATCTTAATAGCACTCAACGGCCGCTGACCGATCACCTCGCCGGTACTGGCATTCACCGTAAACTGATATACTTTATTGTTGTACCTGTAGGCGCTCACCCAAACAGGCAGCATCAGGTATTTTATGCCTTTGTTCAGGTAATCGGTATCGGTACTGTCAATGCGTTGTTCATCACCTCCAATATCATCACGTATGGCCGAACGGATATCCGGTTCCATTTGCACAGTTGCCTTTTGAAAGCCCTGCTCCGGGTTTAAACGGTATGTTTCGGAACGGAAACCACTCATGTAGCGTTCATCAAAATCCACCAGCATATCAAACTGCCAGGGCGTAAGCTGGTTAAGTGTTTTTTCGGGGAGGGAGGTACTGGCTGGCACTATCACATCCCTAAAATCAACATCAACCGTACCCGATGTGTACGACCAACGGGTATGCCTTACTTCCCTGGTACGGGTTTGCGTTTTACCGTCAACTGTTTCAGTGTAGGTTTCGGTGGTGTAATAATAATCACCACGCTCGCCTGTGTAGTCGGTTACGGTATCGCTGTCATAAGCCCAGTGGGGCAGGTAAACGCCTTTTAAACCAGTAGCATCGCTAACCAGCTTTTTAGCCAGATCATTTGGCGACCACCATAAGCTTTTTATCCATTTTTTAAATGCCTCGGTACCCTGTTGCTGTGTGATGGCGAAAGGCAGGATATAATGAGGCTCAACATATTGCTGCCCACCCTCGGGTAGCAACACCAATGGCGCGGTACAAAAGGGGCATTTATCTGATGTTACAAATGAATCGAGCGCGGTTTGCGAACCGCAGTTTTTGCAGCTTACCTGTTTAAAGGTATCGCTTGGTTTGGCTACGGCGATCTCACCCAGAAACTGATCGTAATCGAACGAGTAGATTAACCCGTCAGTATTTTTCTGTTCAATAGGGTTGCTGGCCCCGCAATAATCACATTGCAGGTTATGAGTGCCCGGAGCAAAATGCAGTAAGGCACCGCAACCGTTACAATTTAATGAGTTGTTAACGGCCGACGGCTTGGATTGATCATTCATTTAGCACAAGATAGATTTAGGATATGCATGCAATTAAGCCAACGGCGGCGGAACGTTATTAAACAGTTCTGCCACTTCGCCAACGGTTGATGCTGCTGCCCATGCTGCCATTCCTTTTGTCCAAACCATAGTTTCACGGCTTATCTGTCCGCTCGCTACCATTACATTGATCTCGGCTAATGTATGCGGGCCATCGGCTTTGCCATCTTTAGCAATATGGTATTGTACAGTAGGTGGAAGATCGGGTGGCAGATCCGCACTTGATGTCGCTTTAGGAGCATTCGGGTTAAATTGGTTTTGCTGAAAAATATTGCCAACCTGGCCCATCATGGCTGCGCCAACACCTAAACCCATACCTGCCGAGCCAAGGTTACCCCCAATGGTATTTTCGGCCGATTTTTCTATCGCGTTAGCAGCCTGGAATTGCGCGTATGCACCCAGGTTACCCAAAATGCCCATCTCGCTGCGTTTATCAAGCATCTGCTCAACCTCCGGTGGAAGGGAAATATTTTCAACCAGTAATTTTGTTAACAGGAGGCCTATCTCAGCAAAATCAGGCTGGATGTTTTTGGTTATTAAAGCGCCAACTTCATCATAGTTAGCGGCAAGATCTAATACCGGAATTTTTGATTGGGCCACCACATCCATACCGCGCGATACGGCTGTGTTCCGTAACTGCTCGTTAATATCTTCCAACACAAACTCGGGGTTGGTGGCGGCTATTTCGGTAATAAATACTTTTGGATCGTTAACCTTAAAGTTAAATGATCCGAATGCCCTTAACCTTACCGGGCCAAACTCGGCATCGCGAAGCATAACCGGGTTTTTGGTGCCCCATTTTTGGTTGGTGAACTGGCGTAAGCTTACAAAATAAACATCTGCCTTAAATGGGCTGTTAAAGCCATATTTCCAGCTCATTAGCGTGGTGAGGATTGGCATGTTGCCGGTTTGCAGTTCGTAAGTACCAGCCATATAAACGTCGGCAACCCTGCCACCGTTCATAAAAACTGCCGCTTGTGATTCGCGAACGATCAGCTTGGCGCCCATTTTTATGGCATTATCATACCTCGGGAATTTCCAAACCAGGGTGTTTTGGGTGTTATCAACCCATTCAATTATATCAATTAATTCGTGTGCAATTCTGTCGAAAAGGCCCATACTGTAAAGTATAATGGTTTAAATAATTAAATAAATATGTAAAAAAAACGGATAGGTCAAAGCTTTATTGGGTATTTATTTTTAATGCAAACGCTTATTTTATTCACTGATAGGGGATAAAACAAAACCGGGCAATAATCACATTGACTATTGCCCGGTTTAAATGTTACAGCAACGCTGCTAAATTATTGCACCTTATCCAACGGTGGGATATTGGTTTCAGAACCAGGATACCCCTTGCTTTGGTTAATATGCCCGTTAACATTCAGGTCGATCTCGCTTTGCGGAATAGGCCATAAAACGTGGTAAGGCGATATGGTGAAGTGATTGCCCGAGTTGGTTACAACGTTAGGGTTTTTATAAAAATCATTCTTCTCCATAATACGGTCGTAAAAGAAGTTATTGGTTGAGAAATTGGCAACGTTATAACTTTTACCATTGTAGGCCGTGATACCTGTTTGCGCAAAAATATAGGCAATACGGGTAAGCTCGGTTTTGCGTGGCTCTTCCCAGTAAAGTTCACGTTGGCGCTCATCCAATACGGTGCCGATGTTAACCTGCGATGGATCGGTTAGCAACACCGCGTTGGCACGTGCCCTAACCACATTAATATCGGCCATGGCCTGTGCGGTTTGGCCTTTCCATACGTAAGCTTCGGCACGTAATAAATAGGTTTCGGCTAAGCGGAATACGTACCAGTCGGTATTGGTGCCGCGTGGCGGGCTCCACCATTTATCAAGCGCTATTGGGCCAGAGCCAATGAACACTTTGTAGTGCGGCCAGCCAAACCATGCGCGAATGGTATCTTTAGCGCCATTTAAAAAGCGTTGGTTTACGTTGGCATCGGTGTATTGCTCCAGGTGTTTGCCATACCAGGTTGGATCAGATGTTTTGATGGCCGGGCTGTTGTAAACAAGGTCGGTCATGTTCATCCAATTACCGTGCGAGTGGCGTAAGTCGCTGGTATCCGTCCATATGTATTTGGTAGCATATGGCGTACCGCGTAAACGGCCAATACCACGACCGTACCACAAGGTAAGCGGAAACTCTTCGGTAACTTTATCTGAGATACCCGGTTTTAACGCTCCTGGTGTAAGGATGGTACCGTTATGCCACATCGGCACACAGTTCCTCATCACCTGCGATCCGTTTGGCGTAGCGCCATCCAGTGTTTCGCGGTCAAGTACCACATACAAAGCCTCGGCGTTTGAACCTAAAGCTTTGTTTTCCGGACGATGAAGATCCCAGATCACGTTGCGCGTTGCATCGTTGGCTACAATACCAAAACGGCTTGTCATGAGGTGGTATGGGCCATTAATGGCAACGTTTGCAGCTGTGATAGCATCATCAAATAAACCAAGTGCCAAATCAACCTTACATAAAAGGTGAGCAGCGCCGCCTTTAGAGATATCGCCTTTAGCATTAGCATCGGTAAGGTTGGCAACGGCAAACTCCAGGTCGGTTTTCATTTGTTTGAGGATCACGATGCGTTGCGTGGTGAAGTAACCTGTGTTTACAGCGGTTTCTTCTTTAAGCAGCAATGGCACATCGCCAAATTCATGTACCAAACGATAATAACGGTATGCCCTGTGGAATAGAGCAGAGGCCTTCACCAGGTTTTTATCCGCATCAGTAGGCCATTTAATGTTATCTATCCGCGATAAAATAACATTACAATCATGTATGCCCTGGTACCACGAACTCCAGTAGCGGCCTATTTTGTTATAGTCGTCGCTGTTTAGGTTGGCAGTAGGAGTGATGCGGGCGTTCAGATCCTGCGCCGGTGTTGTTTTATCGGTTGTGCCTTCTACTGCCGCATCGGTAAATATCGATTCGGTTAATAACGGTGCCGAATCTCCGAAATACTCAAACCTAACGCTCACATTCAATGTTGCCAACGCAGCCCTAAATGCAGCCGGTGAAGTATAGGTTACGTCGGGCGTAAATTTTGATGGTGCCTGCGGATATAAATCTGACCGCTTGGTGCAGCCCGCGTTTATAAATATGGTTGCTGCTGTAATAGCCGCCGCCATGATGTTTTTATTTATCTTATTCATGTATTAAATCCCTCCTTTAAAAAACTACATTGAAACCGGCCGACAAGTAACGTGGTGTTGGTCCGTTGTTTTGCGGATCCCAAAGCGGCCAGCTCGAAAACACGGCGGCATTACTTGCGTTAACAAATAATTTGGCGCTTTTTACACCTACACGGCTTAGCAATTGCGGACTGAAAGTGTACCCTATAGATGCGGTTTGCAGCCTAACGAACGAGTTTTTGCGCCAAACGTTAATAGTAGTACCCGATGAACCTGAGTTTAAGCGGGCATAATCGTTAAGCTGGTTATCAGGTGTCCAGTAAGGCAATACGTACGAGTTCATACGGGCAAAGCCAACGCTGCCTGGGTTGTTCAAAGCCTGGTTGTATTGTTTTAACTGACCAATGCTTGATATCAACAGGAACGATACATCAAAATGCTTAAGGAAGTTAAAATCGTTACGTAACGACCAGCTGAATTTTGGATTGGTTGAACCAAGAAATTGTTTATCTGCATTGGTGAATTTAAAATCGCCATCCACATCCTGTAATTTGAAATCGCCGGGTTTCGCGCCGTATTTAGCGGCTTCAGTAGCTTGGTCGGTTTTCCAAACGCCTTGAATTTTGTAATCCCAAACTGCATTGATATCATGGTTAATGAACCAGCCGTTGCCGATATCATCCTTCTCAATATTGGTTGTAACGCCGTTTGCATCGGTAACCGGGAAGGCTCCATACAGGTGAACTATTTTGTTGCGGTTAAGGAAAAAAGTACCGGCAGCGGTCCATTTAAAATTTTGACTTTGGATGATCTTACCTTCCAGCGAGATCTCGAAACCTTTGTTATTAACCTGGCCTATATTGGTGAATGGATTTGAGTTGTTTTGGCCGCCTACTAAATCGCCTGATGCATTGTAGCCTTGTAAATCAAGGATACTGCGTTTAACCAGCAAGTCGGTGGTTTTACGGTCATACACATCAATCGAACCGCTTAACCTGTTGTGCAACATGGTGAAATCCAAACCAATGTTGGGGCCTACGGTACGTTCCCATTTCAACTGGGCATTTTGTAAGGTACTTACGTAGATACCGCTATTGTTGGTAACTGTACCCGAGTTGTTTGCCGTTGGATATTTAACACCACCCAATACAGCTAATGATATGGTAGGATCTGGAGTGCTGGTTGAGGTACGGTTACCATTTGCGCCATAGGTGAAACGTAGTTTACCATAATCGAGCCATTTAAAGGCATCGCCTTTCATAAATGATTCATCGCTGAATACCCAGGCAACTGCTGCCGATGGATACACCTCGCGCGGGTTTTGCAAACCGAATGCCGAGAAACCGTCACGACGTACAGTAGCCGTTAAAATGTAGCGGCCCAATAGCGTATAGTTGATACGGCCCATTAAAGCATCGGCATTGTAGATATTATCATCACTGCTTTCAACAGGCAGGTTGCCCGCGCCAATGTTGTGGTAGCCCAAAATATCGGTTGGGGTTAATTGCGTGTTTGATGCCTTGGTGTACCAGCTTTGGTATTTCTCTTTATTAAGCAGGAAGGTTGCATCAAAGTTGTGGATGCCAAAAGTTTTGTTCCAGCTTAAAATATTATCGAGGTTATACCTGTAGCGGCTTTCCTGGGTACGGATAGCGGTACCGCCAGAAAGCTCGTTAGGGTTAGCTATCGGGCGGAAAAAGAAGTTCCGGTACGATTCGATAGTTGGCGAGTAGTTCACCGTGTACTTAATGCCAAAAGGAAGATCCATGCGGGCAAATAATACCGAGAACAAGGTGTTTTGCACCGCCACGTTTTGGTTATAACGATTGCCCAGGAAAGGGTTGCGCTGATTCAAACCGCTATCATCAGTATCAATACGGCGTAATGAACCATCAGCATTGTACATATCGCCGTAAGGTGATGAGTTGATGATCTGTGTCCAATCGGCTTCAGTACCATCAATACCCTGACCGCTTAGCGGAGTGCTTGCTGCACCCTCATCACGGCTGGCAAACTGCGCGTTAATACCAATGGTTAAAAATTTAGCGGCTTTGCCTTCCAAATTCATACGCACACGGCCATCTGTGTATTGGCCACCCTGTATCAGGTTTTGGTTTTTTACATAGTTGCCGGATACATAATATTTAACGGTTTCATTACTGCCCGAAAAACTCGCGGTATAATCCTGGCGGAAACCGTTGCGGAAAATCAGTTTAGACCAATCGGTTACTTTACCAGCCTGGTAGTTGGCAATCTCATTAGGGAACAAACCTAAGCGTTGCAGCCAAATGGTAGTAGGATCGCCGGTTGCACCATTTAAAAACTGGGCAAGCGTTACACCGTCAGGCAGTTTATTAGGATTGCTGTAATAGTAATATGGGTTTGAAGTGTTTGAGCTGCGGGCACCATCGGCACGCCAGTTTAAAAACGCGTCGCCGGTATAAAATTTCTGGTTTTGAAGTAGCTGCGCCACGCCTACGTTTGCGTTAAACGTAATAACCGTGCCGCCCTTTTTTCCTTTTTTGGTGGTAATGGCTACTACACCGCCTGCAGATTGCGCACCATATACAGCAAGGGCGCTTGGATCGCGCAGTACATCCACACGGTCGATATCATTTGGGTTGATATCTGCCAGCTGGCCCGGATAGATAACCCCATCTAAAACGATAACCGGCTGTACGTTGCCCGAAAGTGAGGCTTTTCCTCTTATCTGAAGATCGCCCACACCACCGCCTTTGGCAGATGTATTCATACCAACCGAAATACCTGGAACGTTACCCCTGATGATATCTGTTGTGCTGGCCGGGTGTTCGTTCTCCAGTTTTTCGGCCTTAACGCTACTGATTGCGCCCGTTACATCTTTAACAGCACGTGTGCCGTAACCAATTACCACAACCTCTTCCAGTTGTTTATTGGCATCGGCAAGGGTAACGTTAATAGCGGAGCGGCCGTTAACTTTTTGCTCTTGTGTAGTGAAGCCTACAAAGGTAAATACTAAGGTAGCATCGGCATTTGCGGCAATTGAATAGTTGCCTTTTACATCGGTAACCGCCGCGGCATTTGTCGCTTTGTTTTTTACGGTTACCCCGGGCAGCGGCTGGCCCTGGTTATCGCTAACGGTACCTTTTACAGTAGCATTCTGTGCGAATGCCTGTGTGAGTATGGTTAGCAGTAAAATAAAGATCAGTGTAAATTTTTTCTTCATAATTAATTGTTCTTTAGTTGGTTAAGCAGCAATAGCTGCCGGATTGAGCCTCGGCCCGAACCTTGTCCGTGCAAAAAGCAATGCGGGTATACCTGCGGTTAAAACAGCTATTTCATTGGTGATACTTTTGGTTAGCGGTGTTATTATTGGTAATTGGTGGGGTAAATTTAACGTGGAATACCTGAGAAATGCAATAGTTTATTTTGTGTAACTTATTGATATAAAGATATTTACAATTATTTTGATACGCTTTGCCCGCGAACTACTCAAACGTTATAGATGCCCCGTTTCAGCACGTTACGTGTTGGTTGCTTTTGCAGGTGATACGCTTGTTGAACAATGAAAAAAATTGAAAATATTTTAAAAAATGACAATTGCGACGGTTTTACCGGGAGTTAAAAAGGGCTTTGGGAGGGTAATTGGGGCGATTTTGTGGTTTTGAGAGTATTCTCAATGGAGTTAAAGCGTGGAATTATTTATAAAAACAAATGAAATCATGTCATTGCGAGGAGCGGGATGGGGCAGAGCGAGGGGGCGACGCGGCAATCGCATGCTCGACAGAGCTGATTTGTTCATGTGAGATTGCTTCGTGCCTACCCATGACATGTTTAAAAATGGGTGTCATGCTGAGCTTGTCGAAGCATGGTGGACGGGCCTCTGCGCGCTCCCATTCGACAAGTTCAGGGCGCAATCTCATTAAGTTAAGGCAATCCCCCAGAGGGGGAACAGGTTTGTAGTAGAACGTTCCTTTAAATTAGCCGTGCCAGAGGTACGGAACATCGGAGGTGGCGTACCTCTGGCACGCTGAAAGCTTATCATTTTATATCTACAAACCTTTTGCACCTCTGGTGCAGCCTTTCAAATCTCTTGGTAGACTACATACATAGCTTTATCTATAGACAGAATATACGAAGAGCGATAATAGCATTTAAAAGATAGAATAAAGGCAATCAGAAACTCACATCACCAACACCGTCCAACCTTGCTGTAAATCAGTTTTCTTACGCGATTTCTTCTTTTCCTGTAGTACCTTTTTTATGCGGATGGCATATGTCCAGCAGGTGCTTTGCCTTATCTCCAGTTTTTCCGAAAGCTGGTGCGAGGATATAGTACCGTTAGTGCTGTAAATAAGATAGGTTAAATAAAAAGCTTTGTTAATGGGTATCCGGCTGTTTTGAAATAGGGTATTGTGCAAGGCCGATTCTTCATAGCTGCATTTGGTACACCTACGACTGTGCGGCAACCTGCCCGCGCAATAGGTGGTATTGCTGCAACGGGTGCAAATAAAGCCGTCTTTCCATTTCAGCGTAGATAGGAATTTGTAACAGGCTTCCTGGTCGGGGTATTTGGCGCTGAACTCGTCGAAATCAAGTTCTGTGGATAGCGCCCGCGATTCGGTTACTTTTTCTATGTTACTTTTTAGTTGTACGTTGTCGTTTTCAAGCAACACGTTCATCCGTAGTATTTCGCCGGCTTGTTGCTCAAGGAGCAGGTTGGCTTTTAGTAGCTCCTGGTTTTGTTTTTCGATGATATTGCTTTGCTCTCGCAGCACGTCCGATTTTTCAACCAGTTCATGGGTGCGGGCTTCAACCTGCCGTTCAAGTTCATCGTTAATGGAGTCTTTCAGCTGGCTGTTCAACTCCATTTGCAAAATGGTTTCCCGGTGGGCTGTATCTTTCTCTTTTCGCAGTATCCGCACCTGATCGCCTATGGCAAAGGATAACAGCACCATCTCGATAATAAAACAAAAACTGAGACTGTAATAACTTACCGGCGCTGGCAGAAAATAAGTATAGCCGAGCGCGGTTAAAGCTTTTACTATAAAGCCCACAAAAAGAATAGAATAAGCCAGTACAAAAAAGCGCGCCGGTTTATAACCCTGTCTATAAATATACACACCGGTAGCAAATGCCAACGACAGCGGGATCACCTCTACAAACTTATAAACGAACAACGATTTATTGAAAAACAGGCATAGCAACAGGTAAATTGTCCGGAGCACCAACACGTAGTTGATCATCCTGTCAAAAACAGGGGCCTTTTGCTTAACCTGTAAAAGCTGCTTGGTAAATATCAGCGCGAAAATACTGGTGAGGTATATCGCTATGCCATTACCATAATTGTTCAGCACCGGTAAATTGGGCCACAGGTATTCGAAAGCTATCCCGTCGGCGCTCATTTCATACAAACCAACACTCAGTATGTAGAAAACATAGTACAGGTATTGTTTCTTCTTTACCGCCAAAAACATGAGCAAGTTATGAAAGCAAAAAACCAGCACCATGCCGTAAAACAGGCCATAGGTAATATACTCATTAAGGGCATAATGAATAAAGTAACCAATGGTGCGGTAAACAATAATCACATTAACCACAATGTGCGATTTTACCTTGAAGTAATAAGTGTATTCGCCTTTGCGGGTATTGGGGATCTGGAATTCGAAGTTTTTGTGGTGAAAAAGCCGGTTATTAAAACTAAGATTTGCTCCCGAGGCAATTTCAACATACCTGCCTGCCGAATCGGGCATGTAGGCTGTTATGTTATCGGTAGTTTGATCAAACAGTTCAATAATACTGTTATTGGTGGCAATTGATTCGGTAAAGCGGACTTTAACCTTAAACCAGTAGGTACTTTGCTGATGCCTGTTTTTAGGGTAATAGGTATGGTTGGTTTTAAATGCCGAATTTAGCTTCTGTACATCGCTAAAAGTAAGGAGGTTGCTGCTATCCTGCAGGTATTCCACTTCGTTCAGCGTAAACTTATATTGCTGTAAGTTTTTATCAATGTTGATGATCTGTTGCGCATTTAAGTGCGACACCAAAAAGCATAGTAAGCAGGTATATAAAAGTTTATTCAAATTGATAAATGTTTGGTCAGTCGGTTGGCAACATGCAGCAGGATCAAAATACTGGAGCGTATTTACGCTGTGAAGATATTTTAAGGCCAGGCTTGCAGGATGCCGGTTTATAATTACCCAAATATAACTAATCGTTAAATTTATTTATCGGTAAAGCTTGTTCCGTGCGGATAAATCTACTACAACGTTTTCGCAGTTTGCTTTTACACTTGTTTGGTTTTTGCTTGCGTATAACAAAATCAACTTTAAACAGGGTAAAATACACTAAGTATAGCGCTTGGCTATTTAATACATTTGAAGTTCTGAAGGGGGATGCTAACCTTAAGTAGCGATTTACCCCCTACAATTTACAGTTTTACCCCTGTTACAACCAGGTTAATTATATTTATTTAGGTTCGGATAATAATGTATTAAACTGATGTATATCTTTAAAATGAAAGCCTTCTCTTTTAAAACTCTGGCAGGCGCTGCCTTGTTAGCTTGTGTAACAAGTTTCGCATCCGCCCAAACCACCGATACCCTGAACGCTCCTGCGCCTGTATTGAAAGGCCTGTATGCCGATCCTAATATCACAACCTTTGGCAAAAAGTTTTATATCTACCCAACCAGCGATGGTACTGAGGGCTGGATGTCTACAAGTTTTACCTGCTGGTCGTCGGATAATTTGTTGGATTGGAAAAACGAGGGTGTGATCCTTGATCTGCCGCGCGATCTGACCTGGGCTAAGGAACGTGCTTGGGCACCAACCATCGCTACAAAAAATAACAAGTACTATTACTACTACTCGGCCAATGTAAACATTGGTGTAGCTGTTGCTGATAAACCGGAAGGGCCGTTTAAAGATCCGATTGGCAAGCCACTTATCCCGAGAGGTACCCGCGGCGGCCAGATGATTGACCCAATGGCTTTTATTGATGACGATGGCACAGCTTACCTGTACTGGGGGCAAGGGCAATGCAACATTGTTAAACTGAATGATGATATGGTGTCCTGCGATACCTCGAAAATTATATCGGTTAAACCCGAAGGTTATAACGAAGGCCCGTTCATGATCAAACGTAAGGGGATTTACTATTTGATGTGGTCGGAGTATGATACCCGCGATCCGCGGTATTCAATTGCTTATGCAACTTCAAAATCGCCACTGGGGCCATTTACAAAGGCTGTTGGCCACCCGGTTTTAAAAGGTAAAGGTGTGGTAAAAGGGGCAGGCCATCATTCGGTGGTACAGGTGCCGGGTACTGATGATTGGTATATCGCTTATCACCGCTTCGCTATTCCGGATGGTAATGGTTATAACCGCGAAACCTGCGTATCACCTATGCGCTTTGATGCTGACGGCAATATTTTACCGGTAGATGTATTTGAAAAACTGAAGCCTGTGAAAATTAAAAAAGCTAAAAAATAGATAGATGAGGAAGGCTACCGTTTGTTTATTGTTGATTTATGCCTGCGTATCCGCATCGGCACAAAATAAACCTGCTAATGGTTTAGCCGATAGAAAGTTGTGGTTGGATTACCTGGATAAGATAGCCCGCCCGGTATTATCCAACTTGGCCGAAGATAAGCTAAAGCAAAACATGCCCGTAATGCTTGCCGATAATATCGACAATAAAGAAACCCGTTCAAAAGTGGCTTATCTCGAAGCTTTTGGTCGCACATTGAGCGGCATTGCCCCTTGGCTGCAACTGGAAGGCGGTACCCCAGCCGAAATAAAACTGCGCGATCAATACCGCCAATGGACATTAAAGGCTATTGCCAATGCGGTAAACCCGCAAGCAAAAGATTACCTGGAATGGAAAGGGGGGCAGCCATTGGTTGATGCCTCGTTCATGGCCTTGGGATTGGTACGCGCGCCCTGGCTTTGGGAGCATTTGGATGAGCAAGCTAAAAAGAATGTGGTTGAGGTAATGAAAACTACTCGCGCCACAGTGCCTGTATATTCTAATTGGATCCTGTTCTCAGGCATGATAGAGGCTTTTTTGTGTAAATATGATCTGGGCGATGACCCGGTACGTACCGAATACGGCATCCGCGAGTTTACCGAGCATTGGTATGTTGGCGATGGCATGTATTCGGACGGAATGAATTTTCACTTGGATTATTATAACAGCATTGTGATCCAACCTTACCTAAGTGCCATTTTACAGGTTCAGGTAGAGAAAAAAGATAAATACAAAGCCCAGGCAGAGAAAGCGAAAAAGATAGAACAGCGTTACGCGCAGATCTTAGAGCGTTTAATTAATGCTGACGGAAGTTACCCTGCAACCGGCCGCTCTATAGTTTACCGGGGAGGTGTTTTTCATCATCTGGCTAACGTGGCGTTGAATAAGCAACTGCCTGCTTCATTACCGCCTGCCCAGGTTCGTTGTGCGTTAACGGCTATGATCAAAAAAACGCTCGAATCGTCATCTACCTTTACTAAAGACGGATGGCTAAATATTGGCCTGTATGGAAAACAACCCGGCCTTGCAGACTCCTATATCACCACAGGAAGCCTTTACCTGTGTACCGATGCTTTTCTGCCATTAGGTTTGCCCGAAACAGATGAGTTTTGGAGTGCCCCACCTTTGCCATGGACAGCCGTAAAGATCTGGAGCGGGCAGGATGTTCCGGTGGATCACGCGCTCGACCTCAAATAAAATTGAACTATGAATACTATCCCATATATCAAACGTAAAATAAAAACAACTTTACTTGCGGCCGCTCTGCTTTGTGTCGGCTTGCATAGCGAAGCTCAAGAAAAAGAATTTCAGCCCGGTAAGATCTGGCCCGATGATAAAGGTGTGCATATCAACGCGCATGGCGGCGGTATCCTGTACCAAAAAGGAAAATATTATTGGTTTGGCGAACATAAAATAGCCGGCGATGCGGGTAACCGAGCCATGGTAGGTGTGCATTGCTACTCTTCAACCGATCTGTATAACTGGAAGGATGAAGGGATAGCCTTAAATGTTTCTGATGATCCTAAAAACGATATCGCCAAAGGCTGTATCCTCGAACGCCCAAAAGTGGTTTACAACAAACTCACCAAAAAATATGTAATGTGGTTCCACCTCGAACTGTTGGGCAAAGGCTATGCAGCCGCCCGTGCAGGTGTTGCTACAAGCGATAAGGCTACCGGCCCATATACTTTCGTTAAAAGTTATCGCCCAAATCCGGGGCAAATGCCGTTTTATACGCCGCTTACCCCCGAAAATGAGAAAGTGAATTGCGCAGCCCCTGCATCAGAAACCGACGGCTTCTTTTGCCGCGACCTTCCCGGCGGACAAATGGCCCGCGACATGACCGTTTTTGTTGATGACGATGGCAAAGCTTACCATGTTTTTTCATCCGAAGAAAATTACACCCTCGACTTGGCGGAGTTAACGCCCGATTATACCGGTCATACCGGCAAATTCATCCGCATCTACATCGGTCACCAAACCGAGGCTCCAGCCTTGTTTAAGCGCAATGGTGTTTATTATATGGTAGGCTCGGGCTGTACGGGTTGGGCACCTAACGCGGCCCGCTGGTTTTCGGCCAAATCCATCTGGGGGCCGTGGACTTATCATGGCAACCCTTGCAAAGGGCCAGATAGTGCCATCACTTACGGCGGACAAAGCACCCATGTACTCCCTGTAGCCGGTAAAAAAGACGCGTTTATTTTTATGGCCGATAAATGGACACCTAAAGATGCTATTGACGGGCGCTACCTGTGGCTGCCAATTACTTTTAAAGGCGATGATATGGAGATAAACTGGCTGGATAGCTGGGATCTGGGTGTGTTTAAGAAATAGGTTAGCCTACAAGTCATTGCGAGGCACGAAGCAATCGCATACTATACAGGGCGTTCATGCTTCCGTGCGCTTGCCACGATGCGCTACCCATGACAAGTTTTAGAGTCCAGACTTACGAAGTTTTTAAAACTTCGTAAGTCTTACCTGCTTTGTCATATAATCCTTCAGATGCCTTGGCTTTTAATTACTCGCAATGACATGATTTATTTGTAGTAACATTCAACTGTAACACCGACATTTCATCACGCCAAATAAGCTTAACGTAATGTTAATTTAATACACTATCCGAGCTGTTTTTAGTGGCATATTGCGATAAAATAAGTTGATTAAACGTTTTACCCAATCTATGCTTAAACTGAAATCATTTTGCTTAATTGCATGCTGTGCTTTTACACTCTCACTAAAAGCACAAACAGCCGCGCAGCCTGTAAAACCGCTTGCACAGCTCCAGCAGGAATTTGTCGACCTCCGTTTCGGCATGTTCATCCATTTTAATATCCCAACCTATATGGACCAGGACTGGGCCGATCCGGATGCCTCGCCTGCCATATTCAATCCTAAAAAACTGAATTGCGACCAATGGGCCAAAGCCGCCAAATCGGCCAACATGACCTACGGTTGTATCACTACCAAGCATCATAGCGGCTTTTGTATCTGGGATACCAAAACCAACGATTATAACGTGATGAACAGTCCGTTAAAAAAAGATGTGGTTAAGGAATATGTGGATGCTTTCAGGGCTAACGGCTTAAAGGTGTTTTTATATTATTCGATACTGGATACCCACCACAGGTTAAGGCCAAACATGATCACGCCTAAACATATTGACATGGTTAAAGCGCAGATCACCGAGTTGATGACCAAATATGGCGAGATCCAGGCTTTAATTATTGATGGATGGGATGCTCCATGGTCAAGGATCTCTTATGATGATGTACCGTTCGAAGAGATCTATACTTTGGTAAAATCATTACAGCCTAACTGTTTGGTAATGGATTTGAATGGCGCCAAATATCCTGCCGAAGGCATGTATTATACAGATATTAAAACTTACGAAATGGGCGCCGGTCAGCGTGTATCAACTAAAGACAACCGTATGCCGGCCATTGCCTGCTTACCGTTGCAGGCCAACTGGTTTTGGGAAACAAGCCATCCAACTACGCCTGTAAAAGAACCTGCAAAATTGGTTAATGATATTATCAAACCGCTTAATAATGTGGATTGTAACTTCATTTTGAACGTGGCGCCTAACCGTGATGGTTTATTTGATGATAACGCGCTTGCAGCGTTGAAAGAAATAGGCAAGCTCTGGAAAAACGAAGGCCCGCTGGCTAAACTATCCAAACTTGATGCGCCTATAATTTCATCAAACCTGGCTAAAAACCAACCGGCAAGCGCAAGTTGGAGCGATGATTCTGCTATTATGGATTTTGCCAATGATGATGATTTTCATAGCTCGTGGGTTTCAAATCCAACCGTAAAATCGCCATGGTACGAGATCGACTTTAAAAAAGAGCAGGCCATCAACGCCGTTGTTATTGCCGAAGAAAAAGCGAACATCACCAATTATAAATTGGAGTACTACCTCGATGGCGTTTGGAAACCATTGTTTGAAGGCGAAAACGGCAACAGGATCAAGGTGCACCGCTTCGATAGGGTATGGGCCGGTAAAGTAAGGATCTCGATAGAAAAATCTGAAAAACAGGCTTCAATAGCCGAGTTCCAGGTTTATAATGAAAGAAGATAAAAGAATATTTCGAAGGTCAAAATATCTCAAAAATGTCATTTCGATAGAGCAGGGAGGGAATGAGCGCTGGGGCGAAAGAGAAATCTTATACGCCCTGTAAAGCCGCTTTGCAAGGCGTGTAAGATTTCTCCTCATACCTCGTCGAAATGACATCAAGGTTAAAGAACCCGCTTTTTAAAGCGGGTTTTCTTGTTTTATGTCGATTGATTTTTGCTAAAAATATTAGTATTTATAATTAAAGTTCCTAACTTTACAACGTAACTGGTACAAACATTGGTAATACTAATATGATGCAACTTAATGATATCCTATACGGTGAGTTTGAGATAGAACCGGTGCTAATCGATTTGCTTAATTCCGCCCCAATGCAAAGGTTAAAAAATGTACACCAGGGTGGGGCTATTTTCCTGATTGATCCGGCAATTAACCATACCCGTTACGAGCATTCGGTAGGGGTAATGTATTTGGTAAAACACCTTGGCGGTAGTATGGAAGAGCAGATCGCTGCTTTGTTGCACGATGTTTCGCATACCGCCTTCTCGCATGTTGCCGATTATATTTTTGATAATGCTAACGAAGATTATCACGAAAGCATTTACAAACAAGTGATCATGAGATCTGAGATCCCGTCGATTTTAGAAAAGCATGGTTTTGAGCAGGGAATTTTATTTAGAGAAGACTACAGCATACTCGAACAACCGCTGCCAGATCTTTGTGCGGACAGGGTTGATTATACGCTTCGTGACCTGTACCACGCCGGATTAACCAGTATTGACGATGTTCGCCGTTTCTTATCTCAATTGGTTTTGCAGGACGGGAGAATGGCTTTAGTAAGCATGGAAACAGCCGAATGGATCAGTAATAAATTCACCGAACTGAACAATGAATACTTTAAAAAGCCCGAGCATGTTTATGCTAATATTAAGCTGGCAGAGGTGCTACGAAATGCTCTTGAAAAAGAAATAATCAAGAAATCAGACCTGCTGAAAGACGATTTTGAAGTATTGGCCCAATTACAATCAGATCCGGAAAGCTCCCGTAAGCTGGAAGACATCAAAAGTATGGCGCGTTTTAAACAGTTTGCTGTGGCTGGCGCATCAGATCGTTTTAAAAGGCGCGAACTGCATCCCGCTATTTTGTGTTGCGCCTGAAAATTGTAGTTGCCTACGTTTTTGCGCATAAAAATGCCAATAAGCATTATTTTTTATCGCGATGGCATTGTTATACTTGTAAAAACAATTGTAATCTATTTTATGAACCAAGGTCTGAAAGCAACATTAATGTTAGTGGTTGCACCACTATGCATGCAACTCGCCGCCCTTACTGCCAACGCGCAAAACAACACATTATGGTATAAACAACCTGCAAAGGAATGGACTGAAGCCCTCCCTATAGGTAATGGTACGTTAGGTGCTATGGTTTTTGGAGGTGTTGATGATGAGTTGCTGCAGCTAAATGAAGCCACCTTATGGTCGGGCGGGCCGGTTAAGAAAAACATTAACCCCGAGGCGTTTCAACACCTGGCACAAGTGCGCGAAGCCTTATTGAAAGAAGATTATCAAAAAGCGCATGATCTTACTCAAAAGATGCAGGGTTTGTACTCTGAAAGTTTTTTACCACTTGGCGATCTGCATATCAAACAAACTTTCGGCGGCGCAAAACAAGGCGCTTACTACCGCGACCTGAACATTGGCAACGCGGTGGCTACCACAAAATATACGGTAAATGGTGTAAATTATAAACGCGAGATCTTTGCTTCAGCACCTGATAAGGTTATTGTGATCAGGATCTCGGCCGATAAACCTAAACAACTCGATCTCAAAATAAACACAGGCAGCCAACTCCGTTTTCAAAAAAGTGTTATTGGTAGCAACGTTTTGCAACTGGCCGGTAAAGCCCCCGCGCATGTTGAACCAAGTTATGTTGATTCGAGCAACCCGATTGTTTATGCCGATGATGATAAATGCCGAGGCATGCGTTACGAATTATTGGCCAAAGCCGTAAGTAACGATGGCAAAATAACTTCCGATACCAGCGGTATTATTGTAAAAGGCGCATCGACAATTACGCTGTACGTTACAGCTGCAACCAGTTTTGTAGCCTATAACAAATGCCCCGATGGCAACGAAAAAGTAGCCGAAACTTATCTGAACAACGCCGCTAAAAAAACATATGCGCAATTACTTGCAGCCCACACTGCCGATTATCAAAAATATTTCAACCGTGTAAGCCTTAATCTGAATAATGGCAAGGGCAATCATGGTGAGTTGCCTACCGATAAAAGGTTGGCCGAATACAATAAAAACAACGGTGCCGATCCGGGTTTGGAAGCTTTGTACTTTCAATATGGCCGTTACCTGTTAATCAGCAGCTCACGTACCAAAGATGTACCTGCCAACCTGCAGGGCATCTGGAATAAAGAACTTCGCGCGCCATGGAGCTCAAACTATACCAGCAATATCAATGTGCAGATGAACTATTGGATGGCTGAAGATTGTAACCTTTCTGAAATGCACACGCCGCTGTTTCAATTGATAAAAGGTTTATCTGAAACAGGCGGTGAAGTAGCCAAAAGCTATTACCATGCGCAAGGCTGGGTAACACACCACAATACTGATCTTTGGGCTATGGCCAACCCGGTAGGAGATTTTGGTAAAGGCGAACCAAAATGGGCCAACTGGGCTATGGGAGGTGATTGGCTTACACGCCATTTATGGGAGCATTACCTGTACACTGGCGATAAAGAGTTTTTGAAAAATACTGCCTACCCATTAATGAAAGGCGCTGCCGAATTTACTTTAGATTGGCTGGTACCTGATGGTAAGGGGCATTTGGTTACGGCCCCTTCCATGTCGCCCGAGAATGATTTTATATACGCTCCCGGTAAAACCGGCGAGGTTTCCGTTTCCACTACTATGGATATGGGCATCATCCGCGATCTGTTTGATAACCTCGTAGCTGCAAGCAAAATATTAGGGGTTGACGCGGATTTTCGTAATAGGCTTATCGCCAAAAAAAGTAAACTGATTCCATACCAAATTGGCAGCAAGGGACAATTGCAGGAATGGTACAAAGATCAGGAATCTCCAGATCCGCACCACCGTCACGTTTCACATCTATATTCGGTTTATCCGGCTAACGAAATTTCGATAGCTAAAAACCCCGAACTGGCTGCCGCTGCCAAAAGAACTTTGGAGCTGCGTGGTGATGAAAGTACAGGCTGGAGCCTGGCCTGGAAGGTAAACCTTTGGGCGAGGTTGAGAGATGGTAACCACGCCTACAAATTATACCGCGACTTGCTAAGGCTTACCGGAACCAGCGAAACCAACTATAGCGAGGGTGGGGGACTTTACCCTAACATGTTTGATGCCCATCCGCCATTCCAGATAGATGGTAATTTCGGCGGCACATCAGGCTTAGCCGAAATGCTGCTGCAAAGCCAAAACAATAATATTCATTTACTACCTGCATTGCCAGACGCATGGGGCGCAGGCCAGTTGAAAGGCTTAGTAGCAAGAGGCGCTTTTGTAGTAGATATGAAATGGGCCGCCGGGAAAGTAACCAACGCAAGCATTCTATCAAAAACAGGAGGCACCTGCCGTGTAGTATCTTCATCAAAACTAAAGGTGACTGGTGTAGCCGCCGCGCCATCTAAAGTAAAAGAAGGATATGAGTTGGTGTTCAATACTCAAAAAGGTAAATCATACCAGTTAACCAGCGCCCTATGAGCAATACCAGGAGAGATTTTTTAAAGAAAACTTCGCTTGCGGGAGCAGCTATGGCTGTTCCGGCTTTAGTTTCTGCATTCCCAAAAGCAGGACATGATCTATCTGATGATGCGAAGGGAAAGGTCATCCTTTTTCAGGGCGATTCGATAACCGATGGCGGGCGCAGTTTTGATAAAGACTGGAACCATGTGTACGGTCAAGGTTACGCTTATCTAATTACAGCACGCACCAATTTTGATTATCCCGGTAAAGATTATCAATTTTTTAACCGCGGCATCAGCGGTAATACAGTAAACGATCTGGCCAACCGCTGGCAAAAGGATACGCTGGATCTCAATCCCGATGTATTAAGTATATTAATTGGCGTTAATGATGTGCACAGGATAGTGATGCAAGGCGATAAGGCTACCGTTGAAGATTTTGAACATGCTTACGATAAACTGCTAACCGATACCCTTGCCGCCTTACCTAACGTTAAACTGGTTTTGCTTGAACCATTTATTTTACCATTGGGCATGGTAAACAAAAATGCTGAACTGTGGACTACCGAGGTTAAAAAGCGACAAGCGGTTGTTAAAACCCTCGCGTTAAAGTTTAACGCGGTTTATGTTCCGTTGCAGGAGGTATTTAACAAAGCCCTCCAAAAAGCACCGGCTGAACACTGGATTTGGGATGGCGTTCACCCTATGCCAGCAGGACACGAATTAATAGCCCGCGAATGGTTGAAAGCAGCGAAAAAGCTACTTTAATTGGGATATTATTTTGATTATCATCTTAGAAGCTGTTTAAAAACGAATAAATTCTCCCACGTCATTGCGAGGAAGTAAAAGCGGTTGCCTCTTAAGTATATATTACATTTGGGGGGTGTGCCTGTCACTCTGAGCTTGTCGAAGAGTCGCGCGCAGAGGCCCTGCCCACCATGCTTCGATAGGCTCAGCATGACACCCATTTTTAATTATTCATGGGTTGTAAATAAAAGCCGAGGCCTCTGAAGGAGATATGACACTTCTCCGCCGTCGTGTCGTACGCTGGTTAGCGGATCGGCATTCCACAGGACAAGTAGCCGCTTTGCTTAGCAAGTGGGATGCTGAAACAAGTTCACTGTTGTCCGGGGAAAGGTTTTTCAAAAAGTTTTACCGGACAGCCGGTATCGAAATAGCTGCGATATTATACACTAAAAACTTTTTGAAACACTACAACGCAACCATAAACGGTCTAACCGCAGGAAAAGCTTAGTTTCGATTAAATTTTTACCGGACAGCCGGATTTTAAAAAGAGATTCAATAATTTAAAAACACAGGGGGCTTGCATTTAAAACAGCATAAAAAAAGGCCTTTTTGAGGCCTTAAAAAAGGTTTTTAGATAGGAAACGAAAGTTCCCCGGACAACAGTGAAACAAGTTCAGCACGACCTTAATTTTATTATGTCATGGGTAGGCGCGGAGTAATCCCCGACTAAAAAACGTGATGTTTTCGCAAACAGATCATTTGTTAAACGAATGTATATTCCAGTTAAAACCAACCGCTACCCCTGCCGATTTCAGATTTACCTGCCCCAAGCCTATCCGGCTAAAAGGTAGTTTAGCATAAGGCTGCACCAATAACCCAAAGCGGCTGTTTAATTTATGCTGATAAGTAGCCTGAATGTTGAATACTCCAAACAGATGCTGGTTACGGTTGCTAACCTGTAGCTGTGCCGGAGTAGCCGAAGGATCGGCAAAGGCGAAGCTATACCGTTCGTTCAGCATAAAATAAGATGACACGCCAGCACCTACCGAAAAATCGTTACCTCCCTTTTTAAACAGCTGATAATCCAGGTTAAGCGGAATATCCAGCACCTTGCAATTGGCCATCACATCCTGCGGTTTCGCTGCCCACATGGTGCGCCACCAGGCTGGGTTGCCCGACCGGTAATTACTAAACCCGGTTTCATAAGGCTTAATAGCATAAGCGGCTCCCGTAGTTACGCTTAATTTTGACGTTAGCTTAACCGATGCTTGTACAGAAAAGTTACCACCGGTTTGCGCTCCCTTAAACGAGTTTACCCCATTAACATCAGGCGCGGCTAAAATGGCCAATGTTATTTTTGGTCCGCTGAATGAATGTTGCTTTTTGGCTATACCGTTTTTAATTGGAGGCGCAACTGTTAAGGGTGTATCAACGCTTGCGGTAGTATTAGCAGTGAGGTTTGTATTGCTAACCACGGTATCTGTTTTTATCACGTTTGCATCGGCCAGCTTATTGTTGGTTTCCGTTATTGTATCATCTGGCTTGTCGGTAGTGCTATCTAACGGCTGTGTTGATGGCGCAACGGTTTTGCTACTCCTCGATTTAGCCATCGTATAATCCCGGGCAGAAATAACAGTAGGCAGAACCGGATTTTTTAAAACAGGTAGGGTATCCTGCTTTAAAGGCTTATTGATGGTTGTTGCATTATGCTGTAGCGTATCGGTTTTAACCGGGATAACAGCTATTTGCTGATCCCCGTTATCCGTATTTTTTACCGCGAAATGGATACCAATAAATAATAACAAACCAGCGGCTATACCTGCTGTTAGGCGGTACAACCATATAATGTTGTTTTTTTTTACGGGTTCCTGTACCAGCAGGCTTTCCATCATCTCCCATTCTTCCTCAACGAAAACGGGTTGCCTGTTGCTTAGCGCGAAGCTTTCCCTAAACAGGCTATCTATTTTATTTTTATCAGAATGGTCCATTTATTTGTTATTAATAGAGGTATTTAATTTGAAGGGACTGGCGTTGTCGTGAGCGCTATAACCACTGCCATAAGTGCCCGGCAGGGTAGAAGCGGCCAGGATCATCTTCCGTAATTTCTCCCTCGCTTTAAATAAATTCGATTTTGATGTACCATCACTTATCCCCAGCATTTTTCCTATCTCTTCGTGTGCGTAACCTTCAATGGCATATAAGTTAAATACCGTACGGTAAGCCTGAGGCAGTTGCTGCACCATAGCCAGCAGATCATCATAGGCCAGTTTATGATCGGGCAATTCGTGATTGCTCATTACCTCTACCTCGTCAATGTCATCGGCATAGGCCATTTTAAGGTTGCTGCGATAATAATTAATAGATGTGTTGATCATGATCCGCCCTAACCAGGCTTTGAATGGCTTATTGGTATCAAACTGTTCAAGCTTGGTAAAAACTTTCAAAAAGCCTTGGTTCATGATCTCCGATGCTTCATACCTGTTGCCGGCATACCGTAAACAAATACCCATGGCAAAGCCATAAAAAGACTTATATAACAGTTTTTGATCCTTCCGATCTTGTTTCAGGCAACCTGCTAATACTTTTTGTAATTCTTCTTCAACCATTGGGGGCGTTTTGGTTTACGGTATTTGTTTTCCATTGTGAGGGTATCACAGCAAAACCGGGCAAATGGTTGCCTCGCCTTTTGAAAAAAAATTAACAGGAAGAAATATCAGTTTGCAGTTTTAAGTAGGCAGTGGGCAGTTGTTGGTCTGAACCGGGATTTGGGGGGATTTTTAGGATGGATAGGATTTTGTTTTCCCTGCGGGCGTGTCTTCACGTCCCGTAGGCCTGTTTTTTATCCCATTAATCTCAAAAATCCACCCAAATCCCGGTTCAGAAAAATTTAGCATCCCCAGCAGCTCAATCGTTTAAATTTTTTTTTCACTACAAGCAACGCATCCCCATATCGCCTTGTAATGCTTTCGAAAAACAACCAAAAATCAAATCTTTTAAAAAATGAAAACGAAAAATCTGCGCTATTTAGCTATAGCTTCTTTTATCTCGGCTGCTACTATCTTCAGCTCATGCTCAAAAAACAATGATAACAAACCAACAACGCCTACGCCTGTTGCAGTTACAGGTGTGAAACTTACTACCGATGCTAAGTTCGGTGCCATAATTACGGATAATGCAGGTCGCGCGTTGTATGCTTTTGCCAAAGATGCCGGGACTACTTCAAATTGCGTTGACGGCTGCGCGGTAACCTGGCCAGTATTTTACAAAGCAAATCCATCAATTGGTACAGGTCTTGATGCAGCCGACTTTGGCGTAATTACCCGTGCCGATGGTTCAAAACAAACCACCTACAAAAATTGGCCACTATATTATTTTATGAATGATGCGGCTCAGGGCGATGTAAAGGGCGATGGTGTTGCCGGTCTTTGGGTAGTTGCTAAAGCCGATTATACCGTGATGGTTGCTTCGGCGCAACTTGTTGGCCACGATGGTGCAAACTATAACGATCAGGGTATAGCAGGCACAGGCGCGTCATCATACCTTACCGATGCCAAAGGCCATACACTTTACTTGTTTACTAAGGATGCGTCGCAAAAAAACAATTTTACCAAATCTGATTTCAGCAATGATGCTGTTTGGCCTTTAGATAATGTTGATGCTATCGGCAGCATTCCATCAATACTTACCAAAGGCGATTTTACATTGATCAACACTTTTGGCAAATCGCAATTGGTTTATAAAAATCACCCATTGTACTTTTTCGGCCAGGATGCCGGTGTTAAGGGTAGTACAAAAGGTGTTAGTTTCCCTACGCCGGGTGCTGCTATCTGGAAAATACTTAATAGCGGTACACCAGCTTTGTAAGAGTTTTCTTTTAGTGTTAACGGGTGGACAATGAAAGTTGCCCGCCCGTTTTTATTTACTATTGTTTGGCCAGGGTGTAAATATCAATATTACCGTTGCTGTAAGTTTTGGTGATCACCACATTTTTGCCGGATGATTTAAGCTGATAACCACCATTTAATATCAGCGACCAATCAAACTCTGCCGTCCACATACTTTCGTTTTTAAAGCTGATGCTGTCGCCTTTAATGCTGAATGTACCCTCGCTTAAAGCCGGATATTTGGCTATTTGCGATTGCCCGTTCCACTTATCGGCCGAAAAATTTAAAGTTACATTGGCCACGTCTCCCGCGCCAGAAACCTTGCGTTGAAAGGTACCTTTATAAGTTCCGTTAAGATTGGCAACCGGTTCGTTCGCTTTTTTGCATGAATTTGCCGAAACAACCGCTAATAAAATAAAGCTTAATATCAATTTCATAATTATACAGGATTTATAACGGATTACGGGAAGGGTGGGCAAATCGCTACATTATGGCGGGGAAATGCTGTAATGCCCTGTTGAAAAGGTGCTATTTTTCAACAATTCCGCTGTGCTTTGCGGTAAAGATTTATTTTCGCGGTCTGATTAAATATACTACTGCACAACATGTCTGCATCTCATTCCCTGTCGCCGGTACAGGCCGATCTTGTACGAATTGTTTCAAAATATGTATTGCTTGAGGCCAGTCGCCGAAACCTGAAAGGCCGTTGCCCTTTTCATAAAGACCAGGCAACATCACTGATGGTATCGCCCGAAAAAAATATTTTTCAATGCTTTGGCTGCGGCAAAGGTGGTGGCCCGGTTGAGTTTGTAATGGCCATCGAAAATAAAACCCGCGAAGAGGCTATCCAGTTGATAGCAGGGGCTAATTAATTTAGATAGCGGGAACTTATCTTTTGATTATTGGTTAGTTGTATTTATTATTTATAAGATAGTTTGTAATACTTATAAATATCTTTAGGTTTTAACATTCAGTTAATATGATGCGGGTAATTTACATACGTAAAACCTGCATATGAAATTAACTGATAAAACCGCCCGGTTAACTCGTTTCGGAGATATTTATAACCAAACCTTTAACACACTCAGGAGTACTTTTTTAAAACTCACGCGCGACGAAGAGCAAACCAACGATCTGCTGCAAACGGCTTACATTAAACTATGGGAAAAGCTTGATGAGCTTGAAGATCAGGGCAATTATGCCCCCATATTATATGTTTACGCCCGCAACGCTTTCAGGGACGAAGTGCGAAAAAAATGCCGTCACGAAATAGCCCAGGAAGAATTAGGTTACCTTGCAGTTGGCACATCAAACACAGTTGCAGGTAATACCGAACTGAAGGAGTACGAGGGGATAGTGCAGCGTATTATTGAAAAAATGCCTTTAAAGCGCCAGCGCGTTTACCGTATGTTTAAGGAGGATGGGCTGAGTTATAAAAATATAGCCCTTAGTTTAGGGATCTCCCCCAAAACAGTTGATAATCATTTAAATGAGGCTTCGAAAGAGATTAGGCGGCAGGTAAAGCTTGCTTACGAGGTTGGTAGCCTGTCGTCAGTAACCGTGGTGTTATTAACCGAATTACTGAGGGGCTGATATAAAGCGCTGAAAAACTACAACACAGTTGTTCGGTTTTAATTAATTCAAAAAATATCAACCGCTGGTTAATATTAAAATTACATAGAATTAATAGCTAAAAAATCTTATTTTTGCAGATATCCCCGGATAAGAAATTACCTGATGGATAAATTGCATTTTTAAAAAAAGCCGGTGATTTGGGGCCGGCTTTTTTTGTTATATATGCTGATTGTTTTTGAGTTATTTGATCTCTGTATCGTAAATAACAGTTGAAATAAAAGTGCCACTTCCAGGGTCTTTTAATATCCCTAACGACATCACCTTATTGGATATGAATACTGATCCTCCTGTCAAATCAAAATATATTGTCGGGAAATCTGTTAGAATGTCAACCAATTTTTCGTTGTTAGCAGCGTTAAAAACTTCAAAATAATATCCACCAAAGCCATCATCAACGTGTTTTGGTGGCGGTAATTCAAGATAAGGAGTAAATCCTGTTCTGCTTATTCCTTTTACAGCAGTTACCTCGTCCGTAAAATAGTCTCCTGCCTCGTTGTAGTAAATTTCGTAAATTTTCATATTCAATACTGGTGGCAACGATTTATCAAGGTTAACAAACTGCACCAAACTATTACCGGCCGCGGGTTTCGTGCTGCCATCATAGCCTCCTCCAATAATTTTCAAATCGCCGGTGTACAAAAATGTCAGTTTTGAGGTTATGCCTTCTATATCTAAAGTAGTATCGACTACGGGGGTGCCCGATTTACCAGGTTGATATATCTTAATTTTACGCTTACCTACGTATGTTTTAATGGTTTTGGTAGCCGATGGTGCTTTTAGCGTATCTGTTATTTTTCCATCAACATCAACTAAAAGGTTGCCTACTTCGGCAGTAGTTGTTGAACTAATGTTGAAGCTTCCGTAGCTTTTAGCTTCTATAAGTTCCCCGTCTTTTTTACAAGCAAAAAAGAGTTGACTGATCAATGTAATTAAAAACAGGAGTTTGATTTTTTTCATAAAATTAATTTAAAAAGTACCGTAGGCTTATGCCCACGGTACTCAGAATCTTTTAATTATAACCGCTCAGAATAAATTTTAATTAGTAAGCATTGGTGAAAGGCTCGTAAGAAGCCCAACCACCGCTATCCCAACGGGCAGCAGATTGTAAACCAAATGCTCCTAAATAAGCAGGAGTAGTATCAAATGCTGTGAAAGTACCACCTGGGTGAGTAACAGCTAAACCGGTAAATACCGCACCTGTTCTGATACCTGCCGGTGCAGATGCCTGGATTCTCCAATCAGGAGCAGTTGCGCTGAACGGAAGAACCAATTTGATTGTGTTGTTAGGATTAGCACCAGTTAATGAAGTAACAGCAGTTGAAGTTGCAGCGGTACCTGTAACAGCAGAGCTATAACCATGTACATAGCTGTTTGAATATTCGCTGCCGGTAGTGTTAATTAAAGTTGCGCCGTTATCAAAGCCAAAGTTAATTGAGTTGCGTACTTTATAGCTTGAGTTTACACGGAACAAATGACCGATACCTGCAGACGGACCTGCTGTAGCACCGCCAACAAAGGTAATGTTTGATAAAACCGCTTGTGTAACGCGGGTAGGAAATGAACCACCTGTTGTAGCGATAGGAGCAGAGATGTTATTACTTTCGATACCGTTAGGGCTTGATGAAAAAGATTTGGTTAAATCTTTAGCTGCAAGGGCAAACTGGATTGAACCCTGGAAACCTTGGTCAAAATCCAGATCATCATCATCATTACCATAAGAGATCAGGTATTTAGCGTTTACCGAACCACCGAAAAATTCAAAACCGTCATCAGCACCATAAGAAGTTTGTACGTGATCGATAGTAGTACCTGCACCAACGCCACCTAAAGTAAGGGCGTTAAGTTCGTTACCAAGCTCAACGTCAACAATTACGCCGGCAAATTCAATACGAACGTTTCTTAAAATACCTGAATTATCAAGTTCGGTTGAACCACCGTAACCGATAGCGTCTTTACCTGCTAAACCTGCAGGGATTTGTGCTGCCGGGATACCTTCAATTTGTGGTTTAGCCTGGTTGGTTGGCGCTTTACCTAAAAGTACCACACCGCCCCAATCGCCTTTGTTACGTTGGCCGGCTGGTTTAGATGATGTAAATACGATAGGGTTAGCAGTAGTACCCTGCGCATCGATCTTAGCACCTCTTCTGATTACCAGGTAAGATGGGAAACCGCTTGTTGTAGATGTAGCAGGTAAGCCTTTTACATAAGTACCAGGTTGGATTGTGATGGTAACTAAGCTATCAACAAAGGTTGGGCCGTTAATAAACCATACTTTATCGCTTGTAAGGGTGATATTGCTGGTGATAAGGCCGCTGATGGTACCGGTAGCTGTTGGCAGCGTGTGGGTATCAGGAAATAAAGCTTTTGATGAACGGTCGAAATCACCATTTTGAGTGTTAACGGCCGCTTCTTTTTTACAGCTGCTTAAGCCTAAAGCTGCAGCAAGTACAAATAAACTGATAGATTTAAATTGCATTTTCATAGTATGCGTTTTTTTAAATAAATAGAAATTTGGTTCTGTTTATTCAATTTGGGTTTTTAATTGGCTTCACCTTTTAAGCCGGTAAGCTGCTCGGGCTTTTTTGTTTTTAGGTAGATGTGTTGTGTTCCTTTCTTTTTAAAATTTATATGATGGTTGTAATTAAAAGCGATAAATAAAATTGAGCGTAGATGTAGTGCCGTACTGCCAGGTATATATCTTAGTATCGTACTTAGCATTATATTTTGTGCCTTTAGGGTCAATTTGTTCGGCCGGCAAAGGTTCTTCACTGGCACCCGGGTAAGGCTGCACCGAGGGGATTAGCTGGGTATTATCCGGATTAGCTGATTTATAGTGATTCCTGTAATAAAACATCTGGCTGTTCAACAGGTTGCTCACATTTAAACGAAACTCGGCTTTGTTATCCTTCATAAACTTGTAGCTCAACTGCAAGTCAATCACATCTCTACCGTTTTCATACAGATCTTCCGATCTGTCGGGCGATGCGAATACGATGCGTCGGCCAAAGCGATTGTAGGTAGTATTAAAGCCAAAATGCTTACCGGTGTATAATATGCCCGCGTTAATAATATAGGGTGATTGGCCTATCAACGGGCGGTTACGTTTAGCCGACACTAATTTACCATCAGGGTCTTTCGTAAATGCGTTTCCGAGGTCGACACTGGCATCTATGTAGGTAAAGTTGCCCGAAAGATATATGTCTTTCAAAAAGGACGAGGGAGATATAAAATTTAGCGATTTACGGGCATCAATCTCAAAACCGGTATTTTTAGCCGATTGCAGGTTTACATAATATTGGTAACGTGATGCTGATGTGGATACCACCACCTCAATAGGGTTGGTAAATTTTTTATGAAAACCCGAAATTGACAGGATCTCGCCGGGAGAGGGGTAAAACTCATACCTCAAATCGTAATTTTGCACCGTGGTACGCTTTAGGTTACCTCCGCTTACTGATGCAAACAGGTCGTAATCAAAATAGCTAAAAAACGATAGCTCTCTAAAATCGGGCCGGGCTATGGTTTTGTAATAAGCGGCCCTGATATTCATTTTAGGGTTTAGGGCATAAATGGCGTTAACTGATGGTAGCCAGTCGTTATTTTTTGATTGGATCAGGCTGTCAACAAGTGGGTACACTCCGCCAGGAAGGGCCTTGCCGCGCGTGGTTGTAAAAACATTTTGCTGGTTGCGTTCGTACCTTACACCGGCAATAAGACGCAGGTCTTTAACAGGTTTCACATCAACCATGCCGTAAAACGAGTTTAAATTTTGCCTGCCTTTATAACCGGTGCCGGCATCATTTCTGGTTATACCGTTTCCCTGCGCAACGGTGGGAAACAAAAACAGGCTTCCGTTGGCAAATTGGGACGAGTTGTAAACATCATAATATGCTAAGCCGTCATATCGATTGTCAAAAAAGCCATCGGTGTTTTTAATGCGATAAAAATCGGCCCCAAAATCGGCGCGGCGGTAACTGCCTTGGTAGCCCAGTTTTACTGTGTGGTTTAGCTGGTTAAAGCGGAATGGGAAACTAAGGTTGCCTTGCCATGTATAACGTTTCTCGGCAAGATTTGAGTAAAATATATTGCCGTTACTAAAGCCTCCGTCGTTAAAATTATAAAAGTAATAATCAGTATTCTGGATGTTTTTGGTGCGATATTGGTACATAAGCCTGGTAAAAGGCTGATCACGGTTTACAGTGGCCAGGGCAAAACCATAATCAGCCTTTATGCCGCGTTTGCCTAAAGTATGCTCGCCGGTAAAATTGGTTTGAAATAGCTGGTTAATAACCGTTTGATTGCTATAGGCGTTGGCGTAAACGCTATTTTCCTCATTATTACCCGAAAACGTAAAATATTTATCATTAAAGCGGCGGTTATAAGTGTTTTTGAGGGTGAATTTATTTTTACCGCTGGCATAGCCAAGGTTTATGCTTCCGCCCCAAAGTGTATTGAATATATAATCTGTGCCCTTATAATCTCGTGTTCCTAACTGGTTAACATCATGCTGGTTATTGAGCTGTTCATTACGGTAGGTGAGGGCTGCTACGATGCCCAGCGTTGAATTATCCTTAAACGGAAAGCTGTGCGCTGCCGTAAACTGGTAGCTTTGAATGGGCTGGGCGGTGTATTTACGTAAAGCCCAGTTATCGGGTAAGGTGCTCAAAAACTTAGCGCCTTGTGCCTTTTGATTGGCTGTTGCGGTGTTGCCTGCAATTAGCAAGGCTAAATTATCATATTCGCCCAGGCTCATACCCGTTGGCTTACGCTGATAATCATTCGCAAAGCCGAAGTAGTTGGCCGTACCACGGTATCCGCTTATAAAATCCTTACCGGTAGCGCGGCTGTTATAGCCGCCGCCAATGGTAAGCTGCACATAATTTTCGTCGGGGATATCTTTGGTGGTTATTTGCACCAGCCCGCCGGTAAATTCGCCGGTCAGGTCGGGGGTGGCGGTTTTGTTTACAACGATGTTATCAACCAGCGAACTCGGGATCACATCGAAAGCAAAATCGCGACGATTTGGTTCGCTGCTTGGTAATGGTGAACCGTTAAGCATAACGTTGTTGTAACGATCGCTCATACCGCGTACTACCACAAACCGGTTTTGGGATACCTGCAAACCGCTAACACGGGTAAGCACTTGCGCGGTATTGTTATCGGGCGTACGGCTGATCTGTTCGGCGGTGATACCGTCAGACATCGAGGCATTGTTTTTCTGCCTGGCGTAAAGGCCTTCTACAGATGCTTTTTTGTAATCGGATTTGATCACCACCTCGCTCAACGCGTTTTGGGCCGGTTTCATGGCAATATCTAACAAGGTGCTTTTATCAGCATTAACTAAAATGGCCGAGATGCGTTGCGATTGGAACGAGATGTAAGTGATTTCGATAGTATAAGTGCCCGGCGCAATTACAAACAGGTACGAACCATCGGGCGCGCTTTGGATGGCCTTATTGGCTTCTACCAGTTTAATGGTAGCGCCGGGGAGGGTTTCGCCCTTATCGTCAAGTACTTTACCGGTAATTTTACCGTCTTTTTGTTGTTTGGATGGAGTTTGTATTGGGCGTTTTTCAATCCGCACCGATATTTCTTTCCCTTCCAGATCATATTCGAGCGAAAGGTTTTTCTTTAGGTCGGTTAGTACATTGCCCATGGGGGCGTTGCTGAATTTTAGGTTATTGACCTTTACTTTTTTAGCGGCTTCTTTATCGTAGAAAAAATCATAGGTCGATTGTTTTTTTAACTGTACCAGTACGTCATCTAAATTGGCTGCAGCAATTGTAAGGCTTACCGGGTTACGCAGTTGGGATACGTTAGCCTGAGCGTTTGCCTTGGTTACAGCATAAAACAGAACAAAAAAGATGATAAGAACGATGAACGGGTATTTTTTTTGCTTGAAGAAATTATTATTAGTAATTACGTACATAAATTTTTGGATAGCGTTTTTCGAGAACTCATTTCAAAATTTAACCGGGGATACCGTTGCCGCGGTATTCCCAATTTTTACAGAAAGGGCTTAGTTATTTATCGTGTACTCATGTTCCCCTTTCTTTTTAAACTTCAGCCCGTGAATGAACAGCACGCGGCGTAAAACCTCGTCGGGTGTGTTGCGGGCGTATGCACCTGTTATCATTTTGTTTTGTAGCACCGAGCTATCTTTCAGGTCGATTTGCACAGCGTAAGCATCAGCAATTCGTTTAATTGCAGAGGCCAAGGGAACGTTGTCAAATACCATTTTGCCGCTGGTAAATGCTTCCATTTTGCCATCGATAGCCACACTGTGTACATCGATATTGCTGTTGTAATTGTTATAGCTTAATAGTTGTCCCGGTAAAAGCACCCTGTGTTGTGTGCCAGATGTTACCTGTACTTTGCCGCGTACAAGTAGTACATGGATGTTTTTTTCGGCTTTATAAGCAGTGATGTTGAAGGCCGTACCCAAAACCCGGGTAACAATATTGCCCGATGTTACCCTGAATGGTTTATTAGCATCATGGCTTACATCAAAAAAGGCCTCGCCGGTCATGCTGACTTCCCTGCTGGTATCGGCAAAGTTGTTTTTACTGTAGCTAATGGATGAGTTGGGGTTAAGCCATACCTGTGTACCATCGCTCAAAACAATTTTATGGGTAAGCTTTTCGCGGTTGCTGATGGTAACCAGTTGTTGCGCCTGTCCGTTTTTCCTGTTGCTGCCCAGCCAATACACCATACCAACTACCATCAATAAAGCCAGGCTTGCCGCCACGCGGTAGGTTGTTGCAGGCTTCCAGCTGATTTTCCAGCTGATTATTTTACGTTCGGCAGGTTTGTTGATAATGGCACTAAGCCGGGCAAAAAAATCCTTTTTAATTCCCTCCGAGGTTTCAATAGGTTTGCCTTCAGTAGCCTGTTCCATAATATACTCATCCAGTACCGATTGATCATCCTGTTCCAGGTAGGCTAATACCTGTTTCTTTTCATCGAGTGTACAATTGCCCTCGAAATATTTTTTGAGTAATGCTTTGGTGATCGTATCGGCCATGTGGTGGTGTATTTCCGTTTTTATTGGTATTACGCCGGGGAGAGGGGGATTCCCTATTGGTATTTGAAGTTTTTTTGAAATAGTTTTTTTAGATCACTTGAACGCCATTATCAGATGCAAGGAAACCAAATCGCGATACGGCAGCCTATGTTGGTTCGTGTTGATAGAAATTAAATAGATGCGTTTAGTCCCTATATGTGTCCTGTAGTATTTTGTTAGTATTTAACTGGTCGGCATATGATTAGCATCATTATATTTTTATTTTTGTTAGAGATGTCAAGATTAATCGTAGATATTGAGGACGAAAAAATGGAAAAAGCTGTTAGAGCCATTTTTGATGCCTTGGGATTAGACTACGCGGAACAGCGGTCTGACATTCCTGAAAAATCACTTACCCTGTCGGAGCAAGTCATCTATGATCGTTTAAAAAAATCCGCCCGAGAGATCAGATTATATAAAGAGGGAAAGATTAAATTGCAGGATGCCGGTGATTTATTGAATGAGTTATAAGGAATCAAGGCTGAAAATATCGTAGAATATAAAAATATCATTCTTCAATAGGGAATAGGGCTTTTGCCAAACGTATCATAGACAAGTACAATACTATCTGATGAAAACGAAAACCCCGCGCTGTTTCCCTCTTTTCTATTTAATGCTGATAATAACCTGTTTATCGTGTAAAAAGGATAATGTGCCATCCAATAACCTATCTGCCACTCAAAAATGGATTTTGGATAGTATGCAGGTATATTATTACTGGAATGAAGCTTTACCTAAAAGCCCAGCCTTGGGCACATCGGCAACGTCATTTTTCAAAAGCCTGCTCAACAGTGCCGACAGGTTCTCCTACCTGGATGATCCGGATGAAGTAAAAACAGAATATTCATCATTTGGCTATTACGGGTTTGATTATGCTATACTCACTAATACTGCTGCACCCAGTGGGTTAGTTGCCACAGTAACCCTGGTAGTACCCGGCGGCGCGGCTTACAAAGCAGGTTTAAAGCGCGGTGACTTTTTTACCGCTGTTAATGATATCGTTATTAATAGCACAAGTATTAACAATATTCAGCATATCCTTAAGCAAGGCAGTCCTGTTAAACTGCAATTGGCCAGCCTGAATGAAGGCGCTTTTATCAACGCGGGTACGCTTAGTTTATCCGCCCAATATTTTACAGAGCAGCCTGTATATCTCACTAAAATATTCAGCTCGGGAGGAAAAAAAACAGGGTATGTTTTTTATGATGCTTTTAACGGCGTTTTCGACCGGAACATGCTCGATTCTTTATCAAAATTAGGCACTGCAGGCATCTCAAACCTCATTATCGATCTTCGCTACAATCCCGGCGGAGACGTTTCATCGGCGGCGAAAATAGGGGGGATGCTAACCAACACAGATGCTGATCAAACCTTTGTTATATACCAGGCCAATAAAAACGGGGGCAGAAGCAACCGCAGTTTCCAACAAACCATGTTGGAGAACGATTATCAACCGCAATCATTTTCGGATATTAAAAGCAGGCGTTTAAACCTCGAAAAAGTGATCGTATTAACCACCGCCGCTACAGCTTCATCTGCCGAATTGCTGATCAACGCCCTCAAACCTTATACGTCTGTTATACAAATAGGGCAAACAACAATAGGCAAGGATATGGCCAGCTTTGCCATTGGTGATGAACGTAAGCCGGCACAGATAAATCTTGTTCTACATCCGCTGATATTTAAGTTATACAACGCTAACGGAAAAGGCGATTACAGCAATGGCTTAATACCCGATTATACCGTTGATGAGTTTGCAGAACTACCCCTCAAACAATTTGGCGACCCGGCAGATCCGCTGCTGAACCAGGCGCTTCAATTAACCGGAAATGTTACCACGTCAATAAACACCAACGCGATCAAGGTAAAAGTTAACGCCTTTATAGCTTATCAATCGGCAATTGAACGGGCTAAAAAATCTGCTCCAATCAATGTTCATCGTATGGCGAGGTAAGTGATTTTATGCAAAGAGTACTATAGTTTTTCCCTTCTGCACAAATTCATACCTTAGCGTATTCGCACAAAGAAAGCTTTGCGGTTTCCCCTTTGTGCGAAATAAGATTTACACCATGAGCTACACCCACATCTGCAAGCCTTTTAACGATCTCACTGTTACCGAACTATACCAGGCGCTAAAACTCCGAAGCGAGATTTTTGTAGTGGAGCAAAACTGCGTGTTTCTTGATCAGGATGATAAAGACTATGCCTGTCATCACCTGCTATTATTTGATGAAGAACAGGAATTGGTGGCTTACGCCCGTATAGTGCCCGCAGGTAAATCATATCCCGAAGCATCCATTGGCCGAATAGTTAGCAGCAGTAAAGTAAGGGGCAAGGGAGCAGGAAAAGTATTGGTGCAGTTGGCCATCGATATTGCTAAAAAACTGTACGGTGATGTACCGCTCAGGATAGGAGCGCAGCTTTATGCTGTTAAATTTTACGAGATTTTCGGTTTTAAAGCCGAAGGCGATGTTTACGATGAGGACGGCATCGATCACATCGAAATGGTGTTGGTTTAAGTAGCTGTTTAAACATCATCCTACTCAAAATACCTTTTACCGATTCAAACTGCCCGCTCAACGAATTTAACTGCGGGCTTTAAGGCCGTGCGGCTAATTTTATGGTACCAAAGTAAAACAGGATACCATGAAAACATTGCTTTTACCACCCGATCCCAGAGATATCACCAAGCACAGGTCTGCCAAACTAAAAACCGTTTCAAAATCTGATCCGGTTACACACGAAGGTTTTTCCTGGAGTAAACTTACCGCTAAGCTTTTTCCTGATGATACTGCTGAAAACTTAAGCACTACCGAAGCCGTGGTCCGTGGCGCCATGGTGTTTACTATGCCCGTACTTTCGGCTGTTGATTGGAATTATCATACCCACACCATGTTGCTGATAGCCCCGGTTATTTTTTACCTCGAAGTAACTGCCTTCACCATGTATTGCCCTATTAAACGGTTGTTTAGCAATTACAGCCATCCATCACGCATCGAATAGATCACAATAAATCAAAACGCTTTATGAAAACCAACATCGGAATAAACGAAGCCGACCGCAAGGCCGTTTCAGATCAGTTAGCCAAATTACTGGCCGACGAGTTTGTATTATACACCAAAACCCGCAATGCCCACTGGAATATTGAAGGCCCGGATTTCCATGCCATGCACATCTTTTTCGAGCAACAATACAATGAGCTTGATGAGGTGATGGATAGCGTTGCCGAACGCATCCGCAAAATTGGCCATTACGCGCCTGCTACTTTAACCCAGCTATTGCAGCTTACCCACTTAACCGAAAAGCTCGACCATAAAAACGATAGCCTCGGTTTTATTAAAGAACTGCTGCAAGATCATGAAAGTATCATCGAATTTATCCGCGGCAATATCAATGCTTTTGCAGGCGATTACAATGACGCAGGTACCAGCGATTTTATTACCGGACTGATGGAAACCCACGAAGGCATGGCCTGGATGCTGAGGTCGCATTTCAGATAAGCAATACCCCACTATCATAACCACTTATTGCCCCACAAAACGGCCTTCCCGTATTGGGAGGGAGGGCCGGGGCAAAAAGCAAAATATGCTTATCTTAGCATAAAAAACCACCTGCCTGTAATGACCAGCTTAATTGTTGACGATAACCCTATTGCCCGTGCCACGCTGAGCCATTTGGCCAGCCAGGTTACAGATCTTGATGTAATTTGCGAGTACTGCAGCGCGATGGAGGCTTATAACCACCTGCAAACCCAATCTGTCGATCTGCTTTTCCTGGATATCGAAATGCCCGAAATGGACGGGCTGGAGCTTACCCGCAACCTTAAAAATAAAGATCTGGTTATCATTTTCACCACATCAAAAAAAGAGTACGCCGTAGAGGCCTTTGAACTGAACGTTGCCGATTACATGGTAAAGCCCGTTACGCCCGGCAGGTTTTTACAGGCCGTAAACAAAGCCCGCGAAATTATTGAAAGCCGCAAAGATGATGATGTACAGGTAAAAAACGACGAGTTTATTTTTGTACGCGATTCAAACATCACTCGCAAACTAAAACTTGATGATATTTTGTATGCCGAGGCTATGGGCGATTACGTAAAGTTTTATACCCCAAAAAAAGAATACGCCATACATGGCACGTTAAAATCGGCCGAAGAGAAACTGCCTTCCGCAAGGTTTATCAGGGTGCACCGCTCGTATATCATCGCCATTGATAAAATAGATACCCTGCAGGATGGCGGACTGGTAATTGGCGGTAAATTTTTACCAGTGGCCGATGCTTACCGCAAGGCGCTTAACAGCAGGATGAACGTTTTTTAGCCATCGTTAATTTAGGCCAGTTCACCGACAGATATTCCCCTGCCAACGATTTGTAGATTTAATTTAGGTTTAACAGCTGCATATTTACTGATCATCAATGCGTTCAACGCCTTTTGTAATGACCAATAAGAAATTTGCTTACCTGATACTGGCATCATTTGCTGCCGGCACTATATTGCTGTTAATTATTCAATTCAACTTTTCGCAAAACATGCGCTCCATGCGCAAGGGCAATGATAGCCTGTTGCGAGAACTGCATACCAGCAACCACCTGCGCGAAATTGACCGCGATTTGTTGGGTGTTGAATCCCGCATTAGGGCGGCCATCGCTACCGATGATACTTCGCACCTGCAAGGGGTAGATTCAAAGATCAAGTATGTAAAGGATTATCTCGATTCAATAGAGATAGGCGTACATGACCCGCAAGTGAAAGGTTATCTCGACCGCCTCAGTGTTTTGGCAGACGAAAAGGTGAAGATAAAAAACATGCTGCTGTACCGTTACGCCCAAACCGGTAACATGAACGATACCAGTTTTATAGCTAATCCTCGTGCCCGCCGCATCTCGAACGAGATAACCGACGTTACCCATAAAATATACAATAACCGCCAAAAAATGATGGACGGCCTGAGCGCCGCCGTGATCAAAAATAGCTCGATGGCGCGTTTATACGGTAATTTGCTGATGGTGTTTATGTTTTTATGCGGAGGTGGTTTGTGCTGGTTTATAGTGAACCAGTTTCGCCAGCAAAGCAGGCTGATCAATAAATTGGATGTGTCAGAAAAAACAGCCCGCGAAGCACTGCTGATCAAGGAGAACTTTTTGGCCAATATGAGCCACGAGATCCGTACGCCGCTCAACTCTATATTGGGTTTTACCAACCTGCTAAAAAGGCGTAAAATTGATCAGGATGCCGATGAGTTTGTAGGTTCGATCCAAAAGGCGGGCGAAAGTCTGCTCGATATTATTAACGATATCCTCGATCTATCAAAAATTGAAGCCGGAATGATGCGCATTGTGCAGTCGCCGTTTAGTGTAAGGGGATTGATCGATTCGATAGAAACATTATTTCATGAACGTATCAAAGAAAAAGGCCTTATATTCAGTAATAAGATCCATGCTGATGTGCCCGATACGCTTATTGGGGATGCTACCCGTTTAACGCAAATACTGGTTAACCTGATAGGTAACGCACTAAAATTCAGCGAGCGTGGCGAGATCAGGATAGAAGTTTACAACAAACAGATATCAGGCAAAACCATACAATTAGGCATTAAGGTAGCTGATGAAGGCATCGGCATCAAAAAAGAAAAACTGGCCTCCATATTCGAGCGCTTTAACCAGGCCGAGGATTCCATTACCAGAAGCTACGGAGGCACCGGTTTGGGCCTATCCATAGTACGCGATCTGGTGGTTTTGCAACAAGGGCAAATAGAAGTTACCAGTGAGCTGGGCAAGGGCACCGAATTTAGCTTTTATATCCCATACACCATAGCCGATGAGCAGTTTACAGAAACCGCGCATCAAGAGACCGGAAAAAACAAGGATAAGGTAAGCGAATCGCTCAATATTCTGGTGGTTGATGATAACGCCATGAACCAAAGCCTGATGAAGCACCTGCTCACGCAATGGAATGCTGGTTTCGATATCGTATCAAACGGAGAGGAAGCGATCAGCAAGCTTAAAACCGGTACATATAATTTAGTGCTGATGGATATCCAGATGCCTAAAATGGACGGTTACACGGCCACCTACCAGATCCGCAATGAATTAAAACTCAACGTTCCGGTTATAGCCATGACAGCCCATGCCATGGCAGGCGAGCGTGAAAAATGCCTGAGTCATGGCATGAACGGCTACATAGCCAAACCCATAAATGAAGATGAACTGTTTAAGCTGATATTAAAGTTTGTACCCGATGCATCGCAACAACAGGAAGCTAAGCCGGAAGTTGTGGAGCCTGCTTACCAATGCATCGATCTCAATTATATGAAAGATATCAGCAAAGGCAACCTGGCTTATGAAAAGCTGGTAACCTCGCAATTCATCGAACTTACGCTGGCCGATATCAACGCCCTAAAAAATGCGCTGACTACAGAAGATCTCGGCGCGTTAAAAAGCATCGCCCATAACATGAAGACCACGGTATCCATTATGGGGCTGTTACCTAAACTGGAGCCGATACTTGACGCGCTCGAAACGGTTGAAGATGCCGGTATGGATACCCTTAAGCTGGTTAATGATGTAACTTCGGTGTGTTTGAACGCCATTGATGAAGCTAAGTTGTTTTACGCTACGTTGGTGTAAAAGTAAATGGAAGAAAAAAGCCTGGGAGTGTGCGATTTCCCTCTTGAGAGCGGGTGGAGGGGTGTGTTATTCTGCGCGACGTTTATCGCTCGTATAACACACCCCTGCTCTCACTTTTTCCCATCGCGCCCCCTCTCAAGAGGGGAACTTAAAAATCTTATTCTTAAATTGACGATTATACTTCTCGTAAGAGCTAACTAAAAAAACTGAAGTCCCATCCCTCACCGACAGTTTTTGCCCATTCAACGAATAACAACCCCAACCGCCCGCCAATCGCCTTAGTTTTATCATAACAAAATTAAACTCATGGCAACAACCCTTACCTCGCAGCAAATAGTAAAAGCCGGGCAGCAATTTTCAGTTGGTGGCAATGCCGAAAGTTTTAGCCGCCCTGTTTTGCCCGGTACAGTACTGAATCCATATGCTTTTTTGGTAGATATTTCAGAACGGGCACACACCCGCGAAATGGCAGTGAGCAACGTATTGGCCACCGCGGGTATAGGTATGTGGAGTTTCAGTATTTACAGCAAAAAGTTTCACCTATGCCCTGTAGCCAGCGGATTTTTAGGGATGAAAGGCAGCAGCACATTTGGCCTGAGTATTTTAATGCAAAAGTTGGTAGAGTGGAAGCAAAAACACGTGCTGGAGACCGCCAAAGCCGCCTGCGTTTCGCAGCAGGAGTTTGAAACTGAGCTGCACATCAATACCAATAACTGCGATAGCCGCTGGTTAAAACTAACCGGCAAACTTTATTGCAGCGATGGCCTGGCCATGAAAATGATGGGCACTATGGTTGATATCACCGCTGCCAAACAGGAAGAGTTGCGCAAAAATGATCTGTTGGCTTTTTTGAACCATGAATTGCGCAGGCTCCAGGATGGCTACTCGCAATAGCGGCTTTATCTGTTTCTTAAACAATTTCCCACACAGGATAGTACAGGATGCCGGTTTATATTGAAAAACTTAGTATTGTTTTAATTATAAACTTAGCAGCTTTCATCTATAAAACTTGTGTAATCGACCAGTTGGTTGATGTACGTGATTTTTATAAATGCAGAAACACTATCTCTGATGCAAAATATCTACAAAAAAGCTCTTTTTACCCTACTAACGCTCGGTGCAACCGGCTTAACCCAACAGGCCTCCGCGCAAACCAAAACCCCTAAGCAGGACAAACTGTACAGCGGTTTCAAAACTGTGCCCGATTCGGTGCAAACCAGTGTGTATTGGTACTGGATCTCGGGAAATATCTCTAAAGAGGGTGTTATCAAAGATCTCGAGTCGATGAAAAAGGTAGGTATCAACCGGGCTTTTATCGGCAATATTGGTTTGGATGAGATCCCCTATGGTAAAGTAAAAATGTTTACACCCGAGTGGTGGGATATTTTGCACGCCGCACTTAAAACAGCCACGAAACTTAAAATCGATATCGGCATTTTCAATGGTCCGGGTTGGAGCCAGTCCGGTGGACCATGGATCAAGCCGGAGCAGTCGATGCGGTATTTGGCTTCATCAACACTAACCGTAAAAGGTCCGCTTAAGCTTGATCAAAAGCTGGATCAGCCGCAAAAGCAATTTCAGGATGTAAGGGTTATCGCTTTCCCCGCACCGGCAGATTTTGGCGAGGCGATGAAAAGTTCGTTCATTAGTTCGCAGCCGGTAGATGCGCATGCCGCCAATTTGATGGATGGTAATGAGAGCACGGTTTACACTATCCCTAATGATCCGAAGCCGATGGTTACCATCGAAGCCGCTTCACCTTATACAGCACGTAGTTTTGTTTTCTACCCCGCGCACAAGGCATTGCGCTTTGAAGGCGATATCCAGGCACGTGATGCCTCGGGTAGTTATCAAACTGTTAAGCATTTTGTGGTAGATAGGAGCAACGATAACCTTAACGTGGGCTTTAATCCATATGCACCGGGCGTTAAATCTATCCCGGCCACTACAAGCAACAGCTTCCGTATTGTGTTTAACAATGGTTCGCAAGGGAGTGATATTGCCGAACTGAAAATTTCGGCATCACCAGGCATAGAGAATTACGCGGAGAAATCGCTGGCTAAAATGTATCAAACCCCGCTGCCGTATTGGAAAGAATACCAATGGCAGCCGCAGCCGGTAATTGACGATTCGCGTTATACTATCGATCCCCAAAAAGTTATTGATATCTCCAAATACATGCAGGCTGATGGCACGCTGAAATGGGATGTGCCTGCCGGCAACTGGATCATTATGCGTAGTGGCATGGCACCTACGCAGGTTACCAATGCCCCCGCACCACCGGAAGGCCGCGGACTGGAAGTGGATAAGATGAGCAAGAAACATATCGCCGAACACTTCGACGCTTTCCTGGGCCAGATCATCAAACGGATCCCCGCTGCCGACCGCAAAAGCTTTAAAGTAGCGGTAGAAGATAGCTACGAAACCGGTAGTCAAAACTGGACGGACGATATGCTTAAAAACTTCAAAGCCAAATATGGTTATGATGCCTTACCATATCTGCCCGTGCTAAACGGCAGCGTAGTTGGCAGCCAGGATCAAAGCGATAGGTTTTTATGGGACTTGCGCCGTTTTGTTGCCGATAGGGTAGCCTATGATTATGTGGGCGGACTGCGTGAAGTAAGCCATAAACACGGTATCACTACCTGGTTGGAGAATTACGGACATTGGGGTTTCCCGGGTGAGTTTTTGCAATATGGAGGACAATCGGATGAGATAGGTGGGGAGTTTTGGAGCGAGGGTGATTTGGGTAATATCGAAAACAGGGCGGCCTCATCGTCGGCACATATTTATGGTAAAACCAAAGTTTCTGCCGAATCATTTACCTGTGCGGGCGGCTCGTTTACACGCTACCCGGCCATGATGAAACAACGCGGCGACCGCTTTTTTACCGAAGGCATCAATAATACCTTGCTGCATGTATTTATCTCGCAACTTGCTGATAACCGGGTGCCGGGAACAAACGCCTGGTTCTCGAACGAGTTTAACCGCAACAACACCTGGTTTAATGATATGGATTTGTTTTTGGCCTATATTAAACGTTGCAATTATATGCTTAGGCAGGGCAATTACGTGGCCGATGTGGCCTACTTTATTGGCGAAGATGCCCCTAAAATGACTGGCGTACGCGACCCCGAATTGCCCCAGGGGTATTCGTTTGATTATATCAATGGCGAGGTATTGAACCAGCGTGCTAAAGTAATAAACGGCAGATTAGTACTACCCGGCGGTATGAGTTATAAAGTGTTGGTGCTACCTAAACTAAAAACCATGCGTCCCGAATTGTTAAAAACCATCACCAAGCTGGTTAACGATGGTTTAACGGTATTGGGGCCAAAGCCTGAACGCTCACCGAGTTTACAAAACTATGCTACTGCCGATGCCGAGATCAAAAAGATGGCGGCATCACTTTGGGGCAATATCGATAGCGTTTCGGTAAAAACCAACAAGTACGGCAAAGGATTAGTGATTAATGGATTGGATATGCAGCAGGTACTCAACCTGGTTAAAGTAGTGCCCGATTGCAAATTTAACACCGTAGGGCAGGCCCTGTTTATCCACCGTAAACTAAGCGATGGCGATATGTATTTTGTATCCAACCAAACGGCTCAGAACATTGATATTAATGCCGCTTTCAGGGTAAGTGGTAAAGCCCCGGAACTTTGGGATGCCACAACAGGCCAAAGCCGTAGCCTGCCCGAATATAAGCAGGAAGATGGCGTAACAACCGTACCGCTTAAGCTGGATGCCTATCAAAGCGCATTCGTGATTTTTAGAAAACCCGCCTCCGTAGGCAATACCAAACATGAGAACTTTCCAGCTCAGAAAGTTTTAACGGAGCTAAATACCCCATGGACAGTTACCTTTGATGCGAAACGATGGGGACCAACTAAGCCGGTTGTTTTTGATAAATTGGTTGACTGGACCTTGAGGCCGGAAGATGAGATCAAATACTATTCTGGCGCGGCGGTTTATCATAATACCTTTAACATTGCGAGGTTGGAAAAAGGCAAACACCTGTTGCTTGACGTTGGTCAGGTAAAAGCTATGGCGAAGGTGAAAGTGAATGGAATATATGTTGGCGGAGTTTGGACTGCTCCTTACCAGTTGGATGTGACCAGCGTTTTGAAAACCGGTGCCAACACGGTTGATATTGAGGTTACAAATACATGGGTTAACCGTTTAATTGGCGATAGCAAGCTACCAGTAAGCGAACGCCACACCTGGACTAATGTTAATCCATATAAGCCTGAAAGCAAATTAGAGGCTTCAGGATTGACCGGGCCGGTTACGGTTAAGGAAGTGTTGTATTGATAAAGAAAAGCTTATTAATATTTTACAGTTATTCAGCTATACCAATATGTCATTGCGAGGTACGAAGCAATCGCACGGAAGCATAGCCGCCCTGTATAGCATGCGATTGCTTCGTACCTCGCAATGACATGTTTTTTTCGGAGCAACTCGGCTGGAGCCGAGCGGCCGCTTGTTTTTTAATATAATCTTGCATGAAAAAAGCTCTATTCATACTCACATTATCGTTTGCAATCCTCATTGCCCATGCTCAAAAACTCCCCCCGGTTTTTGATGCCAAACGATCTGCCGAAGCCCAATCAACAGAAACGGTTAGAAAATATCTTTCCCCAACGCGCATCCTTTGGAAATCGCCTGATGCATCAACCAATATCATCAATGCCGAAAAACTATTAAAGCAAGGCGATGGCCAGGCCGATCTTTCAGGTAGAGACCTTTGCGTTATGCAAAGCAACGATAAAGGCAAACCTGGTATCCTGTTTGATTTTGGTAAAGAACTGCACGGTGGCCTGCAATTAGTAACTGATCAATCAAGAGGAGGTAAGCCTGTGAGGGTGCGCATCCGTTTTGGAGAATCGGCCAGCGAAGCCATGTCGAACATCGATACCATTAAGGGTGCTACTAATGATCATGCCATGCGGGATATGATCGTTTCACTGCCATGGTTGGGCAAGTTAGAGATAGGCAATACAGGTTTTCGTTTTGTGCGGATCGATCTGGTTGATGATAACAGTCAACTGAAATTGAAAGAAGCACGGGCTATTTTTATTTATCGTGATATCCCATATTTAGGCTCGTTTAAATGCAGCGATACCCTGCTTAATAAGATCTGGCTTACGGGAGCATACACTGTACACCTCAATATGCAGGATTACCTTTGGGATGGCATCAAGCGCGACCGCCTGGTTTGGGTAGGCGATATGCACCCCGAAACTTCAACCATTGCCGTGGTATTTGGCAACAATCCGGTAGTGCCCAAAAGTCTCGATCTGGCGCGTGATATCACCCCATTGCCCGGCTATATGAATGGCATGGTATCCTACTCCATGTGGTGGATCTTGATCCAGCGCGATTGGTACATGCACAACGGCGATCTGAAATATCTGCGGCAGCAAAAAGATTACCTTGTTAAACTGTTAAACCAATACGCCGTACAGGTTGATGCAAATGGCAGTGAAAAACTGGACGGTGCCGGTCGGTTTTTGGATTGGCCATCCAGCGAGAACAAACCAGCTATCCATGCCGGTTTGCAGGCCATGCTGGTAATGACGTTAAACGCCGGTTCTGAGCTTTGCAAAATTTTAAATGATCCCACTACCGCGAAAAAATGCGATAAAGCCGTGGCTAAGCTTAAAACCAATGTGCCTGATGCTGCCGGATCCAAACAGGCGGCTGCTTTATTAGGTTTATCTGGTTTGTTGCCTGCCCGAGAGGCCAATGAGATACTCTCTGCAGGTGGGGTACATAATTATTCTACTTTCTTTGGTTATTACATGTTGCTGGCCAAAGCTAAGGCTGGCGATTACCAGGGAGGTATTGATGCCATCCGTAATTTTTGGGGGCCGATGCTTGGCTTGGGTGCCACTACATTTTGGGAAGATTTTAATATCGATTGGCTGCCTAATGCATCGCGCATTGATGAGTTGGTGCCCGATGGTAAAAAAGATATCCACGGCGATTATGGTGCTTATTGTTACAAAGGTTTCAGGCACAGCCTATCGCATGGTTGGGCATCGGGGCCAACGCCATGGCTAACCGAGTATGTGCTTGGTGTAAAAGTAATGGCTCCGGGTTGCAAGGTAATCAAGATTGAACCTCATCTGGGCGACCTGACTTTTGCCGAAGGTACTTATCCAACACCGCTTGGCGTAGTGAAAATAAAGCACGTGAAGCAGGGTACAGGTAAGGTAAAAACTATTGTAGATGCTCCCGCCGGAATAAAAATTATCCAGTAAGCGCAAGGCCTATTCAACGTGTGCCGAAATATCATAACTATGCGATGATGTTTGGCGGTATATCGCTTAGGTTGTGGTTTTAATATTATTTAATGTATTGTAATTCAGTTGTTTATTTGTTTGGTATGCGGCTTGTTATATCTGGTATAAATACCGGGTATTGTAATGCTTTTGGGTGTGTTTTTGAGTGTGTAATAATTACACTAAGATGAAGCTGTTTGCGCCACTTTTTGCTAAATTTATACCATAAAACAAAGGCGAATAAAGGCTACACTGCTTTTAAAAGGTTCACCCCAAACCAAGCTTTATTTGCCGGTATAATGATAGTAAAACATACCATATCATGATAAGCACAACACCCAACAGCGGCAAAAAGAAAATAGTAATAGTTGGCGGCGGTTTTGCCGGTTTAAACGTAGCACAGCATTTATATAAAAACAAGCATTACGAGGTAACTTTGGTTGATAAAAACAACTACAACTATTTTACCCCGCTGCTTTACCAGGTGGCAACCAGTTTCCTTGAACCTTCAAGTATCAGTTACCCATTTCGCAAACTTTTTAGGGATAAACACTTAACCTTCCGCATGGCTGGGGTGGTTAAGGTTGATCCGGTTGCAAAAATAGTTTACCTTACCAATGGCGAGTTACCTTACGATTATCTGGTTTTTGCGGCAGGGGCGAGCACCAACTTTTACGGCATTGAAAGTATCAGGCAAAATGCCATCTCGCTAAAAGAAATTGACGATGCCCTGCGTATGCGTAACGCCCTCATCAAAACCATGGAGCAGGCCGCTATCACTACCGATCCGGAAGAACGTAGAAAACTGTTAACCATAGTAGTAGCAGGTGGTGGCCCTACTGGTGTTGAAGTGGCCGGTATGCTTGCCGAAATGAAGAAATTCATCCTTAAAAAAGACTACCCCGAGCTGGATGGTGCCAAAGGCAAAATTTACATTGTTGATGGCGGTGCTAACCTGCTCGCACCCATGAGCGATAAAACCCATAAAGAAACACGCCAGGCTTTAATTGAACTGGGTGTGGAGGTTAAATTAAATGCCCATGTAAGTGATTTTAGCGATGGCGTGGTAACCTTTGCCGACGGCGAAAAACTGGAAGCCAAAACCCTGATCTGGGCGGCAGGTATCATCGCCAATACTTTTGAAGGGATCCCGGCAACAAGCCTGGGTATTGGCCGCCGAATGATAACCGACGAGTATAACCGGGTTAAAGACCTGGAAGATGTATATGCTATTGGCGATATCAGCGTACAAACTACCGATCCGCTGTATCCTAAAGGCCATCCGCAATTGGCACAGGTGGCCATACAAACCGGGCGTAATACTGCCAAAAACTTTGTAGCCATGGCAAAAGGCAAGCCCCTTAAACCCTTTAAATATTTTGACAGGGGAGACATGGCCATAGTAGGCCGCCATAACGCGGTGGTTGATCTGTTTAAGCACAAAGTGCATTTAAGCGGTATAGCGGCTTTATTTGTTTGGCTGTTTATCCACCTTATATCATTGGTAAATTATAATAATAAAATCAAAACGCTTTATAACTGGGCGGTAGCATTTTTAACCCGCGACCAGGCCTTAAGAATGATATTTGGTAAAGGAGAAAATAAAGCAACTTAACCGCCGTAAAAGCCTGCCACCCGGTTTATGATAGTATTAATTTAAGCTAACTGTGGTTGTTTTGTCCATTGTTGCTATTTTCTATAAAATACTTTTAATTAACCACCTCGTGTTTTAAGGGTAGTAATTTGGTTTAAAATTCCATTTCTTTATTAAATTGACCCGCAAAAGGGCAAAGTCTTGAAAAAAACTTTGCCCTTTTTTTATTATTGGGAAATATATATTAAAAATATATTGTTTTTTGACAGCTAAATAAAATAACAGTACCTTAAGTTCCACTGTTTAGGCTCCCTAACCTTGCCGCCATGCTGATGAAAGTTAATTTTATTAACGGTTTAATTTTACGTTCTGCCGCTTTATCATACCGTCAAAAGCTTGATAAAGAAAATCTGTATATGCTATGGCATAACCCGTTAATAAAAGAGGGGATTTACATAGCCAGTAAATCGCTTTACGATGAATTGGATACTTTTTTTGCGGGTGGAGAAAAAGCGCCGGTTAAAGAGGTACAATTAATATCAAGCTTGTACAAATACCTGTCGCGTATGAGTAACCGGGCAACCCCGTTTGGCTTGTTTGCCGGTTGTGCTCCTGCAAATTGGGGAACAAACAATAATATCAGGCTTAACGGGAAATATCAAAAGCATATAGTGCCCGATGCTGTGGTGAGTTTTGCCCTGGCAAAGCAAATTGAAACAGCCAACCAGTTAACTGCCGGTTATAAAATAAACAATACTATTTATAAGGTAGGCGATGATATTAGGTTTATTACTTATCAGGTAATTGATAACCAGCGTGTTTACCAGGTAAGCGCGATCGATTCAAACCCGGTGCTTGACAATATTATTGAAAGTATTGGTACCGATGTATGGAATAAGCAACAATTGCTTGATCGGTTCCCTGATTTTGATAGCGACGATCTGCTTGAATTTATTGACGACCTGATAGATGGGCAGTTGCTTAAACCCGCGTATGAGCCGGTTATTGGAAGCGATTTTCCGTTGTTTATTCAAGCAACAGAAAACCAGGTTTTAAATGATACCATCAATCAGTTAAAGGGCTTGCTTGATGAGGCTAATGACGAACCTGCAGATAACACGCGCTGGCTCTCGTTTTATACCCGGGTAGAGCAATTAACCAATCACATAACAGGCCGTACGCTTAAAGACCAGATCCATATTACCCGTTTTAACGGGCTGGAAGCAGGGGTGGTCAGCAATCCGCTGCAATGGAAAATATCCAGGGGGATAACCTTGCTCAATAATCTTACTAATCCTGGTACAAACAAGCGGATCGAGCAGTTTAAAAACCGTTTCAGAAAACGCTATGAAGAACAAAGCGTTGCCTTGCTCGAGGCCTTTGATACTGATACCGGTATTGAATATGGCCAATGGTATGAGCATGAAACCCTTTTTACAGAAGGCCTTTACACAGGTATGGATGGAGGAGGTACGCAAATTGAGTATGCCGATCTCGATTTCAAAATGCTTGATCTGTTAAACCAGGCTAAGGCTGGGCGGCAATACAAGATCATTATGCCCGATAATTTTGTAAAAGAACGCCCGGTTGATAAACTACCCTTTGCCATGTGTGCCGTTTTTCAGCTTTTTGAAAACGATATCATATACCTGGAAAGGCTTACCGGACCCGGTGCTTTGAACATGGTAGCACGCTTTGCCGTTGGCAATGAAGAGATCTATCAAACCGGATTGGAAGTAGCCCAAAAGGAGGCCGAAAACAGTCCGGAAGCTATGTTTGCCGAAGTGATCCACATGCCCGAAGAGCGGATATTGAACGTAATGTCGCATCCGCCGTTTTGGCCGCATGAGCTGGCTTACATTGATGATGCCAAGGGCAATTCTGTTTTACAGCTTGATGATATTTATGTAAAATTGGAGCAAAACGCGTTCAGGCTATTTTCAAAAAAATATCAAAAGGAAATAATCCCGAGGCTGAGCAGTGCTTATAATTATAATCGTTCGCAACACCCTATTTATACTTTTTTGTGCGATATCCAGCATCAGTACAGTAATGGCTCGCTATCTTTTAACTGGGGCGCGTTATCAAAAGATTTTGTTTTTTTTCCGCGGGTTGAAACTACATACGGGCTTATTTTACACCGGGCTACATGGAAATTTACGCCGGTTATATTAGCCGAGCTTTGTAAGGCCGAGAAGCAAATAACCAGGTTTACCGAATTGTTTACGGCTTTTAAGCAGCAATGGCTATTGCCCGATCAGTTTTTTATAGTAAAGGGCGATAACGAGTTACTAATAGATGTAAATAACGAAGTTGGGGTGCAGGTGCTGGCTAAAGAGATAGCTAAACAGGGCGCGGTGCTCATCCTGTCGGAGTGTATCCATTTACAGTATGAAAGCGTTGTTAAGGGGCCTGATCAAAGCCCATACGCGCATCAGCTGGTGGCTCCTTTTTATTTTGAACGCCCGGTAAGGCCCGGTTATTTTCAATATACCGAGCATAGTTTGCAGCGTAACTTTTTTCCGGGTAGCGAGTGGTTGTTTATCAAGTTGTATTTGAGTACTAACATAGCCAATAATGTTATTTTAAGGTTTAATGAACTGCTTGATCATTCGGGTATTGTAAATGTTAAACAGTGGTTTTTTATCCGGTATAATGATCCCGATAATCATATCAGGGTGCGGGTTAATTTGTTTAAGGAAGATGATTTTCAGGATGTTTACCTGGCCGTACGCGAGGCGCTGTCGCCATTTTTGGCAAGCGGGCAGGTACACCTTGTTCAGTTGGATACTTATGTACGCGAGCTGGAGCGCTATGGCCACCAAATTGAACAGGCAGAAGGCTTATTTTGTATAGAAACGCTGTTTTGTTGCAACGTATTCCGCCTGCTTGAAACTAACCGGTATGATACTGAAGATTGGTTTTTAATATTTTGGTTGATAAAAGATTACCTGAACCTGATGACCAATGATATTAACGTGCAAATAAAATTTGTTGAAAAAGGCTTGAATTATTTTTTAAACGAGTTTGATGATAAAGCGGTTAAGATACAGATCGATCAGCTGTTTAGAAAATATCACGGTAACCTGGATAATGTGCTTTTAGTATATGATAACCTGTTGCAGCAAAAACGGGAAAACATTGTGAACTTACTGCAACGCTATCACATTGATTGGAACGAACGATTTTTAAGCAGCATTATCCATATGGCCGTTAACCGTTACTTCAGCACCCGGCAACGCCTGCACGAGTGCATATTGTACGGCATGATGCTTAAATACCTTAAATCGGAAAAAGCGCGCAAAAAGCTTTGATCATTTAAACATTTTATTGTTCAGCTGCGCGAAAAAGCTATCACGGTAGGTAACGCCGATGGGGATCTTCTCTTTGATCTTATCGAACATCACCATATTACCATCTATTGATTTAATGCGTTTTAAGGCGATAATGTACGATTTATGAGTGCGGGCAAAATCCTGCTGCGGCAGGTTATCCGCCAGGGTTTTCATACTTACTAACGATATATGGCGTTCGTGCTCGGTAAATACCGAGCAGTAGTTTTTAAGCCCCTCTATATAAATAATATCATTAAAGTTGATCCGTACAATGCGGCCATGATCGGTTTTAAGATAAAACGAATCGCTTTGTTCGCTAACCGGTGTGGGTTTGGGTATATCAAGCAGTAAAAGTTTGTCGAGCGCCTTTTGCGAAGCCTGTAAAAACCTCTCGAACGAATATGGTTTTAAAAGATAATCAAGCACATTGTTTTCAAAACCTGCCACGGCAAATTCGCTGTAGCCCGATGTAATGATGATCTCGGTATTTTTGGGTAATAATTTGATCAGGTCGATACCCGATAGTTCGGGCATATTGATGTCAAGAAATATCAGGTCGACGGGGGTGCTTTTTAAATGCAACAGAGCTTCTATCGGATTGTTAAACGTATGTTCGAGGTTAATGAAAGGCACCTTCGAGATAAAATCGCTCAAAATATTAATGGCGTATTGCTCGTCCTCAACTATAATGCAATTAATTACTTTCATACTGTTTTTAATGGCATTGTAAGTTTACACTCGTAGCTATTATGTGTTTCATTAATAGCAAGTTCAAAATTCTCCCCATATTCTTCTGTCAATCTCTCCCTAATATAGCTTAACCCTATCCCGTTAGATTCTACCTTGTTCATTGTATTGCCCCCTTTAAAGTTAAGCGAATAAAAATGCAATATTCCATCATTAACCGTAATATTCAAAGTGGCTTCTTTAGTGCTCTGATTAAATATGCCATGCTTAAACATATTCTCGATCAGCGTTATTAAAATAAGTGATACTACTTTATACTGAGCGGTAACTGTTTCGATATTTATTTTCATAAAAAACGAAGGGCTTCGGGAAGCATGGATCTTTATAAAATCCTTTATATAACCCAATTCACTTTCAAGCGTGCTAAACCCGTCTTCATTTTTGGTTAAGGCATGCCGCATAATGTTTGAAAGTGTGATAATGGCATCGCCAACCTCGGGCAGTTTTTTATAAGTTTCAGAATATAAAAAGCCCAGGGTGTTAAATACAAAGTGCGGGTTAATTTGCGATTTGATCACATTTAATTCGGCCTGAAGTGCTTGTTTCTCCAGTTTTTCCTGTTGCTGCAACATTTTAACTTTTTCTAAACGGAGCTGTGCGGCCTCACGCTCTTTGGTTATTATCCTCTTAAAAAATCCGTACGCAACCCCCATTGTTCCAAAATAGGTAGCTCTTGATCCCATCGCTATTAAACGCTCATGAGTACCTAAGCTTGAAAATGATTGGTATTGGGCCAGCATAGAAAGCCAAATTTTGGAATAGGCTGATAATATGACGAGGGCTATAGTTGATATAACTATAGTTGTAATTCTTAAAGGTTTGTTTCTTATTTTTTTCTCCAACCACACGTAACATCCCCAAAAAATATAAAAATCGGCAGCATTGATCAGAAAGGGATATGCAGTGGCAATAACACCGTTGTAAACGCCTCCGGCAATAGCTGCTACGCTTTCGTAAGCCATATAGATCACCCAGAATAACAAATGCTGGGCTATGGTTTTAAACATCTTTTTATTCACTGCAAAATTTAATTGGTTGTTTTTTTCGTCCCATTTAAACGCGGTTTTGGTCATCCGGAAACGGGCATTGGTACTAATTATTTTCTCCTCACAAGCCCCTTAGCCACATTTATATCATCAGGGCTAAAAAGTACTAATCCATAACCATTTAAAAGTTTAAAAATATGAAAAATCACGACAAAGCTTCATTGCCAAAAATTCAAATTAAACAAGTGCAGGTACTTAACAGGGTTTTAACTAATAATGCTGCAAAAAGCGGTGCACAAGGTGGTGTAAATGGAATGATGGGCTGGAATCCGACCGAAGTTCCGCCAACAAACACGGTATCTGGAATTTATTAATAGGTGAGGTATTATACCGCGCTTAAGGGCTATACCAGGCACTGGTTTTTCATTAATGAGGTTGCTTTAACCATCTAACATGAAAATGCAAAAACTATCTGAATTATATAAATTTTCATCAGGGCTGATGTTAAAGTTTCACGCGTTTAATTGCGATGAGGCTTTGACATCGGCTTCTGTGCGTAAATTTATTGATGATGATCTGTTTATGCAGGCCCTATGGTTAACCTCAAAAGATCTGCACGAGGCCGTTTTAAATATCGATGCCATAACAGATGCCAAGAAGCGCGAAAAACTTGAACTAACGCTGGCCAAATTTATTAACCGGGTTAATACCGGCGATATGCCCGCCGGCTTGTTTGGCGGCTACGCGCCTGTTAGCCTGGGGGCAGAAACCAGCCTCAACCTTAATGAAACCCATCAGCATACAAAACTTAATCCGGCGGCCATTTATAGTATTTGCCTTGGGTTACTTAATGATGATGCCATCAGACCATTATTAAGCTACCACGCAAATAAAACCCTTTATACCCACAATAAAGAGTATCGCAAAATTGATGGACAAACTTTACAATATGCAAAATGCCGAACCACATCAATAGCGGTATCCGACGATGTGAAACATATAATTGAGTTTTGCCAGGTTGAGCGCCCGTATTGCGATTTGCTGGAATTTATTACCCACACGTTTGGGATGAAAGCCGATGGCGCGGCAAAAAGATTGAATGAACTAATTGATAGCCAGGTTTTATGGAGTGAGCTTGAGCCGAGGTTTTACGCCAATGAATACATTGATCACGCCATATGTGTGTTAAACCGTATTGCTCCAAATACAAGTTCGGCCAATACCTATCTGGCAGGTTTTGATGCCATTAAACAGGTTTTAAACTGTGCCGATAGTGTAATTACAAAAAACAATAAGATAGCTATGATTTTGAAAAATTTAATAGGCGAAGTTTCGGGAGGGACATTTTTGCAGGTTGACTATTTCAGGCAGGGGGCAACAGCAACGCTTGATGAAGCTTATACTGATAAATTGCTAAATGCCATTGATATGCTAAACAATATCACCCCGAAGCCAAAACATAGCGATCTGGAAAATTTTGTAAAGCGCTTTAAGCAAAGATATCATGAGCAGGAAGTGCCTTTAATGCAGGTGCTTGATCCGGAAACGGGGATTGGCTATCATAGCGAAAAAAAGGATAAGCAAGCGCAGGTAAATATTAACGGCACCAGTTATCCGGCTACTGTAAAGTGGTTGATAAGCCAGGTAGTAAATAATCCGGCAAGCGAAGTTATTGATCTTCCAAAGGCATTGGTGGGCCATGTTGATATGGATGATGAACATGAGTTGCCGCCAAGCTTTTCGGTTGTGTTCCGCGTTTCTGACGATGAGCAGCCGTTAATATATCTTGAAAGTTGTGGCAAACCTACAGGTAACGCCATTTTTAACCGCTTGGCCTCGGCCGAAAAAAGCTTTAAACAAATTGTTGCGGAAATTGCCGAAACAGAAGCATACATATACGATCCGGCTTTAGTGGCCGAGATAGTGCATTCGCCCTCGGATAGCTTGGGCAGTTTTATACCGGGTACCCCCCGCGGCTACCAGGCGCCCCTAACCGATGCCCAGGGCAACGGTAAACCCGAAGTTTACCTTAACGATTTAATGGTAACCGTAAAAAATAATGAGGTGGTGTTACGCTCGGTTAGCCTTAACCGCCGCGTTATACCTGCAACTACCAACGCAGGTAACTATGGCCTTAACAATTTAGCTGTTTACCGTTTTTTAGATGATATAAAACAACAAAGCGCGAAACAACAACTGGGCATCAACCTTGATATATTGCCAACATTAGGTGTAACTAAAACTCCGCGTATTGTTTACGAAGGCGTTATACTGGCATTAAAAACCTGGTATATTAATAACACCGCCATAACAGAATTGCAACAGGCAATAACCGGCGACTATGATAAAGCATGGGAGCGCTTTTTGAATTACTGGCAACTGCCCGATACTTTTACCTATGCCGATGCCGATAACGAGCTTGTTGTGCATACTACAAGCAGGCTTGAGGTTGTGGCCTGGTTATCAAGCTGCAAGAAAAAGCAACAAATTGTACTAAAAGAATATATAGGTAGCAGCAGCAACATCATCTTAAAAAAGAAAGAGGAAAAGCAGATTGCTACCCAGTTTGTAGGCGTTTTAAAACGTGGCGAAAAAACACCGGAAAACCGTTACGCTACCGCCACCCCGTTAAGCGCCAATATTGCTAAAAGGCAGTTTTTTCCGGGGGATGAATGGCTGTATGTTAAACTGTATTGCGGCCTTAAAACTGCCGACCAGGTAATTGGCAATGAGCTGATCCAGCTAAGTAAAAAGCTTTATCACGAAGATTTGATAGACCAGTGGTTTTACGTGCGCCATGCCGATCCCGAACCTCATATCCGTTTCAGGGTGCACCTGGCATCGGTATTTGCGCTGGGCAGGGTTATTCAGAGCATTAACAACACGTTTTCGGAATTGATCAAATCAAAGCAGATCTGGAAAGTACAGTTTGATACCTACGAGCGTGAACTGGAACGCTACGGCGAAGCTTCGATAGAGTTGGTTGAACAACTGTTTTTTAATGATAGCCTGGCCATTGCCAGCCTGCTATCCAGAATGGACATGACCGATAATTTTGACGAGGCCAGGTGGCTTTGGGGTTTATTATCTATAGATAGGCTATTGGGCGATTTTGAACTGGATACTACGCAAAAGATCGCGGTTATGGAACTGCTTGCCAAATCATCGCACCAGGAAGATGCTGATGATAACCTGCTTACCCGGCAACTGGCCTTCAGGTATAGGCATTACCGCGGTCGCATCGAATCGCTTTTCGCGGTAGGCGGCGATGTTGTTGGCGAAGACCTGCTCAGGTTCAGGAGTTTGAATAACCGCCCGGCAGCTTTGCTTTTATCTGAGCTGATCTCATCTAATACCGTTCCGCAGGATCTGAATTTGTTGTTGATCAGTTTGGTACAAATGAGCATGAACCGTTTGTTTAAAACCAAGCAGCGTGTACACGAATTGTTTGTGTACGATTTCCTGCTGCTTTACTACCAGTCTACCCAGCAGCAACAGCAGGAGGGCAACTTAGTGGTTAATGCCCAAAACCAATACTTTACAGATAGGCCATACCTAAGATAGTTAACGCTTAGGCTTAAAAATATCATACCTTCCCTACGCAAATCAATACTTAAGTCCGCCCGTACAGGCGGGCTTTTGTTTTTATAGCGGTTTATTTGTTAATGAAATCTTAACATCACATCTTTACTTCAAAAGTACTAACAGGCGTAATTTTGGCGCGCGGTTGCTGTATCCCGGCAACCCTACATTAACAATATGGAAAGAAGATCGGCATTAAAAAATATTGGTGGCCTATTGTTGGCCCCGTCACTGGCCCTTGGCAATAACACCATAAAACCGGGTAAACCATCACTGAGGGTTGCACATATTACCGATGTGCACCTGAAAGATAAATTTAACGCCCCGGCACGTTTTACCAAATGCCTGCACCACCTACAGCAACAAACACCAAAAGTTGACCTGGTGTTGAACGGCGGCGATGTGGTTTTTGATATGAACAAAGAAAACATCGACACTATTAATGATCAATGGAAGCTGATGCACAACATCATGAAAAACGAGTGCAGTCTGCCGGTAAATTATTGCCTGGGTAATCATGATATTTGGTGGTATGAGGATGATAAAGGCCAGGCTATCTATGGCAAAAAATACTCGATGGATCAGTTACAACTGGCGAAACCTTACTACAGCATGGTAAAAGGCGGCTGGAAAATTATTGTACTGGATAGCGTGCACCTTGATATTGATAACACCTGGTACATTGGCAAACTTGGCGACGAGCAAATGACCTGGCTAAGCGACGAGTTAAAAGCTACAGATGCTAAAGTGCCGGTGATGGTAATGTCGCACATACCTATACTAACTGCTTTATTGATGATAGAAGATGATATCGTAAACAAATGGACCATGCTGGGCGGCGATATGCACACCGATACCGCTAAGATCATTAACCTGTTCTATCAGCACCCCAACGTAAAGCTGTGCTTAAGCGGTCACCTGCATATGCGCGATAAAGTGATCTATAATAACGTAACTTATTTATGTAACGGTGCTGTATCTGGGGCCTGGTGGGAAGGCAACCGCCGCGAAACCGCACCGGGCTACGGCTTGATCGATCTGTATGCCGATGGTACTTTTAACGAGAGTTACGTAAATTATTAATGCTACGCGTCATTTGCTACGCGTCATTGGGTCATTAAGTCATTTTGCTTTGCTCGTTGGGTCATTAATCATTAAGTCATTAGGTCATTTTGCTTTGCATCATAAAGAATGACCTTATGACGCGAAGCAAAATGACTCAATGACGTGAAACAAATGACGCGCAGCAAAATGACCTAATGACTTTTATAGCTGCAGAATACTCTTGAATTTTCCTTCATAATCGGTTAGCTGAGCCATTAATTGTTTGCTCAAGGCGTCCTGATGCCCGTCGCGTGTAATGGCTACCATATTGTTCAGGAACGACATTCCTATTTGTACCTCGCGTGGGTTTAATTTTCCGGTATCTTGTTGTAACTGGTGGTAGTTATGGTCCAGCTGATCGGTAATGTATTCGTGAACACTGTTGATCAGTTTGTTGCCCAGTTTGGCGTACTTGAGTTTGTATGAGGTATCAGCCAGTGTCATTTTGGTTTGTGCTGCCAGCAGGCTGGGGTTAATATCCGGCATCACCTCTTCATATTTTTTCAGGGTATTCAGGGCAAGGTCGGGATGGCCGTCTTTGATCAACCCTAACGAGAGATCAGAAAATGTATTCACCAATTGCGGGTAAAATACCTGTGTTGATTGCTGATCGAGATACTTCGCGTTTTTAAAATTGCCGAACTTAAACTTGTTCATCACGTTGCTGTACATCACCAGGCTATTGGTTTTTGAAAGCTGATCGCTTAATGATGAATCGGTTTTTAACGGAAGCAGGCGGAAAGTAAAACCTTCTTCATACAAATAGGGCTGCAAGCCGATCATGTTTGCTCGGCTGATAGATGTAGTGAAGCAAATAGGGCGTTTCCAATCATTATGCGCCAGTATATCTATCATGGCCAAATTCTCTTTAGTGATATAGCTTGGTGGGAACTGCCATTTCATGGTATCGGTCAGCATCCCCTTTTGTTCGGGCGTGATCACCTTGTTTTTCGTCACATCATCGGCCTTAACCGTGAGCTTGAAGTTTTTGGTAGGCAAAAAGTTTTCGGTAGTACCGTTGGTGTATTCAACGTGGGTACGTTTATCATCTGATGTGATGAAATCGAAGATGTCTTTTACCTCGGTATAGCCTGGTATTTTAACATCGTTATACCTGATCACATCGCGGGTGCCCAGTTTGTATTTATCAAAGGCCATGGTAATAGGAAGGGCGTCGGCCTGGTTTATTTTGCGCTGCATTTGCCTAACCGACCAATCGGCACTTAATAAACTCAGGTTTACAATGCGCACATCCGGACGGATGTTTTCTACTTCCTGATCGTACCATAACGAATAGGTGTCGTTATCGCCCAGATCAAACAAAATAGCATTTTTAGGGCACGACATCAGGTAGTTATAGGCCATATCATGCGCAGCCATTTTGGTAGACCGATCGTGATTGCGCCATTCTTTAACGCCTAACAAAACCGGGCCAACCAACAGGCAAATCATTGTTGCACCAATGGTAGCAAACCGCGGGTTTATTTTTTTAGGGATGAGATTGATCAGTGCTATCAACCCTAAACCTATCCATATCGCGAAAGCATAAAACGAACCAACGTAGGAGTAATCACGTTCGCGTGGCTGGATGGAAGGCTGGTTTACATAAAGCACAATAGCTAACCCTGTAAAAAAAAACAATAGGATAATTACCAGTGCGTCCTGTTTACGTTTCTTGAAATGGAAATACATACCAATTAAGCCTATCACAAGCGGCAGTGCGTAAAGCGGAGTGTAGGTAACGTTGTTGAGTATCGCTTTAGGGGTATTGGTAGTGTTATTAAAAATGCCGGATGTCCAGTTGCCGCCAATGCCCTGCATATTGGTTTGGCCTTCGTTATCATCATCGTTGTAGCGGCCAACAAAGTTCCACATAAAGTAACGCCAGTACATCTGGTACATTTGCCAGCTGAACATCCAGCGCATGTTATCGCCGAAAGTAGGGGTGGCGTTGTCGCTCAGTTGCAGCCAATCGCGGTAAAATTGAGCATCCTGGGTGTATGTGGTATTTTCCTCGGTCGACCACATGCGGGGTAAAAACGTGGTATGATCGTAAACATAGTTGGGTTTTTTGTAAGCTATCTCATAGTTGTTTGCGCCTTTACGGTAAAGCGGCGTACCATCGGTAACGTCTGTAATTTTGGCATCAAACTGAGGGCCGGTCAATAACGGAGTTTCGCCGTATTGGGTACGGTTAAGGTATTCGTACAAAGTAAAAGCATCACTTGGGTGCGAGTTGTTGAGGTTGGTCCCAGCAGTGGCGCGGATAGGGATATATGCAAATGATCCATAGCCAAAGTAAACAAACACCACACAAAGCAGGCCCACATTTAAAAAGTGCTTTTGCTTGCGGATACTATAACGGATGCCAAACACAAGGCCACCGATAATCAGCGCGAAAAAGAACATTGCGCCGGTGCCAAAACCAAGGCCGAGTGTATTTACAAAAAACAGATCAAAATGGGCTGCCAGACTGATAGTATAACCTCTTACGCCAAACTGCACAAAGGCCAGTATCGCTATGCTGATGAAAAAAGCCGCCAGCCCGCTTTTAAGATTAATGTTTTTGTGCCTGCGGAAATAATAAACCATCACGAGTGCCGGAATGGTTAGCAAATTAAGCAGGTGGATGCCGATAGAAAGACCGATAACATAAGCGATAAAAACCAGCCACCTATCGGCACGGGGTTCATCGGCAACGGTATCCCACTTCAATATCGCCCAAAAAACAACCGCCGTGCATAGCGACGACCATGCAAAAACAATGGTTTCCACAGCCGAAAACCAAAAGGTATCCGTAAATGTGAAAGCCAATGCGCCGGTTAAGCCCGCCCCCATAATTTGAAGGGTTTGGTTTTGGGTAAGTGCCTCACCTTTTACAGCAAGCAGCTTTTTGGCAAGTGTGGTAATGCTCCAAAACAAAAACATAATGGTTGCCCCGCTGGCCAATGCCGAACCAAGGTTGGTAAAGTAGGCTACCTTAGTAACATCGCCCATGCTGAGTAATGAAAATACCTTGCCTATCATGGCAAAAAGCGGGTAGCCCGGCTGATGCGATACCTGCAGTTTATAGGCACAGGATATAAACTCGCCGCAGTCCCAAAAGCTTACAGAAGGCTCGAGGGTGAGGATATAGGTAAGGGAAGCGATAGTGAAACACAGCCAGCCCAGCAGGTTGTTGGTTTTGTTATAGGTCATGGATAAAGTGTAAAGTTTTTTCAAATAGTTAACACTAAATTAAAGGCTATTTAGGGTAACTGATTGAAATTTAACACTTTTAACAATTATTAACAGTTGGGGAGGGGAAATGTTAAATGGCTGTTAAAATGCATCACCACCATGTCATTGCGAGGTACGAAGCAATCGCGAACTATACAGGTCGGCTATGTTTACGTGCGATTGACTGCTGCCAACCTATAACAATTAAAATTGAGGTCGTGCTGAACTTGTTTCAGCATCCCACTTGCTAAGCAAAGCGGCGACCTGTCCTGTGGGATGCCGAAACAAATTCGGCACGACGACGTGGCCGGATGTTACGTTTCCCTCAGACACCACGACCTTTTTACTTACTATTCGAAACGAGTTTTTAATTACTATCCCCATCTAATCCAAACCATCCCGCTAAACCAACGTTAAGCAATAATGAATTTTTATGCTTTAGCTTAACGTTGTTATTATGAAGATAGAAAAGTTTTACGACCAGGCCACCGTTTGGATATTCAAATACGGGCCTGGATTTTTAATAGGACTACTGGTATTATTTATCGGGCTTTGGCTCATTAATCTGTTGCTGAAATGGTGGCAGGGCCATATGCAAAAAAAAGAGATCGACCCTACCATTAAGCCGTTTTTACAAAGTTTGGTTGGAGTGGTACTACGGGTATTGCTGATATTGGGGGTAGTGCAAATAATGGGTGTGTCGATCACTTTATTTACCGCTCTGGTTGGTGCTTTTGGTGTGGCGGCAGGTTTGGCACTATCCGGAACGCTGCAAAACTTTGCCAGCGGTGTGCTTATCTTATTGCTTAAACCCTTTGTAGTGGGCGATAATATTATAGCGCAGGGATTGGAAGGTTCGGTTACATCCATCCAGATCTTTTATACCATTGTAAAAACCTTTGATAACAGGATTGTGGTTATACCCAACAGCAAGCTCTCCAACGAGGTGATCATCAACATCAGTCGTGAGGGAACCCGCCGACTTGATATCGAACTTAAGTTTGCCAACAATATTGATTATAACGAGGTTAAATCGGTGATCAATTCATCTATCGATAAATCAAAAAATATTTTGGAAACGCCTAACAGAAGGATAGGTATCGCCGGACTTGATTCGGATGGATACCGCGTAGGTGTAAACGTTTGGGTGCACGCACACGGTTTTCAGGACACCAAGCTTGCTGTACAAGAAAATATTTTGCAGGATATTAAAGCATCAGGAATAAAAATTCCGGGATTATAAACACATAAAATGGATAATCAAACCAATAACATAACCGTAATTGTTGAAACGCCCAAGGGCAGCGGGCATAAGTACGAATATAGTGCCGAAACAAACCAGTTCAAGCTGAAAAAACTGCTGCCTGCCGGGATGGTTTTCCCGTTCGATTTTGGTTTTATTCCCAACACCATTGGCGGCGACGGCGATCCGCTGGATGTGCTGATCATATCTGAAGTAAGTACCTTTCCGGGATGTGTGATTGATTGCAGGTTGGTTGGCGCTTTTAAGGTGGAACAAACCAGTCCCGAGGGAACCGCTTACCGTAATGATAGGTTTTTGGCCGTGCCGGTTGTATCCAAGTTTTTTTCAGATCTGCATGATGCCGCGCAACTGCCACATAGCCTTACCGACCAGATCGAGGCTTTTTTTACCAATTACAGCCGCCTCGAATCGAAAGATTTTAAATTAATGGAACGCCTTGGTGCAGAGGGAGCTATGGAGTTAGTAGAGGCCGGTACTATTAAACAGGAATAGTTTTAAGGCATTTTTATAAAACCCAATCGCTTTTAGGCTGTATTTATAATATAAACATTGTTGAATTTAAATACAACCATTATGAAAGCTCAACAGAATTTCAATAACAACGCGCAAGGCAAACCAACTGCCGACCGTGCCTTTACTAACCATAATGATGCCCAAAAACAAAAGGGTATCAGTAACGCCCGGGGGACAACGCTCCGATCAAACATCGGGCAGGGACAGTACCCATCATCCCGAGCATAAAAAAGCGTAATATTGTTATCAATAAAAACGCCTTTGCTTACCAGGCAAAGGCGTTTTGTATTTTTATTTCCCAATGAAAAGCATCTTTACCTTTATACTGATCATGGCAGTAGCATTTAATGCTCAATCGCAGCAAAATAAACTTATCGAGGTGGCTTCCTTCGGACAAAACCAGCCGATAGGGGTAACTGTAGCACCCAAAACTAACCGGTTGTTTGTTTCCTTTCCGCACCACGAACCCTATTTGTACGGGCTTACCGAAATAGTTAACGGCAAGCGTGTACCATTCCCTAACGCCGAGTGGAATAAATATGATATGCAAAACCCGGATACTCATTTTGTAAATGCACAGGATATATATGCCGATGATCAAAACAACCTTTGGGTATTGGATTCGGCCCCGGCAGGTGCGGCTTCGGTGCTTGATAAGGGAAATAGCGCTAAGCAGGGCAGGTTTAAATTGATCAGGATCGATCTAAGCGATAATACCATTAAACACATTTACACTTTTGATGACCTGCCAAAAGACAAAAGTGCGCTGAACGATATGTGTATTGATAATATCAAAGGTTTGGCTTATCTGTCAGATCCAGGACTGCATGCCATTGTAGTGCTTGATCTTAAATCGGGTAAAAGCAGGGTATTGTTAAGAGATGATAAGTCTGTTGTAGTAGAACCGGATTTAAAACTGCATTTGGATGGTAAAGATGTGATTGATCAAAGTGGAAACCCCTTTGTATCTAACGTTAATGGTATCGCGCTTACTAAAGATAATACGTACTTTTATTTCAGGGCTATTAACCAAACCAAACTTTATCGCATCAAAACTGAATTTTTGGCTGATGCTAATTTAACGGATGCCGATCTATCTCCCAAAGTAGAAACCGTAGCTGAAACCGGAATTTGCCACGGGATGATAGCCGATAGCAAAGGAAATATTTATTTAAGCGATTCGCCCGATCATGCAATTCAATATGTTACGCCTGATGGAAAGGTGCATTTTTTAGTGAAAGATGAACGCCTCATCTGGCCCGATTCATTCGGTATAAGCAGTGACGGCTACCTGTACCTTAGCGCCTCGCAAATGCACCGCTTACCGAGGTATAATGATGGCGTAGATAAAACAGAGTATCCTTACCGGATCTATAAAGTTAAACTGCCGTAAGTTTTTTAGCTTCAGCCTCTTCGCGACTCATTTTTTTAATGTGTTCGCGGTGTTTAACGCCCCAATCGTGCAGTTCACCAATAACTTTGCTCAATGAGTTGGAGTATTCGGTACGGGCGTATATTACTGTTACCGGGGTAGTATCATAAACGGTGCGGGTTATAAAGCCGTTCAGTTCCAGTTCACGCAATTCTTTAGAGAGTACTTTAGGGGTAATATCCTCCAGTTCGCGCTGCAATTCTTTAAAGCGTTTGGGTCCGTTGATGAGGCTTACCAGCATGGGCAATTTCCATTTGCCATTTAAAACATAAAGGGTATCGCGCACCGCGGATACGCTGGCCTTGCACGCCTCTTTTGAATAATGGGTGGGTGGGGTTCTCTCTTCCATGCTTACTATCTTTTAGGATGATGATATCTTTTGGATAGCAAAGGTAATGAGTTTGTTGGGAATTGCTGCTAATGTCTATAAAACGTCGTCATTGCGAGGTACGAAGCAATCCCCGACTTTACAGGGCGGATTTGCTTAGCCCCTCTGCTTCTTGGGGATTGCTTCGTACCTCGCAATGACGCGGTGGATAAAGTATCGCTCCTACGGCACCAACAATCGCTCAAATTCCGTGCTATCACCCTTAAAAACATTAAAATCAACCACATGGTTAATTCCGTTCACCCGCGCTTTATCCGAGTGCTGCCAAAACCGCCAGTTGGTTTTGTTGGATACCAGCAATTGGGGTTGATAGTAATGAGCTATCCACAAAGTATAGCCATCAAAGTAACCTTGCAGGTAATCCTGGTAAAATTTAACGTTAGTATAAATAATAGGCTTTATGCCGGTTTGGCTTTCAATTACTTTAATAAAGCTTTCCAGTTGCTCACGCATTTTTTCGGGCTTAACTCGGTACAGGCGTTCCACATCTACTACCATCGGCAAGTCGCCTTTTTCGGTTTTTACAGTTTGCAGGAAAAACTTTGCCTGCCATGTTCCGCTTTTTTGCGGTAGAAAAAAATGATAGGCTCCGCAAACAATACCGGCCTTGGGGGCCTCGCGCCAGTTGCGTTGAAAATACGGATCAACGCTCAGCACGCCTTCGGTAGCTTTGATAAATGCAAAGCTTATATGTACGTTGCCCTCACGCATGGCTTTTACCTGTTTCCAGTTAATGCGGCCCTGGTACGATGATACATCAATGCCATGAATGCCATACCCATCGGGGATATGAATGTTAAAACTCTTGTATTTGCGATAATGCGTATCCTCTTCAGTCGAATCGGCTATCCAACGCCAGGTGGCACTCCCAAATTTTAAAATGTAACCGTAATAGAAAGGAGAGAGCAGAAGCAGCAATACAACGAAACCTCCTATTATCCAATCGACAGAGATCACCGTTCGCTGCTGTTGTTTGGCCGCAGGCTTTTTGCGCACTGGAGCTTTCTTTTTTACAGGTGTTTTTTTATCGGCAGGAGGCACGGGGCAAAAGTAACTAAACCTGACCGTTGATTGGGGATGATTACGTTGATTTCGTTGATTTTTTCTTTTGGGATTACACCGATTGATTTCTGGTTACACCGATTTTTTGAAAGGAGTATAGGCATTTCCAGTAATCATTACATCGTCAGGCATCAACCAAATCAGCGTAATAAAACAAATCAACGGTTTTACAAAGGGATGATAAATCAATATGTATATTTGTAAGGTAAACTTACAAGTTTAACTGATTAAATTTATGAGTGAAGAAAAAGATATTCAGCTGGCATCGGAATTACGGTTTATGGTAGGGCGTTTAAGCAAAAAGATCCGTCGCAATTCGGAAACCGCCGGCAGGCTTTCGTTAACCGAACGATCAACCATGGCGCTGATATTTCAATATGGTGAGATCCTGCCGAACGAACTGGCGTCGATGGAAAAGATCACTACCCAATCCATGTCGCAGATATTGAATAACCTGCTTAACCTCGGGTTGATTAAAAGGCGAATCTCCGAACTGGATAAACGTAAGGTGATCATTTCACTATCCGACGAAGGGTTGAACCTCATCCATAAATCACGTAGCGAAAAAGATGAGTGGCTTAACCGCGCCCTCGAGGCCACTTGCACTGCCGAAGAGCTGGAGATACTAAAAAAAGCGTTGGCCCCACTGGCCAAACTGGTTGAATTTGATTGATAGAAAAGATTTTTGATGAGTAAGATAAGCACATTCAGCGCGTTTAAAAGCCGCAACTACAGGTTGTATTTTTCGGGCCAATCGGTATCCCTACTGGGCACCTGGATGCAGAAAACAGCTGTAAGTTGGGTGATCTATTCGCAAACACATTCTAAATTTATGCTGGGGCTTACGCTGTTCGCCAGCTTGTTCCCTTCGTTTTTATTCTCATTTATTGGCGGGGTAATGTCCGATAGATATGACCGTTTTAAGTTACTGCTGCTTACCCAGGTGGCATCTATGGTGCAGGCCATTCTGCTTTCGGCCATGGTGTTTTTAGGTTATTACTCGGTTTGGGGTATTATTGGTTTAAGCGCGGTTTTGGGTATCATCAACGCCTTTGATGTACCGGCCCGGCAATCGTTGGTGTATGATATGGTTGATGATAAGGCCGATCTGCCTAATGCCCTCGCCCTAAACTCTTCGATGGTAAACCTTTCAAGGCTTATTGGTCCGGGTATAGCAGGATTGGTGTTGGAGAAATTTGGCGATACCGTTTGTTTTGGTGCCAATGCCGTGAGTTTTATAGCGGTAATTGGCTCTTTGCTGATGATGCGCCTGCCCAAAGTCGCTGCAAAAAAACACGATAAAAACATAGCTGCCGAATTGAAGGAAGGCTTCGTTTATATCCAAAATACACCTACTATAAAATTTATTCTGCTGATGCTGGCATCGGTAAGCTTGTTTGTACTGCCGTTCAGCACGCTGATCCCGGTGTATGCCAAAGATATTTTTAAAGGTACGGCATCAACTTTTGGGGTGATAGATAGTGTTATTGGTCTTGGTGCTTTTGGTGGCGGAATTTTCCTGGCCTCGTTGCAGGCAGGTACCGATCTGAAAAAGATCCTCGCTATTAACACGCTGGTGTTCGGCGTGGGCCTGGTAGCGTTTTCGCATATGCATAATTACCCTGTGGCGCTGTTTTTTTCGGCTGTTACGGGTTTTGGGATGATGTCGCAGATAACTATCGGCAATACCATTATTCAAACAACAGCCAGTCCCGAAATGCGGGGGAGGGTGATCAGTTACTACGCCATGGCCTTTTTCGGTATGCAGCCCCTGGGCGGATTGCTTGTAGGTTCGGTATCGCAAAAAATAGGTGTGCCGGATACTGTGATGGCCGAAGGCATGGTGGCTTTGCTTTTAGGGATCATCCATTTCAGGTTCCTGCGTCAAAGTCGCCTTAAAAAAGAAGCCGCCGAGGCGATTGCCACGCAGCAACAACCCGTTGAAGCAATTTCTTAATTCAAAAACAATAATTACATATGATAACTACAATTGATCAAAACACAGCCTTAGTACTTATCGATCTGCAAAAATACATTGTACAGCTAAACTGTGCCCACCCCATGCCGGGTGTGCTGGAAAAATCGGCTCAATTGGTTGCCGCATTCCGCAAAGCCGGTAAGCCGATAGTAATTGTAAGGGTTGAACCTATCAGTCCGGCTTTTAAAACCCGCCGCGACAGCAAAGGCAACAGCATGACAGAACTCCCTGCCGACTGGAACGAAATAGCCCCCGAAATACAAACCGAACCTACCGACATTTTTATCACTAAAAAACAATGGGGTGCTTTTTATAATACCGGGTTGCACGGGGAATTGCAGAAACGTGGTGTTACCCAAATAGTATTGGCAGGTGTAGCTACCAGCATTGGTGTTGAAGCTACCGCCCGCTCGGCCAATGAATATGCGTACAACATAGCATTCGCCAGTGATGCCATGACAGACATGTTTGCCGAAGCGCATGAGCATAGCTTTAAATATATTTTCCCGAGGATAGGAGAGGTGGGAACTACCGAAGAAATTATTGAGAAGTTAGGGTAAGAGAAAATACAATTGTCCCTCTAATTCTTATTATTGTAAAAAGCCAGGTAGTATAATTACCTGGCTTTTTATGCTAAATTCAAACTTAAAACAACTTCTTCCGCAAATCAGCCGAGATTTCCTCGGTGATTATCATGATATCATCGGCCACGTGCGAATTGTTGGTCACCACGCGGTCGCATTCATCTTTGTAGGGTAACAGGTATTCTTTGTAAGCAGGAACAACGTGATTGATCCATTTATACATCGCATCATCGTTTGAATAACCACGCTCTATTAAATCGCGCTTTAAACGACGTTGAAGGGCAACGTCTTCATCTGCATCAATAAATATCTTCAGATCAAGTAATTCGGCAATATCTTTAAAATGCAGGATGAACAAACCTTCCACAATTAAAATTGGAGCAGGCTTGATCTCGATCATTTTAGGGATAGCATCCGGGTTATTAAAAGTATATTCCTGTTTTAGGATAGACTCTTTGTTCAGCAACTTGCTGATATCCTGCTGAAAATGTTCGTGATCAATGGTAGAGGGAAGATCAAAGTTGTATAATTTGTTCTCCTCCTTAGTCATGTTATGAGCAACAGGGATGTAATAATCATCCTGCGAAACGAGGCTCACCTCATCGGCAGTAAAATGTTCTAAAAACGACTTTAAAAAAAAGGTTTTGCCAGAACCACTTCCCCCGGCAATTCCAATAATATAAGGTTTATTCATTCGGGCTACCGTAGCTGATATTTACCTGGAAACGTTTATCTAATGCACCTAAAGCATCGGCAGTGTTTTTGGTCATGATGATCAAAACATTTTTGTTGGTTTCGTTATCGGTAAAACGGCCAACTACCTTTGCAAAGGTGGTGTGGTTGTTCATAGGGTTGGTAATTTTAATGATGGTGCCTATCGGCGCGGTGCGGTGTAAAACCAGTTCCTTTTTAGGATCCAGACCGGCATCATCCATCCAGGTGGCTACACCTTTTTCAACTTTTTCGTACAGGCCAAAACGGTTGGCTTTACCATGATCGCCGGTGCTGTCTTGCTGCATTACCACATTGGTCGAATCCTTTTGCATTACCGGTTGTTTGGCCGTGGTATCTTCGGGCGGCATACCGGTACGCACGTTGATCACCTGGTTTGGTGCAAGGGTATCGGAGTTTAATTTATTTAAAGCCTTGATATCATCAACAGAAGTATTGAAACGTTTGGCGATAGAGAACAAAGTTTCGCCTGCTGATACTTTATACTGCTGTACATTAAGCATGCTTACTTTTTTTACAGTATCGGCAGGAGCTTGCTGCGGTTTGCTAACCGGAGCCTGTGCAACCGGGGCTGGTGAGCTTACCTGGGCCTGGGTTGATGCCTGCGGTTTATTTTGAACTGGTACTTGCTGAGTAACCGGTTTTTGCTGCGCCGGTGCCGGGGTAGTTACCACCTGTTTTGCCGGAGCCTGTACTGGTGCAGTTGCAACTGCCTCGCCCGAAAAAGGCAACTCGGTGGGCACTTTTACAGTGCCGCCAATTTTAAGCGCCGCGTTGTTATTGAATGAAATGATAGCTTTCGGACTAACATTGTATCTACGGCCTATCGAGTAGTAATTATCTTTTGGGTCGAGTTTATGGAGGATAACTTTCTTGCCATTCAGGTTTTCAACACCTATCGAATCGACAAGGGGATTTGCAAAAGCGGATATGGAAAGTGTAAGTATGGGTGCGATCAGTAAAACAATCTTAAATTTCATAATAAGTTACAATACAATAATTTACAAGTTCAACACTATTACGGCCGATCTATCTTTTAAATAAATGAGCTGGTTATTATGTAGTACAAACGCCTCGGGTTGCAGTTTTGTTATAGCGGTATTTAACAAATCGTGGTATAGTTGCAAACCCGAATCGTCAAATATATAAAGATGCTGTATAAGTTGCTCCTGCAAAAGCGTGTGCAAAGATACAATTCTGAAACTATTGTAACTGATATAATGAACCACATTTGCATAAGGCTGCTGGGGCAGAAATTTGTCGTCGATCTGGTCGGCAGGCAACATTTCGGGGCTGCTGATCTGATTATACAAAGACTGATCCAGCACTGGCTCATAGGGTCTGATGGTGTTTCCCGTTTTAATATCGATGAGCGTTAACCTTTTTGGCTGTAGCTGACTATTGTAAACTATTGGACCATTCACCGAAAGCTGATCAAAAGCCAATGTAAAATTGCTCCAAAGGTTTTGCGCTGATGTACCTTCAATAGCGGTAAGGCCTTTGTGTACCGGGCCTGTTTCTGATTGATAATTATGGAGCAGTAAAACACAATTATAAACCGCCTCGATGCCTGTTAGCCAGCGTTCGGGCGTGGTTAGGTTTTCGAAATAAACTTCGCCGGTTTGCAGGCTGAGGGCCGAAAAACTTACCTGTTTGTTGGCGTGGTCGCGCACCTCGAGGAAGAGCGTTTGGGTGCTGTTGTCAATTTCCATGCGCCATATAGGGGCCTGGTAATTTTTGCGGATGATGGGTAACAGCGTGGTCATAATTTTGCAAAGATGCTTATTAAAATCAAAACTGTTTATCTTTACCAAACATTGCCGCCAAAGGCATGTTACACTTAAAACATCACTAATTTATTTATGAACGCTGAAAAAATAAGTCTTGAAGAAGGCAAAGTAAAACCCGTTGTCGACCACCTGAACGACCTGCTGGCCAATTACCATATCCACTACCAAAAACTGCGCGGCTGCCACTGGAATGTGAAAGGCACCAGCTTTTTTACCCTGCACCTTAAATTTGAAGAGCTATACACCGCAGCCCTTGTTACAATAGATGAGCTGGCCGAAAGGATCCTTGCATTAGGCAAGCCGCCAATCAGCACTTTTAAAGATTATATCGAAACTGCTACGCTTAAAGAGATCCAAACTATCGGTTTAAAAGATACCCTAATGGTAAAAGCCATTATCGATGACCTGGCTACCCTGATCAAATTTGAGCGCGAGTTGTTGAACATTACCGCCGATGCCGGCGACGATGGCACCAACGACATGATCAACCGCTTTATGCAGTTCAACGAGAAAAACACCTGGATGCTGCGCTCGTTCGTAAACGAAGACTAAGCATAATCATACTGTAAAAAAGGCCGCTAATCCTTAACCTGGATGGCGGCTTTTTACATTAGGTACTTTACAGCAATTTGCATAATTTATATATTTGTGGTGTGCAAATGGTGCTGTAAAAAGCCCTTGTACACTATAAGATTTTCCTATGGTGTAATGGTAGCACGTCAGATTCTGGCTCTGAAGATTGAGGTTCGAGCCCTTGTAGGAAAACAGGTTTTTAAAAGCCTTCCGTGTGAGCGGGGGGCTTTTTTGTTTGATATCAGATAATGATAATTACCCTTGAAAATCGTAAATTTGTTATATGGAGACATTAATAATGCACCCGGAGAACAAAGAACAGTTATTGGCTTTAAAAGCGATAGCCAAAGCATTAAAAGTTTCTTTTGAAACAAAGAAAAGCCCGTATGATCCTGACTTTGTGGCGATGATAAAAGATGCCGAAAAGAGAGGGAATTACAAAACAATTGATCCTGACGATGTATGGGGAAGTTTAAACTTAAAATAGAGGATAGAGGAATTGGCCGAAAGCCATATTCGGCAACACGTAAAATCAGGAGATAAGGCAAGCATTAAAAAAATAGAAAAAATATTAATTGAACTTACTGAAACTCCATACACAGGGATAGGCCAACCAGAGGCTTTAAAGTATGAGCTTACTGGTTTTTGGTCACGAAGGATCAATCAAAAAGATCGGCTAATTTACAAAGTTGAAGACGATATAGTGACTGTATTTGTTGTATCTGCAATGGGGCACTATGATAAAAAATAGCTACTACAGTTCCTAAAGAAGCGGCTTAGAAAACATATTTTAAAAGCTTCACTTCGCAACAAGCTATTACCACTCTCAAACTTAACTCCCTACCAAAACAATCCGGCCCGTTATCCGTCTTTTTAAACGATGGCCAAAAAACAATTCCTGCTCCTGTGCCTGTTTATTGTAAATGCATTTGCAGCGCACGCTCAATCGCTCAACGGTGTGTACGTTGGTGCCCAATTATACAACACGCCTTTCAATGGCATGCAGATCAACAACCTCGTTTTTTATTTTAAAAGCGATGGCTCCTTCAACGATGCCTTGAACCAGGTCGACTGGAAAACCAAAGCAACCGGCTCGTACACTATCAAAAGCGGAATCGTTCAACTTAATTTTAAAAACGGCTACGAAAGCAAAAAATACAAACTCGCTGCCAACGGAAACCTCGAAAGTACCGCAGGTATAAAGCACACTCTGCACAAAGTTAAAAAGGTGACAACTATCCCTGAGGGCGTTTATGAAAAGCGAAGCGCCTCTACCAGCGGCGGCACAGGCACACCAATGATCGGCGCATTCTCATCCAATTTACTGTATATAGATGGCAAAGGCAATTTCTCGACAGACAGATCAAGCGTTGTTGGCGTAGGCGGTGATGCGGCGGGCGGTACCGTGGGCGGGAAATTTGAAAATAACAGCAAAACCAGCGGCACTTATAAATTAGGTGACGGCGAAATAACATTAACCTTTGGCAACGGAGCGGTTTCCAAACAAAGTTTCTTTTACAGTCCGCCTAATGGGGAAGACCTGATCTTGTTAAATGGGGAATTTTATTTTAGGGATGATAAAAAAGAGAACCCCTCGATAGCATCAAAAACCACAACCGGAGCAAAAACTCAAACCAATACAATTGTAAAGGCAGGTACACCCACTCCGGCAATTCTTTTAACCAAACTCCGAGCGCAATACGGCGGAGAAAGCATCGATAAGATCACTACCGTTAAAGAAACCGCTAATATAAACGGCAATATGCAAATGGTAGCCATTACCGACCTGGCCAACAACCGCATCCGTGCCGAAGTAAGGCAAAACGGCAAATTGCTGATAGTAAAACAACTTGAGAGGAATGAAGGGTGGCAATGGATAAACGGCTCGAAAAAAACGTTATCGCAAGATGAAAAAGATGAGCTGGACCTAAACCTATACCAAGGCATTTTGGGTCTGCACAAAAAGTTTAGTAATTATTTTCTGAATGCAACAGTAACGCCATCGGGCGATGACTATATCATCACCTTTTATAAAAATAAAAACAAGGTAATTTATTTGGTGGGTAACGATTATAGCATGAAAGGGAATGCTTATTCTATAAACTCAGCCTCGCCCAATATTTCTGTTTATAAAAACTTCACTAAGGTAAATGGTGTTACCTATCCGGCGGTTACCGAAACATCGGATGGAAAAAATAAGCTTACTTCAACAACTACTGCTATTGAGTTTAATCCTGTTTTAAATGCTAATGATTGGAAAGCGCCTTAAGTAAACGGGGGCTACTTATTAAACGCCCCAAAATGCCATAAAACTCCCGATGGGTCGTGAACAAAGCACTCGCTTCCCCATGATTCTCTGCGGATAGGTGTTAACCTAACCCCTTGGTATTTTTCGGGCAAGTTTAATGTCACCAGTTTATCCCAATAAGCATCAACGTCGGCAACTTCTAAAAACACCATTGTATTATCAATCCAATCTTTCACATAAGCATCCTGCAGATAAAAACCTAAGCCATCGGTTTTAAATAAGCTCATATTATGGCTTAGCACAACTTCTTCAAAACCAAGGTCGCGATAAAAGCTGCGGGATGTTTCGAAGTTTTGGGCACCGATAAAAGGACGAATTGATTTAGCTGTATTTTCCATAGGATATTTCTGAGCGATTATATTATGAATAATTAGGCAAATAATTAATTACTTCAGTAAAAACATAAAGTTAGCTACTATTAATTAGAACCTTAGCAAAGCTTTACAAAATACGCGTTAGTCGGTAAAGCCAACTATGGTTAGATGCCATGAATGATATCTTTACTTGTCGATAACTATAAAAAAATTAACTTTATTTTATTGATAAATCAAGTAGTGGAAAGAATAACTCAAACAATAAAAATAAATTCGATCAGCCAAATACCCACATTACAAGCAATTAATAAAATACCACGCGGGGAAAAAATAAAATTACTTTTTGAACAACCGCTGCAAGATTCCAGACAAGAAATCGGCATTAAATTAAAAAAGGATTTTGTGGGATTTCAGGTATCCATACATACCATTCAACCCGAAATAAACATTGCTAAGCTGATAACAGATGAGGAAATAGACAATAATCAATTGTTTTTTGAACAGTGTGCAAAAGACTATGGCATTTTAGGAAACATACTGATCAATAAATTAGCTGTAAAACTGGGCGTTGATATTGATCCAGCTTACCCTCTTGATTCGTTTAGTCCATATTTTGCCAAACAGCAATTTGGGAATATTGAAGAATGGAGGTACTTTTTTCATGGATTTCATTGTGGATTTGAACATAAAAAATCCGGGCAGATCATAGAAGTGGAGCTTACTTTTGGGCTTGAATTTGGCGGATTAGACCCTTATTTTTTTACAAGTTTCATTAAATCCACGCAACAATATCACCCTTTACCTGTGGGCATTTATGAAGATCATGCGGATGGGGTGAGAATAATTGAAAGAATGCTCGCCATTAAAAGATTTGAACGCATTTACACACACGACGAGAATCACAGTGGTGTAGTTGTTAGGAATAGAAAATAATCTTCAAACCTAAAATTGATCATGGTAAAAACGTTTCTTAAAATCGGAATTTAATTATCTCAATATCATACTTTCGAGGTGAACTTTTTCCTGTGCTTATGATCCTTAATGTACAGGTCTGTTAAACAATTATTACCCTACTTTTTCAAAAACGACATTGCCGCTGCGCTCCCCGTACCCAATATGATCCCCGCACCAACATCTGTAGGATAATGTACCCCAAGGTACATGCGCGAGTAACTGGTAGCCCCGGCCCAGAAAAACGACGGCGCTATCACGTACCATTTAGGATACGCCGCCGAAAGTGCCGTAGCTGTAGCAAAAGTTGATGAAGTATGCCCCGAGGGGAATGAAGTACCGCTGGCCCTGTAAACCGGCGTGATCTGGATATTTTGTACAAATGGCCGCGGACGTTTTACAACGTGCTTGATCAGCAGCATAAAACCGTATGATAGCGCCGTACTACTGGCTACATAGCCCGCGTTTTGCCGCATCTCTTTGTTGTTACTTACTATCCCGCCCACCAATAACCCAGCCGGGATGCCAATATCGCCATACAAAACATTTTCGCTCAAAAACATGAAGAAGCCGGTTTGCTTTGGCGTACGTTGATTTTGCAGATCTATCATTACCCTATCGTCCCAGCGCTGTACGGCAGGGGGGATGAACGCCGGACTGTTCCTGGTGATTTTCGCGGTATCGGCCTGGGCAGAAACTTTTTGGGGTAAACAAATAATTAAAGCCTGTAAATGAAGTAAAACTATCAGGGATTTAAACGGATACATTTTTTTCATAGGCGGGCTATTTGGATACAGTAGATTGCATGGCTAATGTAGCTATAAATAGCTTCGCGTTGAGATTGTTTGGAATAATGTAAAGGATGTGAAAAACGTTATTGTTTCAATCCCTGCAATGATGGGTTTATTTAAATAGCTTCCAAAATCTCTTTTACGCCATTATCATAATTGCTTTTGGTAAGTACACCTGCATCAAATTGTTTTTGCAGCTCTTTTAACCTAAGTGCATTCTCGAGTGTATATCCCGGGTAACCTGGTTTATAATAACCTAAAGGTTCTGTATCTTTTTGACAAGCCCAGATCAGCGCCCAGATCCAACCGATAATGGTCCAGCCAAGGAAAAGGTTGAGTGCAAAGATCAGCTTGAAATCAATCTTTTTGCGGGCGATGGCTGCCGGTATAAAATAGAGCAACCCGGCTATGGCAATACCTATTGTTCCGAGGATGCCGAACATAAATTCCATGAGTTAAAGATAGGGTTTGTTGAGAATACTCAAAAGATATGTCATTGCGAGCGCAGCGCGGCAATCGCACGCAAGCAGAGCCGCTCTGTATAATGCGATTGCCGCGCTGCGCTCGCAATTGTAAAGGTTAGATAATTCGGTAACAGAATTAACAAGCAATAAAAAACGTTAATTCAATTATGCGGAACATCAATAATGATCTAACCTTAAAGCGGAATTATCTGAGTAAATAT
>NZ_JBDOQS010000016.1:0-213723 GCF_039839285.1 Mucilaginibacter sp. CAU 1740 | reverse complement strand
GGCGGATATAACCCGAAGTCATACCGCCCTAAACAGGCTGGCATAGAGCCGCCTTAAGTAAACAAAATTAGAATTTATTTGATAATTAACACAGAATCTCTCTACGCTGTGCGTAAAGAGGGGGATTTTTAAATTTCTTAATTTTTCATACCCTCTTTAACCGCAGGTTAGAGAGGGTGGTCCAGCGAAGCGTAGACCGGGTGAGTAAACTCTGCGGTATATAGCCCTCTTACTTCGGATTAGGCAATGAATAACAAAACGCCGCCCCTCTAACTTCATTATTTTCCACCCAGATTCGGCCGTTCATTTTTTCGGTAAAATCCTTACATATCATCAATGCAACACCCGCGCCTTTTTCCTTTTCGTTGCTGTACTGCATATTGGTTTGGAAGTTAAACAACAGTTGCAGCTTATCGGGCGAGATTCCTTTGCCCTCGTCTTTTACACATAGCGTAGTGTTGCCATCACCGGCTTTGGCTGTGATGGTAATGGTTGAGTTATCGGGCGAAAATTTGATAGCGTTGTGGATAAAATTGCGGTGGATAAATTGCACCAATTCCTTATCGGCATAAACAACAATTGTGGGGTCAACTTCGTTCACAAAATGAAGCTGGTGCTCTTCGCCCATCAGCATAAATGGCTGCAGTGATTCTTCTACCAAATCTTTTAAGTTTAGCGGGTGAGCCTGGTATTCAAAACCTGATAGTTGTTGCTTGATCCAATGCAGGATATTCTCAAAAATCTCAAGCGAGATGTTTGATGAATGCTCCATGGTATCAACCAGGTCCATCAACTCGTCGCGGGTAAATGAGTCGGCATCTTTTAAAACTGTGGCCAGTGTTTTGAGCGCGCCTATGGGTTGCCTGAAATCGTGGGCGAGGATGGATACCAGCTTATTGTTAAATTCATGGTCAACTTCCAGCTTTTCGTTGCGGAGCTGCACTTTGCGGTTCAGCTCTTCGAGCGTTTTACCGTGCCGCTTTTTTAAAGCGTACAGGCGGTAAATAAAAATAACAGCAATAGCAGTGATGATAAATAAAATGCCGGCTACAATGGCTAATACCTGCCGGTTTTGACTGCGGATGGTGATGGCCTCAAGTTGCTGATCTTTCAGGGCGTAGTCGATATAATCAAAGCCTGATGTGTTGGTGTACACTTCCTCGTCGTCGTACAGTTTTAACAGTTTGGCGCTGTATCGTTGTACCTCGGGCAGGTTATTCTGGGCGATGTAAATATCATAAAGCTTTTTGCCGAAGATCTTTTCATAGTAATGATAGCCGCTTTTTTCGGCAATGCTGAGGCCTTGTTTGTAATAGGTAATACCTTTGGATGTATCGGTAGCAAAATACAGATCGCCAAGGTTAATGACCATATCAAGGCTCAGGTAGTACAATTCCATAGACAGGCCGCTGTTGATGGCTTTTTGCAGGAGCGCTATACCTTTTTCGCGCTCGTTATTTTGCAGGTATATGAGGCTTTGAATTTGGTCGGCTTCCAGCAGGGTGCGTTTATCATTAAACCTGTTACCTATCTGTCTTGCCTTTTCAAGATAAAACTCTGTCGAATCTTTTGAGAGTTGATTCGGGTACAATAATATATAATTGCAGATCAGTAATGACATGATCGAATCGCGCTGCAAAGTTTTGCCGATGTTTAAAGCCCGTTTAAAAAAGTTGATGGCCTTTTTATCTTCCTTATTTTCGTTAAATACCAGGCCAATATTCATCAGTCCCTGTACTACGTTTGATGTATCGCCAAGTTCTTTATATAAATTAAAAGCTTCGTTATAATAGCGCAACGAAAGCTGCAGGTTGCCTTTCACATCATACACAATACCAATAGCGTTCAGCGCATCGGCTTTGCCTTGTTTGTAGTTAAGGCGATCGGCAATGGCCCTGGCCTGCTTTGCATAGTGAAAGGCGCTATCGATGTTGCGTTCGTACATCAGCAAACCCAGGCGGTTAAGCGTGTTTACATACTGTATGCTATCCTTAATTAAAGGCAAAGCCTTTTTTAATTGCTTAACCTCTTTTAACTGGCCAAAACATACGGATATGGTACATAAAAGCAATACCAAAAAGCTTACAGATCTCTTCATTAATAATGGTTGTACAAACAGGTACTACGGTTTAGAATAGCCTGGTACCATTATACGGATAAAATATCGTATAGTTAACTAACAAGAAAACAAAATAGAAAAGGACGGTAGAACTTAGGTAAGCCTATTTGCTGGCGCGAAAATTTTCACACTAATTTTTTCGAATTAGCGAATTGCACGAATTATTTATTGATGTAATTAGATAATTCGTGTAATTCGATTAAATGTAATAGAGTAGAAAAGTTATTCGTGTCTAAATTTTATATCGCCTACAACGTATCCGGGTTAGGGATAAAGTTCATGAACGCCTGAAACTTGGCGTAGTAGTTTTGCATGTTAAGCTGGTAATAATAAGCGCCGCGTTTTGAACCGGCTTTATCTTTATCGGCCAGTTTAATAAGTAAGCCCGTTGCCAATACCCGTTTGCTGAAGTTACGTTTATCAATAGTGGTATTGAACACGCACTCGTATAGCGTTTGCAATTGTGGGATGGTGAATTTGGTAGGCAAAAGTTCGAACAAAATAGGGTGCATAGCCGCCTTGTAGCGAATGCGTTTACGGGCCTGCTCAACCATTTCCTGCTGATCAAATATCAGCTTAGGCGCACGTTTAAGCTGAAACCATTCGGCCTGGTAATCATCACTTATCTGGGCTTCGTATTTGTGGATATCGATCAAAGCAAAATACGATACTGAAACTGTCCGTTCAATAGGATCACGCTGCGGCTGGCCAAAAGTGTACAGCTGCTCGAGGTACACGCCCTCCAAACCTGTTAGCTGTTTCAAAATGCGGTTGGCGCTTTGATCAAGGCTTTCTTCGGGCTGTACAAAACCGCCCATCAGGCTCCAGTTACCTTTTTCGGGCTGGAAACCGCGTTTTATAAGCAATATTTTTAAAACCTCGCCGTCGAAACCAAAAATTATACAATCTACGGCCAATAATAACCTTGTTTGCTTAGAATACTTGAGCATTTATAACCTTGATATTTTGTGATGAAAAACAAATATAGAACAACATTTGATATAAGTTCCTAACCTGTGGGCTTATACAAGTTAAAAGAGTATCAAATTACATTAATTTTTCAAAAGTGTAAATTAATTGTATTTTTTACAATAAATAATTGTGCTTTGGAATAATTTTATTCGCCCCAGGCCGTGATAACCAACGTACGGCTGCCGCCATAGTTTCGGTGTTCGCAAAGATAAATACCCTGCCACATACCTAATGCAAACCTGCCATTACGGATGGGAATAGTTACCGAACTGCCTAATAATGCTGCTTTTAAATGCGCGGGCATATCGTCGGGGCCTTCATCATCGTGCAGATAATCAGGATCATTTTCGGGTACCGTTTTGCTGAAAAACATTTCAAAATCCTGCCGTACGGTTGGGTCGGCATTTTCATTAATGGCTAATGAGGCCGAGGTGTGCTGGATAAAAACCTGGCAAATGCCTGTTTTAATTTCAGATATCTGGGGGAGGGCATTAGCAACTTCGGCTGTAATGAGGTGAAACCCCCTTCTGCGTTCCCTGAGTTGCAACATTTGCTGAAATATTTTCATAAACAGTGGTATTTATAGCGATGATGCAAACATATCTATAAACATCGTTCCGTTTTTATGCCAATATACCCGAAAATTAAAATTTGTCTACTTAAGACACAACGGATGGATTAAGCCCGGTACCTTGTGAGTAGAATAACCGGTTAATGAAAGCTCTTATTTTTTCGAAAAGGTTTTTAGCTGCCGGTTTTTCAACAGTAAATGGTAGCTCGTTATCCGGGGGCTTGGGAGCATCGGTATCCTGCATTTCTTCCAGTACTATCTCGCGGATGTCGGGATCCCGGTTTACGATCTCATCAAGCTCGGTGAGTTCGTTAAAAGTGGCTTTACCGGATTTTTGCCGTTTTATCAGTATCTCAAAACGGTCCTGGTTAAAAGTGCGCCTTTCCAGTTGTTTGCCGTGTTTCATGTTTAACTCAATTACTGATATAACTAACTCAAATTAAATGCCATGAATTTATATTATTGATTATTAATGTTTTGTGTTGTTTTTGGCTTGAGGGATATGCATCGGTTTGATACACGGAACGTACGTTTTCGTGCAGCGTTTTAAATACATAACTTTAAAGTATGATTTACGATGTCCCCAACCAAACACAAGGCCTTGCGCCGTTGCTACAGGTTTTTGATATGCCTACAGCCTTAAAGTTTTATCGCGATGTGTTGAGCTTTAGGATTGTCCGATCATCTGGCGAAGGCGACGATGTAGATTGGGTGCTGCTTAAGCTGAACAGTATCGAACTAATGCTAAATACAGCTTATGAAAAGCCAAACCGCCCACCGCAACCCGATGAGCAACGAAGTTTGGCGCATGCCGATACATCATTGTATTTCGGCAACCCGGATATCAACGGTTTGTATGCTTATTTAACAGGTAAAGGAATGCACCTCAAAGCTCCGGAAATAACAGGTTATGGCTGGAAAGCCATATACTTGCTCGATCCCGATGGGTATTTATTGTGCTTTCATTGGCCTGTTGAATAGCCAACGCATCACTGTTTCTCATAATGATACTCCGGCCCATCGGCAGCAAGCGGCGCAGTGCCATAAAAAGTAAGTACCTTCTTATCTGTCCTGAAAAATATTGGGTTGGTGCTTGATGTATCGTTATCGTAAATGATTTGCTCATGGGTGTTATCATACCTGCGAGTACGGTAGGTTCCGCTTTTTATTAGTGTATCTTTTTTAAAGTGTTTGTAAGTGGTAGCAGTAAAAGCGATGATATTGCCATTGCCCGGTTTTACGGTGCTGCTATCTTTAACAGGTGTGCAGTAGCAGCTCATGCCGCGATACTCCCATTTTCCAACCAGTGATGTATTGTTAATGGTGTCATTATTTTTTGAGCATCCAAATAAAAGGTTAAAGGCACTTATAAGCAGCAGAATCTTTTTCATAATTGTGAGGTTATAATAGCTATTACGCCTGCAATTGCCCAAGCGCTACAACTCGTAACACTTTCAATACAAAATTTGCCAATTTTAATTAATTGATAACTTTGGTATTAACCATTATTAACATCAAACCTAACAATCTACCAAATGAAACAGCATAACTTATCAAGGCGTAGCTTTATAGTTAACAGCTCGGTTGCAGCGGCAGCGTTTTTAGTGCTTTCCAAATCCTCGTTCGCCGGCCAGTTGTTGTCTGGAGCCGATAAACCCAACTCCAGGATCAACGGGGTGCAAATAGGGGTGATCACTTACTCGTTCAGGAGCATGCCGGGTACTATTAACGATCTGTTGAAATATTGTATCGATTGTAATATTAACGCTATTGAACTGATGGGCGATGCCGCCGAAGCTTATGCCGGCGCGCCTAAAAAAGAAGCGGGTGAAGATTGGGACGCTTTTAGCAAAAAGATAGCCGAATGGCGGGCTGGTGCTTCTTTGGATAAGTTTAAAGAGATCCGTAAAATGTATAACGATGCAGGGGTAACCATTTACGCCTGGAAACCTAATGCCCTGGGCGCTAAAAATACTGATGCAGAGATTGACTATGCATTTAACGCGGGCAAAGCCCTTGGTGTAAGCCACGTTACTGTAGAACTGCCAGACGAAACTCAGACCAAACGCCTTGGTGATATTGCCGCCAAACATAAAATGATGGTAGGCTACCATGCCCATACCCAGGCAACTCCAACGCTTTGGGATACAGCCCTTAGCCAATCAAAATATAATGGTATTAACCTTGATATTGGCCATTATGTGTCTGGTACCAGCAGCAGTCCCGTTCCGTTTATCGAAAAATATCATGATCGGATCACCAGTATGCACATTAAAGACCGCAAGTTTCACGATGGCCCCAACCAACCCTGGGGACAAGGCGATACGCCGATAAAAGAAGTACTGCAATTGCTTAAAACCAATAAATACAAATTCCCGGCAACTATCGAGCTGGAATACAAGATCCCGGATGGATCTGACGCGGTTAAAGAAGTGAAGATCTGCCGCCAGTTTGCCGCCGACGCGTTGGCGTAATCAGGATAGATTTTAATGTAGTTGATCGGATTATATAAATGATGTTTGTGATCTTTATATAGTTCGATCAATGCTTACAGGGTAGCGGTTTTATTCATTTTTTGAGATCGCGCTTCTAATTTTTACCAAATGAACAATGGCTGCAAAATAAGACCGGAGTGGGTGCCTGAAGCCTACAAAAGCAATGATGGTGCTGAAAGTAACAATCATGCGCAAACGGATGCCAGCCAGTCACAAGCTTTACCCCATAACAGCTTGTATGGTTATCATAAAAAATATCCTGCCCGGCAACGATATTCAAAAAAGTGAGGTTTATTAAACCAATTTCTTTTTTACCTTAGTGAACCGCTATTTTATACCGGCCTTGTCATGATAAAAAGAATATCCCTTTTTGCACTGTTGCTGCTAACGCAATACACTTTTGCCCAAATCCCCAAACCTCAAAAAAACACCTATGTAAATGATTTTGCGCATGTATTGAGCAAAGATCAGGTTAATAGCTTAAACAAACAGATCTACACTATTGAAAAGGCATCTACCGTGCAAGTAGCTATTGTGCTGGTAAAAACTGTTCCCGCCAAATACACCATTGATAAGTTTGCCGTACAGATAGGGCGTAAATGGAATGTGGGTAAAGCGCATAACGGAATTGTGTACGTTGCGGCGATCAACCAGCACAAACAACGTATTGAACTGGATAGTGCCAGCCTGCAAAAGATAACGTCTTTAGAGCAGGAGTGGTTGCTCAATGATATTAAACCATACTTTAAGCAAAACGACTATTATGGTGGCCTCACAAACTTAACCCAGCAATTAAATAAGTATCTTACACCTCCACCAGCACTCGGTGCCGAGCCTGTAGCCCAAAAAGCAAAACCTGCCGAACCGGAGGAAACAGTGATTTGGCCGTTATTTCTTATTCTTGGTATGGTGGTAGCGTTTGTTTGGCTGATAATTTACGTGATAAAACGGATGATAAGGGACGTGCGCGAGAATAGGGCAGCTGGTTTATACTCGTCATCATCATCGGGAGGTAGCTTTTTTAGCCGTCGCCGTTATCGTAACCGCTGGGGAAATGATCATTATTATCACACTACTAACAACTATTATGAAAGCCAGTCATCAACTCGTTCAAGCAGGGATGACGACGACGATGATGATAACCGCCCATCTAATTGGGGGAATTGGGGTAGTTCATCTGATAATGATGACAGCGACGACGATAAAAGGCGGAGTAGCTCATCGTCATCATCGGGCGGTAGTTTTTCAAACAGTGGCGGCTCAACTTCCGATTGGTAATTGATAGTTATCACTCAACCAGAAAACTTATCTTTATAAAATGGATTCGAAAATATTTTCATACAAAGTTGATGGTATTGTGCTTGCCCCGGTTAACGACCTTCTAAGCACCAGCCCGGTATTTGACCGTAAAGAACTGCTCAATAAACTGAAAGATCTTTTTAATGAAGATGATTATAAAGTTGACGAACGATCGTTGGATTATAAAATAAAAGATGGTCAGCTTTTTATTGAAGGTGTGGTGATGAAGAAGGAAGAGGTGAAATCGATAGGGTTTATGTTTAGTAAATAGCGGAGGTATTTCAATGATCTGTAATAACATGCTGAAGAAAATATTAATACTATTGGTTTTTGTTGTGATAGGCTTTTACAGTCATGCCCAGGTATTAACACCCATCAAATGGTCGTACGCCTCAAAAAAGATCGATAATAAGCAAGCCATGTTATTTGTAAAAGCCAACCTTGATAAAGGGTGGCATATCTACTCGCAGCAGGCAACTGGGCCAATAAAAACAAGGTTTAATTTTATAAAAGATGGTGGCTACAGTCTTGTAGGGAAAATAACCGAGCCTATGCCCATCAGTAAATTCGAACCTTTATTAAATCAAACATTGCAATATTTTGAGCAGTCGGTGGTTTTTCAGCAAAAAATAAAATTAAAAAGTACAAAGGCTGTTGTGAAAGGTACGGTGAACTTTTTGGTTTGTAATGATAAGCATTGTTTACCTCCCGACGAGGTTAATTTTACTATACCTGTAAAATAACCGGTTGTTTTTTGTCAGCTTGTTCCCCTTTTTTGGGTCACTAAATTAATTTAGTACTTATTGCCTCAATTGCTTCCTACCCTAAAACTCATAAATGCCTCTTTACTTACCGGCTTGGCAAAGTATGATTTTACCGTGTCGTATTGTTTTGACCGGTGCATATCTTTCGGCAGTATCGAATATGATACGATATAGATCTCGATGTTTTTACCAATCTGAGGCAGCATATCATTAAACTCATCTAAAAAGTGCCAGCCGCTAAAAGGCGCCATATAAATATCCAGGAATATTACATCGGGCAGGGCCTCCTGGTTTTGCAGGTTTTGTTTAATGTAACTTATTGATTGCTCGGCATTTGTACTATAAGTTATAGAGCCAAAAGCCGGATATCTATCCTGCATAGCTTTTATAATTGCAATATCCACGTGGTTGTCGTCGATATATAAAAGGGTTTTGGTCATCAGGTCAGATTTAGATATGACGGCTAATATAGCTAAATGCTCTATACTAAATTTTTAACGTCCCCGGTATCGCGTTTTATCTTTATAAAACATTATTTCTTATCCTGTTTAAAATGTTGATTATTAGTTATTTGTGTTGTGTTTGCTTTGGAATGTACAATTGCGTACATTTTTTTTCACGCTTTACTACACAATCATATTTATACTGAAACTTTGGAGGTTAAGCATCCGTATATTGTTATAATTTAAACCATTGATCAATGAATGTTGAAACTATAAATAGCCGTGTTCAGGCTATTTTATCGGATATCCGCTCAATACGCATCAAAAAGGGATATTCGCAGGGAGAATGCGGGGCGATGATGCATATATCACAAAACACCTTCAGTAAAATAGAATCGGGCAGTTTGGATTTAACCGTAGAAAGACTGATGCTGATTGCCAACGCGCTTGATGTTGATTTTTTTGATTTACTTACTACCCAAATCAAAACTCAACTTTTTGCTGTTGAGGGCGGACTTGCGCAGGTTGGATAATCAATAACGGGCAGGGCTTGTGATTAAAGGCCGGCCGCGGTTAGCGCACTTATTTTGCTGCACTAACGGTTTATAAAGTTTGATCTGAGCGGCTTTGTTATCTGATTTGCGTTTTTTTGTACAGTAAAATAATAAAACCCGCTATTAGCCGTTAATATTTTTCAACAAAGTGCGCCTGCCAGTAAAAAACTTTTAGGGCTTGCTTAATCGTTTTATCTACCTTTTTGTGCTTGTAAAGCATCTTTTTTTGTTAAAAAAGTACCACTACAACAGCACTACTTCAATTTATTATCTTGTTTTTGCTATGTTAATTTAAAATTTACTTTTTACTTTTATCTCACCAATTATATTAAACTAACGTGGGTAAGAGTATTAACAGCAATCATATCCAACAATTGATAGCAGGCGATGAGGCTGCTTTCGATGCGATTTATGAGGCATACAGCAGCAAGGTTTACAGGCTGGCCTACCGCTTTTTAAAAGACGGGCAGCAGAGCGAGGAAATTGTGCAGGAGTGTTTCATTAATTTATGGACTAACCGCCAACGGCTAAATGCCGAAGGCGACATGTGGCTATACCTGTATGTGATAGCCAAACGCCTTTCATTAAATTCATTAAGGCAAATTTGCCAGTCGCGCGAGCTTTCTGATAAACTGGTTAACCATATTGCTACGGTACATAACGATACTGAAGAGGAAATGCTGGTGAGCGACCTTGAGCAGTATACCGAGCGCATTATCAATAAACTGCCGCGACAGCAACAATTAATATTCAGGCTGAGCAGGGTTGAACACCTCTCGCACAAAGAAATTGCCGATCAGTTGCAGATCTCGCCCAATACGGTTAAAAACCATATGGTTGAAGCCCTTAAAACCTTACGGTCGCAACTTCAGTATTCCGACCTGATTTTTATGCTTGCCTTGTTTTTCTGGATCGGTTGATCCGCCTTTTGCTAAATACATCTACCTCTACTTCCAATTTTACTGCCTCTCGCGATTCCGATACACTTAACGTGTAGAGGTTGTCATGCTACGTAATAGCGTTAATTTAAATTTCTGTATTCCCGCGGTGTTGACCCCGTTTTGGTTTTGAATAGTTTGGTAAAGTGCGAAGGATGCTCGAAGCCAAGCTGATAAGCAATCTGGCTGATAGATTGGTTGTTGCCCCAGAGCAGCAATTTTGCTTTCTCAATCAGCTTTAGGTGGATATGTTCCTGGGTTGATTTGCCAGTATGTTTGCTTAAAACATCGGATAGGTATTTAGGCGAGATATTAAGCTGCGAGGCGAAGTGGCCTACATCAGGCAGACCGGTTTGTATCAGCGTTTCGTTTGCAAAATATTCGTTCAGCAGGGTTTCAAAGCGTTGCACAATATCGTGGTTAGCTTTGCTACGGGTGATGAACTGGCGGTCGTAAAAGCGATCGCAATAGTTTAGCAGCAATTCGATATTGCTCACTATAAGCCCATGGGTATGTTTATCCATGTTTTGCGAATATTCCCGTTTTATTTTGGCGATACAATCCAGCAAGATCTGCTTTTCATCATCCGAAATATGCAATGCTTCATTGGTGTCATACAAAAAAAACGAGTACTGGTGCATCTTTTTCCCAAGTGATGTGCTACTGAGCAAATCGGGGTGGATAAACAGCGCCCAGCCTTCTTCCAGCTTTACATCCGGCTCGGCACTTAGCACCTGGTTGGGTGCTGTGAACAGCAGGGAGCCTTCGTCAAAATCGTAAGGCTGCCTGCCGTATTTGATAGTACCCTTAAAGCTTTTACATGATATGATGTAAAGCTCCATTTGATAAGCTAAGGGTTCATCAAAAAGTTCGGGGCGGATGGTTTTAAGATCGATAACAGAAACAAGCGGATGTTTGGGTTTATCGCAGCCGTAAAAGCGGTGCAATTCATTTATTGAAGCGATATTGATCAGCTTGTTTCCCATGCTATAAAAATATGAAACCTGTTAGTTACCAAAAAACATCCCATCAAAATGTTTGCGGAATGCCTCGCCACCCATGCTTTGGCGGGCATCGAAGAGCTGTTTGCCGTCGTCGCCGGCAATGTACCTGAGTTGATCTTTGCCGTCGGTTGCCATTTCAAATATTACCTCGGCAATGTTTTCGGGCGGAGTGAGGTTTTCGGGAATCAGCAGCTTGCTCATTACCTCGTCGGCCTGGTTAAGTATGGTTTGATAAGCATCGATGTTTTCCTTGCCATAGCTCATCGAGCGGCCGGTATAATCTGTCCGGATGCCGCCTGGCAAAAGGTTTTTTATACCGATGTTAAATTTTGATAGCTCAAAGTACATACTTTCCGCAAAGCCCTCGAGCCCCCATTTGGTGGCATGATACATAGAACTGAACGGGAAGGCCGTCATCCCACCCATGGATGAGGTGTTGATAAACAACCCGCCGCCTTGCTGCCTGAAGTAGGGTATAAAAGCCTGTGTAACCCTGATCACACCCAGCAGGTTGGTATTGATCAAGCCGGTGATCTGATCATCAGTATAACTCTCCAACGGGCCATACAGGCCATGCCCCGCGTTGTTTAAAACTACATCAATTTTAGCTATTTGAGTTGCACGTGCAACGCAATCGGCTATTTGAGCGGGTTGGGTAACATCCAGCGGTAGTAAGGTTACATTAGGAAGTTTTGAAAGTTCCTGTTCTTTTTCTGGTGAGCGCATGGTGGCGATAACATTCCAGCCGCGACTTTGAAATAATAAGGCTGTGGCTTTTCCTAAGCCAGAAGATGCACCGGTAATGAATATGGTATTTGACATTGTTTTAAGTTTTAATACAATGCAAAGGTGGGGAGGTGCAGCGGGGATAAATTATACCTTTTTCGGCATTACTTATACTTTTGGCGGAAGGCCACAAAGTTCCTCGTCGGTCATCTTAAAATCAGGCTTAAATTCAATTTTGACCTTCCCTTCGAGAAGGCCCAATTGGCGTTTCGCTTTTTGTGGAGTTTCTTTAGGCAAAAGATAGCCGATAACTTCTTTGTTTTCATAACTGTTAATCGCAAAACTTTCACCCGCTTTGATCTGACTAATCACTTCGGCAAAATTCGTTTTAAACTCTTGATCAGTTATCGTTTTCATAGCCCTGAATAAATATACAAATTTTCTACATAGGTTTATTTACCCACCACACTCGTCGGGTTGTACCCAAACAGCTTTTTAAACGCGAACGAAAAATGCGATAAATTTTCAAATCCCACTTCAAAATAAACCTCGGATGGTTTGCGCTTTTGCTCTACAATTTGGTAATGGGCAGTTTCGAGGCGTTTACGGGTGAGCCATTTCTCGGGCGTATCTCCAAATGCTTTCTTAAAATCTCGTTTAAAAGTAGTGAGGCTACGGCCTGTTAAATAGCCAAAGCGTGTTGCGGTGAGGTTAAACATGTAGTTCTTCTCCATAAAATCGGCAAGGTCGATTTTGCCGGGTTCTTCAAAGTGGCCCAAAACATTATCTACCGACCTATCGATGGAGCGAAGAACCGCGATAGCTTCATTCACCTTAATATCGGCTACTTCCTGCGGCAGTTCATCGGCGAGGTCAAAATAAGGGAGCAACGAATTGAACAGGCTTTCGAGCAGGGGATGTTTGGTTAACAATCGGGCATAGGGTGGCTCGGGTACAATCACAGGTTGCGCTATCGAGGTATAATATTTTTGCAGCATCTGCTGCGGGAAGCAGACGGAAACCGATTTAAAAGCCTCGCCATTAAACGGAACCTTGCTTAGCCGCCCCAACTGGTTGCGGGGCAGCAGCACGGTATCGCCGGGGCGGAAAATAAAGGAGCGGTCGGCGGATACAATGCGCATTTCGCCTGCATAAACCCGTACCAAAGCATGCCAGGGTAGGATCACTTCCCTGCTGTAATGCTTTTCTCGTTTGCACGATACAAATACCATTGCCCGGCTGTCGGCTCCGTTCTGTTCCATCACCGTAAATTTAGTTATTTAATAATTCCGAATTTAAACAAGCTTTCGGCGGTAGCTACAATGGCATCTTCGGCGCTGCGTGGTTTCCAGCCTAATAAGCGTTGTGCTTTTTCGCTTGTAGCATTCATGTTCCTGTCAAGCATAGGCGAAATTTCTTTAGCCACAGGATCGGTAGCGCCTGCCATTTTAATAACCCAGTTGGGGATATTTCTCGCTTTAATTTTCTCGGCCTTATCACCCAGGCGGCGTTTCAGAATTTTGGCTACATCAACCATCCACAAGCTTTCATCTGCTATGGCTAAAAAGCGTTCGCCGTTAGCAGCTGGATCGGTCATGGCGAGTAAGTGCAGGTCAGCCACGTCACGTACATCAACAAAGCCGGTATTGATGCGGGGGCAGCCCGGCATTTTACCGTAAAGCATGTTTTGAATAATAGATATCGAGTGCGAGTAATCAGCGCCTAAAATGGGGCCTGCAACTGCCACAGGGTTTACGGTTGACAGTTCAAGACCGCCGCCTTCGTTTTTAATAAAATCCCAGGCGGCCATTTCTGATAGTGTTTTTGATTTTTGGTAAGCGGGAGTGTTGTCATTTATCGGCGTCCAATCGTTTTCGGTAAATGGTTCCTTGCCCGGTTTGTGTCCGAAACCAACTGCACCAAAGGCTGAAGTAAGCACCACACGTTTAACCCCTGTATCGCGGGCGGCGCGTAGTACACGCAATACACCTTCACGTGCGGGGATGATCATTTCATCCTCGTGTTTAAAGCCTTTTAACGGGGTAGGGGATGCAGGGTGGATCACATAGGTACAGCCGCTTGCAGCTTCTACCCAGCCTTTATCATCGCTCAGGTCGGCTTCTACAAATGATAGCTTGTCGCCAGCCTCAACGCCGCCGTGGCGTAGCATTTCGCGCACTTCGCCTTCGCGGGTTAATGAGCGTACGGTGGTTTTTACGTGGTAGCCGGCTTCTATTAATTTAATGATACAGTGTGCGGCTATAAAGCCCGAGCCGCCTGTTACCAACACGGTTGTGTTATTGTTTGAATTTGTTGTTGTCATTGTGCTTTAAATTTTACAATGCAAAAATCCATTCAAAAAGCTATAGGCAGGTTTGTTTAAAAGACCTAAGATGTTTTGTTTAAAAGGCCGGTTTAGGTGAAGAATAAGATTTACGAAGTTTTTGAAATTTCGTAAATCTGGCCTTTATTCTCGCCGAACTTTTAATTAAACTGTGTCAGCGAGGCCTGCCACCTATCCGAACGCATTTGGTGAACGGCTGTATTTAACAATGCTTTCCCATACATCAACTGACCTTCGTAAGTACCCAATGATAGTTCACCCTTTCCCATCAAAGCAAAAAATCCTCCCAGGTCAATCCCATCCATTTCCTGGTTATGAATATGATCAACAGGCTTTTGCTGCCCGGCCAGTTTAAACATCAGCATAGCATAAACTATGCGGCAAACCTGGCGCATGGTAAAAAAGCGGGCCTTTTTATATTCATTTACTGCGGCGCCAAAGTATATGGCCAGGTATGCGTTCTCCTGATCCTCAGTATGTACAAAAAAGTTAGCGAGGTTGGCCAGGTCGATGTATCGATCATTCAGATTGGCGGTATCCCAGTCGATTATCCAGATCCTTTCACCATCGCATAATATATTGTTGGGGTTAAGATCATTGTGGCTAAATACTTTGTCCGATAGCGGTAATTGAAGTCTGTTTTTAAGTGTTTCGTAATTAGCGAAACATTCATCAAATGCCGGCCCGGATAGTATCGCTGTTTTTTTAAACTCATTGATCAAAGTGTCGACAGTATCAAATAAATATGGTCCATCATTATCTGAAGGAATAGCATGAATTGTTTTTACCGCGGAGGCCAGCTTTGCTATCAGTTCATCCGGTTCAAATATATTTCGTAACGGTTGGTTGGTGATATGATCAGTAATGGAGATTCCGTTGCTGTTACCTAAATAATGTAAAGCGGGCGCAATACCTGCTCCTGCAGCAAGCAACAAATTAGCGGTGCTAACGTTGATCTCGTTGAAAGTAGGTTCGGTAAGTTTTAGTACATACAACTTTTCACTAACAGTAAACCGATAGGTAGATGCTGCAGAAAGCCCCCCGGCTAACACCGAAAAGTTTGTGACTGCGGAATTGCCGAAAGTCTCCCGTAAGGCGAGCTGAACAGACTGTACCCTATCGGGAGGAATAATATCAAAAAAGTTCATGGTAGTCTAATTAATGTTGCCGCCAAGCATGAGTAATAAATCGGCTATCGGCGGCTCTTTTTCTAAATAGGTTTTAGGGATAATGTCGTCGGCTATAGCATCAGCCGTTTGCAGGGCCTCGCTATAGATCCGTTTTCCAGCCGGGGTCAACTTCGCATAGCTTACCCTTGCGTCACGTTCATTGGCTTCACGGGTTATTAAGCCGATTTTTTCAATAGGCAGCAGTAGTCGGGTGATGCCCGAGGCGGTTAGGCCTATTTTTTCTGCCAGTTCAGTTCTGCGAAGTTGCTCGTTCGGAGCCTGCTGTAAAAGATGTAATATCAAGAAATCGCTGAAGCCTATTCCGTGAACCGATAGCCTATCGAATTTGCGGGAAACTACCGCCTGTATCTTCGCCAGGTTCATGAGCAGTTTTAAGGAATTGTTTATGGTTGACATATGGTTGATTTATATTTGAGTTGTCAAATATATTAATTATTTTCTACATTTTACATTAATTAGCTGCGGGAGTTTAATGGAGAGAATATAGACTCTAAAAATATTTTAAATTTTTTTCAATCCCTGGTAGTCCTATGCCTCAACTTCTGTGTTCTATACATAAATGCCCCCTCCCGGCGGCACCGTATAAACCAATAATATGAACAACGAAAGGCTCAGGATTTTACTTGAACAGTACTTTAACGATACTATCGGCAGTGATGATTGCCGGGAGCTGCTCAATTACCTGAACGATAACCCCGGGGAGGTTTTTAACGCTGTTGACGAAAATGTTTTAAATTTAGATGCAGCGCCTGCTTTTGATAATATCCAGGCCCAAAAAGTATTGGCAGGTATTAAAGCTGATGCAAGGTTCACACAAACTCAGGAAGACGAAGCCGTAGTTGTACCAATCGTAGCCAAAGCAAGTTCAATTAAATTATACGCCGCGTTTATCAAAATTGCCGCCGCCGTTTTAGTTTTCGGTACAGTTGGTTTTTATTTTGTTCAGAAGTATAAAAAGGCAGCCGGTCAAAACGAGGTTGCTGCCGTTCAACCTGCCAAAATTTTACCGGGTAGCAATAAAGCTATCCTAACATTGGCAAGCGGCAAAAGTATTGTGCTTGATAGCGCTGAGAATGGCGCATTAGCCAGCACCGGCAAAAGCCAGGTTAATAAAGTAGGCGATGGCAAACTGGTTTATGATGCACTGCCGGGCGCGGCCCATGCAGGCGTAAATGCGGTTTTGTATAATACATTGACTATTCCGCCTGGTGGCCAGTACCAGGTGGTATTGCCCGATGGTACGCAGGTCTGGCTAAACTCATCATCAGCATTAAGTTATCCAACCGAGTTTACCGGCAACGAGCGCAGGGTTAAACTAACCGGCGAAGCTTACTTTGAAGTAGCCAAAAATAAAGACAAGCCTTTTTATGTAGAGATGAACAATACTCAGATCAGGGTATTGGGTACGCATTTCGATGTATCGGCCTATAGCGATGATAGCGCGATAACCACCACCCTGCTCGAGGGTTCGGTGCAGGTTAGTAAAAACAATAAACAAGCATTGTTAAAACCTGGTCAGCAGGCTGTGGTTGATAACCGTGCCGATAACATTGCAGTATCTAAAGTAAATACAAACACGGCGGTAGCCTGGAAAAACGGATATTTTGTATTTGAGGATGAGGATATCGCCACTATAATGAAAAAAGTTTCGCGTTGGTACAATGCCGATGTTGAGTATAAAGCCAGTTTTGATGGGCAGCGGTTTGGGGGCACATTTGCCCGCTCAAAAAGCATAGCCGAACTATTGAAAAACCTGGAACAAATAGGCAAAGTGCATTTTAAAATTACAGGAAGGAGGATCACAGTTATGCAATAAATCTACATTCTCTATCTCCACAACCAATTATCTATCAGCATAAAAAAATAAAAACCAGGAGCGTTTCGGACCGCCCCTGGCCTAAGCCGTATGGCAATGCCAGATAGTAAAACTAATTGCAGCGATTACAACCACTTATTAACAAACTGACATTCAAATGTATAAAAATTTTACTGCATTTACTTGCGGCAAACATCGTGGGCGCCTATATAAACCTGTGCTTATTATGAAACTAACTCTTATTTTGCTTACAGTTACCTTTTTACAGGTGTCTGCCGCAACTTATGCACAGAAAGTTACACTGAAGGTTAAACAGACAACTTTAAAAGAAGTTTTTGAAGAGATCAGAAATCAAACCAATTATGATTTTCTGTACAATTCGGAAGACTTAAAGTTGGCTAAACCGGTAACTGTCGATCTGAATAATGCTTCCATAAACGAGGTGCTGGACCTTTGTTTAAGCAATCAGTCGTTAACCTATTCTATTGAGAATAAAACTATTCTTATCCGTAAAAAAGCGGAAAACAACGCCCCTAAAAAAATTACCGGTAAGGTGGTTGATAATAAAGGTTTGCCTTTACCCGGGGTAACTATTAAACAAAAAGGCGCTACGGCGGGTACCGTATCCGATTTGAACGGTAACTTCAGCATCAACGTGAGCGAACCTAACGCTACGTTGGTTTTCTCGTTTGTGGGCTTCAGGGCCAAAGAAGTTGCCCTTAACGGCCGCGCTGATATTAACGTTACCCTCGAGGATGCCCCTCAGGATTTGACAGAGGTTGTAGTAGTAGCTTACGGTGTTCAAAAGAAAGAAACCGTAACAGGCGCTATTACCTCTATCGGTACTAAAGATCTGGTACAATCGCCGGTTGCTAACTTAAGTAACGCTTTGGCTGGCCGTTTATCAGGCTTAACCGTTACACAAACCAGTGGTAAACCTGGTTCTGACGGTGCAACCTTATATGTGCGTGGGGTTGGTACCTATACCGGCCAAACAGCTCCGCTCATTATGGTTGACGGTATTGCCCGCGATAGCTACAACGATATCGACCCTAACGAGGTTGAATCGATCAGTATTTTGAAAGATGCTTCGGCTACGGCGGTTTACGGTGTGCGTGGTGCAAACGGCGTAATCCTGATCACTACAAAACGTGGTAAAGAAGGCGCGCCAAAAGTAAACGCTACCTTCCAAACTGCTATTTCGCAGTTTACAAGCATGCCTAACTTTGTTAACTCGTATCAGTATGCTACACTGTTAAACGAGCAGAGCTATGAAAACTACTGGATCCAGCACTCAAGAGATGCCGACGTTAAAACCTGGAATGATTTTGCAGCAAAACGTGATGCCAACTGGATTAAAGACGCGACCATCTATTACTCTCCGGAGGATCTGAAATATTATCAGAACGCGCACACGCCAACCATCAACGGGCAGCCAAACAAATATTATGATCCGTATGGCCACCCCGATCAGGATTGGAAAAAACAGATCTTCAATAAGTTTGCTCCTCAAACACAGGTAAACGCCAACATTACCGGTGGTACAAAAGCAACCAAATACTTTGTATCATTAGGTTATTTGGCGCAAGGCGGTTTGTTCAATACCGATTACATGCCTTTCTCTGACGAGATGCAATTTAAAAAGAAACGTTACAACCTGCGTTCCAACCTCGATTTTGATGTGAACTCAGATTTCAGGGTATCGGTAGATGTATCAACCCAATACGTAACCATTACCGGTATGGATAATGATGGTTATACCTGGGAAAAACGTATCCTTTGGTCGTCACCACTGGGTTCTCCTGGCTTGGTTAACGGCAAATTTGTTGTTCCGTTCACTAACCAGAATGAGCAGTTAAATCCGCTGTATGCTATTGCCAACAGCAACAACTATAACATCACCACCAACAGTACTTTAAACTCGGCCATCAGGTTAACTTATAAATTGGATGATATTACACCGGGCTTATCTATTAACGCGCGTGGTGCTTATGATAGCTATTTCCAAAGCCGTACAGGTGGTAAATACACTCCGTTACTATACGGTTTGCGCGAAAATCCTAACGGTAACAAACTTGATCCTATCCTGGTGCAGTTAACAAATGATGTTGCACCTGCCCGCTGGACAGATTTTTACACCGGTAAATGGCGTAAAGTTTACGGCGAGGCTTCGATCAACTACAACCATGTTTTTGCTAAAAAACATACTGTTACTGCTTTGATCCTTGCCAATGCCGAGAAAAAATATGATCCAACCTTACTGTACGATCTTCCTCACGCTTATGAAGGAGTATCCGGAAGGGTAACCTACAACTACGGCGACCGTTATTTGGTTGAGTACAACATGGGTTACAACGGATCTGAAAACTTCCCCGAAGGTAAACGCTTTGGTTTCTTGCCGGCTTACTCAGCAGGCTGGATTGCCAGTAACGAGTCGTTTTTTCCTAAAACAGATTATATCACTTATTTAAAAGTTCGTGGATCATTAGGTAAAGTAGGTAATGATAACATTGGTGGTGCACGCTACCTGTACCTGCCGGATACCTGGCAATATGTAAATGGCTACAATGCCGGCGGTGGTTACACCTTTGGTGGTTTGAACGACAGGAACAGGATCCAGGGTGCACAGGAAAACGTTTTGGGTAACCCTAACGTAACTTGGGAAACCGCTACCAAATCAAACATCGGTTTGGAAACTCACCTGTTTAACGAGCGCCTTGCCATTACTTATGATCACTACAACGAGCACCGTAAAAACATCTTATCGTACAAAGGTACCATCCCTGGTATAGTACAGGCAACTTTGCCACCGTACAACCTGGGCGAGGTTAAAAACTGGGGCGATGAGATCGAGCTAACCTATAACAGCAAGCCGGGTAAATTTACCTGGTGGGTTAAAGGTAACGCCTCAACCAACCATAACAAGATCCTTTTCAGGGATGAGGCTATCGCGCCGGGTTTAGAGTACCAGGCATCAACAGGTCGCCCTATTAATCAAGGTTCGTACCTGCAGGCTGATGGTTTGTACACTTCATGGTCGCAGCTTTACAGCATTGATGGTAACGGTAACCCGATATTTTCACAGCCTGTATTGGCGGTTGGCAAAGATGGCAAACCATACACCAACGCTGCCGGCAACCCTGTTTACCAAAAAGATCTGGGTTATGCAGGTGCACCGGTACAACCGGGCGAGGTTAGGCTGAAAGACGTTAACGGCGACGGTATTGTGAACGAGAAAGATTATATGCGTTCGGGCAAAACCGATCTGCCTACTTTAAGCTACGGCTTCTCTTTCGGTTTCAATACTCACGGGTTCGATTTTTCGGCCTTATTGCAAGGCCAATCAGGTGTGGCTAAATATGCTATGCAAGAGCTTCACTTCAACAAACAACAATCATTGTTTGATGTGGATTTGAACAGGTTTACGCAAGAGCGTTATGACAATGGCGAGCGGATCGATTTCCCGATAGCTGCTTACAACCAGGATGCAGCTTACAACACCTTCTTCCTGAAAAGCACCGCTTTTGTAAGGTTGAAAAACGCCGAGATAGGTTACACGCTTAAGCCTGAGCTTTTAAAAAGGATAGGTGTGCGTTCGGCCCGTTTTTATATCAACGGTTACAACCTGTACACATGGTCGCCAAACAAGATCTGGGGCGATCCTGAAAACTTAGGTTATATCGGTTATCCGCTTACCCGTACCTACAACGTAGGCGTTAATGTTAATTTTTAATCATAAAGTATAGCAATGATGAAAAGAACAAATATTATTATACTGCTTGTAGCTTGTTTTATAGGCGGTATGCTTTCAACAAGCTGTAAAAAAACTTTTCTTGAAAAGCCTAAGGGGGGTGCTGTAACGGTTGATACCATTTTTGATACCCGTAACCAGGCGCAATATGCGGTGGCGCAAATGTATATGTTATGTGTAAGGGGATATTTTCCGCAAACGTATGATGGCTGCCGTCCTGAAGCATTAACAGATCAGCTTTATATCATTCACCCGGCTTATGACTGGGCTTCAAATACCATTAACACAGGCTCGTACATTACCGGTAACATGAGTGCCGATAACAATTGCGATTACGGTTTCGGTCAGGATAACGGTGCAGGTTTTTACTGGCACTATAAAGGTATCCGCCAGGCTAACCTTGTGTTAAAAAACATTGATAAAGTTATTGATGCCGATAATGCATGGAAAACCGATACCAAAGGCCAGGCTTTATTTTGCCGCGCTTTACAGCATTACGAATTATTCAGGTATTATGGTGGTGTTCCCATCGTAAACAAACCGCTTGATGGAACCGTGAAAATTGCCATTCCACGTAGTTCGGTACAATCGGTGGTTGATAGTGTGGTTAAATGGTGCGATCAGGCAGCATCAATGTTGCCTGCCACACGTCCTTCGGCAGATTTTGGTCGCGCTACTAAATTGGCAGCCCTGGCATTAAAAGCAAGGATCCTGTTATATGCAGCAAGCCCGCTTTACAACACACCTGCAAATATGAAAGGTGATGTTGCCGGTGTAAGATTTAATGATAGCCGCGATACTGTATTAGCTTACGCCAGTTACGATAAAGAGCGTTGGAACCGTGCTGCCAAAGCCGCTAAAGATGTAATTGATAATGCAGCAGGCGGAGGTGTTTCGATCCTGAATACAGGGCATGCCGAAACCTCGGGCGAAACTTATGACAAGCTTGGTGATTATGAGTCGGTTTGGAATGTATTTGCTAACCAGGAGTTGATCCTTGTAAATACCTCAAACCAGGTTCCGGGTGCTAACGGCGGTTGGGGCGATGGTTCGGCCTGGGGCCAGTACCTGTCATCAAAACTGCGTTTGGCTCAGTGGGGTGTTAAAAACAACGTACCAATTGAGTTTATCCAACAATACGAAAAACGTGATGGTACCAAATGGACTATGCCTGCAAACGGTGCCGATTTACCTGCTGATGTTGCCGATTGGAAACTTGATCCACGTTTTTACCAAACCATTGCTTATGATGGTAAATACTATAGCGCTCAGCGTGGTATCCTGGCTTACTACAAAAAAGGTGATTACAGCACCGATGGCAGCCTTGCATCAAGCGATGCCGGTGTTGACGGTTACGCTACCGAAACCTACAAGTTTGTGGCCCGTGTTGATAACATGACAGATAATCATTTTGCATGGCCGGTTTTCCGCTTAGCCGAGTTTTACCTGGGCTATGCCGAGGCACTGAACGAATACCAGGGCCCGAGCGCTGATGCTGCAACTTACTTAAATAAAATACGGGAAAGAGCCGGTATGCCCGATAAACACCCGGCCACTATTGAGGATTTCAGGGACGCGGTACAAAACGAAGAAACTATTGAGTTTGCTTACGAAGGCCACCGCTATAACGACCTGAACCGCTGGTTAAAAGCCAAAACCGTTTTGAATACTGTTTTACACGGTATCCAGACAACTGCCAGGAACGTTGGCGGACAATTGAAACGTACATGGACAACCGTGCCGTTTGTTACAAGGGTATTCCCTGCCAAGTATTATTACGTTCCGTTCCCAAGCACCGAGATCAGTTTAAGGTATTTGGGTAACAGTAACTGGGACGGACAAAACCCAGGTTGGTAACAGGCTTTTACACATTAACAATTAGTGAGAAACAATGAAAAAAGATTATAAAAACTTTTTGGCCTGGATGCTTGCGTTCTGCAGTTACTCGGCGGTTAATGCCCAAACTGCTACGACAACACCGGCTGATACTATAAAAAAGGCGAATAGCTCATATAAGGATGTGGTTGATGGTGGCTTAAGGATCCAGAAATCATGGCGCAACACAGGCGCGGTTTTTACCCTATCGGGCGAGGACTTAACCCGTATGACATCTGGTAACCTGCTCAATACCCTGCAAGGCCGGATCCCGGGTTTAACCGTGGTAACCGGATCTGGCGAGCCTGGTTATGATAACCCTACTTTTTACATGCGTGGCCAAAGCAGCTGGAATATCCAGGGCAACCAGGTATTGATTTATTTGGATGGTTTTCAGGTTGATATGGGGGCTATTACAGGCTTATCGGCTTATGAGATCGAATCGGTTTCTTTATTGAAAGATGCCGCCGCCTTAGCTGTTTACGGTTTGGAAGGTGGTGCAGGTGTGCTAAGCATCCGCACTAAAAAAGGTGTAGTTTCTGAAAAAACACAGGTGTTCATCAACGGTAAATACGGGATACTAAGCCCTATTGATCTGCCTAAGGTGATGGATGCTTATGGCTATACTACAAACTATAACACAGCGCTTACCAACGATGGTTTGCCAATTAAATATGCCAACCCTGAGTTGTACAAAGCAGCTAATGATCCTTTCCACCCCAATGTGAATTGGTACGATCAGTTGCTGAAAAAAACTTCGGCTATCCAGGATTATAACTTCGGTTTCCGTGGTGGTAATAACACAGCCAAATATTTTGTGCTGATGAACTATACCAACTTTGAAGGTATGTACAAAAATGCCGATGTTATTGATAAGGATTTTGGTACCAATGCAAAATACACCAAGTTAAATTTAAGGGCAAACATTGAGTTGCAACTTAATAAAAACCTGGTTGTAACGGCAAACATCAGCGGTATTACTGAAGATAGGAATACTCCGTCTGGTTTTACAGCTTCAGATGTATTTAACAATATCATGGCTATCCCTGCTGCAGCCTTTCCGGTTAAAAATCCTAACGGTACATGGGGCAACAGCTCGGTTTATAAATTTAACCCGGTACAGTTGTTACAGCAAAACGGTGTTTATCAATCACACACCCGTAACCTGCAAACCAATTTTAGCTTTTTGCAAAAGCTGGATAAGTTAACACCAGGTTTGGATTTAAAAGGTGAAGTATCTTTTGCTAATCAGTATGTTGGTATCTACCAAAAACAATTCTCGGTAAACTCTTTCGAAATTACCGGTCAGGATGCCAACGGTAATGCCATTTACGGTGCAACCCCGGTAACACCTATCAGCCAATCAAGCAGTGATGGTGGTGGCGCACACTGGAACCGTACATCGGTAAGGTTGGGTTTTGATTATGACCGTACTTTTGGCAAATCAACCTTCACTGGTATGATCCAGGCCCGCAGGCAAGGTTATACGCACGATGGTATTGTTTACCAGGTGCGTACGCAGGGTATTGCCGGTAACGTAACTTATGATTATGATAAAAAGTACATCATCGACCTTTCAGGGTCATACAGTGGCTCGGCCGATTTTGCTCCCGGTCACCGTTACGGTTGGTTCCCGGCAGTAGGTTTAGGCTGGATCGCATCTAAAGAAGATTTTCTGAAAGATAACCAGACCATCAACTTCCTGAAACTGCGTGCATCATACGGTACAGTTGGTAATATTAATGAGGCTTACCGCTTTTTATACCAGCAATTTGCTACTGGTGCAAATGGTTGGTTTACCGGCAGCGGAAACACTTACCACAATGGTTTAATTGAAGGCCCGTTTGCTAACCTTGATTTTGCATGGGAGAAAAAGACAACCTTAAACATTGGTGTTGATTTCACCTTGTGGAAAAATCTGTCGGGTACTTTAGATGTGTTTACCGAAAAACGTAAAGGCATCCTCGAGATTCCATCGGCAAGTGTACCTGATTATACCGGTTTTAACCTGCAATATGCTAACACCGGCGAGGTTCAGAACAAAGGTTTAGAGGCTTCATTAAGGTATGAGCAAAACGCCAGCAAGTTTAAATACTACTTAGGTGGTTCAATAGCTTATGCTCGTAACAAAATAACCAAACGCTCTGAAAACCCTCAGCCGTACAATTACCTGTACACCCAAGGTTATGAAATTGGCCAGATGAAAGGTTTGGTTTATCAGGGCTTCTATCAGCAATCAGATTTTGATGCTAACGGTGCCCTTAAACAAGGTATAGTTGCATCATCATACACCAACGTAAAACCAGGCGACCTGAAATTTAAAGATCAGGATGGTAACGGCATCATTAACGATTATGATAAAGTGCCATTGAATTACAACAAACTGCCCGAAATTACTTTAGGCTTTAACCTTGGTTTCAAATACGCCGGTTTTGATTTCGATGCTTACCTGCAAGGTGTGCTACACCGTACTGTGAGCCTGTTGGATGATGCTTACACTTATACCCACCCGTTCGTGTATAACAATAACATCTCTGAGTTTTCGAACAATGCCTGGACTCCTCAAACTGCAAATACCGCTACTTCGCCGCGCTTGTCAACTTTGGCAAACCCGAATAATGATCAGCAGTCTGATTTCTGGATGCGCAACGGTAATTTCCTGAAACTGCGTAGTGTTGAGTTGGGTTACACCATCCCTCAGGTTGGTTTCTTAAAGAAAATTGACGCTGTAAGGGTATTTGTGAACGGCACCAACCTGTTTACCTGGGATAAGATAGAAAACCTTGAGGCCGAGCGCCTTTCAATGGGCTATCCTTTGGTAAAAGCGGTAACATTTGGTATGAAAGTGAAATTGTAGTATTAAAATTTGATTACAAGGAAATGAAAAGAAATCGATATATCATAACAATGCTGGCCCTGGGTACCGTGCTTTACTCATCATGTAAACATGATTACCTGGAGGTGCAAACCATTAAGGCCGACATTACCACAGATAAGCTGTACTCAAACTATACTTACGTACAGCAGCAAATGTGGACCACATATAGCTATCTGCCCGATGGTTTTGCCGATCTGGATCTGGATGCGGCAACCGACGAAGCTGAAGCAACAAACTCGGTAGAAAGGGTGCAAACCTTTAACTACGGTACCTGGAACCAGTACACTAATCCCGATGATGTTTGGGCGAAAAACTTCGATGGTATCCGTCAGGCAAACCTTTTTCTGAAAAATAAAGGCACCATTGATATCAACTATATCAAAGATAAGATCACCTCTACAGATTCCACCACTTACTTCAACGCGCGTAACAATGTGAAGTTTATGGAAGGCGAGGCCCTGTTTTTAAAAGCTTATTTTTACTTTGAATTGGTAAAACGCTATGGCGGCGTACCAATTTTTGAGCAGCCGCTTGATTATAACGACGCGGCCAGCTGGAAAAACGTTCAGCGTAATTCGGTCGATGAGTGTGTTAAATACATCTCTTCATTGTGTGATAAAGCTGCCGCTATTATTCCGGCCAACCTGTCTTCATATTCATGGTATGATGCCGGTCGTGTTACGCAGGGTGCAATTAAAGCCTTAAAAGCAAAAGCGTTGTTGTATGGTGCAAGTCCGTTATTTACAAGCAACGGCTCAACAACTACCTGGGCTATGGCTGCTTCTGCTTTGCATGATGTGATCGCGTTGGGCAGCTATTCGCTTGATGGTAATTATTCAAACCTGTTTGGTTCTAATAACACAACATCTGGTGAGGTAATATTTTACCGCCGTTATGGTGCTACCAACAACATCGAGTATAATAACTTCCCTATCGTATTTCAAAACGCCAACGGTAACAGCGTAACTCCTACCGAAAACCTGGTTAACGATTTTGAGGTATTGACCAAATCGGGTGGAACTATTACAGGTTCTGTACCGTTTGATTGGAATAACCCGGCCCACGCTGCAGCTCCTTATGCAAATCGCGATCCTCGTTTTGCAGCTACAGTAGTGTATAACGGTGCCTCATTTAAATCAACCACTATCGAAACCTTTTTTGGGGGCAACAGTGGCTTGCCAAGGCAAAATGCTACCAAAACCGGCTACTACCTGTCAAAATGGGTTAACCAATCTGTCGATCTGGTTAACGCTACCACCACAGTTCACTCATGGATCTATTTCAGGTATGCGGATATCTTGTTAGGTTATGCCGAAGCTATGAACAATGCTTATGGTGCCGATGCCGATCCGCAAGGTTACGGGATGACTGCGTTACAGGCTATCAACAGGGTTAGGGCACGTTCAACCATGCCTGCTCTTACTGCTGCACAATTAAACCAAACCGCCATAGAACATGAGCGTAATGTGGAGCTAAGCTTCGAAAACAACCGCTTATGGGATGTGCGCAGATGGAAAAAAGGTACAACCTATTTCAGCAAACCGGCCAATCGTATTGATATCACAAGTGCTGGTGTTTATAGCGTGAAAAAACTGGAAGACAGGGTGTTTACTCAAAAAATGGATTGGTACCCTATCCCACAGGCAGAAATTTCAAAAACAGGCTGGACACAAAACCCGGGCTGGTAAAAATAACAGGTCCACTGCCCTGTTAAAGGCAGTGGACTTACATGATTTAAATTAATAAGATAAAAAGTATTTTTATGAAAATTAATGCATCATTACTAACGCTTTCGGCAGCTTGCCTGCTGCTGGGAGTTGCGGGTTGTAAACAGGAGCACATGAACGGTGTAAAGTCCAACCCATCGGTAAAAGTTTACCTTCCCGATGCCGAAAAGCCAGATGGTTTGGTTGATGTGATGGCGGGTAGCACACTTAAGGTAGATAGCGCAGCCAGTACAGTTAACTTTTCGATCCCGGTTTACCGCGCGGGCGAATCAAATTTTGAAACCCTTACTGTTGATGTGAGTGCCGATAACAGCACCATCGCAGGTTTGATCACTGCCGGTAAACTTCCTGCTAACACGGTAGCCCTCGATCCGGCCGATTTTACGCTGGCTGCAAAGGATACCGTAAGCAAGAACAATAACATTATGAAGGGTACTATCACCCCGAAAATTAAAATTGCAAGCCTTGAAAAATACGCGGGCAAAATTGCCGCGTTGGGTATCAAAATTGCCAATGCATCAACCCGCGAGGTTAATACTGACATGAATAAAGCTATTATTTATTTCAGCGTTGAGGATTTGATTGATGCTATCACCCCTAAAACCAACATGATAGATAATACCAAATGGCAAATTTATCACCGTGGTGATGGTGTAACTTTTACTGTAAATGCCGATGGAAGCGTATTGGCAACCGGTGGGAACTGGGGCCAGCAAGGTATTGTACAGGCTGTTGAAGTACGTGCCAACAAAAAATACAAAATTGACATGAACGTAGCCGGCTCTGGCGCTACCGATTGCTGGTTTGAAGTTTATGTTGGTAAAGGTGTACCTTCAGAATCAAGCGATTATGCTGATGGCGGTACCCGTATTGCCTTAAACACCTGGAATGGTTGCGGTAAATCGCCGTTTAACGCTTTGCTGTCGTCAATGTCGTGCGCTGGTAGCGGCAACATTGTAACATTCCCTACTGCAGGTACTGTTTATATGTTGATGCGTTCGGGTGGTTCAAGTCTGGGTACCAGTGGCATCAAGATCACCAATATCGACTTCAGAAGGGTGAATTAAGACGAAAAATTTACAGACCGATTCTCAATGATAAATTGAGATTTAGTTGAATAGTATAATTAAATACTATGAAGCGCCCTGGGGTGAGATCCGGGGCGCTGTTTTTTTATAAAGGAGGCAGGATAAATACTGCTTTCTGAATGGTGATATTCGCTTACAACTTTCTTTCCGTCAATTTTAAATATCACTACCTTCGATTTTTACCTCAAAAGAATGAAGCATTTATTCCTTGCCATTGTATCCCTGTTTATCTCCGTTAATCTTAAAGCCCAAACCAAACCGGTAGATAGCTTTACCGATGGCAAATACATAACCGTTAACAGCGCCAAGCTATGGGTAGTAACCGTAGGCGAGGGCGATCCTATAATATTTATTGCAGGTGGTCCCGGCGGCACGCATGTTGGTTTACGCAGTTTTGATTCGCTGGCTAATAATCATCACCAGTTAATTTATTTTGACGCGCTTGGCCGTGGTAAATCTGATTCGGCTAAAAATGTTACTGAATATAGTTTGGCGCGCGATATTGATGATATTGAAGGCTTGCGTGTTGCTTTAAAACTGGATAAGATCACCGTTTTGGGCCACTCGTATGGTGGAGTTGTGGCACAGGGCTATGCTATTAAATACCCCGCTCATTTAAGTCATTTAATACTGGCCGATACTTTTCACAGCTTTGTGATGTGGCAGGAAAATGATGACAACTCCAACCGCGAAATAAAAACCAATTACCCTGAAGTTTGGGAGCGGTTAATGAAGATAAGGGAGCAAGGCGCAATATCAAGCGATGTGGAACACCAGGCTATTTATGGCGAAGTGCCTTATGGTTTTTTATATGCTTACAACCCGGCACGTTTTGAGCCCAAAGCCGGGACACGCAGGTATTATCCAAACTCGCATCAAAGCGAAGTTTATTACCAGATGGTAGGTAAAGATGGCGATTTTATAGTAGGTGGCGATATCGGCAATTTTGACTACCGTAAACAATTAAAAGATTTGAAAATGCCGGTACTTATAGTAACAGGCAGGTTTGATAGGGTAGCTGTGCCTTGGATGGCAATTAAATACAAAGAATATTGCCCGCAGGCCCAATTTGTGATCTTCGAGAAATCGGGACATAATCCGCAGGTTGAAGAGCCGGAGAAAGAGTTTAAACTGATCAATGAGTTTTTAGCGAGGTAACATAGGTGTCGGGTTTTGTAAAAGCCTTATTACCATGCTGAAATAGTCTATAAAAGGTTAATATTTCATTATACCTGGCCAAAGGGTAGGCGCTATTTTTAACCGTTGAGTACCACCCGTATCCAACGGTTAAAAATATCCTGATGAAATCTAAATTTACCTCCCTCGCGGCAATCGCTATATGCTGTTTATTAACCCAGTTTTCTGATGCACAGGTAGCTTCGAAAAAGGATGCCATGACACTTAACGCGCAGGAATACCTGGAGTATAAAGGTGTTAACGTAATGCTTGCGCATGATTTTTACCCCGAAGGCCACCAGGGAGGGGTAGGAGTGATCCAAAACGGCCAGCGGGTAGCTACCAATGGTGATATCCGGCTGGAACCAACGCCGGGGCAATGGTCGCCCACACCCAAAGTTGGTAAGCGGGTGGTTAACAGAGCTACCGGGGAGGTAAGTGTACGAATGGAGTTTCCAAACCCTGAGATGAACAGGCATGGTTTTAACCCTATTATTTACCCGGATCTAAACTTCGCCTATAATATCCGGGTGCTGCCTGTCGGCAAAGCTTTTAAAATTATTGTTGATTTGGATAAGCCACTGCCCGATGGCTGGATAGGCAAGATGGGTTTTAATATCGAACTATATCCGGGGATCTTGTTTGGCAAATCCTATTATATGGATAAACAGTTCGGGATTTTTCCGCAGCAGGCTAACGGGCAAACTTATACCGATGCAGAAGGTGAGATACAGGTTACACCGATGGCGGAGGGCAAAAGCCTTACCATTTCACCGGAAACCGCCCTGCAACAGATGACCATCCAAAACCTTTCGTCTGGTAACCTGCAATTATTGGATGGCCGGGCAAAGCACAACAACGGCTGGTTTGTAGTACGTTCATTAATAGCCAAAGGCGCTTCAAAAAATGCCATTGAGTGGCTGGTAACGCCCAACGCGGTAGATGGCTGGCAATCTGAACCGGTGGTACAGGTATCGCAGGTAGGATATCATCCGGCACAACAGAAAATAGCGGTTATTGAACTGGATAAAAATGATAGGAGGGTGCTGCCGGTATCGCTACTACGCATCAATGAAAAAGGCGGATTAGAAACCGCTTTAAAGGTTATCCCAACTAATTGGGGCGATTTTTTAAGATACCATTATCTGCAATTCGATTTTACAAAAATAACCCGGTCGGGCATGTACGTGGTTAAATACGGCAACTACCAAACCGAACCTTTCCAGATCAGTGCCGATGTATTTAAAAACGATGTATGGCAGCCTACTTTATCATACTTTTTGCCTATCCAGATGTGCCACATGCGTGTTAACGAAAAATACCGGGTATGGCATGGCTTATGCCACATGGATGATGCCCGCATGGCACCTATCGACTCAAATCATTTCGACGGTTACATACAAGGGCATAGCACCCTTAATAAATATAAACCGGGCGATAATGTGCCTTTTCTTGACCGGGGAGCCTGGCACGATGCCGGTGATTTCGACCTCAGGGTTGAATCACAAGCCGAGACAGTGCATGGGCTTACCCTGGCTTATGAGGCTTTTGATGTGAAGTACGATAACACCACTATCGATCAAAAAAATCATACTGTAGAGATCCACCAGCCCGATGGCAAACCTGATATGCTGCAACAAATTGAGCACGGCTTGCTGGCCATTACCGGCGGTTACCAGGCTATGGGCCGTTTTTACCGCGGAGTTATTGAACCAACCATCAGGCAGTACACTATTTTAGGCGATGCAGCTAACATTACCGATAACAAGCCTTTTGTAACCAAAGCAACTAATATCGACCCTATACTTAAAACGCCTGCCGCCGCCGATGACCGTTGGGTATTTACCGAAGATAATCCCGGCCGCTCGTTAGAAACCGCCGCATCCCTTGCTGCCGCCAGCCGCGTAATGATGGGATATAATGACACGCTTTCAAGTCAGTGTTTGCAGATAGCAAAGGAGGTCTGGAAAAACACACCTGATCAAACTTTACGCCACCGGATAGCCTTAGCTGTTGAACTGTTCATCACCACAAAAGATAAAACCTACTCTGATTATTTGCTGAACAATACTGATGCGATAGCTAACAGTATTGATAATACAGGCTGGCTGGTAGGCCGTACAATGCCGCTTATTAACGATGCAAATTATCACGCTAAAATAACCGAAGCCGTTAAAAAGCTTTACGCCAAAATACAGGAGCAAGGTAAAAAAACACCTTATGGTGTGCCTTACGAACCCAATATTTGGGGCGCTGGCTGGGGTATTCAAAACTTTGGCTACAAGCAATATTTTCTGTATGCCGGCTTCCCATCGGTGTTTAGTGGTACCTATATGCTGAACGCTATTGATTTTGTGTTGGGTTGTCATCCGGGATCAAATACTGCATCGTTTGTATCGGGCGTGGGTTCACGGTCGATGACTACGGCTTATGGGTTTAACAGGGCAGATAGATCATATATTCCAGGCGGGATAACTTCGGGCACTGCGTTGATCCGTCCGGATTTTCCGGAGTTGCTGAACTGGCCTTATTTGTGGCAACAAGGGGAATACGTTTTAGGTGGAGGTACAACCGATTACCTGTTCCTGGTTTTAGCGGCCGATCATGTTTTAAATAAAAAGTAAGCGTATGAAATTAAAGATCATTTTGCTTTCGGCTTTAATAGGCAATTGCATAATTGCATCGGCCCAAACCAATCGCACTGAAAAGCAGAAAATAGCCCACCAAATGCAAACCTCCATGGTTGGCGAATTGCTTAAACCCTGGTACCCTGCAGCCATCGATACCGCCGACGGTGGTTTTTTAAGCGCTTTTACTTACGATTTTAAACCGACAGGCAACCAGGATAAAATGATAGTGACCCAGGCCCGCCATGTATGGAGCAATAGCAAGGCCGCGGAACTTTTCCCCGATAAAAAATATTACCTGGAAGGTGCCCGCCATGGTTTTGAATTTCTGCGCGATAAGCTTTGGGATAAGCAATATGGCGGCTTTTATACTTTTACCGATAAGCAAGGTAATCCCAAACAAGGCGGCTTCGCGGCGAAAGAAGCCTATGGTAACTCCTTCGCTATTTATGCTTTGGCAGCTTACTATCAAGCTTCGGGCGATACCAGTGCGCTTAACCTGGCCAAACAAGGTTTTTGGTGGCTGGAAAAACACGCGCATGATCCTGTTTATAAAGGCTACTACCAGCATATGCAAATTGATGGCACTCCGATAATGCGCGATTCAACAGTAAAAACAACCGCCGAAACAGGTTATAAAGATCAAAACTCATCTATCCACCTGCTCGAATCATTTACCGAGCTGTACGGTGTTTGGCCAGATAAGCTGCTCAAAACCCGCCTTGCCGAAATGCTGTTGCTTGTCCGCGATAAGATCACCGACAGCCACGGAAACCTGACATTGTTTTTTAAACCCGACTGGACACCGGTATCATACCGCGATTCAAGTTTAGTGGTGTATAAAAAGCATCACTCGCTTGATCATATCTCATACGGGCATAATGTAGAGACCGCGTATTTAATGCTCGAAGCTTCGCATGCTTTAGGCTTGGAAAACGATAGCAAAACCCTGCAGATAGGCAAAAAGATGGTAGATGATGCTTTGGAGCATGGTTGGGATAACAAAGTCGGCGGGTTTTACGATGAGGGTTACTACTTTAAAGATAAACCCGGCGTTACCATTACCGAAGATACCAAAAACTGGTGGGCGCAGGCAGAAGGCCTGAACACCCTGCTCATTATGGCAGCACGTTATCCGCAGGATAAGCATCAGTACTTTAATAAGCTTAAAACCTTGTGGCAGTACACGCAAACCTACCTTATTGATCATGAACACGGCGATTGGTACCAGGGCGGCTTAGACAAACAGCCTCAATACAAAATGGCGCTAAAAGGCCAGATCTGGAAGGGAACTTACCATACTTTCCGGGCTTTAATGAATTGCGTAATGCAGCTTGATCCCGATAAAACGCCACCATCTGCACCTAAACAAGTGAAGTTGGTAAATGGTATTTTGAAATGGCAGTCGAGTACAGATAATAAACGCGTGTTGGGATATAATATTTATCGGGATGGTAAGCGTATTGGCTTTACACCGTTGAATTATTTTGTGGTGGAGAAGGGGAGTGGATTGAGTGTGAATGCAATTGATTTGGCTGGAAATCAATCCGCACGGGTAAAGGTTTAAAAATGGTTGTCATCCTGAGCGATAGCGAAGGATCTTCTTCAACAAGCATGGCCGCTACACAGGGCGAAGAAGATGCTTCGTGCCTCAGCATGACAAATGGTAAAATGCCATATTTCTTTCAGATGTTGCAGCGTACCCATGACATAATTAAAAAGTGGGTCATGCTGAGCTTGTCGAAGCATGGTGGGTAGGCCTCTGCGCACGACTCTTCGACAAGCTCAGAGTGACAGGCCCGCCCGCCAAATGTCATATACCCTTCAGAGGCTAACGCTTTTATTTATTACTCGCAATTTATTGAATATGATTGTGTTTGTTTAATTGTCATTAAGCATTATCTGGGATAAATTGACTATTTGCCATCCTGCTTCCCGTTCACAAAAGCCAATATCTTTTTCGATTCTTCCGGATAAATTGCGATGCGGTGAGTACGTACCAGATACAGTGAGTTTTTATTCCCTGCGGTATCGTTTACCGAGATGGTGTTTGATGGCTTAAGCGGCATGTGGCAATCAATACAATTGTTTTTCATCAGTGCGCTCAGCTTTGGCGCTACCTTGCAAATATTATGGTTAGCATCGTTATGGCAACTCATGCACTTTTGCGAATACAGCGCAAGGTTTGCACTGTTGTTTACATGCGTATTGTGGCAGGTACTGCAATCCATATTGCTCATCATAAAGCATTTGCTGGCGGTTAGTAAACCGTTCTGGTTGCCATGTACATCAAGCGAGGCGTTATTGGTTTGGGTGTTTAAATAGTCCGGCTCTTTAAATCGGGCCAATGTATCGCCCATTTTAAACTTAAAGGTTGATACCTGGAATGCCTGTTTACTGCTGGAATGGCAAACCCCGCAGGCATCCATTTTCTGAGCACGTGTTAATGAGGCAAAGCGGGTAATATATTTCGGCTGTTTTTCGTCGGGGTAAGCTTCGTGATAGTTTACGTGGTTTGCGGCAGGGCCATGGCAGCGTTCGCAGTCGATACCGTAAATAATGGAAGCAGGCTCAAACTCAATCTTGCGGTTTTGAAAATCGACATTTTGTTGGGATGCCTGCCTGATAAATGAGCTATGGCACTCAAAACAACGTTGCAATATCGGCCTGTTAAAATCGGGGGTTTTACCATCGTATCCCGGACTTCCGGCCCAGCCATGCACTTTATCGTAATAAGATACCGGCAACTCGAACAATTGTGCACCCTGCCAGTACATATAGGTTTGGGCTTTATTTACACCGAAGGTAATATCCATCCGGTGGGCAGCCGTCTCTTTATTATTAGCGTAAGTAACCTGGTATAAGCCACCATTCCGCTTCTCCATTTTTACAACAGTTCCATCTGCATATTTAATGCTGTTATCGACATTAAAACTACCATGCACATCATCCGGAGAAGTTGGTTTTGAACTTAGGTAATGCGCGGTATGCAGGTAGCTGTCATAAACATCCTTGTGGCATTTAACACAACTTGCAGATCCGGCAAAGATCTCGGCGCGGGGATCCTGCGGTTTATCGCTAAAACATTGCACCAGCATAAAGCTTAGTGGTACCAATAACAATAAAGCCAAAAACAAGGTGCGTTGCTTAAACATATCCGGTAATAAAAGGCAATATCATCCCTCTCTATATAAACACAAAAGGCTGCCATGTAACATGACAGCCTTTTGTTATAAAATGTTTGGCGTATTAATAGCCTGGGTTTTGTTTAAGCTTGGTACCGTTAAGTGTTTCGTTTAACGGGATAGGTAAAATCTCGTTCACACCTGCTTTAAAGCCTTTTGATGCAAGTGCGGTTGGCGCTTGTCCCCAACGTACAAGGTCAAACCAACGGTGGCCTTCGGTAGCCAGTTCCAGCCTGCGCTCATCATAAATATTTTGCAGGGTAGCCGGTTTTGAAGGTAAGCCAACACGGCTGCGAACAGCATCAAGCAAAGTTTGCGCGCGCGACTGATCGCCACCGCCATTCAACTGCGCTTCGGCCTCCATCAGGTAAGTGTCGGCCAAACGGATCTCGATGTAATCATTAGGCCAGTTCAAATCGGTTGTACCTGTTGTTACCTTATTGGCAAGGATAGGGGCATATTTCTGGATGAAATAACCTGTGTTTTGGTAGCTTGGCGAATAGGTTGTATTGGTAGCTTTACTTAAGCTATCAATATTGGCAACAGTATAACCATAACGCGGATCACCTTTTAACGCGGTTACCAGCTGAGTTGTAAGAGGGTTAAAACCATAACCACCACCGTAATATATCGGGCCGGTATAGCTACGCGGGCCGATCATTTGCGTGTAGATATTCGATTTAAATTGGTTCCAGTTGCTCCATGTATAGCTTTGTGAACCTGAGTGTACCAGTTCAAATATCGATTCGCTGTTAAACTTATTTTTCGGGCTAAATACATCGCCAAAATTAGGCAATAGCTTGTAGCCGTAATTGGTATTAACATCCTTCAACATCGCGGCCGCATCTGCCCATTTTTTCTCGTACAGGTAAACTTTACCTAATAACGCTTTAGCAGCACCTTGGGTAACCCTGCCACCTTCAGTAACCGGTACAGTGGTTGGCAAGCCGGCTATAGCGGCTTTAAGGTCAAGTTCAATTTGCGCGTAAACAGCTTCGGGAGTTGCCTGTGGCTGGTCGTACACGTTTTGAATAGTAAGGGTGTTTAAAATAAGCGGTACATTTTTAAATAACCTTACCAGGTCAAAATAATAATGCGCGCGTAAAAACTGTCCTTCGGCTGTGTAACGTTTCAACACATCGGCGCTTAAACCAACCGCTTTTGGCAGGTTTGCAAGCAATACGTCGGTACGGTTAACACCCTGAAAGTTAATTGCCCAAAACTCATTATGCGGGCCTAAGGCCGGGGTAAGCGTATAGTTGTTGATGGCTTGCCAGGTTGGCATATCAGACGAGCTACCGCCACCTGCATAACAATCATCAGATGCAGAGTTAAGCGCGCCAAGCGGGTTTGAATAGGTGTTATCAATACCGCCGGTTTCAGTAACCAATGGGTCATAAGCCGCTACAACCGCGGTAAGTGCCTCATCGGGGGTAGAGTAATAGTTGGACTCTAAAAATTGTCCTTTAGGGTCAAGTTCAAGGAATGATTTTTTACAAGATACCATCGTACCCATTCCTACTAAAACAATCCCTGTATATAGATAATGTTTCGATTTCATGATAATGTAATTTCTGTTATAACGTAATATCCAAACCGGCCATAAATGTGCGTGCCTGAGGGTAAATACCCATATCAATACCGCCGCTTATTTCAGGATCATATCCTTTGTAGCCTGTAATAGTTGCCAGGTTATTGCTGCTTACAAATACCCTAACCCTTTTAATATCAGCTGATTTTAACAAGTTTGAAGGTAGTGTATAACCTAACTGCAAAGTTTTAATACGGAAATACGCACCGTTTTGCAGGTAAAAGTTTGATGGGTTTTTGAAGTTGTTATTAGGATCGGCATCACTTAAGCGTGGGTAGTTACTTCCCGTGTTTGCAGGTGTCCAGGCATCAAGCGCTGCAATTGGGTAGTTGGCAGCAGGGATATCTAACCTGCGGTATGCCTGGTAAATTTTGTTACCCCAAACACCTTGACCAAATAATTTCAGGTCGAAGTTTTTGTAGTTGGCACTCAGGTTAATACCATAAGTGAAAGTTGGCAACGGGTTACCTAAAAACTGGCGGTCGGCCTGGGTTATTTTACCGTCGCCATCAGTATCCTGCCATTTAAAATCGCCTGGTTTAGCATTAGGCTGTATCAGCTGGCCATTTTTTGAATACGAATCAATTTCGGCCTGCGAATGGAACACACCTAACTCTTTAAAGCCATAAAATTCGCCCAGGGGTTGTCCCGGAGTGATGCGGCCAATTTCGTAAGTGGTGCTTTGTACGTTACCAAGTGTAAAGTGATCAATCTGGTTACCTAAACTTAAAACGGTATTTTTATTGTACGAGATGTTACCACCTAAGCTGTAAGTAAGATCGCCAATTTTGTTATTATAGTTAAGACTTAACTCAATACCCTTGTTTTCCATATCACCTACGTTATCATAAGGCTGATCTGAGAAACCGGCATACGATGGCAATGATACCTGCTGTAACATACCTTTGGTAAGTTTGCGATATACATCAACAGTAACGCTCAGGTTGCTGAACAAGGTTGCATCAAAACCAATATCGGTAGTGTGGGTTTCTTCCCATTTAAGGTTAGGGTTGGCCGGCGCGTTAGGGCTGTAACCAATATAAACCTGATCGCCAAATACGGCGTTACGACCGCTACCAATTGTTGCGGCATACCTAAACGGCTGTAGCGCCATTTCGTTACCTACCGAACCGTATGAAGCACGCAGTTTAAAGAAATCAACAAACGAGTTTTTAGGGAACCAATCTTCACGGCTCATTACATAACCAATTTGGCCGGCAGGGAATACACCGTAAACATTGTTGCTACCAAATTTTGATGAACCATCACGACGGATGATACCAGAGAAAAGGTATTTCTGATCGTAATCATAAGTTACCCTGCCAAAGTATGATGCCAAAGTGTGTGGCTGTACCGCATCTAAACCAAGCGCGCTTGCAGCGATCCTGTTAGCCGCAGGTAAAGCAAAGTTTATCGAAGCATCATCAATCGAATTTACAGGTTCGCCCAAAAAAGTTCCCTGCAAACCAGATGAAGTGGTTTTCTGAGCACTTGTACCTACCAAAGCGGTAAGGTTGTGTTTACCAAACGAACGGCTGTAAGTAGCGGTATTATCCCAGTTCCAGGTAAGGTTCCTGTTATAAGCCGTTACCTGCGATGTAGTGGTGTTTGATGTACTTGAGTTTAGGTAGTACAGCGGCGTAAAGCCGTCAGAACCGTAGTATGCTTGTTTAGCGCTGATCTGCGAACGGATCTTTAAACCAGCTATGGGCTCGATCTCAACAAAAGCACTACCTAACAGGTTAGTGGCATCGTTATAATTACCCAATTGTGTTTGCCTGTAAGCCAAGGGGTTGGTGATTTCCTGGCCAACATAGCCCGAAATACCATAAAGCGTACCCTGTGCGTTACGAACAGCGTTTGCATTGTTGTAATCGCCAACGTTTGGTTGTCCGTTAATGTTGGTAACCGTAGTTGGTGTAATAGGATCAAGATTTAAGGCAGAGCTTAACGGGCCGCCAAATACGCTGTTGGTATTACCAAAGGCTTTATTTTTACTATACGAATAAGTGAAGTTTTCACCTACTGTTAACCACTTTTTAAGTTTGTATGAGGTGTTAACTGTAAAGTTAAATTTCTTATATCCCGAAATTTCAGGCATGATCACACCTTGCTGATCAAGGTAGCCAAATGAAGTATAGTAATTTGCTTTATCAGAAGCACCGCTGATGCTTAAGTTATGGTTATGAATGATAGCATTACTATCAAATATTTCATTTTGCCAGTTTGTACCGGTACCAAATGATGCGGGGTTAGCAAATTTTGCAGCTAAGCCATCATTGGTTAATGATTCGTTTCTTAAAGTAGCGTATTGGGTTGCGTTAGTTAATTGAGGCTTGCTTATAGGCGATTGAACACCAACATAGCCATTGTAAGTAATTTGCGCATCGCCTTTTTTACCTTTTTTAGTGGTTACGATAATTACACCGTTTGATGAACGTGAACCATAAATAGCGGCCGAAGCATCTTTCAATACATCAATCGATTCTACATCATTAGGGTTTACGTTATCTAAGCCGCCGTTATCAACAACAATACCGTCAATCACATATAACGGATCGCTGTTTTGCCTTGATGTGATACCCCTAACCCTGATTTGTGGTGATGAGCCAGGTGAGCCTGAGCTTTGTACCACACTAACACCGGTAACGCGGCCACGTAAAGCATCGTCAACGCGGGTAACCTGCTGGTCTTGCAGGTCTGTTGCTTTAACACTGCTGATAGCACCGGTAACAGTAGTACGTTTTTGGGTTCCGTAACCTACAACTACAACTTCGTTAATGGTTTTAACATCTTCGGTTAGTGTTACGTTAATTACAGTTTGGCTGCCAACAACTACTTCTTTTTTTGTAAAACCGATAAATTGGATCACCAATACAGACTGTGGACCGGCAACCGAAAGTTTAAAGCCTCCGTCAACACCAGTGGTGATGCCGTTGGTTGTGCCTTTTTCGGTAACCGTTGCACCCGGAACAGGCTGACCTGTGTTATCAACTACCTTACCGGTAATGGTAACATTGGCTTGTGTTTGGGCTGCTGCAACAATTTCTATAGGAGTGTTTGTAGTAGCGGCATTTGCGGCCGATTTTTCAAGCACGATCCTATCGTTCATTACATCGTAATTGATGCCGTTGTTTTTAAACACCTGATCCAATACCGTTTTTAAAGTTTGATCGGTAATGTTTAATGAAAAGTGTTTATCAGCATCCAATGAACTGGCGCTGTAAATAAACTTAACATCGTTGTTTTTTTGCAGGTATTGTAAAGCCTCGAGCATGGTGGTGTTGCTCAGCGTTACATTTACCTTTTTATTTAATATTCCCTGCGCTTTAATTGGGCTCGCATAAGTGATGCTGCTTACCATTATTGCTATCAGGATTTGGCTGAAAGTGATCTTCATGATTTTACCCCATGGGATGGGCCTTCGTAAACGAAAATTCATATATTTGTTATGTTTCTTTGTTAAAAATGAGACAATTAATAGCCCGCACACCTCCTTGAGGTGTTCTTAGCGGAACGGGCTTTGATCCTTAAAACTTAGAGGTGCTCGTAACACTTCTAAGTTTTTTTTATGCAGATCTAATTCGGTAGGATTCTTTTAGGTTTGTAGTTTTTGGTACATCTGATAATTTTTGAGAGTTTAATATGGTTGGTTATTTAAGCTCGATATGGTTATTTGCTATCGTATAATCTACATTAAGCGATTTCTTCATCGCATCAAGTACATCCGGCAGGTTAAAGCCTTCAAAATCAGCGTTCAGGATATAGTGGTTGAGTTTTTCGCTACTCACCCTGATATCAACATTAAAAGCCGAATCAAGTACCGGGATAATGTTTCGTAGCTGTTTATTTTCAAACACAAGGTGCAGCCTGCGATATTGTTTCACGGCCGAAGTAGCTTCAACCTGTTCTGCTGTTAACGAATGCTCATTGTTCAGATACACCGCTTTTTGATGCGGGTAGATCATCACCTCATCTTTAGTAAGCTTGGTAGAGATCTCGCTGTTGTTTCCAGAAGGCTTCATACTCACCGAAACTTTGCCGGTAAGTACCGATACATCGGCCATGTTGCTCTGCTCATCATCCCTTACCAAAAAGCTTGTTCCCCAAACTTTGGTAATGATCGATCTGCTGCTGATTATAAAAGGCCGTTTAGGGTTTTTAGTCACCTCAAAAAAGCACTCGCCAGATATGCTAACCTGGCGCGAATTTGCCGCGAACACATTAGGATAACTGATTTTTGCCGATGGATGCAACCAAACCGAACTGCTATCGGGCAGGGTAACTTTATAAATATGGGGGGTACTGTTAGTTACATTAAACAGATGCACATCGCTAACCGGCGCAACAGCCAATTGCTGAGTATTTGTTTTTTGTGTGTAGATAAGGGCTATGGCCGAAAGCGCCAGGACCACAACTGCTGCCGCAGCAACAGCATACCACTTACGGAATGAAATAACTTTAGCGGGTTTTTCGGCATCGACATATGCATCGGCAAGGTCAAGGTTATTGACGATACTGAAATACATACGCTCTTCCAGTTCCTTCTCTTCGGCAGACGAAAGAGCCGATACATGATCGTCTTCATGCTCAAAGCTCAGGTACCATTGTTTTATCAATGCTATCTCGGCCTCGGTGCAATCGCCTTTAATGTATTTTTCAAGCAGATCAATGCGTATAGGTTCTTTCATGAAAAAGAATATAATTCCGGTTTATAAATGATGTGACGTATGCGGGATAGTGTACCCCCTACACCTATGCGATATTTTTTTAAAAAAATTTATGCAGCAGGGTGGCAAGTGCTAAAAGCAGGTGATGGCTTAAGCTCAACCTCAAACGCTTAATGGCCTTAGTTATCTGGTTTTCAACTGTTTTTTCTGAAATGCCAAGCAATTGGGCTATCTCCTTATTGCTTTTATATTCTTTACGGCTCAACTCAAAAACCGAGCGGCATTTATCAGGCAGGTGACTAATTTCGGTTTCGAGGGTATGGGTAAGGTCCCGAAGCATAATGGCATCTTCGGTTCCGGTATCGGTCTCGGTACTTAATAATTTAAGAGCTTCGGTGTGTTTTGCGCGGATGGTTTGCTTACGGTACTGATCAACTACCTGGTTTAAAACCGCAAGGTGCAGGTAACCGCCAATGGTAGTATTAATTTGCAGGGTATGCCTTTTATGCCAAAGGTTTGAAAATATTTCCTGCACAACTTCTTCGCACAGTTCCTTGTTTTTTAAACGTTTGTAAGCATCACTGTATAACTTTTTCCAATACCGCTGGTAAATTTCTCTGAAGGCGCTAAGCTTATCCTGCTTCAGCAACGCCATCAAATCATCCTCAGTCAGTTCGGTAAAATTGGTCATTTGTTAAGTAACGTAACAATTAATGTTAAATGATTGGCAAAACTCAAAATAATTAAACCAACTAACAAGGCTTCAATTGTAATGTTTTTAACATAAAAGCTTTATTATGTCACTTTAACACAATAATATAATCGATTTAGAATGATGATTTTACAGCTAAGCAGGCACATTAAGAATGTTTAAACATCTACTTTACGCGCAATTTATATTTACCGTAAATTGACAGTAGATGTTATTTTTTGTTGATTGCAGGGGTAATTTATAGGCAGAACCGTGATTAATGGGATTGAAGAATTTTAGGATTTGTTTTTGGCCTGTTTATTTGTCTGAACTCGAATTTGGGGGAATTAAGAAATTAACAGAATACAAATCAAATTCGAAAAAATCCCCCAAATTCGAGTTCAGATAAAAGGAATCAAATAAATCCCCTAAATCACGGTTCAGATAAATATCCTGACAATCATCAAATCCTATAAATCAAAGTTTAGCCCCACCAATGGCCACACCACAAGCTTAATAAACTGCTTGTGAAACAGTAAAGGCATCGGTAGTACCAACCAAAAGAAAATCCAAATCCTTGCCCATACGGGGTGCTTTAAAAATTGAGCGTTTTGCTGCATCAACTTCTTCTCAATAATTAATACAATACCCTGAATTACAAAATACAACATGGGCAAGCCGTAGCCGCCGTTAACCGGTACACTTAGCGCCAATTCATGCAGTAAACCCGAAAACAGAAAGGCGACAGCCAGAGCACCGCTCTTGCCAAGTCTTCCACGTAACGGGCGAAAAATAGCTATCGATGTCATCTCGATAAAAGCCAGGTTCCATCGTTTGCCCCAAAACTCGGTTAGGCTCATGGACCTTGCAGGTTGTTTAAACAGATAATAGGTATTTACACCCATTAACCGCCATTGTCCGGCCCCAATACTTAGCAAACCAAAATGCAGAACGAGGCTCAACGCAACCAACAGCAGCGGGCTTACCAAAGCATATGTTAAATCTGTATTTAGATGCAAGAATACAATGCCATGGGCAAGACCTATCAGTAGTAAACCTGCAACTACACGGCTTACTCCAAACCTGATCATCGTCCATCCATTGGGTAAGGTTGGGTTACCTAAAGTTTCGAATGGTTGCGCACGCATGCCTGCCCAGCCAGCTGCAAAGGCCAGCCAGGGTATTAGCTTTAATTTCGATTGTTTACCATGGTAATCAACAGCAGCGGTGATCACTTTCATCATAGTAAACGTGGTGGCAATTACGCCAAGCATTTTTAATACAGGGTGGGAGTGGTTAAAAATAAAGTACACGGTTACTATTGTTATTGGTAAAAACAACCACGCCAGCCAAACTAACCCTTGTTTTACAAATATGTAGCCTAATAATACCAACGCAAGGTTGATCATTAAAAAGTAAGCGATATGAACAAGGATATTTTGCATAGCTCAATTTTGAATAAAGTTAATACATGCTGCACTGCTGTAAACAATACTCAGAAAAACAAAAAGTGTAACCAATACCGTTTCACCAGCCTTATGCCATATTCCGGTAGGGAAGGCGGCCCTATCAAAATAAAAGAATTGTACCAAGACCCTCGATATCCAATAAGCTGTAATAAAACCGGTAAGTAGCATAGCTAATGTTGAGCCGTTACTCAATTCCCGATAACAAAACATCGAAACAAGCCCAAAGCACAGGTTAATAACCAGAATGTATGCCGCATAATTCCAGAACATTTGCTTAATGAGGGGCTGAACTTTTGCCAACTCGCCCCGCCAGTTGAGTACACGGGGTACGGCGAGGCTGCCCAAAACCAACCCAATTTGCGCAAGGCCGGCTAAACGAATGATTGACTGAATGCTCATGATAAACAAATGTACTTATTTTATTGAATTTTCAAAAAATATTGAAAATAAAATCAAGTAAATTGTACAAAACTTATGATTGATAATTATGAGTCTAAAAAACACTCAAAAAAAGTGATGACCATCACTTTTTTAACGCTGCCCCGTCATGGTGAAGGCGGACCGTACAGGCCATCTTTGTATCATTAAAAGATATCAATCATGGCAACTCTAAAAATAAATGCTCCTGAATGGAACGCCGCAAATACCCAGAATGTTAGTGCTACTACTACCGCTAAAACCAAACAAAGCACGTGGACTAAATTAACTGCCTTTGCCGATAGCCAGGCACCTAATCGTACCGGTTGGTTCATGTTTTCACTGTTATCACAAGGTGTGCTGTTTTTACCGATCCCTGCCTTTTTGCTTTATTACTATGCCGCACCAATCATTATACTGGCCGTAACACTGGTGCTGTTTTTCGCTAATATTATTGCCGGCATGGGTGGCTCAGGTATTCGTACACTGCTTGGTTTGTTCGCTTTTAGTGTGTTGGTGCACATCACTATGTTGTTGGTGTTTATATTATAACATCGCTTATTTAGCCCCTATTAATTCGTATATAAAGCCATTGGTGTTATGCCAATGGCTTTTTTGTTGGCAACCTTGCTTGTTTACGATTTTAAGCACGCGAAGACGCTAAGCCGCAAGATTTTACCCTTTGCGGCTTAGCGCCTTCGTGTGAAATTATCTACTTCAAGACCTCTTCCAACACAGCAGCTTTACATCCGCCGGCACAAACACAGGCTTTGCCTACGCATTTGTTAAGTTGCCACAGATCGAGGTTGCGGATAATTTGATCGGCTGTTTGTTGTAGGGTATCCTCATCCGGTTCAATGTTTTCTGCAGGGTAGGAGGGAATGTTGGATAGTTTAATGCCAAATTGTGCCGCGGCTGCTTTGTCTATATGGGAAGCATCTAACGACCGGGTAACAATATACCTTATCCCCAACCCGGCCAGGATACTGATAACCGGAGCCGAAACATCATCGTTGGTAAACACGATCACCGCATCCTTACCCGCCGCGAAGATGGCTGTTTCTAAACCAAGTGGGTTTGAGATCAGTGTGATCTCGTGCTTTTTACGATTGGCAATCGCCAGAAATTCTTTTTCGAAGGGCTTTATACTGTAGGCTATCGCTTTCATTAGCGGCATATTTATTAACCGGCTACAAAGCTATCGCTATGCACACTGTCAATGAATGAGCAGTATCACCCAAAAAAGTGACGAGCGTCAGTTTTTCATTTTGGCAAGCCTATCGGGTGCAAGTATGCTGATGTTGCTTCCCTTTTTTTCCAACAGGCCCTCATCCTTAAAATCGGATAGGGTACGGCTTACAGTTTCGGTAGCTATACCAGCCATGGCAGCAAGGTCTTCGCGCGAGATCTTGAAATTATCGCCCTGTTGTTTATGGAGGCGCACTAAAGTATCAGCCAGACGCTTGCGTACCGAGTTATAAGCCAGCTGTAATAATTGTTCCTCCTTTTCGCGGATATGGTTTGAGAGCAGTTTGATAAACTCGCGGGCTACCTCGGGGTATAAGTTGAGTAGTTCATCCAGCTGATCTTTGGGGATGAGGCAAAGCAGGCTATCCTCCAGCGCCGATGCGGTATCACTATAAGCCTCGTTGGCCAGCATGGCAGTTACGCCGAGGTATTCGTCGGCGCTATAAATGCTTGTCATCAGTTCGCGACCATCGTCAGCCATTTTGATGGTTTTTACCCTGCCTTGCAGTACCAGGTAAATGCCGTTGCCTTTATCGCCTTCATAATAAATAACCTGATCTTTTTTAAAGTGCCGGGCTTTGCGTTCGCCTATAATGCGTTTCAGTTCGGCAAGGCCATTGTTTTTAGAGATGAGGCTGTTTAAACTATCTAACGACTGGCTGTAGAAACTTTGCTGGGCGTTCTTTTTCTTTAACCTGCTTTCGATGGCATTCAGTAGTTCAATATCATCAAAAGGCTTGGTGAGGTAATCATCGGCGCCCATTTCCATACCTTTCCGCTGGTCAATACGTTCGGCTTTGGCGGTTAAAAATATGAAGGGGATGGCAGCGGTTTCGGGGTTTTTATTCAGCAGGTATAAAACACCGTAACCGTCAAGCTCGGGCATCATGATATCGCAGAGGATCACATCGGGTAAATTTTTAACAGCCACCTCAACGCCTGTTTTACCGTTGTCCGCATCGAAAACGGTATAGCCTGCCAGTTCCAATATTTCCACCACGTTTTCGCGGATATCGTTGTTATCTTCAATGATGAGGATCTTTTGGCTCATTGTACGGGGAATGAAATAGTGAATGTTGCGCCCTGGTTTACATGGCTTTCAAAACCTACTGTGCCGTTCATTAGTCCGGCATAGCGGGCTACTATATTAAGCCCAAGCCCAGTGCCCGGAATATTGCCTGTATTGTGCGCCCTGAAAAAGGCTTCGAACAAATGCTTCTGATCACTTTCGGGAATGCCTATGCCGTTATCTTTTACGGTAACAATACAAGCATCTTTGTTCAGCTCGGTATTAAATTCAATAAAGCTATCCTCGCCGGAGTATTTGATGGCATTGGCTATGAGGTTAATGATGCAGTTTTTAAGCAGGTTGGCATCAAGGTTTACCATGCTGGTGGTACCGGTATGCTGGTAAATGATATTCTGGTTTTGCTTGGCCATCAGCTGCATCTCCTCGGTAATTTCCTCGCCCATTTTTACAATATCAAAAGTAGAGTAGGAGAGTTCAACCCGCCCGGCTTCCAGTTTTTCGAGCGAGAGGAAATCATTGAGGATGGTGGTTAAGTTGCCCACCGCGTTTTTTATTTTGCCTACATGCTTGCTGATGTTGGGGCTTTCAAAAGGCTCGGCATATTTATCGATAAGCGATGCTGATAGTTGTACCGCGCTCAGTGGCGTGCGAAACTCGTGAGAGGCCATGGATACAAAGCGGCTTTTCAGCTGACCGAGTTCTTTCTCTTTTTCTAAAGATTGGCTCACCTCTTCCTTGGCCTTTTGCAATTCAAGCACCGATCTTTTTAGGGAGAGGGTACGTTCTTCCACCAGTTCTTCCAGGTGGGTGGCGTATTCTTTAAGCTGGTCTTCGGCTTCTTTTTCGCGACTCAGATCATGAATAAAACCAGCATACACATCTCTGCCTAAAAACTTAACCTCGCTCACCGCAAGTCTGAACGGAAAAGTACTGCCATCTTTACGCAAGCCGGTAACCTCCCTGCCTATACCTATAATATGAGGGTTGTGGGTTTGTTGGTAACGATTGATGTAATGGTCATGCTCTGCCTTGTATGGTTGGGGCATCAGCATAGAGATATTTTTGCCGATAACCTCCTCCGGTGTGTACTGAAATAATTTACAAGCCGATGGATTGATAGTTTCAATATGGCCTCGTTCATCAATGGTAATGATGCCGTCGATGGCGTTTTGGATGATGGCTTTTAAAAGGGCGGCGTTTTCCATAGGGCATTTTGTGGCTTTGTACGCCAGTTGTTGCAAATATTCAAAATTGGAGTGGAATAATTAAACGGAAGCCACAGTATAATTTACAAGTGTTCAATTTTTTAAAGTGTAAACACTTTGTGTTTTTCTGAATTTGCAACTATTTGATTGTTAAGCATTTGGAGCGTATGGGCATTGCCATGAAATGCCATATTGAACAAGTTTGTATTGATAATCAGTTGTTTATATTTTTTAGGTCTCAAAAATTGAACACCCGTTTTTTGAAAAATTGAACACCTCAGTATAACAGCAAATAAATCCCATGAGGCAGAGGGGTTAAGCAAATCCGCCCTGTAAGGAGGGGATTGCTTCGTGCCTCGCAATGACGTGCTAACGATATGTTTTATTCTTTACAACATTTGTTGATAAATCGATTTAAATCCATAGAAACGTATTGTTTTGTAATCGGAAAGTTACCAGATGTTAACTTTGAGTTTACGTGCGTAGGCGTTCTTTGCGCCTTGAAAAAACAGTTATGAAAAAGTTACCCCTATTAATGCTGCTTTGTTTAAGTAGCCACTGTTTATTTGCCCAGGCTCCGGGCAAGGCCGTTGTTAAAACGCAGGCCGTTGATTATGTAAAGGTTAAAAACTACTACCTGCTTAGCCTTTTTGAACAGGATACCGAGGTTAGCGCCATTTTAAAAGGCGATGCCGAACTGGCTCAGTTCACGCAAAAAAAATTAAACGATTTAAACGCGTCGCTTACTAATTGTAAAGATGCCTCATGCCTTAGCGGTACAGTAAAATTATCTGCCGATGAGATCTCGGCAGTTAGCACACGTTTAACGGCATTGTACAAAACCGGCAACGCGCTCGATCGTTTGGTAAAAACAAAACTGATCCCTTCGGGCTGCTACAGCTTATATAAAAACGTTACCCCAGCGCAATTATTGGTAAAAGCCTGGGAGCAGGATGCCAACGGTATCAACTATACCATTGGCGTTTATGCCGAGGGTAAAAAGCCAAACTATCCGCAGATAGATTCTATCAGTTATAATGTTAAAGCAAGGGCATATTATACTTTAATGTATGATGTAAATGCTACGCTGGCAGGCGATGTTAAAAACACCAAACTGTTTTTTGAACCATCAATGCAGGCTGCTTTGTTATACCTGCAAATTAACGAACGCCAAAACCCGGCAGAGTATGAGCCAATGGAAGCGAGGGCTAACAAACCTGCCTTTGATAGGGTAAAAACTATTAAATGGGCCAGCTATCCGTACTCAAATATCATGGTACCGGGCGCCGGGCCGGATAACCTTACATCGCCATTAAGTGGCGAGGGTATGTTGCGCTGCAGGTTGGCTGTGCAGGAGTACAACGCCGGTAAAGCGCCATTTATCATTGTATCGGGCGGTAGGGTACATCCTTACAAAACAAAATACAACGAGGCCGAAGAGATGAAGCGTTACCTGGTTGATGTATTACACATAGCCGAAAATGTGGTGATCATTGAGCCGCATGCCCGCCACACCACCACCAATATGCGTAACGCCGCGAGGTTGCTATATAAATATGGCTTCCCTGCAAGTAAGCCTGGTATTGTGGTTACTGATAAATCACAAACTGATTTTATCATGACCATGGATACCCGTTGCGAAAAAGAGCTGAACTATGTGCCTTACAAACTGGCCAAACGCAACTCGGAAACTGAGGTTGAATATTACCCAGTTGAAGAAGCCAAACAAATTGATAACGACGAACCGCTTGACCCTCGCTAAATAAAACAGCCATGCAAAGATTTACTTTATCTGCACTTGCCATAACCGCAATAGTGGGCATTGGCAATATCACCACCGGGACAATTGAACAAAAATTAGATAAAGCCATTACCGTAGATTCGTTAGGTGCCTGCCAGGGTATCTCGTACCAAAACGGTCGCATATTTTTATATGGCGATAGGGAAGTAGGGATGATTCGCGAGTTTAAGCTGGAGCATGATAGCCTCATGTATCAGCATAAAGAATATAAGCTAACCCAAAACGGGCAGGATGTAATTAACCATCCAACCGGCATAGCTTACAATGGTACCAGCCCAACCTTTATAGGTAATTCTATTCGTTTAAACGCGGCAGGCTCACAATGGCGCGCGGTTATTTACAACGTAAACTGGGATGGCCTGCTTAAAACCGGTACGTTGGATGGCAATTTGATCAATACTATTGAAGACGATGCCTGTATTCAAGGCACCCGCCCCGAGTATATTAAATATAATAATAAGTGGTATGTAGCCACTGCCGACTATGGCGACCACGGCAACGAAGTACGCCTGTACGACCCCGAAAAACTGGCTAAAGCTAAAAGCACCAAAGAGCTTGGCGTGCTTTACAAAAAGTTTACATGCACACCCTGGGTTCAAAACCTGTTTTGGAAAGCAGATAAAGGTGTTTTGGTGCTTATTCAAAATAAAAAGGAAGGCCGCCAGTGGAAGTTCACTTACGTTGATCTGAAAAAATCTATCGAAAGCGGCAAGCAGGTAGTTATCAGCGAAGTTGATAGTATTGATAGGGGAGATGAGCTGGAAGGGTTCGCGTTTTTAGGTGGCGATGAAAAAGGTATCGCCGTTACCTCTTCGCACAAAAACAATGTGAACTTTACAAGTACTTCATGGTAGCTAAAAGCTGCTTAAAGTAAAAAAGCCCGCATTTGGGCGGGCTTTTTTACTTTATTGTTAATATAAAATTAACATTCAGATATCCTTTTCTTAAGATAGCTGGTTTAGTTTTGTTGTCATTATTACAATAATAATAACTGCTTATTGATATTGTTTTATAATAATTGAATAGTAATTATTAAATCGTTAATATTTTCTTTCATTCATTAAAATACTCGCCTATGTAACATTATCAACAACGTAATATCGAACTCGGCGATAAAATCAAGAACCGGTGAATGCGCTAACACTCACCTGGTCCGGGCAATTGTCAAATAACTCATAAGCGGTCCAAGGCTTTAAGTCATTTTTTTCAACAATCAATTTTAAAAATATGAATAAAAAGATTATTCCAAATCTTTTGAGCAGGTTTTTTTTAATTCCTGTATTATTTTCTCTGGTTTTGCTAAAACCTTTTATCTCAAACGCGTCTGTCAAAAGTAATACGCATGTTGCTGTAGCCCAGATAACTGGTACAGTTGTAGATGAAACCAACCTTCCTTTACCAGGCGTATCTGTACGCATAAAAGGTACCGATAAAGGTACCGCCACCAACACCAACGGTAAATTTACTATCAGTGCCGACGAAGGTGCAGTGTTGGTTTTCAAGTTTGTAGGTTACGAGGACCAGGAAGTAACTGTTGGTAATTCAACAACTATCAACGTAAAACTGAAACCACAAGCAAACATGCTGAACGAGGTTGTGGCCATCGGTTACCAATCTATCCGTAAAAGCGATGTTACCGGCTCTATCGCCAGCGTAAAATCAAGCGATCTGAACCTATCTGCTCCATCATTAGGGCAGGCTTTGGTTGGTAAAGTATCGGGTGTGCAGGTTTCTCAAACCAGTGGTGCACCATATACAAGCACCAAGATCAGGGTAAGAGGTGTTGGTTCGCTTAACGCCAGTTCTGATCCTTTGTATGTGATTGACGGTTACCCTGCTGGTAATGACCTTTTCATCAACCCTGATGATATCGAAAGTATCGACATTTTGAAAGATGCTGCTTCGGCTGCTATTTACGGCTCACGTGCATCTGGCGGTGTGGTATTGATCACAACCAAAAAAGGTAAAGAAGGCAAAGGCCGTTTTGAGTACGATGTACAAACCGGTGTTGACCAGCTTGCGCATAAAGTGAAATTGTTAAATGCCGATCAGGCTGCTTTATTGGTTATTGATGGCCGTAACAACGCTTATCATGACCTTTGGATCAACAGTGGCCACACATGGAACGATGCCATGTACTCTGATAATAACGCAACACGTGTTACTAATGTTGGTAACACCGGTAGCGTGAGTATCCCTGATGGTTTATACAATTTTGCTACTCAAACCCCGATCAAACAAACTGTAAATACCGATTGGCAAGACGAATTATACCGTAACGCAATTTTCCAGAAACACACTTTATCGTTCTCTGGCGGTGCAACCGGTATCCGTTATTATGTTAGCGGTTCGTACCAAAATGCTCCGGGTATTATCGTTTCAAGCGGTCAGCAACGTTATAACTTCCGTACCAATATTGATGGTGATGTTAGCAAACGGATCCACGTAGGTGCTAATATATCATACACTCAAAATACCAACCAGGAAATACCTGAAGGCCGTTTTGACCATGGTCCGGTTTTGGGCGCTTTGATCTACATGCCTTATTTACCGGCTTATAATGCCGATGGTTCATTAGCAACCAATGCTGAAGCTGCAGGTTCAAGCCAGTACGGTTACCAGGGCATTGAAAACCCGGTTGCACTTGCCGAACGTGTTAAACTTAACCGTAAAGGTTACCGCAGTACTTACAATGCAAACGTAACGTACAACATTTTGCCTGGCTTTAATTTTAAAACCAACCTGGGTACCCAAACTTATACCGAAAAATACGATTACTACTACCCAACTACATTAAGTAGCGGTACTTTCGCTCCGGGATCGCAACAATCAATACTGGCTGCTAACGCGCAGGCATCAAACTTAACAACTGTTGACAGGCTTGCCGAGTTTACCTTAAACTATAACAAACAGATCGGTAAACACCATTTCGACGCTTTGGCCGGTTATACCGCTCAACGCACCACTAACGATTATATTAGCGTTAGGGCCGATGGTTTCCAGAATGATAATATCCCCGAAATATCAAACAAAGGTGCTTTGGCTGCTAACTTCAGCTTAAACTCGGCCTACAAAAATGCCTACACTTTGTTATCATACCTGGGTCGTGCTAACTATAACTACGCAGGTAAGTATTTCTTAACCGTTTCTTTCCGTGCTGATGGTTCATCACGTTTCGGTCCGGCAAATAAATATGGTTACTTCCCTTCGGTTGCAGCAGGCTGGAACCTATCCGACGAGTCGTTCTATCACAACTTCCTTGGCGATCAATCAACAGTTAAGATCCGTGCAAGCTGGGGTAAAAGCGGTAACTTCAATATCGGTAACTACAATATCCAACAAACACTGGCAAGCCCTACAGGTGTAGTGCTTGATGGTAACAGCGCTGTAACAGCTACTTACCCTGGTGGCCTTAAAGATAATACCTTAAGGTGGGAAACTACTTCGCAGTACAACCTTGGTACTGATATAGGTTTATTTAACGGCAGGTTACAAATTATTGCCAACTATTACCTGAGCTATTCATACAACCTGTTGTACAATCAGCCAATATCTGCTATATCTGGTAGTACAACCATCCTTACCAACCTCCGCGATTCGAAGATCCGTAACACCGGTTTCGATTTGCAGTTAGACGGTAAGATCATCAACACCAAAGACTTTACTTTTGGCGCAAGTGGTAACATCTCGTTAAACCGTAACAAGGTTGTAAGGCTACCGGCAAATAACACCCTGATCATTAACGGTGCTGAGCGTTCATACCTTACCAGCATCACTACTCAAGGCCAGCCTATCGGTATGTTTTATGGCTTTAAAGTTGGTGGTATAATCAATGCGTCAAACTATGGTAAAACAGCTCCATCGGCAGCACAAACCAACCCTGCTAAAATAGGCGACCTTTGGTTTGTTGATACCAATAAAGATGGTGTTGTTAACGATGCTGATAAAACCATTATCGGTACCCCATACGCTAAATTTACTTACGGCTTCGCATTAAACAGTACCTACAAACGTTTTGATTTTTCGGCAGCGTTCAATGGCTCGTACGGAAACCAGATCCTTGATGGCCAGGATTACTACCTGTACAACGGAGAGGGTTCTGGTAACCAATATGCTAACGTAGCAAATCGTTACCGTAACGAAGCTGACCCGGGCGATGGTTCATTTTACCGCGCTTCACGTGCCGGTACACAAAGTAACAGTACCCGTTTATCAAGCTTTTACCTGCAAAGCGGCTCGTACCTGCGTTGTACTAACATGACCTTGGGTTACACACTGCCTACCTTTTTGCAAAATACTTTGGGTATCAGCAAAGCACGTGTATTTGCAAGCGTAGTTAACGCGTTTACCATCACCAAGTATAAAGGTTATAACCCTGATGTTGATTACAACTACTCTGGTGCCGCTTCAAACAGCACTCAAAACCCTAACCTTGCTCCTGGTATCGATTATGGTACTTATCCGCTGGTTAGGTCATACAACTTAGGTGTTAACGTTACTTTTTAATAAATTTTTTAAAGAGATATAGATGATGAATAAGAAATTTATAGCCATGGCCTGCCTTGCGGCCGTTGTGGCCATAGCCCCGTCTTGTAAAAAAGACTTTTTGAACGAAAGCGATCCCAATGCCATATCTGTTGATGCGAGTTACAAATCGCCTAATGATGTTTTGTTAGCCGTAAACGGTATCTACCAATCATTACGCAGCGGTAACAACGTTGGCGAAGGCAGTGACCTTTGGACAGATCAGCGCTCGGATGATACCGGTACCCAGGATAACCAATCAAACTCGGGCGAACCGTTTCAGTTTGGTAACTTCTCTATCCTGCCAACCAACACTTATCTTAAAAGCCACTGGGTATCAATGTATACAACAGTAAGCCGCGCCAATTCTGTGTTATCACACATTGATGGGGTTTCTTTTCCTGATAATAATGTTAAGCTGAAATATGCTGCTGAAGCTAAGTTTTTACGCGCCTTTATTTATTTTGATCTGGTGCGTACCTGGGGCGATGTGCCTTTGGTAACTAAAGCTTTATCATCGGCAAGTGAGGTTTCGGCTCAAACATTCCGCGAAAAGCAAGCGGTTGTTTACCAGCAGATCATTGCTGACCTGAAAGATGTATTGAATAGCCCGCTGCCTAACCTGCAGGCTTCAACCGGTCGTGCTTCAAAAGCGGCTGCCAACTTTTTGTTAGGTCAGGTTTACCTTACCATGGGTACCACAATAGATCAGGCAAATAGCCAGGCTAACCTTACCAATGCTAAAACATATTTAATGAATGTTTACAACATGCGCACTTTTGGTGCCTTGAACACCATTCCTTATACCGATGTTTTTGATGTTACTAAAAAAGCAACCTGCCCGGAGTTGATCTTCCAGATCGTAAATATCCAGGGCGATTTGAACTACAGTTCATCTATAGCTGCTAACTTCCAGGCTAAAGGAGAAACTGTTAACTCGCAAAAAGTATCAACAGGTGCCGGTTATAACGTTACTCACGATTTGATCAACGAGTACGAAACTACTGATCCACGTATGGCATTTTCTGTAAAATTTGCTAATGACCCTATTGTAAAAGATTGGTTTGTAACCAAATTTAGAGATGTTAGCACCGCGGCCGGTATTAACGGTTACGGCGGTAACGACTGGATCCTGATGCGTTATGCTGATGTGATCCTTTCATTGGCCGAAGTTAACAACTACCTTGGCGATCAGGCAACTGCTATCAGCTTCCTTGATCAGGTGCGTGTACGTGCCGGTATGCCAACTTACGCCGCTTCGTTAACCAACAGTGATTATGCTGGTAAATATCCAACACTAAAATTGGCTATTTTACATGAGCGCCGCGTTGAGCTTGCATTTGAGCATCACCGCTGGTTTGATCTGTTGCGTACTTTTAACGATGCTGACCTGGTTGCTTACTTCCACGCGAAAAAGCAAACTGATTTTGGTTTGGCTTCGTTAGCTAACTTTACTACTAAAGATCGTTATTTCCCGATCCCATTTGACGAGACCAAACTTGATCCCGTTAAAATGTATCAAAACCCGGGTTATTAATAGCTATGTTACATTGAAAAGGAGGGGCTTAACCCCTCCTTTTTTTATTTTGCCGCCATGAAAAAATCATTCATCGCTTTTTCTTTTCTACTCTTTTCAGCCGTAACATCCAACCTATCGGCACAAATAAAAAAACAAGCTACTAATACACCTGCCGATATGGTAAATGTATTTGTAGGTTCATCCGGCGATCATGGTCAGATGTCGCCCGCGGCATCGGCACCGTTCAGTATGCTGAGCATCGGGCCACAAACTTATCCTAACCTGCATATGGGTTATGAGCATAAGGCCAAAGTGTTTCTGGGTTTTACGCACAATCGTTTTGAAGGCGTTGGGTGCCAGGGCAGCGGTGGTAACATTTTGATTAAACCATTTTTGGGCGATGATGCCAAAGCCTGCATTTTAAATAAATCGACTGAGTCTGCCGGGCCGGGCTATTATAATGTATCGTTTGATAATCATATAGCGGTCAAGGTAGCTGTTGATAAAAATTCGGGAATCGAGAGTTATACTTTCCCGCAAGGTAAAAAAGGTTTTTATATCGATTTGAGCCATACCCTGGCTAATCGTTTTGTTGCCGAAGAACACACGTTTGGTAATAATGAAATTACCGGCTGGGTTGATTCGCGCACTACATGTAACGTAGGCACTTACCGCGTTTACTATTGTATTAAATTTAACCAGCCCGTAACGTTTGTTCCGGGCGATGAGCATAAACTAACCGCTACTATTGCTAATAACCTGCAACAGGTACGGGTAAACGTAGCGGTATCATCTGTAGATGTTGAGCATGCCAAAGCATCTGTCACAAAGCAAAGCATCGAACAATTAAAAGTTCAAAGCAGCGCGGCGTGGAACCAGGTTTTAAGCCGTATCAAAGTAAAAGGCAACCCTGAAAGGGAGAAGCTTTTTTATTCGATGCTGTACCGTACTGTACAATCGCCTTATGTAGTTTCGGAGTCGGATGGTAGTTTCCGTGCTACAGATGGCAGCCTGCAAAAAACAAAAGACAGCGTTTACAATGGCTGGGCTATTTGGGATAATTACCGTACGCAGTTGCCGTTGCTTTCTATTTTATATCCGGATAGGTATAAGTCGATCACCACATCGGTAGCTAACCTTTATCGTTTCGGCAAAAAAGATTATGCCACCAAACATGAGCCATCAAACACTGTACGCACGGAGCATGCTATTGTAGTATTGCTGGATGCCTACCGCAAAGGCTACCCGGTTGATTTTGCGGCCATTGCCGATTCGTTAAAAGCCGATGTTGATAAACTTGATTTTTCACACCCGGATAAAGCTTTGGAATCGAGTTATGATACCTGGGCCTTTTCGCAGATCCTGTCTATCATGGGTAAAACGGAACTGAGCAATCAGTACAAACAAAAAGCACTCGCTTATAAAGAATACTGGAACAAGGATTTTAAAGATGTAACTAAGAACGACGTAGACCGTGTATCTGCCCGTGGACTCTACCAGGGTACCATATGGCAATACCGTTGGTTTGTTCCGTTTGATATTAAAGGGTTAACGGAATTGATAGGCGGCCAGAAAGAATACATCCGCCAGTTGGATCAGTTTTTTGATAACGATTATTATAACCACGCCAACGAGCCGGATATCCAGGTGCCTTACATGTACAATGCCTCGGCAGAACCCTGGAAATCGCAGGCTATGGTACATAAATACGCTGTCGATACCGTAGTGCAATATTACTTTAATGATAACAGCCGGGGTATTGATCCCTTTGTCGATGTGATCTATCAAAACAAGCCGGATACTTATGTGCGTACTATGGATGATGATGCCGGTGCTATGTCGGCCTGGTTTGTTTTTGCCGCTACAGGTATTTCGCCGGCTTGTGTTGGCTGGCCGGTTTATTATTTAAATGTGCCGCTGTTTAAGCAAGTAACTTTTGCATGGCCGGGTGGTAAAACTTTCAATATTACGGTGCCTAATTATGTTGAAGGCAGAAAGTATATCCAGTCGGTAACATTGAATGGCAAAAAGCTTAATCGTAACTGGCTTACACAACAGGAAATTATGCAGGGCGGTACCTTGGTGATCACCGCGGCTGATAAGCCTAATGAGCAGTTTGGGGTGAGTGAGCAGTGGGTATCGGGTATTGAGATGAAGTAATAGAAATTTAAAAAAACATGTCATTGCGAGCGCAGCGCGGCAACCGCACGGAAGTAGAGCTCTGTAAAGTATGCGGTTGCTTCGTACCTCGCAATGACATGTTTAAAATGGGTGTCATGCTGAGCCTGTCGAAGCATGGTGGGCAGGGCCTCGGCGCGCGACCCTTCGACAAGCTCAGGGTGACAGGCCCGCCTGCCTGATGTCACAATAACATATTTAAGGATATCTAACTTAATAACACATGAAACTAAAACTATTGATCCTGGCCTCAACCATATCACTATCGGTGAGTGCCCAAAACAAGATCCAGGTAACCGCCCACCGTGGCGACTGGCGCAATGCCCCCGAAAACTCGGTACGCGCGTTTCAATACGCCGCGGCGATGGGCGTTGACATTGTTGAATTAGATTTAAAGAAAACTAAAGATGGCGTTATCGTGATCATGCACGATGAAACCATTAACCGTACCACCAACGGAAAAGGCAAAGCATCCGATTTTACTTTTGATGAGATCAGAAAGTTTGGTTTGCGCAACGGCCTTGGCAGGGTTACCAATAACCAGATCCCAACACTAAAAGAAGTGATGCTGGCGCTTAAAGGTAGCGGAGTAAAAGTAAACCTTGATAAAAGCTACGATGTTTACAACGAAGCTTACGCGATACTGAAAGAAACCGGTACACTGAAACAAGCCATATTTAAATCGGAAGTAACCTATCCGGAATTGAAAGCCCGCTACCCGCAGCTGCTTGATAGTATTACCTATATGCCGGTAGTTAGCTTGGATAAGCCCGAAGCCAAACAGATCATTGTTGATTACCTGAAAAACATGAAGCCTTATGCTTTCGAACTTATCTTTACTAAAGATACTTCGGCTGTTTTGAAGGATAATAAATTCATTACTAAAACAGGCGCAAAAGTTTGGATCAATTCGCTATGGGCATCGCTCAACGCAGGGCATGATGATGATACAGCTGTTGAGGATGGCAACAAAAAAGATAGCTGGGACTGGATCATAGCCCACGGAGCTACTATTATTCAAACCGATAGGCCGAAGCTGATGATTGAGTATTTGAGGGATAAGAAGTTGCATAAATAGAATACATCCAACGGGCTTTAAGTCGATGATAAAAAAAGACGTCATTGCGAGGTACGAAGCAATCCCCAACTTACAGAGCCGCCCTGTATAGTTTGGGATTGCTTCGTACCTCGCAATGACGTTCCTATTTATTTTTTCTGATTTAGAATAGCTTTACCCTCCCGTTTCCATAAACTTCGCCCCAACCTTACCCGCCTGCTTAAGCAAAATAGCCGGCGCAAGCCTGCTCATTACTTTTATTGCGCGGGCTAAACCAGGATAGATCTCCAATTTGTCTTTTCGCAAACCTGCTATTGCTTCATCAATCAGCTTACCCGGATCCATCATCATTTTGGGATCAAAGCCGTCCATATCGCCAAACTGATCATTTAAAGGTGTGCTTGATCCCGGTGCCACCAGTTCAAAAACTTTAACCGCGCTATTTTTTAACTGCACTCTTAATGATTTGGTGTATGATCGTAAGCCCGATTTGGTAGCCCCATAAATTGGAGAAACCGGGAAAGGCATCAGCGCAATTCCCGATGTTACGTTCATAATAGCGGCCGCTTGTTGTTGTTTTAATAGGGGTAAAAATTGTTGTATCATGCGGATAGGCCCCATCAGGTTGATCTCAACCTCGCGGGTAAGATCTTGTAATCCGGTTGAGGCATCATTAAGGCTGATAGCCCGCATTTCACCCGCGTTATTGATCAATACGTTAAGTGCCGGGAATTGCTTGCTTATTTCATTGTAAATCTGTTTGATGGCTTCGGGATCACTCACATCGCTTTGAAAGGTATGAATGCCGGGGAGTTTTTTGCTTACTTCATCAAGCCTGGCCTGGTTACGGCCTGTTATAATAATGGTATTGCCTAATGTTAATAATTTAGATGCAAATTCGAATCCGAAACCGCTTGTTCCGCCGGTTATCAGGATGGTATTATTGTTGAGTTTCATTGTTGAAATTTTATGCGATAAAGGTAGGAACAGGGATAAGTCACCGTTTATCAATATCAATCCATTGTTTATCAAATTCAAATCATTCGGCGGTCGTTAATTCAAGGAGTTTTTTAATAATTGGCTGTTTTTTAGTGAGATGTCTGATAGTGATGTGACTTGCGGTTGACTTGCCCTTTTATATATTTCATATTTTAATCGATAGCTTTGTTAGTATCAATAAGGGGTAGTGTATGAAAATGATCACTGTAGAAGACTTTTATAAAAATGCTGCGGCATTTGGCAATACCACTGTCGAATCGTTATTGCCAGCCGGCATCAACAAGGAGATAGGGCACTTTAACGTGTTTAATGTTAAGGAGATCTTTGAGCGGATAAAGAAGGATCCATCGCATGTGCCCTACAACCGTCGCCTGTATTATAAAATTAACCTGGTGCAGGGCCACAACATTGCCGAGTACGCCGATAAAACAATCCACATTGAAAAAAGCGCGCTGTTATTTGGTACCCCAAAAATCCCCTACAGCTGGCAACCTCAGGACCTGAACCAGGCAGGCAGTTTCTGCATTTTTACCGATGAGTTTTTGGTGCAATCAAAAAGCGGCGTGGTGCTGGATGCCCTGCCTATTTTCAGCCCGGGCGGTTGCCCCGTGTTTTTACTCACCGACGAACAAACCGAAGAAATAGCCGCCATCTTCAAAAAAATGCAGCAGGAAATAGCTTCCGATTATCTTTATAAATATGATCTGCTCAGAAACTACGTGCTCGAGCTGATCCACTACGGCCAAAAGCTGCAACCGCTAACAACTTATAATAATTCGCATAATGCCTCGGCAAGGGTATCATCACTGTTTATCGAACTGCTGGAAAGGCAATTCCCAATAGCATCGCCCGATCAAAAAATAGCATTACGCACAGCTAAAGACTATGCCGATCAGCTTGCTGTGCACAGCAACCACCTCAATAAAGTATTAAAAGAAAGCACCGGCAAAACCACTACCGAGCACATCGCCGCCCGCCTCATCCAGGAAGCGCGCATTTTATTGAGGCAGACTGATTGGAATATCTCTGAGATAGCCTACAGTTTAGGCTTTGAACAACTTTCTCATTTTTCCAACTTTTTTAAAAAGCAAACGGCGTTATCTCCGGTGGAGGTTAGAAATTTGGTGGGTTAGGGGTTACAAATCCGTATCCAAAGTCAGCGCTAACAACCCATCATAATTAACAATAGTTATCTTTTTGCCATTGGTATTGATCAGTTTTTCCTGTATCAATTCATTTACCACCCTGAAAACGGTTTCATAAGTAGCACCGGCGTATGAGGCCAGGTCCTGGCGGGTAAGTTCAACATTGATATGGCCTTCGGTGTTGGTACCGAATTGATCTTTAAGAGATATTAAGGCTTGGGCTACGCGGCCTTTAACCGGCATGTGGGCAAGGTTGCGCATTTTGCGTTCTGCTTCCTGTAGTTCATCGGCAAAAAACAGCATCAACTCGTAGGTAAATTGAGGGTTTACTTTTAAAGTAGCCTCAAAAAATTCCATATCTACGTAACAGATAATCCCCGGCTCCAGCGCTGTGGCCGAAATAGGGTAGTGGGTAGCATGCTTGCCCAACACACGGTGACCAAAAATGGCACCTTTGTTAGCGAAGCGGATAATGAGTTCTTTATCGGCACCCCATTTTTTGTGCACCTTCACGTTGCCCTCGTAAACGAAATAAATCCCCGTCACCGGATCGCCTTCACTGAAAATAACCTGACCTTTTTTAACTGCAAAATTCTTTTTATTGGCCGCGATTGCCGGAATCCATTCCTTAATGCAGCTTTTGCATAAAAAACAAGTGTTATTGTCGCATTGGATGTTTTTTTTCATTAAAAATTACCCGTGTTTGTCAACTTAAGATGTAAAAATATCAATGAATATTGTAATTATTGCAATTTTTATAAGTTTTTAGTGTAATATTTTTGCTTTTAATTGATTGTTTGTGATTTAATTTAATAAAAATTGATTTTTAGAAAGGTTTTTTATGCTTTAATGGCGTTTTATATGGCTCTTATTTTTGTTTTTTATTGAGAAATTTATAGATTTTGAGATATAAGCCTGCGGTTGTTTGAAAATTGGTTATAAAATCAAGGGCATATTTTAATAAGATGCCCTTGATTTTATAAAAGTAAAGATGGGAAAGCATCTATATCATCCCATTCTTAACCGCGAACATCACCAATCCGGCGGTGTTACGCACACCAACCTTATCAATAAGCCGCTGCCTGATGCCTTCTACAGATCGTGGACTAAGAAAAAGCTGTTGTCCCATTTCAGCGGCAGTTTTTTCGGCGCAGATCAATTTTAAAACATCCTGCTCGCGTTCGGTAAGTTGAACGCCTTCGTTAAATGATGGCTTTATGTTCCCTTTTATTACCAGCTTTTTAAGTAGCGCGTTACTTACCACGTTGTTGAAATAATAGCCGGTTTCATATACTGAATAAACCGCTTTCCTGATCTCTTCGGCATCGGCGTTTTTTAGCAGGTAGCCGTTTGCGCCAATTTCCATCAGGTGGATCACAAATTTTTCATCATCGTACATGGTTACCACTACGATCTTTATATCCGGGTATTTCTTTTTAATGATCTTGGTGGCTTCCATGCCGTCCATAACCGGCATTTTCAGGTCCATGATAATTACGTCGGGCCTGTTGGTTTCAATGCCTTTTACCAGGTCTTCGCCATCGGCTGCTTCCAGTATTACTTCAAGGTTTTCGTCGGTGGCCATGCCAACCTTCAGGCCATCTCTATATATGGTATAATCATCGGCTATGGCTATTTTAATGTTTTTCATCGCCTTAAGTATTGAATAGTAAATGTTTTTTAACTAAGCGGGGATATCGATATCAACATAATATCCCTCGTACTTTTTTGAAAATTTGAGTTCTCCTTTTAATAAAATAATGCGGGTTTGTATGGCTTTTAGCCCCATGCCGCTTTTGCTAAACTTAAACGCTTCGTACTCATCATGGGCAAGGCCTTTACCATCGTGAAAAATACTGATATGAAGCGAGCCATCTTTATACACCGAGGTGATACCTATATTTTTTGGCACGGCATGTTTAATAATGTTATTCATTAGCTCCTGCACCATACGGTATATGCTCATGTCGTTTTCACTGGTTTGCTGGTTGTAAGTACTATCCAGTTGCGCGGTGATCCTGATCACATCCTGCGAACCAATTTTTTCGGTGAAATGCCTTATCGCTTCATTTAAACCAAACTCTTTCAATATACTCGAGTGCAGGTTGTGCGAGATACCGCGAACCTGTTTTATGGCACCATCAAGCAGCTCCTGGCCTTTATCGTAACGGGGTATGTTATTTTTATCAATAGCGTTGATCTTTACACCCTGAAAATGAAGTTTGGCCGATGAAAGTATGGCTCCAACTTCATCATGCAGCTCTTCGGCAATGCGGTGGCGTTCAGATTCTTCGCTTCGTACAGCGGCTTCAATTAATTGGTTTTGCTGCGTTTGGTGCAGCTTTTGTATGTTTTGGTGGTATTGATATTTTTTACGCTGAAAGAAAATAAAAATAAGCAAAATACTCGCGAATAACGAAAGCATAACTGCTATCCCCATAAAAAGCAGGAGCTTAATATCATCGTTCGTTTGATTCATAAAGGCCTTTTGCGATAAATATACATAAAACAGTATATGTAAAGTTGTGGATGTTCCACAGGCTTATGGCAAAGTTATGTAGCCTGAATGTTAACTGGTTGTAAAGCAGAAAGATAAAAAAGTTTATCGTATAATATATCCCCAAACCGGTAACTATCCAAAAGTCGGGTTGTTTTTTACCAGGTTCTTCATCTTCGGTTATTTTATACAGGTAATACTGCATGCAGTAAAACATCATAATTACGGCTTCTAACGAGAGCAGGCGACTGCTCAGTTGGCCGTAATCAAAAAAATCCTGAAAAAAGCTAAAATTGATCAGCACAAAAGCCAGAAACGCGAACGGTGCTATCTTTTTTGCGCGCGACAAAAACGGCTGTTTTAGCCTGATGAAAAACACACTGAACAACAATAGCCTTATAACTGAATGAACATTATAAAGGTAGTTATTGGTATTATACGGACGGGGCAACACCAGCTTTAACTTCCACACAGTATCAACGGTGATATTGATGGCGAGTGCTACCCAGATATAAACTACAACCGGCTTGCTGAAAAACGGTTGCTTCTTTTTTAAAACAAGAATGGTCAGGGGAATGAGCAATGCCCAAACCTCCGACCAGTCGGCTATACTTTGTATAATTTCAACCACGTTAAGCAGTGTTTAGTACTATGGTAACTTTGCCGGGGGCGATGGGTTTGAATCGATATTGCTTGCCGAATCCGAATCGCCGTAATTAATATATAAGCCATTTTTCACCAAGCCAATAGCATACACTACGTGCTGGTTTGACGCTAATATTTTAGGTGTAAATACAAGGTAATCATAATCGCGTTTTTTACCGGCATCTGTAGATATGATAGCAATAATAGCTTTTTTGGTAAGATAGGTATTACCTAAAACAGCCGGTCCGGTAAGGTTTACCAGTGTGTCTTTAGCAATGGCCAGCGTATCCGGGTGTAATGCGTTCAGGTAGCTGCCCGCGGTATCAATCACGTACGATACCAGCTGGTAAGGATGCTTTGCATCGCCAACATCGGGCGTGTAAAACTGGAAGATAAAATTGTCGGTTTTTGAGGTGTCGAGCCAGTGGTTAACCTGGGCCGCCGTGTATTTTACCTGCGCAAATTTGGTAGGTTGCTTGCACGATGCCATAAACAGCAACGAGCCTGCCATGGCCATTAGGTAAAACAATTTGAAGAAACGAGGGTCGTGTTTTTTCATGATATAAATAGGTTTTAGTGAGTAGGAAAGTTAGGGATATTATTTAAATAGTAAATAGATAAGATAAATGATATGTTGGGGGTACTAAATATACGTTGTTAACTATTTGAAGGAGTTTGACTACTTTTTAGGTTGCGCAAAGCAAATCGATACCTTTCAAAATTTTAGTAAAAATAGGCTGGTGTTACGAGTTGGGTATGCGTATAAATACTCAAAAGTTATAAAGCGTAATTGTACGCCACTTTGGTGGGGGGGGAGCAGGGAATTGGGGTTAACAAAAAAAGCCTCCCTGTTTTACAGAGAGGCTTTTGGAGCGAAAGACGAGATTCGAACTCGCGACCCCGACCTTGGCAAGGTCGTGCTCTACCAACTGAGCTACTTTCGCAGTAGTGATACATTGTGTGTATCATTTTTTGGTGGTGCAAAGATATAAAATCCCGGCTATTTAAAAGTGTGTTAACAAAAAATACACACAGTAAATATTTAAGATTTTGATTTTCAGCCCGAAAATTTTTAGAACCCCGGGCTGAAAATTACAATTATGCCCCTGTTTTTTTCTTTACCCTTACTAAACCATTGGCGGTTGTGGTGTAAATAGTACCTTTTGAGTCTTGTAGTAACTGGTAAATTTTAAAACCCGGCATTGGCGAGTTGGTGTTATGATAGTTTTCCCAGCTATCAGTAAGGTTAAACCTTACCAGGCCCGATTGATCAGTCCCTAACCAAAGCACATGCTCAAACTTATCATACAGCATACAGTTAACCCGGTTTGATGGCAAGCCCGAATTAACATCATTATAATGGGCCCATTTGCCGCGTGCATTGATCACAGCAAGGCCTTCTTTATCGCTTTCGGTTGCTGATTGTTGGTTGCAATCCTGCAATGAAAAATAAACGTTGCCGGCCTCATCTTCAACAGCACCGGTAATACAGGTGTTTTTTAACGGTGTATTTAAGTTATTGTATGAGGTAATGATAGTGCCATCAATCATGATAGTTCCTTTTGATGTACCTATCCACAGTCGTTTATACTTATCAACATACGCAAAAACAACATTGCTTGATGGCAGTTCTGGCATCGATTTTTTGTTCAGTACCACCACTTTGTCCTTCCGTTTTACCACAAGGCCATTTTGGGTGGCAAATAACAGTTCGCCGTTGCGGCTGTTCAGGATCTGGGTAACCCCGCGCGACAAAAACTGTTTAAAATCAAACTGCTGCCAACCACTTTGATTATATAGATATACCTGGTTGTTGGCATATACCCACTTGTTGTTGTCTTTATCAATCAATACCTCTTTAATAGCAGCATCTGTTGCAAACGGCGAGTTGTATTCCGTAACCGGGATAAAGGTTGTTCCCTCAAAGCGGGTCATGCCCTTAGCGGTAGCATACCATAACATGTCCGATTGATCGATAGCGCACGATTGGCTAATGTTATCGGGTAGGGGGGAGTTATACTTTGTCCAGGTAGTAAACTCGTAATTTTTTAGCGAGAGGTTAGCGTAGGCGTTCTTGTTATAGATCACCGGATCGCCCGGAGGGGTTTGTTCGCTTAAATCCATCCTTGCCATCTGGCCATATATACCACCGCTTATAAAGCGGAATATCACGTTTACCGATGATGCTACAGGTTTACCCCCAACCATCGCTGGTTTCCATGGGCAGCCGTTAAGATAGGTGATCAACTCGGCAGTGAGGGGGCTTTTGGTAGCATCGTTATGGCTAAGTACACAGGCAAATCCCCGTTCGTCAACATATACCTGGAAGGTTATGGAACCCTGGGCGTCCCTGAGCATATAGCGCGTATTGATCCTCGCGGCCACAAAATCAAGCGTGAGCTGATCGCAGTAAGCCCGCGGATCGCCACACTCAACGCAGAATTGAGCCGATTGACAATAATCTATTTTTTGAAGAAACAGACTTTGCGCCGAAAGCATCGACGGTAAAAAGCAGAAAAACAGGCCTGTAAGTAACAGCCTGCGTGTTTTGAGTTTAAAAAAAGAAGCCAGCATTACGCTTATAAATAAAAGAAAGCAAACGCGAAACAGCAAATGAATGATAGTTAAATTATGTTAAACAAAGCTAAGGATAATAAATGAGGATAATATGAAGCCTGAAAAGGCCGCTGTAACGAATAGAAGGAGGATTTTGTATGAAGAGGATCGAACTCCCGTTATGTATTTTTTTCTTTACATTTGTCGCGGTATTCTGTATTGATCTTTTTAATTGGCTGTCACCTTGAATATACAGGAGCTTGTACATCTTATTCAGTTTAATAATGATGAGGCTGCCTTCAATCAGCTTTACCGCTTGCAGGTAAATAAGCTTTACCAGTTTGCATATTCATTTTTAGGTGATAAAGAACCCGCCGAAGAGATAGTTAATGATGTTTTCCTGAAAATTTGGCTAAACCGCGCATCGCTGGATAATATCCGCAATATGCAGGTATATATGTATATAACGGTTAAAAACGCCTGCCTTAACCATATCAGGGGCACATCATCCAGGCAACTGAAAGAGGTAAACATAGCCGAATCATATTATTTTCATCTTTCTGTTGATCCCGCGCAGCTATTGATCAGTAAAGAGCTGCAATCAGAAATTTTAAGCGCCGTTGATAACCTGCCGCCCCGGTGCAGGCTTATCTTTAAAATGGTTAAGCAGGATGGGCTATCGTGTAAGGAAGTTGCGGCTATTCTTAATTTATCGCACAAAACTGTGTTCGCGCAGTTGGTTATCGCTTTGAAAAAGCTGGAGAGCGTTATTGGGTAGATTTGCTTTTACGTAAAGGCACCGTAGAGCCCAGACTTACGAAGTTTTAAAAACTTCGTAAGTCTTCGCGTTTTTCAAGCTATCTGCCTCAATCCTTCGGCTCCCAAAGCTCAATGATATTGCCTTCCGGATCAAGGATGTGCAGAAACTTGCCGTAATCATATTCGGCAATTTCGTCAACAATGGTCACGTTTTCTTTTTGTAATTCGGCCAGCAACTCAGCCAGGTTTTCTACCCGGTAGTTGATCATGAAAGGTTTGCTTGATGGGTTGAAGTATTTGGTATCCTGCGGAAAAGTGCACCACGATGTTGATCCTTTTTTCGACGGGTCATCGGCTTCCTGCCATTCAAAAGTTGTTCCGTAAGCGCTGCTTGGCAGGCCAAGGTTTTTGGTGTACCATTCGTTTATCTGTTTTGGGTTATCGCTTTTAAAAAACACGCCGCCAATGCCGGTTACCTTTTTCATAGTTTAATATTTGTATGGTTAAAAATGGATAGTTATATAAGTAGAAGGTTATTGTTATAGTGCAGAAGTTTTAAAGCAATTTCCATCTAATTACACACATTATCAAATCTGTTTTTAAATCTGTTTGAGTACAAAAACTACAGCCTTTACTCCGAAGATATCTCCCCCAAAAAAAATTTTAAATTCTTTTAGGAAAAAGCGAATGCTGATGTGTCCTTACAGCAGAACAATATAAAAATGGGGAAATCGAGGTTTAATGAACTTATGGCTAAAAAGATGGATGGTTCGGCTACCCGCGAGGAGCTAAACGAGCTGAACGTGTTTTTAGATCAGCATCCCGGATATAAAAAAAATGAGCAGGTTACCGATGCTTTAACAGGCACGTTTAAAAATAACAAAACCGTTTTATCCGACGCATCAATAAACAATAACCTTGATGAACTATGGTCTAAAATTAAACAGTACGATGAAACCGATGCCAACCATCTGCAAGATAATGTAAGGCCGATAGGTTACCGTAAATGGATAGGATGGGCAGCGGCAGTAATTGTATTCGCTTTGGTTGGATTTTGGTTTTATAATAAGCGCGCGCCGCAACCATTAGAGGCCGTGGTTATAAAAAAGGTAGATGTGCCTTTAGGGAATATGGCCCAGGTTACTTTGCCCGATGGCAGTACAGTTAAACTGAATGCCGGTAGCCACTTCAGTTATCCATCGGCTTTTATAGGTGCGCAACGCGAGGTGGATCTGGAAGGAGAGGGCTTTTTTGAGGTAACTAAAAATGCTAAGAAACCCTTTTTGGTACATACCGAAGGTTTTACGGTAAAAGTATTGGGTACAGTATTTAATGTAAAGGCCTATAGGGATGATAAAGAAACTGAAACCACGCTGTTAAAAGGAAAAGTACAAGTGGAGTTTGCCGACGATCCGGAAAAGAAAGTGATCCTGTCGCCGCACGAAAAGCTGACCATTAACAATCGCCAATATGCAGGTAAGCAGCAGGCACCGGTAATAGCGGCTAAGGTAAAATATGAGGTATCAACCCTACCTGTAGGTACGGGCGATACTTTTCCTGAAAACGCCTGGATAGAAAATAAGATCATGTTTGCCAACAGTGCCTTTGAAGATGTAGCCCTGCAAATAGAACGCAAATACAATGTGCATATCGTATTTACTGATGAGGCCTTAAAAAAAGAGCAGCTAAGCGGTGTGCTTGAAAATGAAAGCCTGGAAACGGCTATTAATTATTTAAAACAGATAGTAGCCCTGCAAACCAAAATGGAGGGCGATACAGTTTACCTGGCTTATAAAACAAAGAGATAATAAACCATCAATACTAACTTAAACAAAACGCATGAGGAAAAATATTTACTTATCAGATTCCTGAAAATCCAATAAGAAACAAGGGAAGAGGTGCAACTCTTCCCCGCAAAAATCTGGGATTTATCATTGTGAGTAAGCGAGTTGGAACCGAGCTTACTCTATCCATTAATTTTCAAAACAAATGTAATGAAAAAAACAAGAAGGGCATTTGCTATTCCGGGTGCCCCCGTATGCCTTAAAGTTATCTTGCTAATGAAAGCAGTTTTCTTTGTGATATTGGCTACCTGCATGCAAGCTTCTGCAAGTGTTTACTCGCAGCAAAAGTTTACGCTCAGTGTTAAGCAAACCGATGTAAGTACCATACTTACTAAAATTCAAAAACAAAGCGATTACCGTTTCTTTTACAACTATGCCGCCATTAAAGGTTTAGGCAAGGTTGATCTGGATGTTAAAAACGCTTCCATCAGCGAGATATTAGGCTCGCTAATTGACGATAAACTCCCCTATAAAATAGCTGATGATCATGTGGTTATCATTTCAACCCCCGAGGCAGGCAACAATCCTATCATTGTGAAAGGTAAAGTTACCGATGCCAAGGGGGAGCCACTGATCGGCGTAAACGTAAAAGTGCAGGGAACAAACCAGGGTACAACGACTGATGTTAACGGTAATTTTAGCCTGAATGCGCCTGATAAGGCTGTGTTGGAGATAAGCTACATTGGCTATGAGAAAAAGACCGTAGTTGTTAACGGTGCGCAATCATTAAACATTACACTTGCTCCACTGCCTGCAGCTTTAACCGAGGTTGTTGTAGTTGGTTATGGTACCAGTAAAAAAGTAGATGTTACCGGCTCGGTTGCAAGTGTAAAAGGTGGCGATATTCAGAACCTGCCTGTAGCTTCGGCTGCTCAGGCTTTAGATGGCCGTGCAAGTGGCGTAAGCATTGTGCGTAATGATGGTTCGCCAGGGGCTGCGCCAAGCATCCGTATTCGCGGTACCGGTACTATTAATGATGCTAACCCGCTTATTGTAATTGACGGTGTACCTACCAGTAACCCGGATGCATTGAGTGATATCAACCCTAATGACATCGCTTCGGTCGACATTTTGAAAGATGCTTCTTCAAGCGCTATTTACGGTACAAGGGCTGCCAATGGCGTAGTTTTGGTAACTACTAAAAAAGGTACTTACAATCAAAAATTAGCTACTACGGTAAACTTTTACAACGGTTTCTCTAACACTACCAAATATCTTAAAGTATTGACCGCGCCCGATCTGTATACCCTAAAAAGGGAACGCTACACCAACGACGGGCAAACTATAGATCCACTTTGGAACGATACTTATTATGCTACTCAACGTACCGACTGGCAACGCGCTATTATGGGTACAGGGCATGTAACCAACGGCGATGTTAATATACAAGGTGGTAATGATGTGTCGAACTATTACTTTTCGCAGTCTATTTACAATGAGGATGGTATTATTGATAAAGCCAACTTTAAGCGTTACAGCACCCGTGTTAATTCAGAGCATAAAGTATCATCATGGTTAAAACTGGGCGAAAACATCCAGTTAACCTACGGCAACCAAAACGGCTTTGATAACAGGAGTTCGCAAACAGGTTTAATTTTTTCGGCTTTACGTTTTAATCCGGCAATACCGCTGGTTAATCCTGATGGTACTTTTGGTACAGCCAAAGCTAACGGCCAGTTGGGCGATATCAACAGCCCGTATGCTACCATTCAAGAAACGGATAAATACACCAAAAAATATCGCATGCTTGCTAACGCTTTTGCCGAAGTATCATTTTTAAAAGATTTTAAATTACGCGTTAACTACGCTTTTGATGGCGCACTTATCCGTAATTATAATTTTAGCATAGCTGATGTAAACCAGGTAAGGCCTAATAATTTTTCTACCTTAACACAAAGTGAAGAGGAAGTATCATCACAGTTACTTGAATCGTTTCTTACTTATGATAAGGTGTTTGGTAAAAGCCACGTAACGTTTACCGGTGGTTATTCATACCAAAACTTTAACGACTATGGTTTTAATGCTCAAAGAGTTGGTTATGACGATACTGCTTTTGATCAACGTGTGCTTAGCACCGGTAACGCACAGTTTAATTCAAGTTTGCCAGTTCAGCCATCTTCACTTCAATCGGGTTTTGCGAGGTTGTTTTACGATTACGATAGCAGGTTCCTGGCAACAGTTACCTTCCGTGCAGACGGATCATCCAAATTTGCTCCGGGCAAACAATGGGGTTACTTTCCTGCGTTTTCATTGGGTTGGAGATTATCAAACGAGCAGTTTATCAAAAACATAACATGGCTTAGCAACTTGAAATTAACAGGTGGTTACGGCGAGTTGGGTAACCAGAACGTTGATCCTTACCAATATCTTAGTTTAATAAAAATTGGCAGCACTTATGAAAACGGAGGCTATGTTTTTGGCGGTCAGGGAGTAAGCGGCGCCGCTGTTACCAGTATTGCCAACCCCGATATTACCTGGGAACGCACAGCGATGACAAACATCACGCTCGAAGCCGGTTTTTTAAATAACCAATTAAATACAACGGTAACCTATTTCAATAAGGAAACCAAAAAAATGTTGGTTCCATCATCTGAGGTTTCTACGGTGGGTAGCGTAAATATTCCGGATAAAAACATAGCTAACATGAATAACCATGGTATTGAGGTTGATGTTAACTATCAGGGCGGTAATAAATTGAAATACACTATTGGTGCGAATGCTTCATTTATTAAAAATAAAGTTACCAAGCTTTATGGTCCAGGTGCTTTCATCGGATCTGTGGTTTACGGTCGCTCAAGTCAGGAAATTTCCCGTACTTATGAAGGTCAGCCAATCGCTTCGTTTTACGGTTGGAAAACCAATGGCTTATACCAAACACAGGCCGATATTGATAATGATCCGGCGCTAAAAAATGACTCAAGAAAAGGTAGCATTCGCCCCGGCGATGTACGTTTTGTAGATATCAATAATGACGGTGTTATTGATGGTAACGATCGTACTTACCTTGGCAACCCTAATCCTAATGTTACAGCAGGTATACAGGGTAGCTTATCTTATAAAGGTTTCGATTTCTCGGCTAATATTACCGGTGTATTTGGTGTAAGCCTGTACAACGCGGACAGGATGCAAGGTATCGACCCAACTTATCCATTTAACCTTTATGCCGAAACTTTAGGCCGTTGGACTGGCCCTGGAACAAGCAACACTATCCCAAGGTTATCGCTTGATCGCCCTAACGACAACTACCGCACGTCTGATCTGTTTGTAGAAAGCGGAAACTACGTGAGTCTTAAAAATGCAACCTTCGGTTATACTTTGCCAATGACATGGTCAAAAAAGGCAGCGTTGAAAAGTGTAAGGTTTTATGCATCGGGTCAAAATATCTTTTATATAACCAAATACAAAGGTTATACACCTGAATTAGGTTATACCGATGGTAACCTACAGCGCGGTGTTGACGTTGCCCAATACCCTTCGGTACGCACAATTACTTTCGGTGTAACAGTTAAATTATAAAATCATGAAATCGAACAACATATTATATATAGCGATAGGATTGGCTTTATTTAACAGCGGCTGTAAAAAGGCGTTGGATTTGAAGCAGCAGGGGGTTTATACTTCTGACAATTATTTCAGGAACGAGGTTGACGCAGTTAACGCGGTAAGCGGGATCTACAGCCTTTTAGAAGAGGAAGATTATATAGGCCACGCCGAATCAACTTTTGATACACCATCTGATGATTACTGGCGCTCAGGTGACCATGGTGAAGATGAGGCCATTGAGAATTTAACATACGATGCTTCAAACCCTGCTATCAGGTACCCCTATAAATGGCGCTATGAAGAGATAAACCGCTCTACTAACTGTATCATTAATATCCCAAAAATTACAGCAATTTCTGCCGATGTTAAAAATCGTAGTATGGGTGAGGCTTACTTTTTGAGGGCTTTTGGCTACTGGCGTGCAATGTTGATCCACGGTGATGTGCCGATCATCACCGATGAGGACTACGCCAAGCAGTTGTTTAACGTACCAAAATCGCCTATTGAAGAGGTTAGGAAACAAATAGAAAGCGATTTGCTGAAAGCTGTTGACCTCTTGCCGGAAAGCTATGGCCCATCAGACCGGGGACGCGTAAGCAAAGGTACCGCGTTGGGATTATTAACCAAACTGTACATGTACTGGGAAAAATTGCCTGAGGCTATTACTACGGGGCAAAAGGTGATCAACAACGCCCATTACGCGTTGGCGGCCAATTACACTGATAACTTTACCCGCGCCAATGAAAACAGCACAGAATTGCTTTTCTCAATTCAGGCTTTACAAAATGTAGTTCAAAACGACTTTACCGTTTATTACATTCCAAGGCCGTGGGGCGGGTATGGTTTTAGCCAGCCGCTACAAGGACTTGCCAATGAATTTGAGGCTAATGATCCACGAAAAAAAGCTACGTTATTAGCCGTTGGTGATATTATAGATATAGGTTTAGTTAGCACCCGCCAAAGCGTATTTACGGCCGATCTTTCGGCTACAGGCTTTGCTTTCAGGAAATACGCGGTATTTAACCCACCAAACGGAACAAATGATGGAGGTGTAGATCATAGTTATGCGGTGCCTTTGTTGCGCTCTGCAGATATTTATCTTTTAGTTGCCGAGGCATTGATTCGTACGCAAGGTGCAGGTGCTGGAGACGCGCTGATTAACCAGATCAGGCGCAGGGCATCAGCATCGCTTCCTCCGGTTTCGGGTGCAGGCATGAAAGAGCTTATTCACGAGCGCCGTGTAGAACTTGCCGGCGAAGGCGAGCGTCACCAGGATTTAATGCGTTGGGATAAAAAGAACATTGTTGATATTGCAGCTATTTATAACCTCCCGGTTTCAAAAGCGCCTCTTGATCAATCAAAAACGATAACTTTTATCCGCCCTAAAAATTATTATTTCCCGCTACCACAGCAGGAAATTGATAAAAGTAAAGGCGTTCTGATCCAGAACCCTAACTTTAAATAAGCTATAATGATAAAATGCCGGTACACAGTTTATGCTGTTACCGGCATTTTTTATTGAATTTTACATCCCTTAATTTATACCGGTAATATTGATGAAAAAAGGCATACTTACAGCTTTTGTTATTGCATTGGGTTTTAGCGCCCAGGCCCAGGTTGACCAAAAGGCCAGTCATGATTTTATTGAAAGGGTGATCCCTGGCCGTTCGGTTTCGTTTGTTGTTGAAGCTATTCCGCAAGAAAATGGTAAAGATGTTTTTGAGTTAAGCAGCCACGATGGGAAGATCGTTTTGAAAGGCAATAACGGCCTTTCCATTGCTTCGGCATTAAATTACTACCTCAAAAATTATTGCAATGCCGATATCGGCTGGAATGGTACCAACTTAAACCTGCCTGCCAGTTTACCGATGGTAAAAGGTTTTATTCATAAAAACACACCATATCAATACAGGTACTATCTTAACTATTGCACATTCAATTACACCATGGCCTGGTGGGATTGGGCACGCTGGCAAAAAGAAATTGATTGGATGGCTTTGAATGGTATCAACATGCCGCTTGCCATTACCGGCGAAGAAGCTGTTTGGCAGGATGTTTACAAAGGCATGGGTTTTACCGATAAGGAGCTTGATGCCTTTTTTAGCGGTCCGGCATATTTTTCGTGGTTTTGGATGGGTAACATCGATGCATGGGGCGGTCCGCTGCCACAGCATTGGAAGGATTCGCATAAAGAATTGCAGAAAAAGATCCTGGAGCGTGAACGTTCATTTGGGATGAAACCGGTGTTGTCATCATTTACAGGTCATGTGCCGCCGTCGTTTAAAGACAGGTTTCCGAAGGCCAAAGTGAAGCGCACCAATTGGGATGCCGGTTTCCCGGATGTATTTATCCTTGATCCGGACGATGAGTTGTTTGAAACTATCGGCAAAAAATACATTGAAGCCCAAACCAAAGAGTTTGGAACAGATCACCTTTACTCGGCCGATACATTTAATGAGAATGTGCCGCCAACCAACGATTCAACCTACCTGGATGGCATGAGCAAAAAGGTATTCAACTCGATGGCCGCTGCCGATCCTAAAGCCGTTTGGGTAATGCAGGGTTGGATGTTCCACTACAACGGTAAATTCTGGGGCCAGCCGCAGATCAAAGCTTTATTGAACGCGGTGCCAGATGAACACATGATTGTGTTAGACTTATACAGCGATGCCCACCCGGTATGGAACCGTACCGAAGCTTACTATGGCAAACCCTGGATCTGGAGCATGCTGCAAAACTTTGGTGGTAACATTAGTTTGTTCGGTAGAATGCGCCATGTGGCTGCTGACCCTGCCATTGCCTTGCATGATCCTGAATCAAAAAATATGCAGGGGATAGGGATTACTCCCGAGGGTATTGAACAAAACCCCGCTCTTTTTGCCCTGATGCTGGAAAACGTTTGGCGCGATACCCCGATTGATGCCGATGCCTGGATCCAGGATTATGCAAAACGCAGGTACGGTCGGGTAAATACCAACGCCTCTGAAGCCTGGCACATTTTGCTAAATTCAGTTTATGCAAGCGGACTTACAGAAGGCGGTCCGGAATCTATCATAGTAGCAAGGCCAACCATGCTTCCTAAAATAGATCGTGTTTTAACTCATCTGGACTATGATCCGAAAAAACTAAATAAAGCATGGGAATTGCTCATCGCATCTGCCGATAGCCTGAAACAGAGCGATGGTTTTCAATACGATCTGGTAGATGTAACCCGCCAGGTATTGGCAAACTACGCAAGTCCGCTGCAGCAAAAAATGGCTGCTGCTTACAAAAGCGGCAATAAGGAAGATTTTAAAAAGTACAGCACAGCCTTTTTGCAGCTAATGGATGATATGGACGCGCTGCTGGCCACCCGCAAAGATTTCCTGCTGGGTAAATGGATCAATGAAGCCCGCGCCAATGGCATCACCGATAAAGAAAAGAACCTGTACGAATTTAATGCCCGCGACCTGGTAACCCTTTGGGGCGATAAAGAAAGCGGCCTGCGCGAATACTCCAACAGGCAATGGGCTGGTTTAATAAAAGGCTATTACAAACCACGCTGGGAGTTATACTTTACGCAGTTGAATAAATCGCTATCAACCGGAACAGCTTTTGATGAAAAGGCGTTTGATAAGCAGGTAAAAGATTGGGAGTGGAGCTGGGTTAACCGCCATGATAATGCTTATACTGATGCTGTGAAGGGCAACCCGGTTGAGCAGGCTAAGGCTTTGTTTGCTAAGTATAATGATGTTGTTAAGCATGCTTATTAATCCGATAAAAAATATAAAATTCGTCATTGCGAGGTACGAAGCAATCCCCAATTAGCAGATCCGCCTTGTATAGTTCGCGATTGCTTCGTACCTCGCAATGACATAATAAAAAATTAAGGTCGTGCTGAACTTGTTTCAGCATCCCACTCGCTAAGCAACCATGCTATGCAAAGCGGCGACCTGTCCTGTGGGATGCCGAAATAAATTCGGCATGACGGTGAGGGGATATATCATATACTCCTTCAGAGGCACAGGCTTTTACATAATCGCAATGACGAATTTGCAACAGTTATGAAGAAAATCTTACACCTGTTTTTAACAGGAATACTTTTATCCATCTGTACAACCACGTACAGTCAATCCTCTAACGATCATATTTTCCCTGCATCAGCGGTAGCCAAACCCTACATCGATTTTGATAGCAAAGGTTTCCTCGTAAACGGCAAACGCACATTCATCGTTTCGGCAGGTTTAGAGTATGCCCGTATCCCGCATCAGCTTTGGTATGATAGGTTACTGAAGATAAAACGTGCCGGCTTTAATTGCATCGAGATCTACACCATCTGGAATTTTCACGAACCAACAGAAGGTAAATTTGATTTTACCGGCGACCGTGACCTGAACGCTTTCCTTAAAATGGTGAAAGATCTGGGTATGTATTCCATCGTTCGTGTAGGCCCGTACTATTGCGCCGAGTGGGATTTTGGCGGCTATCCAATCTGGCTTAAATTTAAACCGGGGCTGAAGGTAAGGGAACCCAACCCGCAGTTTGAAAAATATGTTGATCGCTTTTTTGATCACCTGCTGCCTATCGTAACAACCAACCAAATTAATAAAGGTGGCTCGGTAATACTGGTACAGCTGGAAAACGAACACCCTAACGGCTGGGGAACCGCGATGCCGGATAGCTATTTTAAACATTTACAAACCAAAGCGCTGGACGCAGGCATCCAGGTACCTTATTTTTTCAGCGGCTTGCATCATGCAAGTGACCCAGCCGGCGATGGAAAACTGGACGATGCAAAGCGCCCTAACCCATGGTTCTCTACCGAATTCTGGAGCGTATGGTACTCTCAATACGGCGCTAAACCCGGCGACGATACCTTGTACGATCGCCGCACCTGGAAAATCATTGCTCATGGTGGCAACGGTTATAACTATTACATGGTTCACGGAGGATCGAATTTTGGCTATACCAATAACGATGAAGACGCGGCTTCTTATGATTACGGTGCCGCCATTGGTCAGGCTGGTGACTTAAGGCCGATTTACTATGCCTTTAAACGCGCAGCCTTATTTGCCCGCAGTTTTCAGGATATTTTAGAAAACAGCGCTGCCGATTCATCTTATAATAAACGGATTGCTGATACAGCTTTAAAAGTAACAGCTCGTAAAAGCCCGGCGGGTGATATTATGTTTATTGATAACTCTGGGAAGAAGACCATCTCTGCTCAATTAAATATCGGCGATAGCAAAAAATCACTTACCGTTTTGCCCGGCGAGATCTACCCGCTCATCCATAACTTTAAACTTAATGATGAAGTTACGCTTGATTGGGCATTAACAAGAGTATTTACCATTGTAAAACAAGGCAACACCACAACCATTATAGTTGATGCTGAACAGGGACAAGCGATCGATCTGCATTTCAATACCAAAAGCTCGCCGTCTGCAAGCAATTCGGCAGTAAAAGTTAACGGCTCGTTGGTAAATATTAGCGAAACGATGCCTGCCATCGAAAAGCCGACAGAATATCTTTTCAAGGCTGGCGACCAAACCATCCGCGTACTGGCTATGAACAGGCGGTGGACTGATAAAACCTTTGTTACCGAAGTTAATGGCCAGAATTATATTTTAAGTGGTGCGGGTTATATCAGTAACTCAACAATAAAAAACAATCAACTATCTGCTCAAATTGAAAGCCCGCTGCTATCAACAGAAAGCACTGCCATTTGGCTTTACTCTGATAAAAAATCAGAGCTTTTAAAGTCAGGTGGACAAAATACCTTTAAGCAAGCATCATCAATAGCGTTAAATAATTGGATGGCTAAGGATGCCACCGTTTTTGCAAATACAAATTACAAGGCTATCAATTGGATTAAATCTGCCAATCCACAGCCAATGGGTGCAGATGGCGATATCAGTCCGGATGCATGGTACAGGGCATCGCTCGACATCCCCGAAACAGGTAAATACACATTACAGGTAAACGTTGGGGGCAGGGGACAAGCGTTTATCGACGGTAAACCAGCTGCAAAATGGAAATTAAACAACGGCGAACTTACTTTAGATCTGAAGAAGGGCAAGCATACTTTGGCAGTGTTCGCGGGGCATGATGGCCGGGATAAGCTTGCAGCTTACATTGGTCCGGTTGATCAGGTTGACAATAAAGGCATTTTCGGCAAAGCGCTTATTAAAAAAGGCGGGCCGTTTATTAGCGAGTTAGGCAACTGGTATTATGCGCCAGCTCAAAAAGGCGATGTAAGCCAGGGGCCACCGGTATTTGATACCGCTAAGTTCAAAAAGTACAAAATCGGCACCGATGTATTCAACACCAAAGAAGGGTATGCCTGGTTCCTCACCGTTATTCCGCAACAACCCGCCGGTACCAATAAACTCACCTTGTTATTTAAAAGTGTTGATGAAAATGCAACGGTGTTTATTAACGGCAAAAAAGTATTTCATCATGTGGGCTGGAACCAACCTTTCCAGGTAGAGTTAACAGATGCAGCTACATTAAAAGCTCCGATAACCCTAAGTGTATTTATCGAAAACTACTCGAACGAAGGCGGCATTGATCAACCTGTAAAAATCAATGCAATTGGCGATGCGCCGGCAATAACCAACTGGCAAATGAAAGGCGGTTCCGGCAATCCGGCGGATAAAAACGGCTGGCAAAAGATGGTTGTGAAGAAAGATACAATCAGTGGCCCGCATTTCTATCGTTCATCATTCACTACTTCGCAGGTAAAAGGTAAAACGCTAATATGGAGGTTTGACCCTAAAGGTTTAGGACATGGTACCGTTTGGGTTAACGGGCATAATATTGGCCGCTATCCTGAAAAAATCCCGGTATCAAGTTTATATATTCCGGAGTGCTGGCTTAATAACGGCTTAAATCAATTAGTGATTTATGATGAGGACGGTAAGCAACCTACCCAATCAACCATTGTGGCCGAACAAGCTGCCGGTCGCACAATAACACAACAAAACGCAGATCTTAATTAATACAAAATGGCAATAGCAACCGAACGCTTTACTGCTTTAGATATTTTCAGGGGGATGACCATCTGTTTCATGATCATTGTTAATGCCCCCGGCTCGGGTGCCACGGTATGGGCACCGCTTGATCATGCCGCCTGGTTTGGCTTTACACCTACCGATCTCGTTTTTCCATCGTTTTTATTCGCGGTGGGTAATGCGCTGAGTTTCTCTAAAAAGAAATTTGAAACCGATGCTGCGTTCATCAGCAAGATCCTGAAACGCACGGTGATCATTTTTTTGTTGGGCTACCTGATGTACTGGTTCCCGTTTTTCCATCGTACTGCCGATGGCTGGGCATTTAACCCGCTAAACCATACCCGTATTATGGGCGTGCTGCAACGCATAGCGCTGTGTTACTTTTTCGGTGCGCTGATAGTTCATTATTGCAGTCAGAAAACGGCGGTGATGATCTCGGTGGTATTATTATTAGGTTATTGGTTATTCCTGGTGATGTTTGGCGAACTGGGAAAAGAGTTTACCATGCTGGGCAATGCAGGTACAAAGCTTGATATTGTTATAATGGGTAATGATCATTTATACCACGATAAAGGCGGCCCGATAGCCTTCGATCCCGAAGGTTTGTTGAGTACACTTACCGGTATTGTAAACGTAATAGGCGGCTTTTTAGCTGGTGCTTTCATCCAACGCAAAGGCAAAACTTACGAAACTGTGGCCAAGCTATTCATCTTCGGTGGATTGCTGATTGTATTGGCCTTGTTCTTCGGTCAGTTTTTCCCTGTAGCCAAAAAACTGTGGACAAGCACTTTCTCGTTGCTAACCATAGGTATTGACCTTGCTATTTTGGGCTTGTTGATCTTTGTTATCGAAATTGAGAAAGTTAAAAACGGCACTAATTTCTTCCTCATCCTCGGCCGTAACTCGTTGGCAATTTATCTGCTATCCGAATTACTGCTTACCGTGTTGCAAACCATTTGGGTGGCACCACAGCTGAGTTTTTACGATTGGATAAACCAGGTGTTTTATCAGCGGATATTCCCCGGGCCGCTGGGTACGCTGGTTTTTGCCATTTGTTATATGATGTTGTGCTGGGCGGTGGCTTATGTGTTGGATAAGCGGAAGATTTATATTAAGATATAATTATTAAGACTTTTTAAGTTCCCCTCTTGAGAGGGGGCGCAAGGGGAAAGAGCGGTAGCTGGGGTGTGTTATACGATTGATTTGTCAAAGCAGAAACACACCCCGCCGCCCCTCTCAAGAGGGGAATCGCACAGCCCCTGGCTTTTATTAAGAGGAAACTCTGCCTCGCTGAAGATAAAATTGTTGTGGGGTTTCCTGCAATTATTGTTTTTTAAAAGAAAACTGATTTGAAAAAGCATCTCCCACTAATTTTATTCACCGTTCTATCGCTTATACTAAGCAATAAGACTGTTGCCCAGCTGGCAAACCATCTGCAACACGTAAATCCATTTATAGGCACAGGCAAAAGCAATGTATTTACCAAATGGGGTAGCGAGGGCGGTACTTACCCCGGTGCGGTTGTACCCTCGGGATATATCCAATTAAGTCCTGAAACCCGCAACGGTAAAGGTTACAATTATGCCGATACCGGTATTTGCTATTTCAGCTGCTTCAGGCACATGAGTGGTTTTCCCGAAGGCTCGGCGGGCAGTTTTCATATCATGCCGGTTAATGCTACAGATAAAATGGAGCATGGTACATTTAGCAGAAAATTCTCGCATGCCAATGAAACCGCCACACCCGGATATTACAAAGTAAAGTTTAATGACGATGGCACAACGGTTGAAGCTACCGCAACCACAAGAACCGGTCTGTTCCGCTTCGCTTTCCCAGTAGAGGTAACCCCGCAGATCTATATTTCAGATGCCGGAGAACTTACCGTAATAAACAACAGGCAATTAAAGGCTTCCAATAACAATGCTGTAATCAATTTCACCGAAGCTTATACCGATAAAAAACAGGTTGAAGGTGGCTGGCTCTTCACTTTCAAATCAAGCAACGGTACTACTATCGGCCTTAAAATAAGCGCCTCATCTATCGATCACGATGGTGCACAAAACAATATTGACAAGGAAGTTGGCACAGCATCATTTGATGAAATTCATAGCCGTGCAGAGCGTGAATGGCTTCATAAATTAGCGGTGGTGGATGTTAACGATAGCAACGAACAAAACAAAACTGTTTTTTACACCGCACTGTACCATGCGCTTTTAATACCATGGGTTACTGACGATGCTGATGGCAGGTACAAAGGCGCAGACGGTAAGGTTCATCAAAAATCTGGTACTAACCAGTATGGGGCATTTTCGCCATGGGATACTTTTCGGTCCTTGCATCCATTGTTAACACTTCTTTATCCTGATAAGCAGAAAGACGTAATATTATCCATGCTTGATATCTACAAGCAAACTGGTCACTTACCAACCGAATCGATGACGGGCAACCACGCTATTCCTATTATTGTTGATAGCTACTTGAAAGGTGTTACCGGTTTTGATAAGCAGCTGATCTACACTGCTATGAAAAAAAGCATTTTAGAACCTCCATTTGTACAAACCGATATGGAGATCTATAACAAGCAGGGATACATTCCTTTCACCCGCTCCGAGTCGGTTACCCGCACGGTTGAGTATGCTTATGATGATTGGGCACTATCGCAGTTTGCAAAGCAGGTGATCCATAATGATAAAGACTATAAGTTATTGCAACAGCGCGGTTTCAACTACCGCAATCTGCTCAATACAGATCAGTTACTAATGCTGCCCCGGAATAACGATGAGTTTAAACATGATCCGGGGATGTCGGGTTATAAAGAAGGCGACAAGTGGGTGTATTCCTATTTCGTTCCGCATAATACTAAAGATCTGATCAATATTACTGGGGGAAACACGCAGTTTTCATCCCGTTTAGATTCAGCTCTCTCGGATGCTATCCCCTTTGATAACGAAACCGTATTTCACGTGCCTTACCTGTTTAACCAGGCAGGCAGACCATCATTAACCCAAAAATGGCTGCGCGAAATTATGCTGCAGCGCTTTGGCAACAGCCCCGGTGGTTTGCCGGGTAATGATGATTTGGGTTCAACTTCAAGCTGGTATTTGTTTAGTGCCATGGGCATTTACCCGGTTTGTCCCGGCAGACCATATTACGCTATCGGCACGCCATTGTTTAAATCGGTAACCCTCCACCTGCCTAACGGTAAAAATTTTACCATTAATGCTAATGGTTCATCGTTAGAAAACAATTATGTAAAAAGCGTAGCTATCAACGGCAAATCCTTGCAGCAATTAACCTTGCCGCACGCGGTGTTGGTATCTGGCGGCTCAATGACTTTCGATATGACTAATAAAGCCAGCCAATGGCCGTTAGATAAAAATCCGGTTGTGCTATCCGAAACCATGCGGGATCCAAAGTTTAAGGTTCTCGATTATACTTTATCAACTAAAAATATCAGGGTTAACCAGCCTTTTACAGTTCGCTTTTCAATAAGCAATGCCGGAGCTTCCGGTGTTAAAATTGTACGATTATTGGTAAACGGTAAGCCGTACGCTTATAAAAATTGCATGGTGGCTTCGGGTGAGGTGAAAAAAGATTCGATAGTTTGCCGCCTTTATCCTTTAGGTAAAACAACGTTGACTTTGGAAGGCATGCCCGTTACAGTAGTTGAGGTAAAACCATCGGCAAATGCTCCGGCCCAACCCTTTAAAATTACAGAACTGGCCGCTGTGCCCATGATAAGGCTAAATGAGCAACAGCAGATCAGTTACCTGGTGCAAAACATTGGCGGTGTAAAACGATCCTTTCAAATCCCGGTTACCAAAAACGATACGCTGCTTTTTACCGATACGGTTGAATTACTGCCAGGCGAAAAGCAACTGATTAAACATTCAGCCAATGCTGCTTCAGCAGGTTTTCAAAAACTTTCGGTTGGTGAAGCTCATTTTACTTATAAGGTTTACCGGGATAATAAAGCTTCGTTGCTGCTCGATCTTTCCCCCGTAAATTATACTACAGATAAGATAATAAAAGATGCATCGGGCTATCAAAATAATGGCCATATCATCACCTCGTCGAACCCTGCAGGTAAGCTGAGTTTCAACGAAAATACCTTTATTGAAGTGCCCAACGCCCCATCACTGGATAATATGGGTGAAACCATCACCATGATGGGCTGGGTTTACCCAACCGGAAATGAACGCGGATTGGTTGATATGATCACCAAGGGCGACAGCCATGTTTTGCAGGTAAGCGACCATAAAACCCTCACTTTTTTTGCCGGAGGCTGGGGCCGCGGCGATTGCACCGTTAACCTTCCTGCCGACTGGAACGATAAGTGGCACCATATAGCAGGTGTTTGCAGCGGCAAAACGCTTTATCTATACATCGACGGAGTGCTTGCCGGTACAACCGTGGTTGAAACCTTAGCCAATCTCTCCATCAATAATAAATGGACTTTAGGCCGTAATGAAGAATTTCCATCCGAACGTATTTTTCATGGAGACATAGATAAGGTGAAAGTTTATAAAGAACCTTTAACCGCGGATGAGATCAGGACGATTGTTGATAGCGAACGGGATGAGTTGAAATAGCAGATACAAAAAAACTTTTTTGATAATTCATGCATCTACGTTTGCACTTGTAAAGTATTTATCTACATTTGCAGCCCGCTTGTAAGGGAATCAACTTACAAAATGCCCAGATGGCGGAATTGGTAGACGCGCTGGTCTCAAACACCTGTGGGAAACCGTGCCGGTTCGACTCCGGCTCTGGGTACAACCCTCTCTAAAGTACTTTAGAGAGGGTTTTTAATTTAGCCGATTTTTTAATCTTGTTTCTCTTCTATAACATGATATTTTGGTTCGACTCCAACTCACATTAATTTGATAAATTCATAGTTTTACTATTCTAATTGAGTATTTCAAATGAAGGATGAGGATTATAAACCATTCTACTTAAATGATATCGTTGAAATAAATGAAGGATATTACATTTTGAATGGATTTCCACAATACGATTTCAATGAAGATTTACATTACGAATTACACATTCAATCAAATAATCCCTTAAAAATTATCGAGTATTATATTGATGATTGGATATACGTTGATTTAATTTCGTCAAGCGAATTAGAAATCTGGACTGGTGAGTTCGAATCTGAAAGATGTAGTGACGGTAGCATAACCTATACTAATTACTCTTACAAGATGATCGAAAAGACTTCAAAAGATGAATGGAAACCAAAAGTTAAAGACTTAGAAGTTAAATTTAACAGTCTACTACACGAACGCTTACCTGCGTACACTTTGACAAGAAACAAAGTTGCTGATAACTTTAAAAGAATATACAAGGAGGTTTTTCCGGATGACAACAACACCGAAAATGCTCATAATTTTCTTTTTAGATCTTTATATGGGTTTCCTCAACATAATCTCGTTCATGAAGCTTATTTGCATTCGCTTGTAAATCCCAACAAAAAACTAATATTATTCAAGGATTGGAAATTAGATTATCAGCTTTTAGAAATAAAGTATAATAATCTGTTAGATATAGATTTGGAAGATTATGATATAATAAAAAAGCATGTAATTGATATTTACCAAAATATGTTCAGTCACATGCTTCCAAATCTGAAATATCAATTTAAAGATGTTGATGAGAAAAAACACACTGTGCTTTTTGACTCCATAATTAAAGTGCTTGATAAAACAGAATTTTAATTATCCATAATTATTGCATTGGTTTTTATTGGGATGTTGGCTATTCGCTTTAAATCTTCAATAAATTGATTCGACCTGACTAAGTCCGGGAGTACAAAGCCCCGATAGCAATATCGGGGCTTTGCTGTTTTATAGGCTTTTTAGCACACTCCCGCCGGATGCGGATAATTATCACTTTGATCTTCTATAACATTATCCAAACACACAAAATCCTTTTCAATAAGTAAATAAAGCTGTGGATCGTTACTTTCAAAGCCAATGCGTTCGGTATTTGTCCATTCATAAGCCATATCCAGCGGCATGTATATGGTAATGCAGTTGTTGTTAAAGCCTGCTGTTAGTTCCGAATTTGCCGAGCGTTGCAGGGCATATTTAAAAACCTGAGTACCAAAACTGGTTGTCTCTTCCAAATATCCATCTCTGTCAAAATTGGCTACATCGGTTTTAGTGAGCCTGTAACGTATCGAATTGCCTTTTATCCTGATCTTCATATTTGTTTAGTTTTTAACGTTAACCACATCGCCTATAATAATAATGGCTGGATAGGTGAGTTTATTTGTTTCGGCTATGGCTACCAGATCCTGAACCCTGCCTTTTGCCGATTTTTGATTGGGGAGCGATGCATGTTGAATAATAGCGGCCGGGGTATCACCTTTGCCGTTGTCTATGTATGCTTTGGCGATTTCGGCCAGTTTTTTCATGCCCATATATATAACTACGGTGGCGTTGCTATGCATGGCGCAGGTAAGGTCGGCACTTAGGCGGCCGTCTTTTTTGGTGCCGGTTACCATCCATACGCTTTCGCTGGCAGTGCGGTGGGTTAGGGGGATATCTTCCAGTCCGCAAGCCTGGGCGCTGGTAACGCCAGGGATATAATGAGTTTCGATACCATGTTCGCGCGCGTAAATGATCTCCTCAAACCCTCTGCCGAATATAAAAGGATCGCCGCCTTTCAGCCTTACTACATTGCCCTTTTCAAAGGCGTATTGTTTTATCAGTTCGTGAATGGTTTCCTGCGGGGTATAATCGCCGTAAGGTTGTTTGCCAACGTATACCTTTTCGCAATCATCGCCGGCAATGTCTAACAGTTCTTTGTTAGCTAAATTATCATATAGTATAACTTTTGCATGTTGTAATGCCTTAAAACCCTTCACTGTTATCAATTCCGGGTCTCCTGGCCCTGCTCCAAGTACAAATAATTGCGGTTTGGTATTGTTTTTTATCATTATTTCAATTTAAATGTTGAAAAATGTCTGTTTAAGTCTTTTTATTTTGATTGATTTTGTAAAATATCTAAAAAATTAAATTTTATATCGAATAAAAATGACTTAAATTATATTAATATGTCTAATTTATGAATTTAAAATCTATTTAACATGATTTATTTAATAAAAAATTGAATAAAAACTTTCATTTGATAGTTTTTAATGTTATTATTGTGATGTAAAACGGATTCGAGGTCGCATTTGGGTTTGTTTTTAGTTTGAAATTGCTTTAACACTTAAAAAATTACGGTATGTCGAAACCAATTGTCATTGTAGCGGGCAACGGAATGGTGGGTTATAAGTTTTGCGAGAAACTTTTAGCCAAATCATCACAATTTCAGGTTATTGTTTTTGGCGAAGAGCCGCGTCATGCCTACGATAGGGTTCACCTGAGCGAATACTTTAATGGCAAAACTGCCGATGATCTTTCGCTTTCTACGTTATCATGGTATCATGAAAATGATATTCAACTTCACCTCGGCGATGCTATCCAGGAAATAAACCGCGCCGAAAAAACTATCCATTCTTTAAAAGGTATCACCCTTAAATACGATTATCTTGTTTTGGCTACCGGCTCATCGGCTTTTGTGCCCGATGTGCCTGGGATTGAAAAGGAAGGTGTTTTTGTATATCGCACTATTGAAGATCTGGAATTGATCAAGGCCTGCGCGGCTAATGCTAAATCGGGTGCAGTATTAGGTGGCGGTTTGCTGGGTTTGGAAGCGGCTAAAGCCCTTATCGATCTCGGCATTCATGAAACACATGTAATTGAATTTGCACCGAGGTTAATGCCGAGGCAAATTGATTCGGCAGGTAGTAGTATGCTGCAGATGAAATTGAGTCAGTTGGGCTTGCATATCCATTTAAATAAAAGTACGGCCGAAATTGTTGGTCATGGTAAAATAGAATCCCTTCGTTTTAATGATGAGAGTAAGCTGGCGGTTGACATGCTGGTGATCTCGGCCGGGATCCGTCCGCGCGATGAGCTGGCCCGTTTGGCTGACCTGCATGTAGGCACCCGTGGCGGCATTATAGTGAACCCGCAAATGCAAACCAGCGATGAAAATATTTATGCTATTGGCGAGTGTGCGCTTTACGAGGGTATGATTTACGGCCTGGTAGCTCCGGGCTATGAAATGGCCGATATTGTGGCCTCGCACCTAACAAGCGGTGCGAAATCTTTCTACGGCTATGATATGAGTACCAAGCTTAAGTTGATTGGTGTGGATGTAGCCAGCTTTGGCGATGCTTTTATAACCGAACCGGATTGTCGTACTATTTTATTTGAGGATACGCATAAGGGGATATATAAACGCATAAATATCAGTAACGATGGCAAACAGCTTTTGGGCGGTATTTTAATTGGCGATGCCGATGCTTACAATATGCTGCTGCAAACGGTAAATAATAAAATTGTATTGCCGCCCGATCCTGAAGATCTGATCCTCGGCTCGCGCGGTGGCGCGGCTGCCGAAGGTGCAGGCGTAATGAATTTGCCCGATGATGCGTTGATCTGCTCGTGTGAGGCGGTTACCAAGGCGGCGATCTGCTCAGCAGTGAATGAGCAGAGTGTTACAGGTATTGATGGGATGAAAAAATGTACCAAAGCCGGTACCGGTTGCGGTGGCTGCGTGCCGATGGTAAAAGACCTGATTGCTGGGACCATGAAGGCGAACGGGCAATACATTAAAAATGTGATCTGCGAGCACTTTGATTATTCGCGCCAGGAACTTTTTGACCTGGTAAAAATCAATCAACTTAAAAACTACGACCTGGTGCTTGATCATTACGGCAAAGGCGATGGTTGCGAGGTTTGCAAACCGATAGTTGCCAGTATCCTCTCCAGTTTATGGAACGATGTAATTGTAAAGCAGGAAACCATACAGGATAGTAACGATCGTTTTTTGGCAAATATTCAAAAAGGCGGCACTTACTCAGTAGTGCCACGGATTCCGGGCGGTGAAATTACACCGGATAAACTGATCGTGATTGGTCAGGTAGCTAAAAAATACGGACTATACACAAAAATTACCGGCGGTCAGCGGATTGATATGTTCGGCGCGCATTTGAGTGATCTGCCCATAATTTGGGAAGAGCTTATCGATGCCGGTTTTGAAAGCGGGCATGCTTATGGTAAAGCTTTGCGTACCGTGAAAAGTTGCGTGGGGAGTACCTGGTGCAGGTTTGGTTTGCACGATAGTGTGAGCTTTGCCATTGAGGTAGAAGATAGGTATAAAGGTATCCGCGCTCCGCATAAAATTAAAGGTGGTGTGAGTGGTTGCGTGCGCGAGTGTGCCGAAGCGCAATCGAAAGATTTTGGAATAATAGCCACCGAAAAAGGCTGGAATTTATATGTATGCGGCAACGGCGGCTCCAAACCGCAGCACGCACAGCTGCTGGCTACGGACATTGATAAAGAAACGGTGATAAAATACCTCGACAGGTTTTTGATGTTTTACATTAAAACTGCCGATCAGCTTACCCGTACCGCTACCTGGTTAAATAAACTGGACGGCGGCATGAGTTACCTCAAAAACGTAATAGTGAACGATAGCTTGGGTTTGGCCGCTCAGTTAGAAGAGGAAATGCAGGCGCTGGTAAATACCTATCACTGCGAGTGGAAGGAAGTAATTGAAAGCCCGGCTATGCGCAAACGCTTCGCGCATTTTATTAACGCCCCCGAAGAAAAAGATCCGCATGCTGAATTTGTGCCTATGCGCGACCAGGTGCGGGCTAAGGAGTGGTAGATTTTTAAGCCTGAAGTTTTAAGTCGGTAGTCTCAAGTAAGTTTTTAATCGAAAGTATTTTAAAGAAATTACAATGGAAGCAACAGTAGCAATAAACTGGGTATTGGCTTGTTATGTAGATGATGTGCCTGAAAATGGTGGTTCATGCATCAAGCATGGCGATGAGCAGATAGCTATTTTTAATTTTACCCGCCGGGGTGAGTGGTATGCAACGCAAAATCTTTGTCCGCATAAACAGCAAATGGCTATATCGCGCGGCATGATCGGTAGTTCGGGCGAAAATTGTGAGCCAAAGGTGGCTTGTCCGTTTCATAAAAAAGCATTTTCGTTGTTAACTGGCGAGTGTTTGGGTGAAGAAGAGTTGGTTATTAAAACATATCCGGTTATGGTATCTGAAGGGAAAGTTTTTGTGGGGATTGGGTAGCGTAGGGTATTGCAGCACGTTGGTTGGATAGTTTTGTCTGAACTCGAATTTGGGGGAATTATTAGAATTTTTTGAATTTGCTTAGTATTCTGGTAATTCTTTAATTCCCTAAAATTTCGGTTCAGACAAAAGCGTTAGGGATAGGAATGGAAAGCCCGGAGCGCAAGTGGGGATTGTGCGCTGGCAAGGCGAGGACTTGGAATGGATAGCCCGGCCGCAGGCAACGCCCTGATTTTTAAATGTAAATTTTCTGGTAATATGTTCCAATAAAAAGCATTTGGTGTAAAAATTAAATGCTTTTTGTTTTTTATGTAGATGTTTTTGTGTTGATTTTTGATTTTTGTGTCTATTTTTTGATATTAATCATGTTTTTGATTGGTGTTTTTTGATTTTATTGCGATTTTTTATGATTGATATTATTGAAATTTCTGTTAAGTAATTGTGAAATCGATATTTTGGTAATTTTTGACCGTGTTAAAATTGAATTTTCTATAAAAAATTAACTTATTTATGATTTTAATCACAAAAATTCACTTTAAAAACTAAAAAATTTGTATCTGTTTGTTAATTGAGATATATTTATGATAATTAAATGCATTTAATTGATCAAAACAGAGAGCCTATGGTGAAACTGAAAAGTATATAAATAAAAAGCCCCGTCGGGAGGTCGCATTCCCAGACGAGGTTAGATAGTTTTTAATCGCTTTAACAAATAAAAAACCAATTCAAATGTACAAAAATGTATGTAATCAATACACTATTGGAAAAATTCTATTAATTATATCATGTTTTGTATCCTATAACGCCTCAGCACAGCTCAGTTTAACCGGGCAGATCAAAACAAGGGGCGAATTACGTGATGGTTATGGAACTTTAGAACCAATAGGTAACAAAAACGCGGCTTTCGTATCGCAACGAACGCGGCTCACCTTCAATTACAAAAGCAGCAAGCTTATTTTTCAAACATCGGTACAGGATGTAAGGCTTTGGGGGCAGGATGCCTCAACCATTACCATTAATGATGGTAGTCGTTTAAGCCTTCATGAAGCCTGGGCCGAGCTCATCCTCTCCAACAAAAAAGATACTTCCTTCAAAATTTCGCCTGTTGATTATTTCGCCATCAAGGCCGGTCGACAAGAGATTAGTTATGACGATGAACGCCTCCTTGGCGCTACCGACTGGATCCAGCAGGCCCGCCGCCATGATGCCATTGTGCTGAAACTTGTTCAATCGGGCTGGCAGGTTGATGTTGGTGCGGCTTTTAACCAAAGTTCGGATGCTATTAATTATAATGGTACCTATTACACACCAGCCAACGTACCCGCTACCATAAAAGATAGCAAAGGTAATTTGGCCAATACGCCTGCCGGGTTTATACCGCTGGTTAATGCATCAGGCGTAAGCTCAAAAACAGGAAGCCCTTCATTTTTAAACCCGCCCGGCACCAACGGGCAAAACCAAAACTATAAAGCACTTGAATATCTCTACTTCGCCAAAAAAATTAATAAAACCAAGCTGACCGGTCTTGTTTTGAGTGATCAGTTTGCCAAATACAAGCTCGACTCGGTAAAGAATACCGCGGGAGAGGATGTGGGTTACATTTATGGCCGCAGGTATAATCAGCCGGGCGTAAATACCCGCTACACAACAGGCCTGTTATTAAACCCAGTTTGGGGCAGCAAAGATCAGTGGGCCGCGACCGGCGGTTTTTACTATCAAGGCGGGCATGACCGCGATGGTGCCGACTTAAGCGCCTATACTTACACCCTATCTCTATCCTACAAAAACAGCAATGTGTGTTACACCGGTGGCTGGGATTATTTATCAGGTAATGATGCGTTTTCTACCTCAAAAACCAATCACAGATTTGATCCGCTTTATGGCACGCCACACAAGTTTTGGGGCTACATGGATTATTTTTATGCAGGCAGCGGATCGCCAACCGGAGGTTTAAGCAATCCTTATCTTAAAATAAAATATACCTCAGACAACAAACGTTTCAGCACCGAACTGGCTAACCATTATTTCCTGTTAGCTAAAGATCAAAAGGGGACAGACGGGCAAGCCATAGGCAAATATCTCGGTACGGAGTTCGACCTCTCCACCGGCTACAAGCTTAACAAATTTACCAATGTTGATTTGGGCTTATCCTACATGGCTGCAACGCATAGTATGGAATATGCTAAGGCTTTAACACCGGGCAACAATAAGCTGAACCCCGTGTGGGCATACCTGCAACTCAATATCAAACCCGAGTTTTTGAATTGAGCTGAAAGCTTAAGGCTCAAAGCCGAAAGCAAGAGTATAAGCAGACAGCTCAAAGTCAAAGGCTAAGCTGGTAAATGAAGAGAATTAATTGTAAAACAAAAGCTTTCAGCCTTCGGCTTTGAGCTTTAAGCTTAAAAAAATGAAACAACTTACCAAACTCAACATATTTTCATTAAAAGGTGTGCAGATGCGCACCTTCCATATCACCTGGTTAATGTTCTTTGTGTGCTTTTTCGGCTGGTTTGGCCTGGCACCGCTGATGCCAACCATCCGTGCCGAACTGCATTTAACCAAAGCCCAGGTGGGTAATACCATCATTGCCTCGGTAGCGGCAACAATTTTGGCCCGCCTTATAATAGGTAAGCTTTGCGATAGCTGGGGGCCTCGTAAAACCGCCGTAAGGTTACTCCTCGTTGGCTCGTTACCGGTATTTTTTGTTGGTTTAGCGCACGATTATACGTCGTTTTTATTGTTCAGGCTGGCTATTGGCGTAATAGGTTCATCGTTTGTAATTACCCAGTTCCATACCTCAATGATGTTTGCGCCCAACATAAAAGGTACGGCCAATGCGGTAACCGGCGGCTGGGGCAACCTGGGCGGCGGCGTAACCAATATGGTAATGCCCCTGATATTCGCGGCCATAGTAGGCTTTGGCTATACCAAAGCCGAAGCCTGGCGCTATGCCATGATCGTACCCGGCGTAATGATGCTGCTCATCGCGTTGTTGTACCAAAAGTTTACTAAAGATACCCCGGATGGTAACTACGACGAGATAGGCCGCTCGGCCACCAAATCAAAAACCGATTGGTCGATATTAACCGATTGGCGTATCTGGGCGCTTACCATGGCCTACGCCATGTGCTTTGGTATGGAGATCACTTTTGATAACGTAGCCTCCCTGCATTTTGTTGATACTTTCCACTTGTCACAAAGTTCGGCTGGCTTTTGGGCTGGCATTTTCGGGTTCATGAACCTGTTTGCAAGGGCTTTGGGGGGTATGGTATCTGATAAGGTAGGTGGCAAATTTGGTATGCGAGGCAAAGGATTGTTGCTGGCAGGTGTGTTATTATTAGAAGGTATCGGCTTGATACTGTTTGCCAGCTCGGGCAACTTAACGGCGGCTATTGTTTCGATGCTGTCGTTCGCGCTGTTCCTCAAAATGTCTAACGGGGCTACTTATGGTATAGTGCCATTTATCAACTCAAAAAATGTAGGTATGGTAAGCGGCATAGTTGGCGCGGGCGGTAACCTTGGCGGGATGCTGTTTGGCTTCCTATTCAAATCAGAATCGATCACTTATGTGCAGGCATTTACTTATATCGGTATCACAGTGATGGTGGTATCGCTTATTGTGTTTGTAACCCGTTTTCAGAAACAAACAGTTACCGAACCTGCTAAAGAAGTTGTTTTAGCCGGAGAATTAGCTTAAAGCTCAAAAAATGAAGCGCTCACAACAAAATACTTTTACAAGCACCTGCTGTTATTGCGGGGTGGGTTGTGGCGTTGTAATTAATAAAGAAAAAAACGGCAGTATCACGCTTGAGGGCGATAAGGATTACCCCGTAAACAAAGGCATGCTTTGCAGCAAGGGGCTTAATCTGCACCATACCGCCAACGATAAAAGCGACAGGCTGCTGTACCCTCAAATGCGCTACAATAAAAGCATGCCCATGCAAAGGGTAAGCTGGAACGAGGCCCTGGAGCGTACAGCCGCCGTTTTTAAAACTTTTATCAACAAATACGGTCCCGATTCGGTGGCGTTTTATGCCTCTGGGCAATGCCTTACCGAAGAGTATTACGTGGTGAACAAGCTCATTAAAGGTTTCATCGGCAGCAATAACATCGATACCAATTCGCGACTTTGCATGAGCAGCGCGGTTGCCGCTTATAAAATTGCTTTGGGCGAGGATACCGTACCGCTTTGTTATGAAGATATTGAACTGGCCGATTGCTTTTATGTTACCGGTGCCAACCCGGCATGGTGCCATCCTATTTTATGGCGAAGGGTGGAGGCGCACAAAGCTGCCAACCCCAATGTGAAAATCATTGTGGTTGATCCGCGGGCTACGGATACCTGTAGCATTGCCGATCTGCACTTGCAAATCAATCCTGGAACTGATATCACACTTAACCATGCTATTGGGCGGGTACTGATAGAGAACGGCGATATCGATGCCGATTTTGTTACGCATCATGCCGATGGTTTTGAACAATACAGTAAAATTGTTTTCGAGCGCACGGTTGCCGAGGCTGCATTGATATGCGGTGTGAGCGAAAGCGAGATCCGTTTGGCCGCACTTTATATTGGCGAGGCCAAAGGTTTTATTTCGATGTGGACAATGGGGCTTAACCAAAGTGCGGTGGGGGTGAATAAAAACTTAAGTCTCATCAACCTTAATTTAATTACCGGACATATAGGTAAACCCGGCTCTGGTCCGCTATCATTAACCGGGCAGCCTAATGCCATGGGCGGTCGCGAGGTGGGTGGCTTAGCTAATTTGTTGCCGGCGCATCGTAACCTGAATAATCCGGTTCACCGTGCCGAGGTTCAGAAGTTTTGGGGAGGTGCTGAAATTGCCGAAAAACCAGGCCTTACCGCTACCGAAATGTTCGAGGCGCTGAATGATGGCAGGTTAAAAGCCATCTGGATCATGTGTACCAATCCGCTCACCAGTTTGCCTAATGTGCGCATGGCCGAGGAGGCTTTGAAAAAAGCTAAATTTGTGGTGGTACAGGAGATCAGCAACAAACCTGAAACGTTGGCTTATGCAGATGTGATACTCCCCGCCGCTGCCTGGGCCGAAAAGGAGGGAACCATGACCAACTCCGAGCGGCGCATCAGCTATCTCGATAAAATTCTCGATCCACCGGGCGAGGCTTTGCCCGATAGCGAGATCATTTGCCGTTTCGCCCAAAAAATGGGTTATAAAGGGTTCGATTTTAAAGATGCTTCTGAAATTTATGCCGAACATGCTAAACTTACCGCCAAAACTAATATCGATATCAGCGGCTTAAGTTACGAGATCATCAAACAGCAGCGCTCCGTGCAATGGCCGTATAAAAAACGTAGCCCTGCACCGGGCACGCAACGCCTGTTTACCGACAAAAAATTTTATACCGAAAGCGGCAACGCCCGAATCAGCGCGGTACCGGATACCCTCACCAGCGAAATGCCTGATGATGATTTTCCATTTATCCTCACCACAGGCCGCATCCGCGATCAATGGCATACCATGAGCAAAACGGGTAAGGTGAATAAACTTAACCAACACATCAGGCAATCATTTATGGAGATCAATCCTTTTGATGCCGAAGCGTTGGGCCTCAAAGAGGGAGATATTACCATCATCACCTCGCGCAGGGGAGAGATCAGGGTAAAAGCCAAACTATCTCCCGAAATAAAAAAAGGTGTTGTTTTTGTGCCGATGCACTGGGGCAAGATACTGAACAGCGATCTGCACCGGGTAAATAATATCACCAACGATAAGGTTGACCCGATATCGAAAGAACCTGATTTTAAATACTGCGCCGTTAACGTAGTAAAGTTTAAAAAGCCTTTTCAACGGATTGTGGTGGTAGGGGCAGGAGCCGGAGCGCATGGTTTTGTACGCTCATATAGGGAGCTGAATAAAGATGATGAGATCATCATCTTCAATAAAGAAAACCACCCGTTTTATAACCGGGTAATGCTACCCGACTACATCAGCGGCGAACAACGCTGGGAGGAATTGGTTAAAATGACCGACGAAGAAGAACCCGAACTGAACATCAAACTGCACCGCGGTGTAAGCATCGAAAAGATAGATCGCGACAATAAATACGTGTTGGATAGCCGTGGCGTAAAAACTTATTACGATGTGCTATTACTGGCCACAGGTAGCCGCGCCGCTGTACCTAAAAATGTACCCACGCTGCCCGGTATTTTCAGCATGCGCAGTCGGAACGATGCCGATAATTTTAAAAAGCATGTGCCTAAAGGCGGTCATGTAGTTATTGTGGGTGGCGGTTTGTTGGGGCTTGAAATGGCTGCGTCGTTGCGGGAAATTGGTAATACGGTTACCGTTATTCAGCGTACATCAAGGTTTTTAAACCGGCAGTTGGATGAACTGGGCAGCCGGCTTTTGCACGAGGAAATGGTTGACCAGGGCTGCGATATTTTTTATGATGATGAGGTGCAGCTGTTTTATGGTCGCTCAAAACTAACCGGCATCGGGCTGAAAAGCGGTCGCAAAATTGATTGCGATGCCATGATCCTGGCCATAGGTACAACACCTAACCTCGAAATTGCCAAAGAATGCGGACTGGAATGCAAACGCGGTGTAATCGTAAACGAACACTTGCTCACCAGCGACCCGAACATTTACGCCATTGGCGAGATTGCCGAATTTAAAGGCACACTTTACGGCATCACCGCCGCTGCCGAGCAACAAGCCGCAGTAGTTGCAGGTTACATGAACGGCGATATTGCCAGCTATTATAAAGGCAGCCTGTTTATGAACATCATCAAAATTCATGGTTTTGATCTGTGCAGCATCGGCCTGTCCGAATGCCCGGACGATAAGGATTATGAAGAAGTGGTGTTCATCGATAAAGCCAAGCGCTACTATAAAAAATGTATCATTCACCAGGATCGGCTGGTGGGCACCATCCTGATAGGTGATAAAGGCGAGTTCCAGGAGTTCAGGGAGCTGATAGCCAACAAAACTGAGCTAAGCGAAAAGCGCCTCAAACTACTTCGCAGTGGCAAGACCGCCGAACCTGTATTGGGCAAGCTGGTTTGCAGCTGCAATAACGTAGGGGCCGATAATATCCGTAATAAAGTAGCCTCGGGCTGTACCCAACTGGCCGATGTTTGCAGCCAGACCGGTGCCGGAACCGGTTGCGGATCGTGTAAGCCGGAGGTTAAGCGCCTGTTAGATGAAGTTTTGCAACAACAATTAATAAAAGCATAGTATGAGCGGCAAAGTGATCAAAATAAACTTACCCGGCGGCGTAATCTCGGCGGGTGACTTGTACGAGATGCTCATCATCGCTCAAAACTCGGGCGCAAAAAATGTGCGTTTCGGCAACCGACAGCAGTTGTTTTTTGAAGCTGATGATGATAATCTTGAATCATTGGAGTTTGATGTGCTTGGCGCGGGGATAGATTACGAAATTGCCGCCGATGAGTATCCTAACATCACCAGCTCGTACATCGCCGATGGTATCTTTAACCACGATAACTGGCTGAAGGAAGGGGTGTATAAAGATATTTTCGATCTGTTTAATTACAAGCCTCAACTTAAGATCAATATTGTAGATAGCAGCCAAACGTTCGCGCCGTTTTTTACGGGTAATCTCAATTTCATCTCTTCGGGGGTGAGTAATTACTGGTACCTGTATATCCGCTTCCCTAAAACCAATAACTTGTATTGCTGGCCGGTGTTGGTTTATTCGGATGATATTCCTGCTATGGGCAAAGCTGTACAGGAGGTTATATTGAATAACCGCAAGCTTTTTTATGATCAGCCAGAAGCAGATGGCAGCTTGCTTTATGAGTTGGTAACGGCCGACAATAAATTTGTTATTCAATCCATCGAGCAATCACTGGTTATTCCCGAATTTCAGCTGCCTTATTATGAGGGCTTCAACAGGCAGCAGGGCAATAAATATTGGCTGGGCATTTACCGGCGCAATGAACTTTTTGATATCGAATTTTTAAAAGAGATCTGTAATATCTGCCTGCAAACAAGGGTAGGGCAGTTGTATGTTAGTCCTTGGAAATCGTTGTTGGTTAAAAATATCGAACTGAAACACCGGCCTACTTGGGGCGATCTGCTCAATAAATACCGCATAAATGTAAGGCACGCCTCCAACGAGTTAAACTGGCAGGTGGAAGATCTGTGTACTCCATGCCTGGAATTGAAACAACAATTGGTACGTGAATTTGAAGAGGCCGATCTGCGCACTTATCGCCTTAGCTTCGCTATCAAGCGCTCACCTAAGTCAGGTATCTATGGTTCCGTGATGATCCGCGAACGCCGGCCCGATGAGTATGAAATTATCCACACCCGCGATTTTAATCATAACACCCGTGATTTTGTGGTTTATAAATCGGATATCAACAAGGCTGAATTAAGTAAGCACCTTATCGAACTTTGTGACCTGTTTTATCAGCAGCTAAGTGCGGGGAAACCTGTGGCGATAAATATCGGGAAAGATGACGCTCAAGCTATTGCTCCTAAAATGATCCATCAGTGTAAAAACTGCTTTACTGTTTATGATGAAGTTTATGGCGATGAATTAAACGGGATTCCTGCAAATACGCCTTTTGCTGATATTGCCAATTATGAATGCCCGGTTTGTTGTAGTGGTAAGGAAGATTTTGTTTTGGTTGAAAGTCCGGGAAAGGTGGTAGTTTAGGCAAACAACTCCTCAGCTATGGTAGACTTAAATGTTATAAAGGTTAAATTAAGGGACTTGCATGGCTGCACCAGAGGTGCAAAAGCTTTGTAGAAATGAAAAAGTCAGAGCTTTGATGTGCCAGAGGTACATAACACCAGCGTTCCGTACCTCTGGCACGGCTGATCAGGTCGTAGGTTTTACTACAAAGCTGTTCCCGCTCTGGGGGAGGCTCGCGGCGATATGCTGATTTATTCCTGGGATAACACCGTTGCAACAACCGAATCGATCAACTCCTGCGACATTTGCATCACATTAGCCGATGCGTTTCTCCATTTTTCGCCCTGCTTCCTTAAGGTGTAAGGCGTGCTGTACATCGTGATCTTGATCCGTTCCGGGGTTTGATCTACAATATAAAAATAAAAGATCCTGGTCTCTAATTGGGCTGCTAATCTTTCGGTGCTCATCGTGGGGCGAAGATAAAATAACTTCGGGAGTTATAATTGTTAAGATAGCGGAATGTTCAATTATAGCAATTACCGTCAGCAGGAAAGCTTCGGGCGAAAGCGGGCAGAACGATGGTGGCCTTGAGCGCAGGAAGTGGCATAGCTACTTTTTGCAGAAGAGTGGGGCTTTGAGCGAACGCAGTAGGGCAAAATTTAGCAGCCCGTGGTTCTGCCCGATTTGCAGGGCAGAGGCAAGCGGTGGGGGATAGCGCGTCGGCCGTAGCGCAAAGAAGCCTTCCTGGTGACTTGATTTTTGGTTCTTTTTATCAAGAAAAAGAACAAAGCCTACCCGCGGCGATTGAGCGGGCCAATGCTTTTGGGATAACAGAAAGCTGTTAGAACAAAATAGCCATCATGAAAGTGTCGCTGTTCAAATGGCTTTCGTTATTCTCGTTAGATAACAGGCTTTGGTTCAATATAACTAACACGGTCGCCCTCTTGGCCGGGCGGGGCCAGGTACTTTTGTCTTGACACAAAAGTACCCAAAAAGTCAAGACAAAAAAAGCTTCCCCCCCGCAATGCATACTCCCGGCCCGCTTTTCTGTCAGGCCACCGCGCACTTTGATCGTAGCCGATATTAAACGTAAATAGCACGCGGGAGACGCATGTGACGCGTCTCTACTTAAAAAAAACTTCGTTTTCGCCTTTTTAAGCCCCTCCAACTTACAAATCCAATAATTATTATATAATTTCTATAGAAATAGTAGTATTTATCAATTCTTTTTCTACATTTGTGCCAGTAAACAAAATCACTACAATCAAATAGTTTAAAAGCACCCACCATGCAACCCGAACATTTACTCAAAAACGGCTTTGCTAAACATCAATTACCTGCCTCTGCTTTTACCTGCTGTTGTACTTCTTGTTGTTGCTGTTAATAAGGCAACATTGGGAATTTCTCCCTTCCTTTTAACTTGTTTTAAATAAACAGGTTTCCGATCAATTTTTTAATTAACAGGTGCTTATACCGGTAATGCGGACCGCTATAAGGTGCCTATGCTATAATCACTTAATCAGATTTATCATGACCCTTAACGACGTTTCCCTTATCGGGAAGAAGGTATTGGTGGGCATTATCGTAACCATCATTCCTTTCATTATCATCTTCGGAGGCTTGTGGCTTGGTCGCAAATTGCTTGACAGAGGTGCTAATGCCAAAACAACACAAATTGTTCAACCTCAAAACATTAACGCCTCATGAAATTAGAAGAATCAACCAAAAAGCAGATCATCCGAAACGCCTCGCTGAGCCTGTTCTTGTATATCCTGCCTATCGCGCTCATGTTTGGCACGTTTGCCATTACCGGCCAGCGCCCCTGGGAAAAGAAACAACATCAGCATAAACAGGAAAACACAGTAAAAACTAAAACTTCAAACCAGCAAGACAATGATTGAGCAGATAAAACAAGTAATAGACAACCTTAACGGCTACGGATTTTCCGTTTTGGTACTGGTATTAGGCGTACTCGAATTTTCGTTCGGCCTGTACAAAAAACGTTGGAATACTAATGAAAAATGGGTGGATATAGCCTGCTTTACCATCCCTAAACTGGTAGTGAAACCCTTGGTTGCCTACTACAGCCTGTTGGCCTTGCCGGCGCTGTTACCAACTCTGAAAAATACTTTCGATTGGGTTCCATTTTTATGGGGATGCGCCATCATAGCCGTGGCCGACGATTTGACCCAATACTGGTACCACCGCCTGCACCACCAGGTACCATGGTTATGGCGTTTCCACCGTACGCACCACTCGGCATCGTACATGGGTATGGCTATGGCCAGCAGGCAAAATATTATTTACACACTGTTCTTTTCGCAAACTTATTTAACCGCGGCATTGGTTTACCTTGGTTTGGGTATTCCGGCCATTGTGGTAAAAGGTATCAAAGGTACTATCACTACGTTGGCACATTCAAGTATCCCATGGGATAAACCTTTTTACCAATATAAAGTATTGCACCCACTTGCCTGGATTTTAGAGCGTACCATATCAACCCCGGCTACACACCATGCGCACCATGCCGCCACTACCGATGACGGCGTAGGCTATTACAAAGGCAATTTTGGTAATATGTTTTTTTGGTGGGATATCATTTTCGGTACGGCACATATCTCGCGCCAGTACCCTAAAGCTTATGGCATCTCGCACTATGAAGGCGACCAATGGTATGCGCAACTGGCATGGCCGCTATTTAAATCAAAAGTAGCTGGAAGCGAATTGGCTGCCGATGGCCCTATAATTAGAGAAGATGTGCCTTTGCAACCACATCAATTATATAGACCAGATCCTGTTGTTGCGTTAGAGGCAGAACAAGAGCAGGTTGATGCGCAGTTACAGTTACAGCCGGTAAAAGCGTAATGAAAAATATAGTACTTATACTGTTTGGGGCGATGTTTTTAGCTGCGTGCGGGCAGCATGAAAAACCGGTAACCGTTGCGGCTATTGCCCCGGTTCCGGGCAGTAAAAAGAAAGTTTGCTGCGAATCGAATTTACCAAACAGGTTTAAAACAGCAGGGCTAAGCGGTGCGGCGCTTACCCTGCCTGATACTGGCAACACCCATGCCAACCATGCGGGGATGGTATGGGTACCCGCCGGGACTTTTAGGATGGGGGCGGATAACCAACAGGCCGAGCCTGACGAATACCCCAAACACGATGTTAGCGTTGATGGTTTCTGGATAGATAAAACGGAAGTAACCAACGCCGAGTTTGCCAAATTTATAAAAGCCACAGGCTATGTAACCACTGCGGAGCGCAAACCCGACTGGAACGAACTGAAAAAACAAATGCCGCCCGGCACCGAAAAGCCTGCCGATAGTTTGCTGGTACCGGCATCGCTGGTATTTGTACCGGCAGATCATCCGGTTAACCTGAATGATTACGCGCAATGGTGGGCCTGGAAAACCGGTGCAAACTGGAAACATCCACATGGCCCCGGCAGTGATATTAAGGGTAAGGATAACTACCCGGTAGTGCAGGTATCCTGGTACGATGCCGTAGCCTATAGTAAATGGGCCAACAAGCGCCTGCCAACCGAAGCCGAATGGGAGCGCGCGGCAAGGGGCGGACTTGAAGATAAAGTGTACCCATGGGGCAACGAAAAAATAAGCGAAGGGCAACCCAAGGCCAATACCTGGGAGGGAAGCTTTCCTTATAAAAATACCCAGCGCGATAAGTTTTATTACTTAGCCCCGGTAAGCTCTTTCAAGCCAAATGGTTATGGTTTGTATGATATGGCCGGTAACGTTTGGGAGTGGTGTGCCGATCTGTACAACAATAACTATTACAAAACATTGGGTACAAACGGTGTGAAGAACCCCAAAGGCGCTTCAAAATCGTACGATCCGGATGAGCCTTATGCCATAAAGCGGGTGGTACGCGGCGGATCGTTTTTGTGTAACGATAGCTATTGCTCGGGTTACCGGGTATCGCGCCGGATGAAAACCACCGAAGATAGTGGAATGGAACACCTCGGTTTCCGTTGTGTTAGTAATTAAATACCCCGAATTAAATAATTGACCTGCCTGCTTAACGCAAGGCACAAACAGAAAGGAACATGAAACGATAATATTTACCTACTACAAATAAGGGAAAAGCAGTGCTTTTCCCTCCGGATCAAAACAACGAAACAGGGATCGATTGGCGTTGAGCCTGTTTCATGGTGTCATTTTAATTATTCAAATCTATGCAAAATATTGCAAAGGCGGGAAAAGGCTATACGTTGCCTTTTGCCCGGCAGGCAGCACCCTTTACGCTGCAAATTATTGAGGATGCATTTCATCCCCAGCAATTATACAGGCCGTTTTACACGGCAAACCAATCGGCAGAGTTTTCAACCTTTAACAACCTGTCGACATGAAAAAACTCTTATTAATACCGTTTTTATTGCTGATAGGTTTACCATTGTTAACCATCGCGCAGCAAACACAACCTACCATTAACTCACATTTGGTTGGCCGTGTAATTGACAGTGCCACCCGCGAACCATTGCCCGGAGCGGTGGTTAAAATTCAGGGTACCACGCACGTTGTTTCAACAGATATTGAGGGTAAATTCAGCTTTGTTACCGGGCAAAAGTTCCCTTATAAATTGATCATCACCTTTACCGGCTACGAAAAAAAGGAATTTATTGCCGACGGCAGCCCGGTTGAAATTAAACTGAAAGATGCCCAGACCCAGTTAAACCAGGTGGTTGTAGTGGGTTACGGTTCGCAAAAACGTAAGGATATAACCGGATCTGTTGCATCGGTACCGGCGCTGGCCCTGAAACAGCCCATCCCGTCATTAGATAGGGCCTTGCAGGGTTCGGTATCAGGGATCCAGGTTACGCAGGCTACCGGGCAGCCGGGAGCGGGTGTAACTGTACAGGTACGCGGTGTGAACTCCATCAATGCTGTTGCTGAGCCGTTGTATGTTATCGACGGTTTCCCAACTTCAAACAGCAACTCATTAACTGATGCAGGCGTAACCAATGGGCCGAAGATCAACCCATTGGCATCTATCAATACATCGGATATTGAAAGTATCGAGGTATTAAAAGATGCATCTGCCACCGCTATTTACGGTACCCGTGGTGCCAATGGTGTAATTATCATCACCACCAAAAAAGGTAAAGCCGGTGTATCATCTATTAATTACGATGGCAGCTTCGGCAGGCAGGAGGTAATCAAAACTTTGCCGCTGCTCAATACCACCCAGTGGGAAGCCTTGCGTAACGATGCTTTGGTAAACACAGGAAAAGCAACCCAAACCGAAGCCCAGCTTAACCCATACGGTGCCAATACCGATTGGCAGGCCGCCGCTTTCCGCAAAGCGAACTCGCAGAACCATAGCCTTTCGATATTTTCGGGTACCGAGCGCACCAGGCTGGCATTTTCTGGCAACTACTTTAAACAGGATGGGATCCTGCAAAATACCAACTTTGAGCGTTATGCAGGCCGTGTGAACGTGGAGCACGATTATAACGATAAGTTTAAGATCACATCATACATAACAGGTAGCCGCACCACCGCGCAAATTGCGCCGCAGGGCGTTGTTCCAGCTATTTTATTGATGACGCCTACCACACCGGTTTACAATGCCGATGGTTCGTTCTTTGTTAAAAATATATTTGAGGGCACCTACGGTAACCCCATCAATACGTTGTACAATCAGATCAACCGCACCACCACAAGCCGCATTTTGGGTAACATCGCGGGCGATTATAAGATCACCGAGAACTTAACCGCAAGAGTATTGGCTGGTGTTGATATCATCGACAATAAACAAAACCGCTACCTTCCCTCCACTGTATTTGAAGGCCAGGGCTATGGCGGTTTAGGCGAAACCGGTACGCTCAACTCTTTTAACTGGTTAAACGAAAATACGCTTACCTACAACAAAAAATTTGGTAAACACTCCTTAAATGTGCTGGCCGGTTTTACTCAGCAGCAGTTTAAAGCTGAGGGTGCCATTACCGGTGCCTCAGGTTTTGTTAGCGATTATGATACTTACAATAACCTCGGCTCGGGCAGTGTTACCAACATATCAGGAAGCGGCTTCGCTATCGCGCCTTCTACATCATCGAATGTGTGGGCATTGAAATCGTACCTGGGCAGGGTGAATTATGGCTTTAACAGCAAATACCTGTTAACGTTAACCCTACGTGCTGATGGTTCATCTAAATTTGCTCCGGGTCATCAGTGGGCCTCGTTCCCGTCGGCCGCGGTAGCCTGGAATGCATCGAGCGAAGATTTCCTGAAAAACGTAACGGCTATCAGCCAGTTGAAACTACGCTTTAGCGCGGGCCAAACCGGTAACAGCGATATCCCTGCTTATCAATCGTATTCGCAATTGGGTTACTACCGTTACAATTTTGGTAACGCTACAGTTGCAGGTTTCGCGCCAAACAGTTTATATAACCCTAACTTAACCTGGGAAAAAACCAGCCAATACGATTTTGGTTTCGACCTCGGTTTGTTTAAAGACAGGATCAGCGTAACGGCCGATATCTACTATAAAAAAACAACCAATCTGTTGCTTTATCTTCCTTTACCATCAACAAGCGGATTAACAATAATTACCAATACTTCGATTACCAATCCGCAGCAGTATGAAAACGTTGGCTCGGTGCAAAACAAAGGTTTTGAGTTGGGCATCAGTTCACGCAACTTAACTGGTGGTTTTGTTTGGAATACCAATTTGGTTTTCGCGGTTAACCGTAACAAAGTATTGAGCCTTGGCGGTAATGGTGTAAACCAGTTTATTCCGGATTCATCGCTGCCATCTATCATTAAAGTTGGCGAGCCCATAGGCTCATTTATCGGTTATAAAACCAATGGCCTGATCCAGGCTGGTGGACCGGTACTTACACCTGCCGCCAATACCGCGCCGGGTGCCCAAAACTATGTTGATATTAATGGCGATGGTAAAATAACCCAGGTGGCCGATAGGGTGATACTTGGTAATTCGCAGCCTAAATTTACAGGTGGTATCACCAATACCTTTTCGTTTAAAGGTGTTGACCTGAGCGTATTTCTACAAGGGTCGTACGGTAATAAGATCTACAACCAGCAGCGTAACACGCTTGAGCTGGGTACAGGTTACACCAATGCAACCACTACTTTACTTAACCGTTGGACACCAACTAACACCAATACTGACGTACACAGCGCATATCAGGATCCAGCTGCAACAATATCCGACAGGTTTGTTGAAAATGGCTCATATCTGCGCCTAAAAAGCCTCAGTTTAGGTTACACGTTCCCGCAATCGGTGCTGTCAAGGTCGCCTATCAAAAAGATTAGGATCTATGCCAACGCGCAAAATCTGGCTACCTGGACTAAATACACCGGTTACGATCCGGAGGTGAGCAGCAATGAGCAATCGGCCATTACCTCGGGTGTTGATAACGGGGCGTATCCTAACAACAAATCATTTATTGTGGGTATAGGTATCACCCTGTAACCAATAACCTTTGATTTTTTTAACATGAAAACGAAAAATATTATATACCTGGTTTTATTAACAGCTTTTATTGCGGCATCATGCGCCAAGCTTAATGAAGACCCGCGATCATTTATCCCGGCAAGCCAGTTTTACAAAACCCAGGCCGATGCCGTATCGGCAGTTACCGCGGTATATTCACTGCTTAATGGTGGTGCAAATAGTGTTCAAACCCCTTACAATACCCTTTTTAACACCGGTATGAATTTTATGGCCGATGATGAAGGTCCGGGGCCTGGCGCTACTAATCCCGATGTACGCTCACAAGCTGTACTTGGGCATTCGGCTTCTGGTTTGCGTGTTCTGCAGATCTGGCAACAGCACTACGCGGCAATTAAAAAGGCTAACATCGCTATCGATACTATTCCCGATATCAAATTTGATGCTATATTAAATAAAAGACTTGTTGCCGAGGCTAAGTTTTTAAGGGCGCTTTATTACTTTAATTTGGTGCGCCTGTATGGCGATGTGCCTTTGGTACTGCATGATCAAACATCTATCAACCTATCTGACTTGCAGGTGCCACGTAACCCCGCCGCTGCCGTTTATACGCAGATAGAAACCGATTTGACCAATGCAGCTGTTGATTTGCCTAATAGCTATACCGGTGCCGATGTTGGCAGGGCAACAGCGGGTGCGGCCAACGCATTATTGGCCAAAGTTTACCTTACCGAGCGTAAATGGGACAAGGCCGTAACGCAAGCCGAAGCTGTAATAAATGGTCCTTACGGGTATGATCTGTTTGCCAACTATGCCGATGCGTTTTTACCGGCTACCGAAAATGGCAAGGAGCACATTTTTTCGGCCCAGTTTAAAGCTAACTCGCAAGGGCAAGGTAACAACCAGGCCCCGCGCTCTATTCTGAATGGCATTCCTGGCATGATAAGTAGCTATGCCGATCAGGTGGTGTTTTATTCTGTGCCCGATGCTACCAAACCGGGTGGTGTTGATAAATTTTTCAGCATCTATAAGTTGTATTCGGCTAATGATAAACGCAAACGCGTAAGCTTTGTAACCCGTTTTCAAAGCCCTACAACCAACCTGTGGTATGGTAAACTGAACGACCCAACTATCGCCAACGATTCCATCCCATTCTTCAATAAATATTACGATCCAAGTGTGGTAGCTAATGAGGCTGAATCTGGTGCCAATGTATCTATTATCCGTTTCTCAGATGTGCTGCTGATCCATGCGGAAGCTGAGAATGAGCTGAACGGACCAACTGCAAAAGCTTACGCCTCAATTAACCGAGTAAGGAAACGCGCTGGTTTGGATGACCTTGCAGGGCTTGATCAAAATTCATTTAGAGACGCGGTTTATTTAGAACGCCGTTTGGAGTTTGTGTTCGAATACCAACGTTGGTTCGATCTTATCCGCGAGCGGGATGCATCGGGTAAGGGGATACTGGAAGCGGCGCTGCTTAAAGTTGGCAAAACCAACGTGAGCAAAGGCGCGGCAGGTAAGTTTTACCTGTTCCCGATACCGCAGCAGGAGATTGATAACAGTAACGGCAAGTTGACTCAGAATCCGGGCTGGCAGTAGAACGGCAAATAGAACTCGCAAGTTCAAGCGTCCACGCTTGAATTATTCGGGATAGGAGCGTCCACGCTCCCGTTTTATGGTAAGCGTGGACGCTTACCATAGCTATAATTCAAGCGTGGACGCTTGAACTTGCGATGATTTTAAAAGCGATTACCTATGAAAAAGATAACAATGCTCCTGCTCATCCTCGCCGTCCTAACCGGCCGGGTATCAGCACAAAGCAAACCCATCGAAAGCGGATCCCACGGTATCGACCCGAGGGTGTGCGAAGCTGTATTTCAGGTGCTTGACGAGTACATGACCACCTTCAACGCCAAAGACCTGAAAGGCTGGGAGGATACCTACCAGTTCCCGCATTACCGGCTGGCTGGCGGCAAAATGTCGGTACTGGAAAAGGCCGGTCTGCGTGATTCTGCAAAAGTATTTGGGGAATTGCAAAAGCAAGGCTGGGACCATAGCCAGTGGGACCACCGCAACATTGTGCAGGCCTCGGCAGATAAGGTGCATGTGGATACCCGCTTTTCGCGCTTTAGGGCGGATGGCAGCCTGATAGGGCATTATGAATCACTATACATTTTAACCAAAGAAAACGGACGCTGGGGCGTAAAATTCCGCTCCAGTTATGCCGAATAAAACCTACTAAAACATGAAAATGAATAAAATAACCTTGTTCCTGTCGCTTGGCCTGCTCGCAGCAGTTACGGCCAAAGCGCAAAACGGACGAACACCGGTATTTGGCGGCACGGTGGGCAAAACGCTTGATGAATCGAAGGAGTGGTGGCCCGAGCCTCATAAAGCGCCCGCCGGCGCGCCAAACGTATTATGGATCATTTTGGATGATGTTGGCTTTGGAGCAACAAGCACCTTTGGCGGCATCATCAAAACTCCAAATTTTGATACGCTGGCCAATAACGGTCTGCGTTACACCAATTTTCACACGGCGGGTATTTGCGCGCCAACCCGTTCGGCCTTGTTAACGGGGCGTAACCACCATTACGTTCATGAGGGTGGCTTTTCGCATGTTACCATGTCGGCCGGTTTTCCAGGTTATGATGGGCGCATCCCATCGGATAAGGGGACTATTGCCGAGGTGCTTCGCGAGAATGGTTATAACACCTTCGCGGTTGGTAAATATGGTTTAACGCCTGATGAGGATGCTACCGATGCCGGTCCGTTTGACCGTTGGCCTACTGGTAAAGGTTTTGATCATTTCTTCGGATTTTTAGGTTCGGCAACCGATCAGTACAAACCCGATCTGGTAGAGGATAACGCCCACGTAACGCCGGACGGCCGTCACCTTACTGATCAGATCACGGATAAGGCGATATTTTATTTAACCCGCCAGCACAAAGTAGCACCCGATAAACCATTCTTTTTATACTATGCGCCGGGCGCAACCCACTCACCGCACCAGGTAGCCAAAGAATGGAGCGACCTATACAAAGGCCAGTTTGACAGCGGTTGGGACGATTTCAGGGAGAAAGTTATCGCAAGGCAAAAGCAATTGGGTATTATCCCCAAATACGCCAAACTACCCGAGCTTAACACCCGCATCCCGGCCTGGAAATCATTACCCGATGCCGAGAGAAAACTATATGCCCGCTTTATGGAAGTATATGCAGGTTACCTAACCTATACCGATCATGAAGTTGGCCGTTTAATTAATCACCTTAAACAAAGCGGTCAGTTGGATAACACATTGGTATTTGTAATTATTGGCGATAATGGCGCGAGTAAAGAAGGTACGGTTCACGGAGTGATCAATCCTAAAAAGAACTCGCCTAAACTGGCTACTGAAGAGGCTTTCCTGAAAACCAATATCGAGGATATTGACGATATAGGCACACCTCAAGCCAGCACCAATTACCCGCTGGGTTGGGCGCAGGCTGCCAATACGCCGTTTAAATACTGGAAACAGGATGCTAATTCGGAAGGTGGCACCCGCAACCCGTTGATTGTTTATTACCCTAAAGGGATTAAAGATAAGGGCACTATCCGTACTCAATACGGACACGTGATTGATGTGTTGCCAACTACTTTGGAGTACACTGGTATTAAACTGCCTGAATATATCCGTGGTATTAAACAGGATACTTTGCAGGGAACTTCATTGGTTTATTCGTTCGATCATCCTGAAGCCAAATCGAAACACGTGCTGCAACACTATTACATTTTTGGTTCGAGATCAATTTATAGCGATGGCTGGAAAGCCGAAGCCGCACACCATCCGGACAATGTGGAGCTGGGCGATTTTAAAGTGGGGCAGAATGTACCGGATAAAAGTTTCGACGAGGATACCTGGGAACTATATAACCTGAACGAGGATTTTAACGAGCGGATAGATCTCGCCAAAAAATATCCTGAAAAGTTAAAAGAACTGAAAGCGGTATTTGAAGCACAGGCGCAGAAAAACAACCTGTACCCATTTATTGATTGGTACGATGTATATCACCAGCGCATCCACAAAAACTACAAAAAATAACCAATAAGCCCATTTTATCATGAAAACTTATCAACGAATCGCGGCGCTTTCGGCATTGTCCCTCGCCTTTAGCGCGCCGGTTTTCGCGCAGTTACCGCAGGTGAAAGTGACACCTGCCAATATAGCGCCTATTGATCCGGCCAATTACAAAGGCGTGGAAGGTAAAACCCTCGCCGAATCAAAAGAATGGTGGAACAAACCACTCAAAGCGCCCAAAGGTGCACCAAATATTGTATGGATCTTATTAGATGACGTAGGCTTCGGTGCATCAGGAACTTTTGGCGGTCTCATCAATACACCTAATTTTGATACGCTGGCTAACAATGGCCTGCGTTATACCAACTTTCATACAGCGGGTATCTGTGCGCCTACCCGCTCCTCATTGCTAACTGGGCGTAACCATCATTATGTGCACATGGGTAACTTTGCCCATGCTTCAACAGCTGCCGGTTTTCCGGGTTATGACGGGCGTATCCCGCCGGATAAGGGCACTATTGCCGAAGCTTTACGCTCTAACGGTTACAGCACCTTCGCGGTGGGTAAATGGGGCGTAACGCCGGATGAAGATACTACTGCCGTTGGTCCGTTTGACAGGTGGCCAACTGGTAAAGGTTTTGATCACCATTTTGGTTTCCTCGAATCGGCTACGGATCAATATAACCCGCCGCATTTGGTTGAGGATAATTTCCACATCAAACCCGATGGTCGTAACCTGAACGAGCAGATCACCGATAAGGCCATCGCCTATATCGATGCCGCCCACAAAGCCGCGCCTGATCAGCCGTTCTTTTTATACTATGCACCGGGCGCAACCCATGCCCCGCACCAGGTAAGCCATGAGTGGAGTGACCTGTATAAAGGCAAGTTCGATGAGGGATGGGATGTGTACCGCCAAAAGGTATTCGAAAATCAGAAAAAGGCAGGCTACATCCCCGCCTACGCCAAACTACCCGAGCGTAACGAGCGCATTAAGGAATGGAACAGCCTGCCTGCCGATCAGAAAAAACTGTATGCTCGTTTTATGGAGGTTTATGCGGGATACCTTACCTACATCGATAACCAGGTTGGCCGTGTGATCAACTACCTTAAAGCATCTGGCCAATTTGATAATACACTGGTTTTTGTGATGATAGGTGATAACGGTGCGAGTAAAGAGGGTACAGTTCATGGTGTGATCAATCCTAAAAACTCGGCAGCAACCACGCTTGAGGCTGATTATATCAAAAAGAACGAAAGCGATTACGAAACCATCGGCACGCCCGAAGCCAGCACCAACTATCCTTTAGGTTGGGCACAGGCTGCTAATACGCCATTCAAATACTGGAAATCTGACGCTGATGCCGAGGGTGGTACCCACAACCCGCTTATAGTTTACTATCCAAAATTGATAACTGAAAAAGGTGGCATTCGTAACCAATACAGCCACGTTTCCGATGTGTTCCCTACTACCATTGAGGCAGCCGGTTTAAAACTGCCTGATTATGTTAAAGGTATTAAACAGGATACTTTGCAGGGCAAATCGTTCTTCAGTTCATTCAATAACGCGCAGGCGAAAACACTGCATACGCAGCAGTACTATTACATTTTCACTTCGAGGTCGATCTATAAAGATGGTTGGAAAGCCGAAGCTGCGCACCGCCCGGATAACGTGGATCTGCTGAACTTTCCGAAAGAGAAAACCATCCCCGAGCGTAATTACGATAAGGATGTTTGGAAGCTGTACAACCTGAACGAGGATTTTAACGAGCGCAACGACCTCGCCAAAAAATATCCTGAAAAACTAAAAGAGCTGAAAGACCTGTTCGATGCCGAGGCCAAAAAGAATCACATCTATCCGTTTATCGACCGCGACGATATCAATAACAAACGCATCCACAAACTCGAAAACAATTAACCATGAAAAACTTAAAAATTGTTTTACTCGCCTTGCTGGTAATCGTTACCGGCGAGGTAAAAGCTCAATCACCAAAGCTGTTATCGCTCGAAGCATTCGCGGCTAAACTAAAACAGGCCAAAGAACCGCAGATACTGGATGCCCGTTCGGCAGAAGAATTTGTGCAGAACCATATTAAGGGAGCTACTAATGTAGATGCTAAAGCAGCCGATTATCAACAGAAATTAGATGCTTTGGATAAAGAGAAATCAACTTTCGTTTATTCGATAGCCAATGGCCGCAGCACCGTGCTTTCGCGCGAGTTAAGGGCGAAAGGCTTTAAAGATGTGGAAGAACTGCCGGGTGGTTTGGCCAACTGGATAGGTTCGGGATATCCTATTATCTCTACCACTAAAAAAGACGTGTCGCTATCTAGAAGCCAGTTTAATGAATTGGCAGCCTCATCACCCGAGGTTTTGGTTGATTTTGGTTCGAGGTATTGCGGTGCCTGTAAAAAGCTGGTGCCTGTGTTGGATTCATTGAAAGCTAATAAAGCGTTTTCGCCCAAGGTGATCAGCATTGAGGTTTATGATAATACCAACCTGGCCAAGGAGTTGAAAGTAAATGTGCTGCCAACTTTAGTTCTGTATAAAAACGGTAAACAGGTTTGGAAAAAGCAGGGCTTTTCATCAACCTTCCAGGTTATCGCGGCTACCGAATCGGCTAAGAGTCCGTTGGCGGCTAATGGTAAATAAAAGCAGTTTATGTTATTAAAAAAAATCGGCTACATAATCATCGCCATATGTTGCACGGGGCCTGTATTGGGACAGGCCCCAAAACTAAAGCCCAATATCGTGGTCATCCTGGCCGACGATATGGGCTTTTCTGATATCGGCTGTTTCGGTTCGGAGATCAGCACACCCAACATCGACAGGCTTGCCCGCGAAGGCTTGAAAATGACGCAATTTTATAACGCGGGCAGATGCTGCCCATCGCGCGCAGCTTTATTAACCGGGCTGTATCCGCATCAAGCCGGAGTAGGTGATATGGTGAAATACAAAGGCTCGCCCGCTTACCAGGGCTATCTTAACGAACACAGCGCTACGATTGCCGAATTGTTGAAAGAGCAAGCCGGTTACAACACCATCGTATCCGGTAAATGGCATGTTGGGTTGCAAAAATCGGCTTTAGCTTATAACCGCGGCTTTGATAAATCGTTCACCATGCTGAACAATGGCAGCAGCTATTTCAACTCGGCACCGCTGTATAACGATGGTAGTAAGATCACGTTTATGCTGAACGACAAGGAAATTACCAGAAGCGATACCTCAAAATATCTAACCCGGGCTATAACCGATTTTGCGGTTAAATCTTTAGATGAAATCAAAGCTGAACAAAAGCCCTTTTTTATGTACGTGGCTTACAACGCACCGCACTGGCCTATCCAGGCTTTGCCCGAAGATATCGTTAAGTTTAAAGGCCAATACCTCAAGGGGTGGGATGTACTGCGCAAGCAACGTTATGAAAAGCAACTGGCTCTCGGTATCATCAAAAAGCAATGGGCATTATCACCTCGTGATAAACGTGCCGCAGCATGGAAATCGCTATCCGCAGAAGAAAAAGAAAAATGGGATACCCGAATGGCTATTTATGCCGCCATGGTTTACCGGATGGATGCCTGCATAGGCGAAATCTTAACCAAACTAAAACAATTGGGAAAAGATAAAAACACCATCATCCTTTTCGCATCTGATAATGGTGGAAGCGCCGATGAGGTGAAAAGCTTATCGACAGTGATTCAAAAGAACGGTGAACCGGGTTCAGTTAATTCGATTGATAGTTATGAAATCCCATGGGCTAATGTAAGTAACACCCCGTTTAAACTATTTAAACGTAATACGCATGAGGGCGGAATAGCCACGCCGTTGATAGCCTGGTATCCGGGACATATTAAAGCGGGAGGTACCAACAGCAGCGTAGGGCATTTGATCGATCTGATGCCCACCTGTTTGGAGTTGGCGGGGGTAAATTATCCTACTCAATTTAAAAACAGGGAACTTACTCCTTTAGCTGGCAAAAGTTTGCTTAATGCTTTTAAAGGAAAACCCAATGCCGGTAACCAAACGCTGTTTTGGGAACATGAAGGCAGCCGCGCCATCCGTAAAGGCAAATGGAAACTGGTGGCTGAACCAAAGCAACCCTGGGAGTTATATGATTTTGATGCCGATCGTTCTGAAATTAACGACTTAGCTACGAAGTATCCGGCTAAGGTTGTTGAATTGGAGAAGGAATATCAGGCTTGGGCGAATAAAGTTGGTGTAGTTGATTGGGAGACGATAAAGGATTTATGATATAGGCTATCACCACCACGTCATTGCGAGGTACGAAGCAATCCCCAAGAGGCAGAGCAACTAAGCAAATTCACCCTGTACAGTCGGGATTGCTTCGTGCCTCGCAATGACGTTTTTTATTATAATCGTTTTTAGATGAGCTAATGAGAAGCCGGTTTATTATCCCTTTCCTCCCGTAGCTTCCCCAAGCACCCTGCAAAAATTCCCGCCGCCTATTTTGCCTATTTCATCAGCGGTAAAACCAGTTTTTAACAAGCCATCAACAACGGCATAATAAAAGCCAACTTTTTGATCGGCCCAGCTTTCGTTGGTGCGTTCGCCAACGCGGGCTTTGTTAGGGCCGCCGTTATCTTTTGGTGGTCCGGGAGGGGGGCCATTTGGGCCATCGCCGGGTTTCGGACCAGGGCCGCCCGGTGGCGGGCCAAAATTTCCTTGCGGTCGGTATGGGGGTGTTAACTTAGTATCGGTACCGATGCATACGTGATCGACGCCAACAACATCAACCAGTGCGCGGATATTTTGAGCGTATTCTAAAGGGGTATCAGCCAAATGTGTCCATACACCAATTACCCCACCGGAATCAGCTACAATTTTAGCCTGTTCTTTACTGATGAGTCGCGGACGCATCATTTTGGCCATAAATTCATTGCTGCCTAATTGAGTATCCAGCCCGGTGTGTGAAATGATTATCGGGTGGGCAGCCAGTTTCATGGCTGCAATGGCTGTATCATTACTGCAATGTGCCAGATCAACCAAAATGCCTAAACGGTTACACTCTTTGATCACATCTGCACCGAACGCCGTTAGGCCGCCTAAGCGTGGTGGATTGGTATAAACATCACCCAAGGGTACTGATGCATCGCTATCATGAAGCAGAGTGAGGTGGCGCAACCCACGTTCGTAAGATTCGCTCAAACGCTCCAGCTTTCCCTCTAAAAAATGCGAGCCTTCAATAGATTGGATAACTGTTGGCCGTCTGTTTTGATGAGCAGAGCGTAAATCATTTAAGTTAAGTGACCGCTTCATTCCGTTGCGGGCCAATTGCTGATCCATGGCCGTGAGGCCATTTTTAAAACGCTCATAAGCTTCGCCGGGGTTTTGCATGCGCTGATAATCAAGCGCGAATGTCATGCAGATGGCGGATAGGCCTGATTTTTTCATCTCGCCGGCAAGGTCAATATCTGGTCTGGGTAATTCGTTGGTATTTAGTGGTACATCGATGTGGTTGTGTGTATCTATCCCAATAGTACCGGCAACTATCGCGGCAACCCTTGGGTCGATATCGTCAATAGTCCATGCCGCAAGTGGACCTATCAATGCCGCGCCCGCACCGGCGATGCCAAGCGTAGTAAGAAATTCTCGTCGGGACCAGGTTGGTTTGTATGTCATTATCTAAAATTAGATTGGAGAGTGAATCGCCGTTTGTTAATTATAATTGAAGTTAATAACCAACATTTATAAAATATCACACAATCGGCGTGGAGGTTAAACAAATCGACGAATAGCAAATACTACAGGATGCGATTCGATCGGATAAACCATCGCACAAAACATATTCCGTGGGGAACTCCTATTAAGCGTATCTAAAAAACGAAAGCGGCTACTCGTTAAAGTAGCCGCTTTCGTTTTAATTTAATAGGATCAATATCCTGTGTTTTGAATCAAATTAGGTGAGTTCCTATCCACCTCTGATTGCGGCAGTGGCCAAAAATCAAAGTTGGCCCTGTAAATTGTTTTGGTAGCCGGTGTTAATGGATTTTGAATAAAGCCATTAAGTTTTTGTTGGGCTACACCCCAACGGCGGAGGTCGAAATAACGGGTACCTTCCAGTGCCAGTTCTACCCGGCGCTCGTGCCTGATCTTATCGCGCATTGCCTCTTGCGATAAGCCTGATGCTAATGCAGGCATGTTCACTCCCGGACGGGCGCGCACTTCATTTACCTGTTTATAAACGCTGGCATCCGGGCCAATGGCTTCATTCTGAGCCTCGGCATACATCAGTTTGATGTCGGCAAAACGCAACCAAACATAATCCTGATCATCAAGCATACCCGGTTGCGGATCAATGCTTTTAGGGTCGAGCCATTTTTTAGCAGGGTAAAAACCAACTGTCCAGTTGTTTACACCCGGCGTGCCAACGGTGTTTGGATATGGCCAGCCTTGTGCCTGTGTATCACCCGGGAAAAAGAAGGTCATGGTTTTACGCGGATCATTAGGTTCGTACTCGTTGATCATATCCTGTGTTCCCTGCAGGTCTTTGTATCCGGTACCAATGATCAAAATGGTAATAGGGAAGGGTTGAGGAACCGACGGCGCCTGAAACTGGATCGAAAACATAATTTCGGGACTTGTGCGCTGATCGGGTTTGTAAAAGTTAGCCGCATAGTTGCTGTTTAAAGAAAATTGCCCTGCATCAATGATGGTTTTGGCCAAAGCTGCTGCTTCGGCATATTTTTTCTCGAACAAAAGCACCCTAACTTTAATACCCTGGGCCGAAGCTTTTACCACATGCCCGGTGGTGTACTTGTTATCCGGCAAAGAGGCGATGGCCAGGTCAAGATCGCTCTCTATCAGTTTCAGCACATCCTCGCGATTTGATTTGGTTAATTTTGCCTTAGGATCTGCAGTTACCGGATCGGCTGTTAAAATAGGTACGTTACCATAGGTTTGGGCCAGTAAAAAGTAATCGAAGGCGCGGATAAAGGAAGCTTCGCCTTTGTATTGGTTAAGCTTATCGCCGGTTAGCACTTTGCCCACGTTAGCTAAAAAGCTATTGGTTGCAGCAATGCTGACATAAGCGGCAGTATAAACGCTGCTGTTAACATCGGTAACATAACCGCCAATAGTGGGTGTTAAGCCAGCAATTAATGATTGCTGCGACCCGCCCTGGCTGTTCTGGCTGTAAGCGTTATCGCTAAAATCGTCCCATAAAACAGGACTGAATGATCCCGCGTTTGAGTTTTCTAATGTGCCGTAAAGGCCGGTAAGTGCCAGGTCGGCATCGGCAGGTGTTTTCCAGAATCCGCTTGAAGATAGCTTATCGGGTGGGTTAACATCCAGCTTTTTGCATGATGCCAAACCTATCACCGCTGCTGCAAATATGATTATGCGTGTTTTCATTTAAATTAGTGTTGAGGTTAGAATTGAACAGATGCGCCAAATGAATAAGTGCGGTTTTGCGGATAGTTGGCAAAGCCATACCAGGCATCGGGCTTGTTGTTGATATCCTGCCTTTCGGGGTCGGTACCTTGTTTAAGCGGCGTAAATAGCGCCAGGTTATCTACAGCACCATAAACGCGGATCGATTTAACGCCTTTAACAAGCCCAACCGGGAAGGTGTATCCTAACTGCACGTTTTTAATGCGCATAAAGCTGGCATTATATAAGTGATAGGTTGATTGCACATTGGTTATTTTAGGATAACCGTAAAAGCCCATATATACCTTAGGCATTGTGGTTGATGGGTTTTGCGGAGTCCAGCGGTTTAGCCAGTCGGTAGTAGGCATGGCACCTTGCGCAAACGGATCAACACCCCATTTGTACAAGTACAGTTTGTTGCCGTATGAGCCGTAAAGTTGCACGCTGGCATCAAAATTACCCCAGGTTGCACCCATGGTATATGAATATTCAAACTTAGGGTACTGCCCCGGAATAATGCTGCGGTCATTAGCATCTACCTTACCATCACCGTTAACATCTTTATATTTTATATCACCTGGAGTTGGCGGCCCCCCTAATGATGATTGATCTGGCGAGTTGGCAATTTCCTGCTGACTTTGGAAAATGCCATCCATAGTTTGCAAATAGAACGAACCTATCGGCGCACCATTGCGCATAATGGTTTGCCCATCGGGCCCCATAATTTCATCGGCACCAAATGATACCAACTTATTACGATAAACCTGGAAGTTTGCCTGTGCATAATAGCTGAATTTTTCGGACGGGCGATCTTGATAACGCAGGCTAAATTCAAAGCCTTTGTTGCTTACCGCACCGTTATTAACTATAGGTGCAGCTACACCCAATGCCAATGGTATTTGCGATTGGCGCAAAATGTTGTAGGTATATTTATTAAACCAGTCGAAAGTAAAGGTCAGCTTATTTTTTAAGGCCACGAGGTCGAAACCAAGGTCAGTCATGCGAGTGGTTTCCCAGGTTAAGTTAGGGTCAACCAATCCGCCCGGAATATAGCCCGGCGATACCTGGCCTGCAAAAGCATAGCTGTTTTGTGTATAGGTTGATTGGTAAGGATACGGATACGGTGTATGGATATCACCTGCAGGCAAAGTGATATTCTGGTTACCCAAACGTCCCCACGAGCCACGTAACTTCAAGTCGTTTATCCAGCTCACATCTTTCAAAAATTCCTCTTTAGAAATGCGCCATCCGCCCGAAAATGATTCATACAAGCCCCAACGGCTTCCACTCGGCAATCTCGATGTACCATCGTACCTAACGTTGGCACCTAAAAGGTACTTATCGTCAAAGTTATAGTTCACATTACCATATAATGAATGGATCACCCATTGGGTAGAGATGCCATCATTAGTTTGGTTATTTACCGAACCTGCGTGTAATTCGTCCAGATCATTGGTTGGATAGCCAACACGGTAAGCATCAATATAACTCCGGGTATCAACTTCCTGTTGCACACCGCCTAAAACAGTCAAATCGTGTTTGCCCAATTGTTTATGGAAATTCAACTGGCTATAGATGGTAGAGTGGATCTCATCCTGGTTGTTAACAGATAAACCGGGGGTGCCTACGTCGGCATTACGGTTGTAGGATAGATCGCTATACAGGTACTCGGGTATTGTTGGTCTGAAGGTTTTGCTTTTATCATAATCAAAGTTTAAACCCGCGCGGTTTTCCCAACGCAAACCATCAACTATATCAACATCTAACGAGATATTGCCCTGTCCATAATAATTAGGGTTATGGGTCAAGATCTGCGAAGCCAATACCGGGTTTTTGTTACCCAATTCCTTATCATAAGCTTTGGTTATCCATAAACCATCGGCTGTTTGGGCCGGGTATAACGGCGATTGCGATAGGGTAGAGATATACAAATCGGCAGCGCCGTTGTAAGGAGAGTTCCTATCACCATACCTGAACTGGAAGTTAGCACCCAGGGTTACACGTTTGTTCACCTTAGAGGTTATGCCCAGATTTAGCGTGTATTTTTTGTAATCAAAACCGCGCATGGTGCCCGGCTGGTTCACAAAGCCTAAACCGATACTGTAGGTTGTACCTTCGTTACCGCCGCTCATGTTGAGGTAGTGGTTTTGCACAACCGCTGTCGAGAACATATCATTTAACCAGTTATGGTTAGGATATTTAACCCTATCGGTTGCGTTGGCATAAAGGTCAATTTGCTGTTGGGTGTATATGGTGGCGTTGCCCGAATTAACTTCGGCCTCGTTAAGGAGCTGCATGAACTGGGCCGAATTGGTAATCAGCTTAGGTAAGCGGGTTGCAGTAGCAAAGCCTACGTTGTAGTTATAGGTTAAGGTGAACGCGCCGGCCTTACCTTTTTTAGTTTTCACTACCACAACACCATTTGCACCCTGCGAGCCGTAAATAGCCGCCGCCGAGGCATCTTTTAAAACCGTTACCGATTCGATATCATTAGGGTTGATAACCGCTAAGCTGCCGGGGATCCCATCAACTATAATCAGCGGATTGTTACCGGCACTACTAAAAGTACCCAGACCGCGGATACGGAGCTGAATGCTTTCGTTACCCGGTTCGGCCGAGTTTTGTACTACTGATAAGCCCGGAAGCTGGCCTTGCAGTAATGAAGTAGCGTCTGTTGCTACCCTTTTGGTCATCTCTTCGCCTTTTACAGATACGATGGCGCTGGTTAGCGTGTGTTTACTTTGGGTACTGTAACCGGTTACAACTACCTCGCCAAGTGCCTTTTTATCCTCAAGCAGGGTAACGTTGATCTCTGTTTTATCGCCTACAGAAATTTCCTGTTTCGCGTAGCCAACAAAGCTAAATACCAATACCGCGTTACCATCAGGCACATTGAGGGTGTAGGTACCGTCGGTTTTGCTGATGGTGCCGGTTTGGGTACCTTTTACCTGCACGTTTACACCGGGAAAAGGCTGACCTTTTTCATCCACAATTTTACCTTTTACGGGAATGGCTACAGGAGCTTCCGGTTCGGGCCTGGGTTTTATGGTGATGGTTTTTTTGTTGATGAGATAAGTGAGTGGTTGGTTGGCGAAAATAATATCCAACGCTTTATTAATGTTTACATTTTTAAGCGATAGGGATACAGGGGCCGCGTTTTTAACCAACGTAGAGCTGTAAATAAAATCATAGCCGCTTTGCTGCTGTAAGGTGTAAAGCACATCTTCAAGCGATGCTTTTTGCACATCAAGGCTTACCTTTTGCGCATAAGTTCTGGCGCTTACCTGCATGATCACCATCATGATCAGTGCACACGTTAATTTCATAATCCGGATTAATTTGAGCAGCGCATGGTGGTGCCGCCTGAACTTTGATTCAGTAAATATTTTATACATTTGAATGTTAGGTTTTAATTAATAATTGGTTGGTGCTCAATTGATCGTTAATTACCTGGCCTTTTTACCGGGGGCACGCCAATGCCTCCGGTATATTTACCGGGTAACCGTAATTGCTGGTTAATTCATTACGATTATCCTCCTTTCTTCAATTTTAAAGTGCACAAGTCCGGTTAATTCAAGCCCTTTTAATAACTCGTTGATATCCTTGTTTTTTGAGTAGATGCCGCCGAAAGTTTTATGGGTGATATTACCTTCATATTCAACCTCCACATCATACCAGCGCGAAATTTGTTTCATGATCTCGCGGATATCATTTTCCCTGAACAGAAAGTAGCCCGTTTTCCAGGCTATTACCTGGTTAACATTTACGCTGTGGGTAAAAATGTTTTGTCCCGTAGTACTAACACCCTGCTGCCCCGGAACCAATAAGGCCGATGAGTTTTGGTTTGACAGGTTTACAGAACCTTCAAGCAGGGTAGTTTTGCTGTTTTTATCATCCGCATAAGCCTCCACATTAAAATGGGTGCCCAATACCTTAACATCAACATTGTCGGTATGCACGGTAAATGGTTGGTGCGGATTTTTAGTAACTTCAAAGTATGCCTCGCCGCTTAGGGTTACGTTTCGGGTTGCACCGTTAAAGGCAACAGGATAGGATAGGGATGAGGCCGAGTTTAGCCAAACCATAGTGCCATCGGGCAATTTAATGGTGTATTGACCGCCACGAGGAACGGAGATTGTGTTCATTGCTGGCTGGGCCGCAGACTGGTCGGTATTATTACTGCTGTATTCAATAAGTCCGTTGGCTAATTTTTTAATAGCCGTTTTGCCCGAAGTTGCCAGTACACCATTTTGAGCAGAATCTAATGTAATACTTGAGCCATTAGCAAGGGTAAGTACAGCGGTGTTTCTGCCAGGTTTGATAGCTTTAAAAGGCGATTTTTTTGTGCGATTGACAGCCATGCTATTTTGAACCGGCTGCTTTTTTTGAAGAAAGAATATACCGGAGACTAATACAATAACGGCAGCTGCTGCTATCCATCCCCACATTTGCAGAGTGCGCCGTTGTTGCGGGCGCTCGGTTATCGATTCGCGGATTCGGGAGTAGATCAGGGCGCGTTTTTGTTTATCTGCCGGATTGATGGCTTGTTCATCGCCGGTTTCGGGTAAATGAAATTCATCCTGGTATTCCAGCAGGCGGACTTCCTCTTCGGGCGTGCAGCTGCCCGAAGCAAACTTTTCGTATAATTTGATGTATTCTTCCGGTGTCATTATTGGTTGGGCCGTTATGGGATCGGGGCCTTTGTTTAGATAGTGTATCACAGATTAAGCTAACACACATATATTCGAAAAAAAAGTATCAAATTAATTTTGTGTGGTCAACATTTGCAAATCACAAATAATTTCTACTTTTATCGCACCAATCATGACCAATAAACTTACTGACAACGAATTATGGGCCGCCGTCGCGTCGGATAGTTCCAGGGCTTTTGTGGTCCTGTACAACAGGTATTGGCATAAATTATATCAATCGGCAAAAAAGTATCTGAAAGATGATACCGCCGCCGAAGAGATAGTGCACGATGTTTTTGTAGCCCTGTGGCAAAAAAGGCATACCTCCAATATTATCGATTTTCAGAAGTATATACTGGTTACCACCCGCTACCATGTTTATAAACGGATGCGTGCCTTGGCAACAGAAAAAGTTGAATACCGCGAGGAATTACCTGAGTATCCCGCACTTGCGGCTGTTAACGAGGTGGATATTAAGCTGGGTTATGAGGACTTGCAAACCGAATTGGGTAATGTGCTTAAACAACTACCGCGCCGTTGCCAGGAAATTTTCTGGATGAGCAGGGTAGAGAACCTGAGCAATGATGAAATTGCCGAGCGTTTGCATATCTCTAAACGCACTGTAGAAAATCAGATCACTATCGCTTTAAAATTTCTGCGATCATGGTATCCGCAATATAGCGGGGTGGCGGTTTCGTTGTTGTTTTTCTTTATATTTTGTAGATAGTTATAACTGCATTTTACTGCTGTTCGAAGTTTTTAACTTCGAACTACTATGCATGGAGTTTGTAACTCTATAGTTTTTCTTGCGCTCATCTGTGATGAGTGCTTAACCTGGGCTTACGTTTGTAACGTGAGCAATAAGCGCGTTGCAAACGCGAAACCATATGAAGCGCTCGTTACAAACGAGCGCAAGGTAGTGGACGTTGGACAGTGTATAATAAATAGCAATTATTTTTATAACCGCTGTGTGTAAAGCTTCTCCCATCTACACTATATATTCGTAACCTGATATATACCATGAGAAATTTTACCCCAAAAAGCCTGGCAATTTTATGCTTAGTGCTGATAAATAACTTATTACACGCCCAAAATAAACAGATCGAATATATTTCAATAAAAGCCCGCCACAAATCTCCCGGTAATCAAACCTATTTTATCGACCCTGTAAAAGGTAGTGACCAAAACAGCGGCAAAAGTAAAACTAAGCCATGGAAAACATTTGTTCATATCAACCGGCTTATCTTATCGCCCGGTGATGGAGTTTCGGTACTATCATCCGGCGATTTCCACGAATCAATGGCTATTGTTGCCTACGGCTCATCTTCCAAACCGGTAAACATCAGATTCGCACCTGGCAAGTACAATTTTTTCCCGGACGGAGCTTTTAAAACCCAGTTGCAGATCTCCAATACCAATGATGTTCCGTATGGTTTAAAGGCGATCGCCCTGATGGTTGACAGCAGCGAATTTGTTAATGTATCTGGCACGGGCGCATTGATCAACCTGCGGGGTAAAATGATCGAAACTTATATTAATCACAGTAATAATATCAAGCTGAATGGCCTAAGCTATGATTATCACCGCCCAACAGTTTCAGAGTTTACGGTGACTCAAGTGGCAGCAAACTATGCTGATGTGAAGGTTAACAAAGGCGACCAATTTGCCGTTAAGGATAGCGTGCTGACCTGGATAGGTGAGGGCTGGAGTTACCAGCCTGATGGATACTGGCAGCAATACAACCCTACCACGCGTGAGCTTGAAAGAAAAGAAATAGAGCAAAAGCAACTACGCTACGTAAATACCGGCGAAAACCAGTTGCGCATCTACTTTAAACAGAACCCAGGCTATCAAAAAGGATTTACCTATCAGAACCGCGATGTAACCCGCGATTGCGCAGGCATTTTTATCCAGAAAAGTAAAAACGTTGGTTTTGATCATGTGCGCATTTATTTTATGCATGGTATGGGTGTGGTAAGTCAGTTTAGCCAAAATTTAAGTTTTAACCATGTAAGCGTAAAAGCCCGCACCGGGCGTACTTGTGCGGCCTGGGCGGATATTTTGCATTTTTCAGGATGCAGCGGTAAGATAGAAGTGGCTAACAGTTATCTATCGGCAGCTAATGATGATGCCATCAATATCCACGGTACATTTTTAAAGATCACCGAGGGGCTTTCCTCAACCGAAGTAAAAGTGAAGTTTATGCACGATCAAACTTATGGTTTCGATGCCTTTTCAGCAGGAGATAGTGTTGGTATGGTAAACCCGGCCAGCTTGCTTACTTATCAAAATAACAAGCTTTTATCGGTGCAAAAACTCAATAATAAAGAGTTTCTTTTAAAGCTAAGCAAACCACTACTTGCTGAAATGCAAACGGGAGATGTAGTAGAAAATATAACCGCTACACCACAGGTATGGATCCACCAGGATACCATCGAAAAAATACCTACGCGTGGTATCCTCCTAACCACATTAAGGAAAAGTGTAATTGAGCACAACGTATTTAACCGAACCCATAACAGCGCTATCTGGATCAACGACGATGCTTCGGGTTGGTACGAATCGGGAGCAGTTAAGGATGTAACTATCCGTAATAACCTGTTTTTTGAGTGTGGAGGACCTGTGATCGGTACTTTACCGGAAACTAAAATAGCCGTAAAAAAAGCGGTGCATTTCGGTATCAAGATCATCAACAATAAGGCGGTTATAAAAGAGGGCTTATTTTTAAGCGCTTCGGCTAATTCGGGGCTGAGGGTTACAGGTAACCATGTAAAATCGATGGTTCCGGTTAAAAACTTTAATGCTTTGATGAGTATTAAAGATTGTTTTGATTTGCCGACGGGTGGGTTTAAGGGGAATGTTTTGGGGGAGTGAAAAACAAAAAAAGCAATGGCTTGTGCGATTCCCTCCCCCGGGAGGGTGTAGGGAGGGGTTTCTCGAATATGCTTATCCGTTAAGCAAGGCGTACAAACCCCTCCCTGCCACAACACAATCCATCGCGCCCTCCCCAAGGAGGGAATCGAAATAAATCGCTATTCTTATTTACTCGCGAAGGACTTTACCTAAACCCAAACACCAACGGGAACAAAAACGTCACAATAACCACCCAAACAAAATAAACCGGCAAGTAAAAAGCTATCATTTTACCCACGTTGCCAACCTCCCCTTTCTTAAATACCGCTTTAAAAAGCTGAACAGACACCAATAGCAGATTAATTAAAATGAGAATATTTCCCCCTAAAACAGCGCTGCGGTTAGGAGAGAAACCCCATTCCGAAATTCGTAAAACAATAGCCGAAAGCGCGACACCGTTAACCACAATAGTTACTACGGATAGAAGAAAAAGAATTACTGTTTGCGTATGACTCTTATTACCCCCGGTTGATTCTGCTACCGAGAAAAAGATAATAGCCATAACAGCAAGTAGTACACCGTTAAATATCATCAGGAAATCGCGGTTGTTATATGGGTTTTCGCGCGAGGAGATCATGGCAAAAAGGTAAACCACCAGGGTGATCAATACCAGCGGGCAAAAGATCTTAGCTATTACCGGCGAGATTTTCCCCACCAGCTGCGGGTTAGTTTGTGTAAGGTAAGTGGCAATGATCGGAGCCGCAGCAAGGCCCATAATGCCGATATTTTGGGTGTAAAATTTTTCGATGTTGAAATGAATGAGGGAGAAAAGCCCGATAGTTACGCCCGTCATGATTGCGCCTGCTATTACAATGAGGCCCGTCATTACTACCACATCGCCGTTTACTTTTAAAAAGCCCAGGCGCTTATCTGTATCATTTTTTGCCCCACCAACAAATGCAAACCCTAAAACCGACCATAAAAACAAAACAAGATGGATGCAGGACAAAGTGAGGGTATCGCTTTTATCATTGTGGGGAAGCAAATTGATAAATATCACCCCTAAAAGAATACTCCCAGCTATAAAAGCGATTTTACCGGTTGATAACTTGTTTTTCCAGGCAAAATAAGTTGTAAGCAGCGGAAATATGATAAAGCCAATGTTGCGGGGATAAAAGAAATCCTGACTGATAGATAGGATCGCCGGAAGTTTGGCAATGAATCCGGCCGTAAGCGCTGCCAGTATCACTAATAATAATTCGCGACTGTTGCCCCAGCTAATTTCATCATTTTCGTAGCTGAGCCGCTCGTTCCAGAAATCGGCCAGGGCGTTTCCTTTTACATCGGGATAAAGGGAAGCAAACTCTTTTTTAAAAGGCCCACGGTTGCTTCGGTACATTTTTTCAAGGTAACCGGCGTCGTTTAAATGGGCTATGATCTGATCTCTCATTGGGTTTATATTTTTATGGTCGGGATATTGAAGATCGTGGTAAAAATAAATTCAATATAAAGGTATATAAAAGAACTTTGTATTTCAAAGTAAATAATAGAATTTTTTATTTCTTGTAGCAATACACCTATAAAGTTTTACGCCGTTGCGCACTTATCTATCTAAAAATCAAAGAAAAATTTGCGTAGTTAAATAACTACATATATATTCGTAGTCAAATAGCTACATGATGAATTTACGACGAGATGTTTTCCAGGCCATTGCCGACCCAACACGCAGGGCGATCCTCACATTGGTTGCCACCCAGGCCATGACGGCCGGGGTAATAGCCTCCAACTTTGATACTGCCCGGCCAACGGTTTCCAAGCATTTGCAGATCCTCACCGAGTGCGAATTACTGAAGCAGGAGCAAAGCGGCAGGGAAATATACTATCACATCAACGCCAAAAAAATGAAGGAGGTGGCAGATTTTATCGAACCGTTCCGCCAGATGTGGGACGAGCGCTTTAACAAGCTGGAAGCTATCATGAAACAATACCAATCAAAACAAACCGAATAATATTATGGAACTAAAAACCAAGATCACAGCGGAAGGCGGCAGGCAGGACCTGCTGATAACCAGAGAGTTTGACCTGCCGGTCGAGCTGCTTTTTAAAGCCTACGCTGAACCCGAAATTGTGGAGCAATGGATGGGAACCAAAGTGCTGAAACTGGAAAACCAAAACCACGGCAGCTACCGCTTTGAAACTTCCGACCCGAAAGGGAACGTGGTATTTAAAGCTAACGGAACCATTCACGAGTTTACGGCCAACCAAAAGATAGTCCGCACTTTTGAAATGGAGAACGCCCCTTTTGGCGCGCAACTGGAAATTCTGTCGTTCGAAAAACTTACTGATAGCACCAGTAAGCTGAATATGCATTCCATATATCAATCGGCTGCACTGAGGGACGAGATGCTGAAACTGCCCTTTGCGCAAGGTATTAACTGGGCGCATAACCGTTTACAGGAAGTTGTTGGCAAATTAAAATAAACCATCATGAGCAAAAGAAACAAGATCATTTATTGGATAGCCACGCTTTGGCTGGCTTTCGGAATGACATCTACCGGCGTTGTACAGCTAATAAAAATGAAGGATGAAACAGCTATGATGGCACATCTGGGCTATCCTGCATACGTGTTAACCATTATAGGCGTTTGGAAAATTTTAGGTGTAATAGTGGTGCTAATCCCTAAATTTACTTTACTGAAAGAATGGGCCTACGCGGGTTTCTTTTTTGTAATGTCGGGCGCGGTATTTTCGCATTTAGCGGTGGGCGATGGCGGGAAGGAATTTTTTGGCCCAGTGCTACTGATCGTGCTAACCATAGTATCGTGGTATTTTAGGCCTGCCGACAGGAAAGTTATTTCAGCAAACCAATAATACAAACCGAATGAAAAAGGAATTATCTACAGAGCAAACCGAAGAGCTGCTTGGCATACTGAAAGCCCGATTCGAAAAAAATAAAGATCGCCATAAAGGCATTGAATGGGCCGGCGTACTGGCCAAACTTAATGCTGATGCAGTGAAATTATGGTCGCTTAACGAAATGGAACTAACCGGCGGCGAACCGGATGTTGTGGCCCATGATCAAAGCACCGGCGAATACGTTTTTTACGATTGCGCTGCCGAAAGCCCTAAAAACCGCCGGAGTTATTGTTACGATCACGAAGCACTCGAAGCCCGAAAAGAACATAAACCCGCCAATAGCGCTATAGCCGCCGCCGAGGATATGGGGATAGAGATACTAACAGAAGAACAATACCGCGATTTGCAAAAACTGGGTAAGTTTGATCTGAAAACTTCAAGCTGGGTAAAAACGCCTGCCAACATCCGTAAACTTGGCGGTGCCATATTTTGCGATCGAAGATATGATACCGTTTTTACCTATCACAATGGTGCTGAATCTTATTATGCGGCCCGTGGGTTTCGTGGTTTGTTAAAAGTTTAAAACGATCTTGATGAATCCGAAAGTTGATTTTTATTTCAGTAAAGAACAAAAGTGGCAGCAGGAAATAGAACAGATGAGGCTGATCACGCTCGACTGTGGGTTAGATGAAGAGTTGAAATGGGGCTGTCCCTGTTATACGTTGGGCGAAAGCAACGTAGTTTTGATCCATGTATTTAAAGAGTATTGCGCCTTCCTGTTTTTTAAAGGCGCATTATTAAGTGATACTGATAGCATCCTTATCCAGCAATCAGAAAATGTACAGGCTGCGCGGCAGATCAGGTTTACGGATGTTAAGCAAATAACAGAACTTGCCGCCGTCCTGAAAACCTATATCTATCAGGCTATCGAAGTTGAAAAAGCAGGCCTGAAAGTAGAATTAAAAAAGACCACCGAATTTGCAGTGGCAGATGAATTTCAACAAAAGCTGGATGAACTCCCCGCACTAAAAAATGCTTTTGAAACACTCACTCCCGGAAGGCAAAGAGCTTATCTGCTCCATTTTTCACAACCTAAACAAGCCAAAACCAGGGAGGCAAGGGTTGAAAAGTGTATTCCGCAAATTTTGAACGGTAAGGGACTTACCGTTTAGTAGGGCCTGCTATTTTACCCTGCTTATTTGCAATATTTTTACCGGGTTAACCAGATATTGGAAAGTATCTTTTTGCGATTGAATTTTTTTCACCACATCCATACCCGCGGTCACTTTGCCAAAGGCAGCGAAACCTTGCCTATCGGGGTTGCGGGCTCCGCCATAATCTAAAGCGGATTGATCATTTATACAAATAAAAAATTCGCTGGTGGCCGAGTTGGGACCGCTACGTGCCATAGATAGGGTGCCATTTTTGTGCAGGATACCCGTGTAGTTGGTGGTTTCAATTTTGATGCTGTCAAAACTCATCTTATCGGGCACATTGCCGCCTTGTATTACCTGGATCTTCACTTTCCGGTTTGCCTCGTTGGTGGGTGTACAAATTCTGAAAAAGCTGCTCCCATTATATTGTTTATCATCTACATAATGCATAAAATTGGCCACGGTAACCGGTGCTTTGGCCGGATAAAGCTCAATAGCAATATTGCCCAATTGGGTTTTAATAAGGCAATGTATAGTAGTTTGAGCCAGTGTTATCAGTGGCATAAAAAACATTGTCAAAATAATGATAACCGCTTTTTTCATTTAGTGATCATAACTGAATACGCTGAAAGATACAACAATCTGCTGGGATACTTTATACCCTGTTTTTGGCTATTTTTTTAATCGTCCCGATTTTTTGGCAACTATAAATTAAAAATAACGTATAATGACCAAGTTTCTTGAACCAGAGTACCCTGAAGTATGATTTAAGAAAATATCTATTAATTATTTTTTTTAACTGTTGATGAGAAAAAACTACTTAATTCAAATGACAGCCGGTGTACTGGCTTTATCATTTTTAGCGGGGTGCACAAAAAAAATAAACTCACTCGAAAAACCACAAAGTTCGGCGCAAATGTCTGATACAGCTGTAGCAAACATGCAGAGTTTGGCAGTTACTAATTTTACATACACCGTTAAGCCTACCGAATGGATGGTTGATGGAACAAAGATACCGGCGGGTGCCACTATCTATATTCCAGCTGGAAAAAGAGGTGCACTATTATTGAAAAATTTAAAAGGTACTTCAGTTGCGCCTATTATAATTGTAAACCAGGGAGGAAAAGTTACATTTTCAACAGACCTGAGTGCTTCGTATGGATTCAAAACCCAAAATTGTCGTTATTTTAAAGTGCTTGGAAATGGTGTTTCATCTGTAAAATATGGTTTTGAGGTAAACGGCGGGAACATAGGTATGACAATGGACGACCTGAGTTCGGATTTTGAAATAGCCAACGTAGATGTTCACAATACCGGCTTTGCAGGAATAATGGCAAAAACCGACCCTACCTGTGATCAGGCTACATGGCGCGGCCATTTTACAATGGCCAATGTTTATATTCATGATAATTATGTTCATAAAACAGGGGGGGAAGGCTTATACATCGGAAATTCATTTTATGAAGATGGTGTTTCTACATCATGCGGAACAGTTTTACCGCACGATGTGGTGAACTTAAAAGTATTGCGTAACCTTACAGATTCCACAGGCTCGGAAGGGATTCAGGTTGGAAGTGCTACTTTCGGTTGTATTATTAATACTAATACAGTTAAAAATCCAGGTGTATCGCCTTTTTCTGCATACCAGGATAATGGTATTCAATTAGGCGAAGGTACTGGTGGTAGATGCTACAATAATTTGATACAAAATGCGCCCGGTAATGGCATTATAGTGTTAGGGTTAGGCGATAACGTGGTGTACAACAATTATATTTTGGATTCAAAATCGTACGGTATTTTTGCCGATTCAAGATACACGCCGGGACCAAACTTTCAGTTTTTAAATAATACTATCATTGGCTCGGCTTTGGGTGGCATAAAATTAAACTCCGAAACCATTCCCATGAATACCGTTATTAACAACGCTATTGTGCAAAAAGCCGGTTTGCCAACTATAATCACAAAAAGCAGGAGTGTAAAGCTAAAAGCTTCAAACAATTATTTTGGTACCGATATAAATTTGTGTGGATTTGTAAATTACAAATTGGGTAACTATCGGCTGTTATCATCTTCTCCGTTTATTAATAAGGGAACTGATGTTTCTTCATCTGCTGTGTGGTATGATTATTATGGTAGTAAACGCATAAATAATGGCATTTGTGATATAGGCGCGGCCGAGTATTATTAAGCAAAGCATATCACCTGTAGTTAGGTAGCTATCCGTTATAGCGGTTAAAAAAATGTGTCTGGTAGTGACTGTTATGTTTCGCCAGCACATTTTTTATTATGGATCAAAAAAATAGGTGGAAATTTCCTTGTTAGATTAATGCGCCCTTCCTTGCTCGCTATCCGCTCCACCGATATTCCGTTTTTGCGGATTATTGGTCGATTTACCAAAGCTATAGGTAAACGCCAGGGTTGCCACCCTTGTATCGAGGGTATTATGATATTTGGCTGCAGCGCCTTCAATATTGGTTATGGTGCCGCTCGGGCTAAAGGTTTTAAGCACATCCCGCACATTCAGTTTTATTGATCCCTTGTTGTTCAATATCTTTTTCTGAACAGCCGTGTTGAGCATGCCGGTTGGTATCGATACAAACTGACCGTAAGTACCGCTGCTGTTAAAAAAGCCGCTTAGCTCGGCGCTCCATGTTTTTGATATGGTGAACTGGTTATTGCCATTAGCGCTAAAGGTATATTTTGATTGGTTAAGGTAACCAGTGTAAAAAGCCCCCTGGTAAGTATTTTTATAAACTTCGGCATATAAATTAACCGACCACCATTTGGCCGGCTGAAAATTGCTGTTCACAGAAAAATCCAGCGTTTTTTGTTGCCCTATATTGCCGGTGGTGCTGATGAATACTTGCCCATCTTTATGAATAGTTTCGTTTTGAACATCAGCGGTGTAGTTGTAAGTAACCGCTATGGTAATTAAACTCCTAAAGCTGTAGGCCAGTTTGTAGTTATCTGTAAACTGCGGTTTAAGGAATGGGTTGCCCGAAAAATAGGTGAACTTATCAACAAAAAAAGTAAAAGGGTTAAGGCTGCCATAGCTTGGCCTCCCTATACGCCTGCCGTACGATGCTACCAATACATTATGCCCTGCCGTATCAAGGTTATAAGATAGATACGCCGTAGGGAACAGGTTGGTATAATGCTTTACAAACGATGAGTCTGGACGTTGTGCATTGCCCAATTGATTCCCTTTGCCGTTGGTGTTTTCCATCCTTAAGCCTGTTTGTATCGAAAACCTGCCAATGGTTTTATTGAAGTTGATGTACCCCGCGTTTATGTTTTCCTTGTATAAAAAGCGGTTGGTGTTATTATAATCAATAGTGGTTATGTTATCAATTACATTAAAATAATTGGCCGCGTTATCGGTATTTACATAGCTGCTTTTAATGCCTGCTTCAAATTTGGCTTTGCCTTTAAGCGGGTGTGAATAATCGGCCTTGGCCGAGTAGATATTAATTGTTGATGGTAAATTATCGGTAATGGTTTGTGAATTTGTTAAAGTGCCATCGGGCAAAAAAGTGTTGTTCACAAAGATCTGGTTGCTGCCGGCCGCGTCATGAATATAATCTAAGTCGAAAGTTAATGTACGACCGGTGCTGTCAAATTTATGGGTATAGTTAACGTTTACACCTTTACTGTTAAAGTGATTTTTTGAGGTGTTGAGGGTGTTAATGGTCGAATCGAGGCCTCCGGCTTGATTATACAGCATACTATAAACCGGGCTGCTGTCATGGTCATTAGATAGTGTTCCCGTAAACACTACACCCCAGGTTGTTTTAGGCGATAGGTAGTAGTCAAGCCCTGTTTTAATATCTGTGTTGTTACTTGTTGGCCTGAAGTAGGAAATATCCGCCAATGATGAGGTCTTGGTTCCGTTGTCATCAAAATAATCACGGTCTATCTCAAGTTTGCGGTGGGTGCGCTGCCTGTTGTAGCTTACGTTGGCAAACAGGTTAACCTTATCAATACGATAGTTAAAGTTAATACTCTGATTGGTACGGAAATAAACGCCCTGCGATACATCCGACGAGATAACCGCGTTAAAACCACGGGTAGTATTCTTTTTTGTTTTGATGTTGATAACGCCAGCGTTCCCGGCAGCATCATATTTAGCGGGTGGGTTATCCATCAGTTCGATCTGGTCCAATGCCGACGATGGCAGCGAACGCAGGTAAGTGGCAAGGTTAGATGCCGAAAGATAGGTGGGCTTATCATCAATCATCACCAGTACGCCGCCCTTGCCTTTAAAAGTAATATTGCCATCGGCATCAACCTGCACGCCCGGCGATTTTGAAAGCACATCCAGCGCGTTGGTGCCGGTGTTTGATATCAGCGCGCCAACGTTAACTACGGTACGGTCAATTTTTTGTTGTATGAATGATTTTTTTGCGGTTACAGATACCTCGTTTAACGTTTTACCTATTGGTGCTAACGAGAACGCAGGTAAGTTGATGGTTTTTGCCTCGCTGAGGTTTATGGGACTACCAACATAGTTTTTAAAACTAATGTAGGTTGCTTTAATTAAATAGGTATTATCTTTTAAATTTTGGAATGCGAAACTGCCATCAGCTTTGGCAAGCTGGGTGGCTACTACCGACGAATCTTTTGCTGTAAGCAATATAACGGTCGCCCCATCGAGTGGTTTTTTGGTTTCATCTAACACAGTACCCGAAATTTTACCGCCGGGAGTTTGCGCGTTGGCAAAGTTGAACAGGAACAGTGTGAACAAGGTTAAGAAAAAAGGTCGAAGTATCTTCATGCCTAAAAGACTACCAAAGGGGTCCTTTGGTTACACATAACTTTGCCTTTTATCGAAAAATATATCTAAAGCGATGATTAATAGCCCCAAATAATGTGCGTACAAACAATGGCGCCAAATCAGCTATAGCCATTTACTAAACCAATCCAGTGTCATTTTAAAATGCTCTGGGGTAGAGGTATGGCCTAATTTAGGTGTTACATCCCGATGGATCTTATCTGTAGCGTTTTGTTGCTCATATGATTTTAGCGCCGAAGCATATGCTATGTTTGCACCGGGCAGGGGGCAGTTGGGATCATTCTCAGTTCCTATAACCAACATCGCTCGTGGTGCCATCAACCGCAGCATTGATGGGCAATCAAACTCGCCGGTGATACCGGGTATCAGCTTATCCCAAACCGCTTTTACATTATGCTTGTTCAACACCGAATCGCCAAGGTCATGAGCTGCCCGCAGGTGTGTAGCCTGTATGGTACCCACGCGTCCCTGCCATTTATCATTATCTAACGACCACTTGAAGCTCTGCACTGCAATATCCAATACCACCACTTTTATCCGTTTATCAACCGAGGCGGCAAGCCATGTTTCAATCCCGCCCATGGAGATGCCGCCCATGCCTATTCTTTTAGGGTCTACATCCATCCGGTCGCTCAGATAGTCGGTCATTCGCCAAAGATCGAAGGCGGTGTCGAATAAAAAGGGATGATTTTGATGGGCTTTATCTTTATTCTCCCATGCGGCTGTAGCGGCGGCTACATATTCTTTTGATCCGTGTGCACCTCCTTTAATACGTTCGCCATGAAAGCGGGCATCTATGGCAACGCCCATGATGCCTCTTTTCGACAGTTGATACAGCATCTCTTTACAATCTTCCTTTTTGCCGCCCGTGCCATGCAAAAAAATAACAGCGGGGTAGGGTTTAGTACCGGTAACAGGTTTGTAAATGAGGAAAGGCACCTTTTCATTCCGGTCGCTATAAATATACCCACGTTCAATAATTACCGAATCTGTTTTGATCTCCTCGAAAAACGGTTTAAATGGAACGCGAGGGCGCTCCAATAGCTTTTTAAAATCGGCAGCTACTTTATCTGTTGGGGGATATGTGGTTTGCTGCGCGGATGAAATTAACGTGCAGAAAAACAGTGCAACGGTTATATAAATTGCTTTAATTTCAAGCGACATGGGTTGACGGATTTATGAAAGCAATTTATTAAAGATAGGGTTTGGTTGGGTGTAACAATCTTACTGAAGATATATTCCTTTCCTGCTTAAAAAAGATGACCGATGCACCCCTTATGTAATCATCTATACATAATTCCCCGCCCGGGTAATAAACTGATCCAGATCCTCATCCTTAGATAACCTAAGTTTCTGTTTAAGCCTGTATTTCGCCATCCTAATACTTTTAGGTTCAACACCCAGACGGTTGGCTATCTCTTTGGTATCAAGCCCCATTAAAATGTACGAGCAATATTTAAGATCGAGCCGGGTGAGGTTGTTTTCGGCCTGTTCCTGTAGCGCATGGAAAAAGCCCGGATGGGTTTGATTGATAGCCTGTTGCTCGTCGATGTTTTTATCCATCCGCAGGTTTTGATTAATGATGCGGCCTATTTGCTTCGCTACCCCCGGCGAATCCGCTTTGAGCGATTTCTCCTTCAATTGTTCTAAAATGGCGTTCTTTTCTTCTATTTTGAGAGATCCGGCCAGAAGTTCTTTTTCCAACCAGTCGGTACGGTCTTGCAACAGTTCCTGTTGGGCTTTGGCGCGGGCGTGTTCTTCTTCGCGTAAAGATACCTGTAACTCGGCCTCCTGTTTTTCGAGGAGGAGGCGCTGGGCTTCGGCCTGTTGCAGTTGGGCTAACAGCTTCATTTCTTCCTTCTCCTGCTCGGTAAGCTGCTTTTGCTGTTGCGACGCCTTTAGTTTATAATGGTACGAGCTAAGCAGCAAACCAAGTAAAACTATACTTGCCGAACCTATAATGGCATAAAGCCAGTTCAGCTTCCTGTTAAAGTTGCCGCGCTCCTTTAAATAGGCTATCTCCTTTTCTTTCAGTACAGATTGATATTCCTCATCAAGCTGCTGAATGGTGGCCAGTTTCTGACTATCGAAAGCCTTGCGATAGTAATCGATATACTTTTTATAATAATCAAGCGCTTTGGCTTTATTGCCGCTTTTTTCGGCTATTCCTGCAAGCCCCTGCATTAACCTTGAGCGCGTTATATCAACCCCGGTTGTTGAATCTTTTAACTCTGAAAGGCCGGTTAATAAAAACTGCTCAGCCTTTTGCGGCGATCCATCGCGCAGCGCATACTCACTTAAAATGCCGTAGCAATTGGCAATTATCTCCTTGCCGTTGGTTTGCCGGGCTATTTCGAGGGCCATGTTAACGTAGTGGTAAGCGCTGTCTTTATAAACCGGGGGATAATATTTGAGGTAGCTGTTGGCGATATTCAGCGCAGTGGTAGATGCGTTGCTTTGTAATAAGATCTTTTGTTTATAGCGTTGATAAATAACCATCGATGCCCGGTAACAGGCTGTAGATGAATCGAGCAATGTACGGTTGGAAATGTTTTTTTCAAATGCTGAAAAGAAACTGTGGCCTAAGGTCATATAACCCAGGGTCAGATCATCAGGGCATTGGCTTTGCCTTGCCGCCGCCAGGCAATCTTTAGCGTATCTGCGTTGTTTTAGGGTATCGCTGCCGTAGGCATAAATGCTGGCTATGTAATGGTTTATTAGCGTTTTGTAGCTAAAGGCTCGCCGGTCGGTATTATTCTGTAGCAGTTGTTCGGCTTTGAGTAAACCGGGCATAGCCTTTTCATTGTTCCCTTTAACCAATTCAAACCAGCCTTTGCGCAACCAGGCAAATGCTGCCAGGGTGTTATCTTTTGATTTAGCTGCCGCTTGCACCGCGCTATCAATAAAAAGAGAAGCACGGTGCTGCTGATCGTTCTGCATCAGTAAATAACCCATGGTGGCGTAACAGAAAGCCTTCGCACCGGCATCGTTATTATCCTTTGCCAGTTTTATGGCTTTAGTTGCATTGGTAATTGATAAACGGATATCCTTATCAACTGTACTGCGGGCAAACTCGGCCATGATAACCGGCTTTTGGTTGTTCGGCGCGGTTTTTAAAGCTTGCTGCAATGAATCGATCATTAGCGATTGGGCCTTACTTACCGTAGCATATGTGGTTGAAATAAAGCAAATTGTTGCGGCAATTATATATTTTAAAGGCATTAGGATGTATTGTTTGATTTGCTGTTAAGGTTACAAGATCATCTTTGTAACACAAAAACTTAGCTAATTGTTGTAGATGTTTTGTAGATGCGTGTAGTTGTAGCTGTAGACGGCTTGTAGTCGGCGTTTTTTTGGTTGACGATAAAGTGCACCCTAATTTTGGGTCAACATCATTTATCGTTTAACCTTAAAAAACAAAAAGTTATGACAAACAAAAGCATGGCCATTGTGGCATACATCACCATCATCGGTTGGATCGTATCTTATTTGGAGTATAAAAAACGTACCGATAAAAGCCCGCTTGTTAACTATCATCTTGGGCAATCTCTTGGTTTAATTATTTTATCGGTAGTGTTAGGTGTAGCACTTTCTGTATTGGCCGCCATTGTTCCGGCGCTTTCAATGGTATCTATGGTTACCGGCATTGTAACACTTGTATTGCTGTTACTTGGTGTAATTACCGCCAATAACGAAGCTACCAAACCGCTCCCGGTGGTAGGCAAATTGTTTGAAGGCAAATTTGATTTTTCGAAATAACCAACCCTGATAGGGGCGAATAGGCAACACTACGCAAGCCATTTTAACCTATTACCTTTCACTATTGAAGAACCCGGAGCGCTAACGGTGTTGGCGCCCGGGTTTTATTTTATTTGCCGCTATAGTTAATTGCATTGAATATTAGGAAAGATATTTAATGTTTATAAATAATAACTTTTGAAAAGTTTATATTAGTTGCTGTCAATCCTAAAACGTATTATGGACAATGTTTACGGAATAAACCTTATTCCTGATAATGATGCGGAGCGTATTGCGGCGCTCGAGCGTTACCAGATCTTCAACTCGCACAAGGAAAAAGCTTTTGATAGCATTTGTGAGCTTGCCTGCGAGTTATTTTCCTGTCCGATAAGTCACATTTCATTTTTAAACGCCGATACCGAATTTGTTAAAGCCGAAGTTGGCCTAAATGGTTTACAGTTTGTAAACAGGGGCGTTGGTTTTTGCTCGGTAGCAATTTTACAGCCCGATCTGCTTTTGGTTGAGGATACTTATAAGCACGAGCTTTTTGTTAATCATCCCTATGTTACCGATAAACTTCGGATCAGGTTTTATGCCGGTGCCCCCATAATTACGCCCGATGGTTACATTATTGGCACCTTGTGCCTTATTGATACCGAACCACGGTTGTTTACCGAAAAAGAACAGAAGCTTCTGAAAAAACTGGCCAACGTAGCGATGGAGCAAACCGAGTTAAGGCGTAACAATATCGCGCTGTTACAACAACGCGATGAATTTATAGCCATAGCCAGCCACGAAATGCGCACTCCCGTTACGGCATTAAAGGCAGCAATACAGGTTTTGCACGCCCACCAGGATGAAGGTCCGATAGAGCTGAATAAAATAATGATAGAGCAGGCCAACCGGAGTGTAAATAAACTTACTTACCTGGTAACCGATCTGTTTGATGCCAGCAGGCTGGCTGCACGAAATTATACTTTAAAAAAGTTGCCTTTTGATTTGGGGAACCTCATCACCACCTGTTGCGATTTTATCACTGTTTCGGGCAAGCATGAACTGGATATTGAAGGCGACTTATCTGTTCAAGTAGTTGGCGACGAGAAAAAAATAGAACAGGTATTGGTTAACCTGGTAGAAAACGCTGTAAAATACGCTCCATACTCTAAGGTAATTTCCATCCAGGTGCAACAACTTCCGGATGCTGTGCGGGTTAATGTTACAGACTCGGGGCCGGGCATAGAGCCGGATCAATTGCCGCATATATTTAAGCGATACTTCCGGTCGGAAAACGGTGCACCTCAATCGGGCCTGGGCTTAGGTTTATACATCTGTGCCGAAATTGTTAAACAACATGGCGGCGAAATAGGAGTGAAAAGTGAATTGGGGAACGGTAGTACATTTTGGTTTACACTGCCACTATCCGTATAATAGTGGTCATTAGTTTAAGCAACAATGAAGAAACCCATGCCTTTTGATTTCCTGCTCGATTATTTGCCCCCGGGCTTGATCGTTAAGCCGGCCGTTGGTATGTTCTATATCTATTTTGATAAAAAGATAGTCCTCATCTTCCGCAAAACAAATAAGAATCCGCAACACAACGGCATCTGGATCGAAACTAAAAGGGAGTATCACGATAGTTTAAAAACAGAGATACCGGCTATTACCAATTTTGAACTGGAAGAGGGCTTTGATACCGCCTGGCTGCTGCTTAGCGATAAGCATGATGATTTTGAAAGCGCCGCGGTACAACTTTGCCAATTGGTAACCCTTAAGGATAGCCGGATTGGGAAAGTTACGCCGAAGAGTAAGGCGTTGTTTGTTTGATAGTATGATAATCACATCCTGCTAAAAGCCTTCATTGCCGTTGGTTTTAACCAACGGAATAATGAACAACAAGCAAATGGGCTTTAGCCCAATCCGCTTGCTTAGTTGGGCTAAAGCCAGGAAATTTTGTCTTTTTTGCCGTTGGTTGAAACCAACGGCAATGAATACTTTGCATTTTTCAACAGCACTTAAAAACGTTTAGCAAGCCTCGTCGGGATGTCCTTTTCCTGTAATAACCAAATCATGGAGGCTTTGCAGGTAGTAATTCCAGCCGCCGCTACAGGCCTCAAAACAATCCAGTTGGGGCGTTAAGCCTTTGTGTGTAAAGCGTAGGGTTGTTTGCCCGTTCTTCTCATCAATATTAAAAGTAATGGTAGTGCCCGTCCATTCGGTTTTATCGTCAACAAAATTGATGCTGGCATCGGTGGTTAGCCAAACTATTTTTTTGTTTGGTATAACCTCGGTTAAGCGGTGGCGGCTGTAGTGGATATCTTTGTGGCGGTAAACAAATTCATCGCCTTGCTGCGCAGATTGGCCTTCCAACCCTTCCGACCACCAGCCGCGAACATTGGTTACTGCATCAAATACTTGCTTGGGCGTTTGGGTAAAGGTGAATGAGGTAGTGAAATCTTTCATGGTATTTATATATTGTTCTTCAGAGGCGGCTTAAAACATATCGAAGCCGTCATTGCGAGGCACGAAGCAATCCCCAAGAGGCAGAGTGGCTATGCAAATCCGCCCTGTAAAGTCGGGGATTGCTTCGTGCCTACCCATGACATAATTAAAAACTGTTGTCATCCTGAGCGATAGCGAAGGATCTTCTTCAACAAGCATATCCGCTATACAGGGCGAAGAAGATGCTTCGTACCTCAGCATGACAAATGGGATAATGTCATACCTCCTTTAGATGCCGCGGCTTTTAATTACAGCAATGACGTTAGGGATAGTAATTTTATCTAATCGTTTTTAAATAGGTTCCTCAATCAACTCTTCGGAAAATCAGCACTTGCTTTCACCTCATTAATTTGCTGAGTATGCCTGTTGGTATGTGCCGAAATAAGCAGGATAAATTGGTAAGCATCATAAGTACCGATAGGCAAAACAGATACATGGTTATGTAAGTCCTGATCCGTATTTTTAACAAAGGCGATCAGTTTTTCGCGGTTTTCTTTAAAAGCGGCAAGTGCTTCGGGTAGTGTTTTATAGGGTGAGTTTGCCGGTTCAAGGGCCGCGAAAGTTTTTGATTTATGCGAACGGTCTTCCACAGCGCCAACCAGTTGTTCGTCGCTAAATTTAATTCCAGCGCGCTTTTCGGGGTTGGCCGGTTGCTTTAGCGATGCATCTACCATGTCCCAAAGATTTTTTTCGGACGCTGCTATGTGTTTCACACAATCTTCCACACTCCATTTATCGGCCGCGGGCTTAAATTGTAGCTGTGCCTCTGATAGTCCCTTTACTGCATCAAAAACTCCCGATTCTGTTTCGGTTAAAAATTTAATGGCGTAGTCCCGTTCTTTAGGTGTAAGCTGATCGGGTTTCGCCGTAGTTGATATAGTTGTCATGGTGTTTAACTGAACGGAGTGTGGTAACCGGGTATCGTTTTTAAAAGCACTAAGGCTTAGCAATGCTGGCAACAGGCAAAAAGTTAGCTTTCTCATTGGTTTGATATTGGTATGGTTAAGTAATTCAATGTTTTACATACAAATATACCATCCGGAATGCGCCGATAAAAGGTGTTATTTAGACATTGTGGTGGGTTGATTTGGACATATCGAAATACCTATCTTTACTTCAAAGCCATAGTTATGAAACACCTCACCATCATTGTGCCCAACGGCGAAAACAACCTGAGCAGCATTGTAGGCGCTTATAAAATATTCACCCGCGCCAATGCTTACCAAAAAGAAAAGGGCAAAAAAGAAGTGTTTAAAATTGAACTGGCGGGTATTGCGGCCGAGGTTGATTTTTATGGTGGATTATTTACCGCCCGCCCTCACAAACATATTTCGGCCATAAATAAAACCGATCTGGTTGTTGTTCCGTCACTCAATCACAACTATCAACAGGCTATAAAACTAAATGGCGAAATAATTGACTGGATAGGTGATCAATATCGCAACGGTGCCTGCATTGCCAGTATTTGCACCGGGGCTTACCTGTTGGCTGCTGCTGGTTTGTTGGACGGTAAAAGTTGCTCAACACATTGGTCGGCGGCAGATCAGTTAAAGCAGCTTTACCCTGATATTAATTTGAAAACCGATCAGTTAATAACCGATGAGCAGGGGATCTATACCAACGGCGGCGCTTACTCTTTTCTTAACCTCATCCTCTACTTAGTTGAAAAATATTACGACAGGGAAACCGCCATTTATTGCTCAAAAGTTTTTCAGATAGAAATGGACAGGCACAGCCAATCTTCATTCATTATTTTTAAGGGACAGCGCAGCCACGGCGATGAGCTGGTTAAAAAAGCACAGGTTTATATTGAAAGTAAACTGGATGAACGGATCTCTATAGAAAGTCTTGCTTCCAGCTTTGCCATTGGCCGTCGTAATTTCGACAGAAGGTTTATCAAGGCTACCGGCAATACCCCGGTAGAGTATGCCCAGCGGGTTAAGATAGAAGCAGCGAAAAAAGCTTTTGAAACCAGCCGGAAAACTGTTAACGAAGTAATGTATGAGGTTGGTTATGCCGATTTAAAGGCTTTTAGAGAGGTATTCAGAAAAATTACGGGCTTCTCTCCGTTAGAATATCGCGGGCGGTATAACCGCGATGGTGCGTTGAGATGAAAAACCTGTTCAACTTTAATATTCACCAATAATATAACACAAAGCCGCGCACTCCGTATAATTGTGTATTATTAACAAGGGAAAGATATATAATTGATTGTAGGTGATAAAATGCTGCTGAAAAGCCCTTTTTTTAAAATACTAATTCTAAGTCTGTTTTTATTTTCGGGAGTATATGCCGATACACCTTACCAGGTGGTATACCTTAAAAACTACAGCACGCCCGATGGTTTGCCCAGTTCGCGGGTAAACTATATGATGCAGGATAGCAAAGGCTTTATCTGGATAGCTACAGATAAAGGTGTAAGCCGGTTTGACGGGCAGCATTTCAAAAACTTCACCTCGGCCGATGGGCTGGAAAGCAATGAGTGCTTCCGTATTGCCGAAGATAATTATCATCGGATATTTTTTTACTGCAACAATTACCGGTTTTGTTATTACGAAAACGGGCTTATCCATAAGCTGGATCCGCAGCAAAAAATATTAGTAGTGCCTTTTGCTAATTTCTTTTTTAACCGGTATAACGAGCTTTGCGTAAATTTTGCCCTTAGTACAAAGGTTTATCATTTTGCGCAACTGCGGTCAAAACCTCATACCCTGCAACGTTTGGTGGGCTATACTTATGGCCCCAACGGCGAAGAACTAACCCTTACCAACGATGATATCAATATACTCGAAAAGGCACTTTCGGATGGGGAATTAAGCTATATTACTGCCAAAAATAACACTAAACCCTACAGGCTTGCCGTAGAAAAAAATCACCTGCTGCTAATAACCAAAGAGTGGGTGCAGGTTTACAAATCAACAGAAAATGGAATTGTTCCGCTTAACAAGATCCACTTTGAAGGGAACGTTACATCGGTTTATCCAACGGGCAAAAATACGGTGGCGGTTACCACAGTAAAGCAGGGTACCTATATTATCAATTACCTTACCGGCAATCGTAAAAATTATCTGAACAACAACATCACCACGGCTACGGTTATTGATAAAGAAAATAACATATGGTTTGGCAGTTATGATAAAGGCTTTTTTTTAAGCACCAATCCCGAAGTAACAGTTATTAACAAAGAAAGCGGCCTGGCCAACGAGGATGTTTTAAAATTGGGTGTAGCGGGCGGCTATCTGTTTACCGGGCATATTTTAAGTGTGCTTAATTATATGAAGCTCGGGGCTCCGAACACTTCTATAGGTAGTATAACTATAAAGCAGGAGCGGTCTGATTTTAACCGGATCACCGGTTTGGTCACCATTCCTGATAATAAGCTTATGGTTGGTACGGATAATGGCATATTTAGTATAGATGTTTCTAATAGTAACCCTGCGCTATGGCAGCCTGTGAAACGCTTTTTTGGCCCCATAAAAGGAATCGCAAACTGGCCTGATACGGTAAGTTTTATTTCGCACAATTCTATCGGGATCCTTTCGCACCAACTTAAGGATGTGATAGGTTATAACCTTGAATCGGTCCGCATGACCTCACTCGCGCGTTATAAAAACCAAACGCTGGTAGGCTCACTGTACGGTTTGTACCGTTTTACACCTTTAATACCCGTAATTAACCAGGGCAAATTTAAAAATGAGCGGATCCTGGCCGATAAGGGGATTGATGTTGTGAAATGCCTGGCATCAAATAACAAAGCGCTGGCCGTGGGTACCGAAGGTAAGGGCGTATTTTTATGGGTGAATGAAAAGGTGGAGGAATTTAACGCGCCGGTTATATCATCCGGCGATATCCGGAAACTGGTTTGGACGGATGATAATACCTTATGGGCCTGTACTGCCAACGGGGTAAGTATCATCAGCTTTACAAATAATTATCAAAATTACCGGGTTAGTTTGCTTAATACCAGCAATGGCTTACCATCAGATAACGTGGCCGATGTTGTACGTAATAATCGGGATTATTATATAGCTACAGATCAGGGCATAGCGGTTACTCAAAATTTGGGGAATGCTAATTTGCCAAAGCCCGTTATTATAGACGATGGGATCCCCGAAGAGGAAAGCAGCTTTAGGTATGGCCAGCCTGTGGTGTTTAACTGTGTTGCCCTATCCTACAAAAGCATGGGGAAAATACAGTACCGTTTCAGGCTTAAGGGAGTTGATAAAAACTGGAGCATAGCACCCTCCGGCGAAAAACGGTTCGATCTGTTGCCCCCCGGCCATTACGAACTGGAAGCCGTTGCCGCGGATCGTGTTAATCAGCTAAGCCGCTCACTTGTTTTTAAGTTTGAGGTGATGCCCTTGTGGTACCAGCAATTATGGCTGCAGATAGTGGCTGTTTTAAGCGCGATAATCATCGTGTTTTTGGTGGTGCGTAAATACTACCTATCCATTATCGGCCTACAAAAAAAGGATTATGAAAATGCCCTTGCCCTGCAGCGTGAACGTCAGCGCATCAGCAGTGAGGTACATGATGATCTGGGCGCGAGTATCTCGGGTATTAAGCTCCGCACCGAACTATTGAGTAAACGGGTGGCCGATCAGCCCGCGTTTAAAGAGATAAATGCCATTCATGAGGCCATAACCGATATTACCATCCAGATGCGGTTAATTATCTGGAGCCTTGATCCGGAAAATGACGAGGTGGGCAACCTTGCCGATTTTATCCATAAGCAGGCCATCAGGCTGTTTGAATTTAGTGATATCCGCCTTAACGAAAGCACTTCTGTAGGCGAAGAGATTATTACTATCAGCGGCGAAAAAAGGCGGCAGATCTATTTGCTGGTGAAAGAGGGACTGAACAACATTATCAAGCACTCGGGCGCACGAAACGCTTTTTTAAGCATCAGCATTTATAAAAAACGCTTGCAGATCACTATCCGCGATGATGGCAAAGGCTTTGATCTGGATACGCGGAAATTTGAAACCATGGGGGTACGTAATATTTACGCACGCGCAAAACGGTTAAATGCCGATTTGAAAATTGATACCGCCCGCGGAAAAGGGACATCCATTAGCTTTAAACTACACCTTTAAGCATGGGATTAAAGATGCCTTTTCTAAAACTTTTAATACTTGCTTTATGCTCGTTTTCGGGCGTATACGCCAGTACGCCCTACCAAATAGTATACCTCAAAAACTATAGCACACCCGATGGTTTGCCAAGTTCGCGGGTAAACTATATGATGCAGGATAGTAAAGGCTTTATCTGGATAGCTACCGATAAAGGTGTGAGTAGGTTTGACGGACAGCATTTTAAAAATTTCACCTCGGCCGATGGTTTGGAAAGCAATGAGTGTTTCCGTATTGCCGAAGATAATTACCACCGCATATTTTTTTATTGTAATAACTATCGCTTTTGCTACTATGAAAACGGTGTTATCCATAAGCTTGATCCTCAGCAAAAAATATGGGTGCTGCCTTTCGGCAATTTCTTTTTTAACCGATACAACGAGCTTTGTGTAACCTATGCGCTCAGTACCAAAGTTTATCATTTTGCGCAACTGCGGTCAAAACCACATGCCTTGCAACATTTGGTAGGCTATACCTATGGCCCCAACGGTGAAGAACTAAGTCTTACCGACAATGATATCAACATACTTGAAAAGGAACTCTCCGCCGGGCAGCTAAGCTACTTTACAGCTAAAGATAATACCAGGCCTTACCGGTTGGCTTTGCAGCAAAATCATTTGTTATTAATAACCAAAGATTGGGTGCAGGTTTACAAGTCGACAGAAAACGGCATCGTCCCGATCTATAAAGTCCGCTTTGAGGGGAACGTTACGTCGGTTTATCCAACGGGTAAAAATACGGTTGCTGTTACCACGGTAAAGCAGGGCACTTATATCATCAACTACCTTACCGGCGAGCGTAAAAATTATCTGAACAACAACATCACCACGGCAACGGTTGTTGATAAGGAAAATAACATATGGTTTGGCAGTTATGATAAAGGCTTCTTTTTAAGCACTAATCCCGAGGTAACGGTTATCAATAAAGAGAGCGGGCTGGCCAATGAGGATGTTTTAAAACTGGGCATAGCAGGCGGCTACTTGTTTACCGGGCACATTTTAAGTGTATTGAATTACATGAAGCTTGATGCTAATCCCAACCCGGCCATAGGCAGCATAACCATAAAGCAGGACCGGTCTGATTTTAATCGGATCACCAGCCTGGTTACCATTTCGGGCAACAGGCTTATGGTGGGTACTGATAATGGCATATTTGGTTTGGATGTTTCCAATAGCAAGCCCTCATCATGGCAGCCGGTAAAATGTTTTTTTGGGCCTATAAAAGGAATTGCCCAACAGCCCGATGACCTGTGTTTTATTTCGCAAAACTCGGTGCTTACCATGTCGAATGATTTTAAGGAGTTGCAGGGTTACGCGTTCGAAAATTTGCGACTTACGTCCTTAGCCTGGTATAAAAACCACATGTTGATAGGTTCGCTTTACGGTTTATATCAGTTTAAGCCTAACCATAAAAGTAGCGGTTATTATACCAAAATATCTCCCGATAAGGGGATTGATGTTGTAAAATGCATGGCATCAAACAATAGCGCGTTAGCTATAGGCACCGAGGCCAAAGGTTTGTTTTTATGGGTTGATAAAAAGGTGGTGCAATTTAACGCGCCTGTTATATCATCGGGCGATATCCGTAAACTCATCTGGACGGATGATAACACCTTATGGGCCTGCACGGCCAACGGGGTAAGCATTATCAGCTTTAAAAATAACTATCAAAATTATAAGGTAAGCCTGCTTAATACCAGCAACGGCTTACCATCAGATAACGTTGCCGACGTTGTACGGAACAACCGCGATTACTATATAGCTACCGACCAGGGTATAGCGGTTACTCAAAACATGGGGAACACTAATTTGCCCAAGCCGGTTATAATTGATGATGGGGCAGGCACAGAGGAAAGCAGCTTTACCTATGGGCAGCCCGTTGTGTTTAATTGTGTTGCACTATCCTACAAAAGCATGGGTAAAATACAATACCGTTTCAGGCTTAAAGGAGTTGATAAAAGCTGGAGTGTGGCCCCATCCGGCGAAAAGCGTTTCGACCTGTTACCACCCGGGCATTATGAATTGGAAGCCGCCGCTGCCGATCGCTTTAATCAATTGAGCCGCACAATTGTTTTTAGCTTTGATGTGATGCCTTTATGGTATCAACAATTATGGTTACAAATAGTAGCTGTTTTAGGCGCGATAATTATAGTGTATTTGGTAGTGCGTAAGTATTATTTATCCATTATAGGCCTGCAAAAAAAGGACTATGAAAGTGCCCTTGCGCTGCAGCGTGAACGTCAGCGGATTAGTAGCGAAGTACATGATGATCTGGGTGCAAGTATATCTGGTATTAAATTGCGTACCGAACTGTTGAGTAAAAGGGTGGCCGACCAGCCCGCGTTTAAAGAGATAGATGCTATTCACGAGGCGATTACCGATATATCAACCCAAATGCGTTTAATTATCTGGAGCCTTGACCCGGAAAACGACGAAGTGGGCAACCTTACCGATTTTATTCATAAGCAGGCTATCAGGCTGTTTGAATTTAGCGATATCCGCCTTAATGAAAGTACTTTAGTTAGTGATGTTACTATAACCATCAGCGGCGAAAAAAGGCGGCAGATCTATTTGCTGGTTAAGGAAGGTCTGAACAACATCATCAAGCATTCGGGTGCGAGGAATGCTTTTCTGAGTATCAGCCTTTATAAAAAAAAGCTGCATATCACTATCCGCGATGATGGGAAAGGTTTTGAGCTGGATCCACGTAAACTTGAAACCATGGGGATCCGCAATATTTACGCGCGGGCAGGGAGGTTAAATGCCGATCTAAAAATTGATACAGCCCGTGGAAAAGGAACATCAATCAGCTTTAAAGTGCACATTTAATCTACTACTTAATAGGTATAACAAAAGTGTATATAATTTAGGATATTAGCCATCTACATTTACTGCAAGCATGCTCCAGATAGTTTTAATAGAAGATAATTTACATTTCAGGCGTGGATTGGAACAGATAATCCATGATATGAGCGGTGTAAGTTTGATGGGATCATACAGTAATGCCGAAGCCGTACTCAAAAAAATAGGGCAGCTTAAGCCTGATATTTTTATAGTTGATATAAACCTTGACGGCATGACCGGCATTGAGTTTATACGCCGGGCCAAACCTCAGGTTCCCGGAACCGAGTTTTTGGTATGCACCATAAACGATGATAACACCAATATTTTTGAATCGTTAAAAAGCGGGGCAACCGGTTACATGCTCAAAGAGTCATCGGCCGATGAAATTAAAAATGCCATTAACGAGATAGCCGCGGGAGGTTCGCCGATGAGCGCCTACATTTCACGACGTGTAATAGCATCATTTAACAACACTGCCGAAGCCAAGCCAGCTTCGCCCGCTGCCGAAAATTTAACCGAACGTGAGATAGAAGTGCTTAACTACCTGGCACGCGGCCTGCAGTATAAAGAAATTGCCGATAAGCTCCAAATTACCACCGGTACCATAAAAAAGCATATCCGTAATACCTACGTTAAGTTGCAGGTACAGAATAAAGTAGAAGCAATTAATAAATTCAGAGCATACTGATATACCACTTTTTCAGTATTGCAGGGCAAAAAGGGTAAGGTTACTTTTGTATTGTAAAGAACTAAAGGGCAAAATTTTAATTAACTACCCTTTTAGTTCTTTACAACCTAAACCTTATCATATTTTACCTTTTGGCCTATAATTATATGGGCCTTAGGTGTTTCTAAACAAAGCTTATGCCGTACCTGCTGCATATTTCGCTAACCTTTTCAAAATCCGGCGTTCCGGAGGGCAGCTCACTCAATTCTAAAAACATATTTTCGGCACCGGCGGGTGTTACAGTTAATGCAATAACTGCTGTTTGATCGCCAACTGCAAGTATCGAATGTGGTACATTACGGGGTAAAAATATCATGTCGCCGGCTTTTAAAGTACCTTCATCATCGCCAAATTCAAAATGGACTTCGCCTTCCAGTATATGAAAATGCTCGTCATTGTCATTGTGGATATGTCGGGGGACACCCGTGCCGGGCGGCAGGTTTTGAATAATTGAAGCAAATTGCCCGTTAGTTTCCTGGCCGGTCAGTTTTATGATCTGACTGCCGGTTAGCACGTTAATTTGTTGTCCTTCGGTTGATCTTATCACTTTCTCTTTCATCGATATCACTTATATATTTATTAAAAATTATGCTGTTTTACGGGGTATAGTTTAGCTGTTTGCCCGGTTTTAAGAATATGCAGGCGTTTGCCAAATTCGGTTTTATTGAGTGTGTCTTTTAAAACCGAGATCGGTTCAACATACATCGAAAAAGTACTGTGGTGCACTGGGATGATCATTTGCGGGTTAAGTGTTTTGGCAATTTGAAGGCAATCGGCAGAGTTTAAACCTCTTCTCCCAATGGCCCCGTCCGAGCCAACTGCACCCATATCAGGTATTAGCAAGTCTATATTACCATATTTGGTGTAAGTGGCTATATCATCAAACCATACGGTATCGCCAGCCCAGTAAATGCGGTAAATATCATTTCCATTGCTATATGTAATAATGTATCCGTTGCCTTTACCCAACTGTGCTTTAAGCGGGTCGTTAGCCGCGTGATGCGCCTCTACCGCAGTGATGGTAAGTGTTTCGTTTGCCTTTTTTACTACAGTGCTATCGCCCCAGTTAAGGCCGGTAAATACCGTCCATCCCCAATCATTAAAAACCTGTTTGTTTATCAATGGGCCTACAACGTGCAGGTTTTTGGGTAATGTTGCTACTGCCTGTTTATCCACATGATCGGCATGGGGGTGGCTTACTAAAAGCACATCGATATTATCCATATCAAATTTAGCGGGTGCTATGAGGCGGGTGATAGGTGCATTTAGCTGCCCTGTGGTAGGATGCTGTTTGATAATAAATGCCGAATCGCCTTTAGGGCTTAGCATTGGGTCGGTCAATATTTTAAAACTGCCCAAATGAAGTACATAGGTTGGGCCGCCTATCCATTGTAATGATTTTGTTTTTTGCGCGTTTGCGGTTATTACGGATACTAAGAGTAATCCGATAATGAGTTTTAAAGTTTTCATAAAGTTGTTTTGCATGCGATGTGTTGGCTGGTGTGCCCCGCATGTTATGTGTGTTTTTTAATGTGTTGTTATTGCAGGATCTTGGTAACCAGAGCATCGATATCAACCAGGGCGGTGGCTTCTGCACTTAAGGAAAACCTTGTTTGCAGGTAATCGGCCGCGTTGTAGTAAACCCAGGTTTTGTTTTCATCATCCTGCCAGGCCATGATCTTCAATGGTAGATCGAGCGCGGCAACCGGATTTTCTTTCATTACCAGTCCCCCGCGTTTGGGGTTTCCGAAAAGGATAAACTCCAGATGGTTTAATTGAATGCCTGCTTCGGCAGCTTCAGCTTGCTGGTTTATTCGGACGTAAATAGTCGCCCCGTTTTTTGATAGCACGTCTGCTATCTTATCGAGGGTTTCCCTTACCGGTAACTGACTTTGGCGAATAATGATCCCGTTGTTTTTCATATCCCGTTGAGGTTAAAATGTCCTGCTTTGATGAAACAAAATTAGCCTGATGGCCTATCTGCCAACATGGACAAAAACGGGAAAGATTTGTACAAATCCTGCCAATGCTTGTATGGTTTGGCTTTGATGAGGATATTAAAAAGTAAAGCCCGGTATGTTTATACCAGGCTTTACCTCCGTTAATAGATTAGCTAACGAATTATCTTCAAAAGTTACTAATCCTTCTTATTCTCCACACTAAAACTGCTAAATTGGGCCTTTTCGGTTGGCAGTCCCTTAAAGAACAATCCTATTCTTTGCGGCCTGTCCCACTGCGGCAAAAAGTTTAACGAGGCATTGCCGCCTGCATTTAGCTCTGTCCATTTGTCGCCACCCTGTTTGTAATAAGCTTTACAGGTTCTGTCGGGCGTCATGCTGAATTTAAGTTCAACACGAGAGTTACCGGTAATAGCTGCCGAATCTATCACACTAAATTTTCCATCGCGCACCATCCACAATTTTACGCTCTTGCCCGCTGTACCAATGCCCAGGGCGGCATTTGAGGTGCCATAAAATGTAAGGCCTTTAAGCGCATCATTATGGTTAGTTACGGTAGTTGTCATATCGAAATGATCGGATAGGGGGCGTACGCCATAAACTATTCCGGTTGTGTTTTTATCAAGCGTTTTTCCTGATAATGAGAAGATCCCGTTGCCTTGTTTTACAACAGGCGCAGCGTTATGAAAATCATATTGCCAGTATAAAGCCGGACTTTTAGCCATAAAGTTATCATGGATATTGGGTAGGGGACGGGCCTCGTTTAAAGCCTTCATAACCGGCCAGCCACTTTTTGCATCCCAGCTAAGGGTTGATAATACACCCTCGCGTCCTGTAAACACTTCACTGCGCTCGCTGTAGGCGTGGCAAAGGTAGGCGTATGTACCATTGGTGTTTTTTACAAAGGTACCGTGCCCGCTGCATTTCCATCCGGGTGCGGGTTTCAGCAATTGTTCGTTATCACTTTTTTCATAAGGGCCTGCAAATTTGGTGGCCCTTGCTACTTTTACGTGATAACTGCAAGGGATACCGCAGCAACCACCTGCCGAGTAAAACAGGTAATAATATTTGCCATGCTTCAAAAAGCTTTGCCCTTCCATTCCTGCTTTTTTATCGTCTTTTAATAAAGAGAAGGTTTCTCCCTCTGTTTTCAAACCATCTGCCGAAAGTTTGTAGGCCAACAGCTCGATAGGGCGGTTGTCAAGCCCGTAGGCTTTAAAGCTGATGTAGAGTTGGCCATTATCGTTGTAGATAAACGGATCGATGGCTTCTTTGCCAAAATCAACGATAACACCGTGATCTGTAAAACCATGGTCGGGATATTTTGAGGTGGCCACGCCAATGCAGCTGATGTTATCAGCTTTACGGCGCGCTGTATAATAAATGTAATAGGTATTGCCGATGTGGTAGTACTCCGGTGCCCAGAATGAGCCGGTTATCCATTGGGGAGTTTTATCAAACACATAGCCAACCTGTTTCCAGTTTTTCAGATCGGTTGAGTGGTATATCGGGTAATGAGGAGCCCACTCGGATGATGTTCCCGCAGCATAATAACCTTTAGGAGTTGAGATAATGGTAGGATCAGGAAAGTCGCCGGGAATAACGGCAGTGGTAGTTTGGGCGTTACTTTCAATAGTTGCCCCGAGTAAAAGCAGGGCGATAAAAAATCGGAGTGTAAATAATTTCATTAGGCTGTAATTGATTGGAGCCTACAATATCGTTTATTATCCGCTATTTTTAATAATGCTAAACCGATTTTTTATTGATTAGCGCTATCACGGTTGGTTAGTCAGAGAGAAAATGGTAAATGATCGCATTAAGTTAGGCGTACTTATAAATTGTGTACTGCTAAACTTAATGCGATCAATTTAATTAATGGCCACCATGGCCGTTTTTATCATCTTTACCCGGCTTATTGTTTTTTTGCGATGATGGGGCTTGATGCTGATCTCCTCTCGCCGGCGTGGACCTGCTTTTTTCTGGTTGCTGCGGGCCACGTTGCTGTTGTGGTTGGTTGTGCCCTTCGTTTGAACGGGCTTTAGTGTATTTCACGTCGCGGCTGTCCCTGATAACCGGTTGCTTGGCCGTATAAGTTTTGTACCTGCTATATTTTGTAATATGTGATTGATGTTGCAGATACGGTTTCGGGCTGTTCATCACTACTTTGTAAGCACCGTACAAATCAAAGCCTGAATAACGTGAAGGCAACGCCGAACTCCAGATCCATTTGTTGTTAACAAGATAAATATACTGCGAGGAAGGAACGTAGTAATAAGCATCTACTGCAGGGATGTAATAATAATCTACGTGATCATAGCCTGTAGGGCCCCACGCCGGTTGTGAACCGATATTAACACTGATGCTAACCTGCGCTTTTGCAGGATGACTGGTTACTAATACGGCCAGGAAGAGGGACGAGGTTAAAATTATTTTTTTCATGTTTTTGTTTGGTAGTTATATACCACGGGTAATACCCGCGATACGGTTAAAAACTCGTCAAAGCAAACCATTACCTTGCTAAACGGCAACTGAAGTAGACGAAGATGATTAATGTGTCGACGAATTGGGTTGATCGGGTAGATTTATCTCTCCCAAAAACATAATTGCCTTCTAATTTTATATGATTTAAACAGACGCTTCGAAAGATTTACAAAACCTGATTGAAGGGATCTTCAAAGTACTGTTGGTTTTTATAAGCCTCCATCTCCTCGTTATTGATCAGGCATTGGTTAAGCTCCGCGATAACTTTCTCCTTATCCATATGCTGGCCAATAAACACTAATTCATTTTTACGGTCGCCAAACTGCGCCGACCAGCCGGCCTCAATTTTCTGTTGATTATCAACAAAATCGCTGTACTTAATACGTTCCTGGTAAGGCATTGAAGCCCACCAAACCCCTGCATTTTCCAAACGCGATGAACCTCCGGCCTGCGAAAAACTTAAAGCTTCATCCCGCTTTGAGGCGATCCAAAACAATCCTTTTGCCCTGATGATATTGGTAGGGTACTCATAATTTAAATAATGCCAGAAACGCTGGGGGTGAAAAGGCTTTGATGACCTGAATACAAAAGAACCTATACCGTATTCTTCTGTTTCGGGCATGTGCTCATTTTCCAATTCCCTGATCCATCCGGCAGATTGTGATGCTTTTTCAAAATCAAACAAGCCCGTGTTTAATATTTCAGCAGGATCTATCGCGCCAAATTGGGAGCGGATCAGTTTCGCATCGGGATTTAATTTCTTTATCAATGTTTCCAGTAGTTGCACATATTCAGCTTCAATTAAATCTGTTTTGTTCAGGATGATAACATTCGCAAACTCTATCTGGTCGGTAAGTAGGTTAACGATGGTCCGCTGGTCCTGCTCGCTTTCAACAAGGCTGCGATCAAGCAAAAGTTCGTTCGATCCAAAATCGCGATGAACGTTAAAACAATCAACTACGGTAACCATTGTATCCAGTTGTGAAAAACGGCTCAGGTCTATCCCAGCCTGCTCATCAACAAATGAAAACGTTTGTGCAACGGGAATAGGCTCTGAAATGCCGGTGCTTTCAATCAGCAAATAATCAAACCTGTTTTCACGGGCCAGTTTTTCTACCTCTATCATCAAATCCTCTCTCAGCGTACAGCAAATACAGCCGTTACTCATTTCTACCAGCTTCTCTTCGGTTCGGGAAAGTGTTTTTTGATTGGCTACCAGCTCCGCGTCGATATTTACCTCGCTCATATCATTCACAATTACGGCCACCCGCATATTTACTTTATTGTGCAAAACATGGTTAAGTAAAGTGGTTTTCCCTGCCCCTAAAAATCCGCTTAGTACGGTTACCGGTAATTTTTTCATCTTAAATCTATCGTTGTTGGATGGCAAAAATAGATAAAGATTTTTCAAATGCAACTTAGTTGCATTTGAAAAATGAAAAAATGGATTTTGGCATATTTATCGCCCGCTGTGAAAGTTTAAATTTTACTGGCGATTTAATGGATGACATGTGTACGAACTTACTTTGAGGCTTTTTTTATCAAAACGGTTTTCCTTAGCCATTCTCTTACAGGTTCATCATACAGTTTAAGGCAGATGTAAGCAATAAATATGCTTGTTAGTGTAAGGCCTAAGCCAACCGCGATGGTATAGGTGTTCATGGTTAGTTTATTATTTGAAACCCAGGCCGTATAGGTGTAAACTAATGGGAAGTGTGTTATATATAAGGGATAAGAAATATCTCCTAAAAACTTACATATCCTGGTTGATGTTGGTGTGTTAAGCTGGCCTCCGGCCCCCATAGCTACTACAAGCGGGAATATAATAATAACACATAGGGCTTCATATAATCCATTCATCCAAACGTGTTGATGATCGCCTATTCGCGGTATGCATAAAACTATCAGCAACAGCACGCTGCACCACAAAAAAGCATTTTGAGTATGAATAATTTTGCCCACCCGGCAAAGCAATATGCCTGCAAAAAATGGATATAGAAGCCTCGTAAAACCTATAAACAGCTGGGTTTGATCGATGGACCAACCGCCAATAAGGTCGCCGTTATTACCGGTTAGGAGATAGCCTATCAGCAGGCAACCAGCCAACGAAACAAAAACTGATAGCGCCAATTTTGAAAACCTGCGTATTACCAGCGCATAAAGAATATTGGCAACATATTCAAAAAACAACGACCAGGCCGGGCCGTTTAATGGGTGCATCTCTTGCCAGCCCCTGATATCCATTGATTTTGTTACCGGGATCAATGTACAGCCTATCAGCATAATAAGCAGCATTTTCCAAACGGGTGTGCCCGCTATCGCCGGAAACGCGGGGCTTACCTGGAAATAAAATAGCGCGGCACCAATCAATGATCCTACAATCACCATTGGCTGAAGGCGCACCAACCGCCGCTTATAAAAATCCCATTGGGTCATTTTGCCCCAACGGTCATCATACGCATAGGCCACAACAAAGCCCGACAATACAAAGAAAAAATCGACCGCGAGGTAGCCGTGATTAATGAGCTGCCCAGCGGGACTTCCGCTGCTTATCGCTTCAAATACGTGGTATAAAATAACCAAAACAGAGGCAACGCCGCGCAGCCCGTCAAGAATAGGGTAGTGTTTTTTTGTTTCAAAGTAAGTGTTACTTGTACTCATTTTTATTTATAGGTTATTGATTGTTTTTTCATATGGTTGGAGGCAACAGGTTTGAAAATTGATCCGTCATCACTTAAAGCCTGGTAATCGATGCCGCATTCTGAATCATGGCAAATACAGCTGGTGATCAAAATTTTCAGCTAACTGTTGGCTATAATTATCAGATCCCGGCGGACAAAAATATTGGTAATGGCAATACCTGAATTGTCGTATCATTGAAATTGATTGTTCTATATTTGTATAAAAGGTGTAATTGGATGAAAAAAGACGCGTTGGTTTTAAAATATTGTCCACCTCCCGGCGATCAAAAACAATCGTTATTGGTAGATCATGTCCGGATACCGCCAAATGAACAGATCACTTTTCATCAGCACGACGCGCTGGAGATATCTTATATCATTAAAGGTTCGGGAACCAGGGTGATGGGAAATACGATGCAGCCCTTTTTAGAGGGCGAGATCGTATTTATCCCCTCAAATGTGCCGCATTGCTGGTCGTTTGATGAATATGATACTCATGGGGACGGGACAATCGAAAATATTTCTATATTTTTTTTGCCTGAACTGCTTGATGCTATTTCCACAACATCGCCGCAGCTTTACACAGATATTTTGAAAATTAAGGATATCGAAGAGGCCATTGTTTTTAATAACGGTGCATTGAAGCAGATGCAAATAATTTTGCGCTCAATGACCAACGAGGGCCAGTTTGAACAGTTGGCAAGTCTTTTCAGGTTGCTATCTGTAATTGCCCTAACAGAAGATAAAACAGAAATAGGAGGGCGGGTAAACGTTAGCAGGAACGATAAGAGGATGCAGAAAGCGTATAGCTTTGTGATCAATAATTTTCAAAACCCGGTAACGTTAGAGGATGTAGCGATTTTTGTTGGTATGGATAGATCTTCGTTTTGTACCTTTTTTAAAAAAATGACCGGTAAATCATTTTTTACCTTCTTAAATGAGTACCGAATAGAATCTTCTATTCAAATGTTGCAAAAAACAACTTTAACAGTCGCGGAAATATGTAATGCTACCGGCTTTAATGATATACCTTACTTTAACAGGGTATTTAAAAAAATCAAACAAACAACCCCAACAGCTTATCGCAGTTCAAATTATATTTTATAGGAAGGAAGAATTTTTACACGAATTTTTGCGAATTATCGAATTACACGAATCTCAAATCTATGCCGATAAAAATTCGTGTAATTCGTTTAATTGTGGGCGATTTGAAAGTCAATTCGTGTAGAAATTTCTTATCGTGATTTATTTTTGAACGGAATATCAATCAATGCCCCACCCAAATATCCTGCACTTCCTCCAACGATTTTCCTTTAGTTTCGGGCACCATTTTGTATACCACCCAAAACGATAAAAGGCAACAGGCCGAAAAGAACCAAAACGTAACTGCAGGTCCAACCGAACTTAAAAATATTGGCGTAAGCCAGCCCACAATAGTATCGGCTACCCACATTGTCATGATGCTTAAGCCCAGTGCTCGGCCACGGATCCTGGTAGGGTAGATCTCTGATGCGATAACGAATTTTAGCGGGCCTATCGAAAACGCGAAGCATGCTAAAAACAAGATTATACTAATCACCAGAGCTATGCTGTTGGTAGTGCCCGCATAAAAACAAACACCCGTAAAAAACAGGCAAACGGTAGCGCCTAATGCGCCTGCGATGTATAGCGGCCTGCGCCCCATTTTATCTACCTTCCAAATGGCAATCAGCGTAAAAATAAAGTTGGCGATACCAAATATGATCTGGCCAAGCAGGGCATTGCTGATGTTGATGCCTGCATCACTCAAGATCCTTGGGCCGTAGTAAATTACCGCGTTAATACCGCTGAATTGTGAGAACAAGGGCAGCAGCAAACCAATTAACAGAGGTTTACGCATAGCGGGGGCAAAGATCTCGCGGTAGGTGCCTTTTTCCTGGCTTTGGGTATTTTTGATCAGGATGGCATCATCCAGTGCAGTTGCCTGGTCAGTTATTTTTGACAGGATAGCGATGCCCTCGTCGGTTTTCCCGTTCTGGATAAGCCAGCGCGGGCTTTCGGGTACAAAGCACAGGCCGATAAAAAACAGCAAGGCTGGGATGGCACCGAGGCCAAGCATGCTGCGCCAAACTTCTTTAACCAGCACAAGGTCGGTTATTTTGCCTAAGCTATCGCCCTTATAGTGTAATGAAAAATTGAGCAGACCGGCATTGGTAAGGTAAGCCACCAATATACCCGCCGTTATGGCCAGCTGATAAAAAGTAACCAGGCGACCACGGATCTGCGCAGGTGCAATTTCTGAAATGTACAGCGGTGCTACAATTGATGCTACACCAACGCCCATACCGCCCAGCATGCGAGCTAAAATAAGCAGCGTAAAACCCGAAGATAATGCCGAACCCACAGCAGAGAGTAGGAACAATACGGCTGATAACATCAGCATTTTTTTACGGCCGAGCCTATCGCTTAGATCACCAGAAAAAGCTACCCCGATAATGCAACCGATAAGTGCCGAGGATACAAACCAGCCCTCAGTAGCGGCCGATAACGCGAACTGATTTTTTACAAATGGGAGCACGCCCGAAATAACAGCCATGTCAAAACCAAACAGTAGGCCACCCAGCGTTGCAATAATGGTTACGCCTGTTAAAAATAGGGCGGAGGTTTTGGTCTCCGATGATAGTTTTTGATTCATAGCTATCTTATTTTTCGATGCGTACGGTGATTATTCCTTTTGCCGGGAACTTAAAATTGCTTTCAAGCGCAGCTACTTTTTCTTCGCTCAGGTTACTTTTCCAGATCTTAATCGCTGCTTTTGTTTTTGGAGTGATGCTCACTTCGCTATCGCCGGTGCTTACTATCTGCGCTATAACGCCATTGCCATCGTCGGCTGGTTTTAATGATTCTACATAGATCTGCTTGCCGCCGATATTGAAAAACAACTCTTCGTTCTGGCTGTCCGAAGCAGAAACAACTAATGGCTGATGATTGCTAAGACCAAACTGGTTGGCATCAAAGCTATCATATCCTGCCGCGTGCGAACGGAAGATGTAATGAAAAATAGCCGGCCCTTTTTCCTGCTCGGCGCGGAAATTGGTATGCCATAGGTTATTCATCACCCATGAATAGATGTTAGGCGACTGTGCCGTAAACGTTAACCATTGCGGTGCGTGGTGCAAGCCACCCAGCAGATCGGCAGTAGTAATTTTGCCTATCTCAAACAAAGGAGCATCCGGGCTTGACCAGGTAATACCGAACGAGGCATTAGAAACATCAATCCAGCGCTGCATGGTAAACCAGTTTTTATTGGCATTAGGCAACTGGTCGGCTTCAGCTGTAGCGCTTCCCCATGGGATGCTATAACGCACCTGCGCGCCAGGAACACTGAACGGAAACGCGAAGTGAACACTCTCTTTAGCGCGGATACTTTCTTTATCGATGGTATTGATCAGCTCAATTTTATCAAGCCCGTTAACCAGCCTGATCTCGCGGGTTAAACCAAAAGCTCCCGGTGCTTTCGAAGTAATCAAGAGACTCACCAACAGCGGCCCTTTTTCTTTAATGCTAACAACCGCATCACTACTGGTTTGCTGGCGCTGCAGCGAATCGCCGGGCATATAAATGTATTTGTTAAAGCCGCTGCTATCTACCAATACTTGTTGTTTGGCGCCTTCGGTTTTTACCAGTTTGCTGATATCACCGGTTTTGCTATCGATGCTTACGGTGTATATGCCATTAGCTAATCCGTTTAACGAAATTGTGGCCTTGCCATTTGAAAAAGCTTTGCCGCGGTTAATGCTGTAGGTTGTTTTGCCAAAAGCCGGTATCCCGGTGGCAACAAAGGCCAACTCGCCCGAGCTTAAACGTTGTGATGGGATGGCTTTGCCTGTGGCATCTTTAACCAGGTCGCCTGCTTTGCTTAAATCGGCAGGTACATAAACAATATCGGTACGTGGCCATGATAGGGTATTGTAAACATCAACCTTATTTGCAGTAGCTGTTTTAACCGATAATGCCAGGTTACTGAGCGAATCAGTTTGTTTCTGAGCGTTTAAAGCGTAGCCTTTTTTAATGGCCCATTCGCTTTTAACTTTAGCATCATCAGGATCATCAGTGCTGTTGTAGGCACCCCAGGTATGCTCGTTGTAAAGCAAAAGGTTTTTCCATGTATCGTCAAAATCATTGGCAAGGTAGGCTGGTTGATTGCGGATGGCCCAGATAGCCGATGCCTGTTTTAACTTATCAGATGTTTGGCGGCTAATGGCTGTTTCTTTTGCTGCTGATGATACACCATCCGTCCAGTACTCGGTATAATCCCCGGTAAATGATGGGATCTTGTCTTTATACTGTTTTTCAAAATCCTGGAAAAATTGTTTTACCGAAGTGATCACCAGTTTTGGCGAGGCGAAATGCTCGTTCCAGTTTTTAACTGCGTCGGGAAGTTCAGGGTCAATAGGCGCGTTATCGCTCATGGCCCAGGTTAACAGCGACATGTTGTAAGGAAAGTTGTTTTGCTCCAACCCGCCAAGGTATTGGAAAAGGTGCGGGTTCAGGAAATTATCCGACGGGTGGCCGGTATAAAAGGGTTTAGGATCTTCTATAGTAAAAAAGTTCGGGATCTTGGTGCCTTTCAACGCGTAGCCAATTGAGTAGGGCTGACACTGCCAAAACAGTAATTTTTGTTTGCCAGATGGCGATACCCAGTAAAAAGGTTTATCCTGCCACTTGGCAAGGTTACCTATCCTATCCGAAGCGTTGGGGCCTGATAAAAAATATTTAATGCCGGTTTGTTCGCTTTGTGCTGCAAGACCCCAGCTTGCGCCCGGTACATCGCCTTGGAACATTGTATGGATCTCAACCCCATGTGCCTTAGCCAGTTTTTGCGATTTGGCAAACATCTGCATTAACTGGTACGAATCTGTCATGCTGGTATTGATGTTACCATACGCACCATCAAGGCTGATCCATCCTTTTTTTACGGCATCCCAAAAGCGTTCTTTTTTGGCTTCATCTGCTAATTTCAGGTAATTATCAACTACCCAAATGGCTTCTGTGGTCCATTTGTAACGGGCTTCGGCAGGATAATTAGCAGTCTTTTTTGCCAGCTCGATAGCCTCATCAATATTATCCATGTGCAGCTTTAAAACCTTAGCCTGTGTATTGGTATAGCCAATATCCACATGCGAATGGGGTAGGATGTACATAGTCCAGTTGTTGCGGGCGGGTTCAACGATGCAGCGGGCAGAATAGGTCTGGCCATCAGCATTTAAGCTAACTGTTGCCTGCATAGCCGAAGTTATTGGCGCGCCGGGAAGCGGAAGTTCAAAAACATCTATACCATCTTTATTTGCCGGTATTTTAACATGATCGGTTTGGCCGTTAAATGAAACGGTAGCCTCGGTAGGCGCGAAGTTTTTACCCTCACGAAATGATAACCGCACCATTCGGCGGGCCTGGCCCTGGTAATTGATATATGCAATTGTTGGTTGCAGGGTGATGCCATTAAAGTGCTTATCACTTTTTTGCGCCATGGCAGCGGCACATATGAAAATGAATGCCGACAGGATGGAGAAAATCTTATTCATTATTATAAGGTTTTAATAGGATGCGTTTTTTGAGTTTGATTTAGGTAAAGGGATTAGCAACATTCATCTTTAACAAAAGCTTTGATAACCTTAGCCCTTGCGTTCCCTGTATTTTTAAGCACATAGTTTTTAGCCGCGGCCGGAACAATAAAGGTTTCGGCATAGTTGATAACCTGCTCAAGTCCGTTGGTTGTTACCGTGATGCTTTCGCCCTCAACCAGGCTCAATACATGGCATTGGTTATTGGTATTTTCTGTTATTTCGGTATCAAATTCAAGGCGTTCAACCGCGTAAAAGTGCTCGGGGTGGGTTGATAGGTTGATGATCTCCCAATCGTCGCCTTTTTTGGCAGTGGTTTGTTTGGAGATGAGGGTATCGGTTACCACATCACCTTTTCTATCAAAATTGAGGTTTTCAAAAGCCCTGTCAATATTCAATGTTCGCGGGTTTCCGCTGAGGTCGGGGCGGAGCCAATCATACATTTTAAAGGTGAAAATGTACGGCGTGGCGCTGATTTCCAGTACCATATTGTTTTTGCCCGAGCAATGCACCGTGCCATTGGGGATCAGGAACAGGTCGTGTTTATTTGCCGGGAAAGTTTGCACGTAGTCTTTGATCTCTACTGGTTCGTTTTGCTCAAAACTGTTCTCTAAAACAGCCCTGAAGTGTTCTTTATCGATGTTTTCCTGGAAACCAAGGTAAACTTCTGCATCAGGCTCGGCATCGAGGATGTAGTAGGTTTCATCCTGTGTAAAATCTTCGCCGAAGTTGTTTTTGGTGTATTCAACAGATGGGTGGCATTGCAGTGATAAGTTACCGCCATCAAATGTATCCAGAAAATCAAATCGAATAGGGAAGGCGTCGCCAAAGCGCTCAGCTGCTTTACCCAAAATGGCTTCGTTATCTAATAGCAACAGAGTATCCAGCGAAACCTCCAACATATTACCACCGCTCTGCAGCAGGATGCCATTCTCCGGGGCGATCAATTCAAACGACCAGGCATAGTTTACGACATCTTTGTTCAAGCCATCAATGTTGTTTTTGATCCATTGGCCTCCCCAAACTCCTGGCTCAAACCATGGCCTGGCCCTGAACATGTGGGTGGACATTGTTTTTAGTCCGTTTCTTAGCGTATCGCCCGTTGCCCATGATATTTCGTTGATCCTTTGCTCATCGATGATCACATCTATCACCGGCAAAAGCTGTTTTTTATGTTTGTTAAGTACCGGCCAATCAATAAAATAAAAGCGTTTGTATTGGTTTTTAGGATCGGAAGGCTGGTTTTCGCCAAGGTTACAGATACCATTAGCCCTCGACCGGAACTGGATCTCATTTTTAGGAACATCAAAATAGATCAATGAACATTTCCAGCCCGCAAGGGCGGCACCTGCACCATACAATATGTTTAGTTTGTTTGGTTCGGGTTTCAGGGCCTGAAGTTTTTCGGTATCGAAAAAATCAACCAGTTCACCATTGTAGATCTTGCCAAATAAGGGGTCGTTACCGCCATCATAATCAGCCGTAATTTCATGGATAAACTCTTCTGGTTTTAAGGCTTTATTTACATTTATCCAGTTTGGCTGGATGCCTAAAGCGGTAAATTCATCATTCAGGTTGCGGATAAGTATATCCCAATATACGCCCGAATAGCCATCTATAACAATATCCTGGTTGCCTGCAATGATCCAATCGGCTAAAGTTTTATGACCGGTAAATATCGGCCCGGCAATTTTGAAAGTGGGGTAAATATCATACTCCTGACTTTTTGCAGGTTCCTTGCAATCCGGAAGCAGAAACTGTTGGGTGTTCCTCATCGTTTCAATATTAACCGCGTTCGATAAAACAGATCTATTCATTGCACATATATGTTATAATGTGCAAACATATTTTATTTCATTTATATTTCAAACAAGCGCGAAAAATAAAAAATCAGGAGCTGCGCCTGCTTTCTACCGTATAAACAAAACTTTCGGCTTTATAGTAGCCCAGGTTATACTCCATTGGTCGTTCGCCCTGGTCGTAAACAAATCGTTTCCTGATCAAAACCGGGCAACCCGGATCTATCTCCAGCTTACCAGCTATGAATTTATCGGCCGCCTTGGCGCTTATTTCTTCTTTGGATAGATCGGCAACTACAGAATGTTCACTCTCAAGCATTTCGTAAAGTGGTTTCTTGAAATCCTCTTCGCCCGTTAGCCCGATCCTCGGATGAAAATACGAAATAAAATATACAAAAGCTTCTTCGGTATTGCCTCTCAACCGCTCCATTTTCAAAACTTTTTTATCTGTTTTGATATCAAAAAAGTTGGCGATATGGTCTTCAGGAAAAACCCAGCTCACATGTAGCTCGTAATTTTTTATGGTGATGCCGCGGGCTTCCATCTCCTGGGTAAAGCTTAACCAATTCATTGATTTCGAGCTCATTTTGGTATGGGCCACTTTAGTACCCAATCGCTTTTTTCTCACCAAAAGTTCTTCGTACACCAGTTTGTTGATGGCCTGGCGTAAAGTGGTGCGGGATATAGCCAGCTTTTTGGCAAGGTCAACCTCGTTAGGCAATAATTTACCGGCTTGATATTCAGGCTCGCGGATGAGTTCCCGCAGCAGGTTTTCGGCCTGGATATGTAATGGAACAGCGCTTTTGTGATCGATGGTTAGTTTCATTTGAACAGGAGGTGAATTGTGGGGCAAGGTAATAATTTATCAGGAAAACAGGCAGTGGCTACCAAAGGCAGATTGAAAGCGGTTGTCATCCTGAGCGATAGCGAAGGATCTTCTTCAATTTGCATAGCGGCTGTACAGGGCGAAAAGGATCCTTCGCTATCGCTCAGGATGACAAAGAGATAGGTCGCCGTGTCGCCTGTTTCACTTATTTATATTAACTGTCTTTCGATGCCTGTTCATTAACACAATTTTCTCACCTCCTCTCATTTTTTCATCACAGTTAATAAAATAATTAGAAAAAGCTTTGGAATATTGTTATATGGTAGTATGTTTGTACATACTATAACGAAATCTGCCTCCCATTTCTATCTGGTAAGGCAGTAACCTAATTACATAATTTACCTGCATGAAAAAACGCTTACTCATTTCTACGGCACTGTCTTGCCTTATTTTTTCAATTGCCGGGGCGCAACAGCCCTCTACCAAATTTTTGGCCGGGAAGATCCTTGCCGATACCCGGTTGGATACCGTGCAAGCGCGGGCTTTAAAGCTGTTATCCGGTTTTTCTGCCGGTACATCGTATAGCGAGGTATGGATCCGCGATTTTAACACTTTTATCAACGGCTCATTAAAAGTACATCCTAAAGAAGAAGTAAAAACCAAGCTATTGATGTTTTTCCGCATCCAGGGCGATGGGGGAGATATTGTAGATGGCGTGGTTGACAGCGCGAAAGCCAGCGTGGGCTACAAATACCGTTACTCGCCTTTACTTCCCGGTTGGGCAGCCCACAAAAATACGGTAGAGACTGACCAGGAATCCTCATTGATCCAGGCTGTGAAAAAGTACATTGATTTTACCGGTGATAAAACCATTTTAAACGAGCGTGTTGGTGGTAAAACGATTTTACAGCGGATGGAGGATGCGCTGGCCTATTTGCAAAAAGATCGCTGGTCGGCAAAATATGGTTTAATAACAGGTGCTACCACCATTGATTGGGGCGATGTGCAATCGGAAAGTGGTTGGGGCGTGGCTATTAATGATAAAACCAAATGGGCTTTGGATATTTATGATAATGCCATGTTTGTAAAGGCTGTACATGATTTCCTGGCCATGGCACCACGCGGCTACAAAGCCAAAACCGATTGGAAGGCCGTAGCTGCAAAAGTTACCGCCAATGTTCGTAAATACCTTTGGGATGCTTCCACAAAAAAATATATCCCGCATATCTACCTTAACGGCAGTCCTTTCTCTCCGGATTTTAATGAAAAAGAGATCTTATACACAGGCGGATCGATATGCGCTATCATAGCAGGTTTTAATACCCCGGCCGAGGTTTCGGAAATAAACAAACAAATGCTCGCTGCTGCCGCTAAAGAAAAACATGCTACTATCGGTATAACGGTTTATCCGCCTTATCCTGAAAAGCAGTACCCGAACATGAAACCTTATAACTATCAAAACGGCGGCGACTGGACATGGTTTGGCGGACGAATGATAGCGCCGCTAATAGCTTATGGACACCCGAAGGAAGCCTACGCCGAGTTATCACCGATGCTTGACAGGATGCTTACCAACAAGGGCTTTTTTGAATGGTACGATGTGCAAACCGGCGCGCCAAAAGGTTCGGGCGATTTTAGGGGAGAGGCGGGCGTCTTATATGATGCAATTGCTGCTTTAAAGCAGTGGGCTGCTAAAAACAAGTAGCCGGATAACCAATAAGTTGAGATAAACTAAAAACAAACTATAATCCAAATTCATGAAAAAAAATGATGCCATAAAGGCAACTGGAATTGCTTTGCCCTTTTTTGGCGGCAGGTTCCGGCCTTGCGGTGGTTACAAACCACCCTGAATATGCTATTGAGAAGCATTCCTACAATTACCAGTTTAAAAACAACCTACTTAAACAATGTTATGAAGAAAAATCTTATCTACTCAATTCTCCTCACCTTGCTATCGCTGCACACGATGGCTCAGGTCAAGATCAGCGGAAAGGTAACCGATGCTAAAGACAATTCCGTATTACCCGGTGTAAGTATCAAAATAAAAGGTACCCAGGGCGGCACACAAACAGATCTGGACGGAAATTTTACCATCTCGGTTCCCAGTGCAAACCCCGTGCTAATATTTTCATACACCGGCTATGCCAGCCAGGAAATATCAACCGTTGGCAAAACAGTTATCAACGTAAAATTAGCCGGAATATCCAGCGCACTTAACGAGGTGGTGGTGATTGGCTACGGTACGGTCAAAAAATCAGACCTCACCGGTGCCGTTACCGGTATTAAAGGCGATCAGCTAAATGATAAACCCGTTGCCAACGTAACGCAGGCCCTGCAAGGTAAAATTGCCGGCGTGGAAGTTAGCGTTAACAGCACAGCCCCGGGTGCAGGCGCTAAAGTAAGGATCAGGGGTATCGGCTCTATCAATTCCAATATCGACCCATTATATGTAGTAGATGGCGTGGTTGGTGTTGATCCTAACTCCATCAATCCGCTGGATATTGCCTCGGCCGAGGTGTTGAAAGATGCGTCATCGACAGCTATTTACGGTTCGCGTGGTGCTAACGGTGTAATTATGATCACCACCAAACGCGGTAGAACGGGTTCTGCCACTATCACTTACGATGATAACTTTAACGTAAGCGAGTTGTACCGCCATTTACGCACATTAAACTCTGCCGAGTTTGTTAAAGTTTACAACGAATCATTCGCCAACGGCCAAAAATTTGACCCGGCTGGCGGCGTATGGACACCGCCAGTAGCATTGAACCATGCCAACTTCCCTAAGTTGTTTGATGTTAATGATAACCCTATTTATGATACTAATTGGGAAAAAGAAACCTACAAACCATCGTTTTCACAAAGTCACCAGTTGAATATTCAGGGAGGCAGCGAAAAATCACTTTATAGCTTATCGCTTGGTTATTTTAACCAGAATGGTCTTGCGCCAACATCCGCCTTTAAAAGGTACACCATTAAAATGACCATGGATAACGATGTGAAGGATTGGCTTAAAATAGGTGGAAGCATCAACCTCATCAACAGCAGGCAACGTTTGGTTACAGATGCCAACGGAGCTTTGAACGTACCGAGGGACGTATCAGAAGAAGTGCCAATTGTACCTGTTAAATATCCAGATGGTACATGGGCTGGTAACTATGATATTGCCGGTCTTGAGGGTGCACCCAACCCGGTGCAGGTTGCTAACGAGCGTTATACACTTAACAATAACCTGCAGATGTTAGGCAACATCTACTCATTGTTTCATATCACCAAGGAACTGGATTTCAAAACAGATTTCGGCTATAATTTAAGCTCTCAAAAAAATGACTTCTACTCAGCAGGCGATCTGCCGCACTTATCGCAGGATCAGGGTGGCGTGGCTAACGTAAACGCTTATAATAATTACTACTGGCAAACAGAAAACTACCTTACCTGGAACAAAAAGATCAACGACAGGCAGCGTTTTACCGCCTTGTTAGGTATCTCGTTCCAGCAACAAGGTTATGCGAGGGTACGTTCAGAAACACAGAACTTTATTGATGATATTTTCCAATATCATTATGAGCAGGCCGGTTCTGTAAGGAGTGCCAACGAAACCCAGGATGAAAAATCGTCATTAAGTTCATACTACGCCCGTATCACCTATAACCTCGACGAAAAATACCTGTTCACAGCTACAGGCCGTTACGATGGTTCATCAAGGTTTGGGGTGAATAATAAATACGCGTTCTTCCCTTCGGTAGGTGCAGCATGGAGGGTATCACAGGAGAATTTCCTGAAGGATAACCATACCATCACCAACATGAAACTGCGGGCCAGTTATGGTACCTCAGGTAACCAGGAAATTGGTAACTACCGTTCGCTTGCGCAGATACAGCCGAATACTACGGTTTTGGGGGGTGCTGCCCAATCAACCTTGCTGCCAAGCTATATCGGTAACCCCAACTTAAAATGGGAACGTTCTGTTCAGTTTGATGCGGGTTTGGAGTTAGGTTTATTTCATGATCGTGTAAACTTGAACCTCGATTATTATAACCGTACCACTAAAGATCTGTTGTTGCAGGCGCCAATTCCATGGTCGGCAGGTGAAACCAATGCCAACGTTTATAAAAACGTAGGATCGGTACGTAACTCGGGTGTGGAGATCAGCTTGAATACTCTCAACGTTAAAACATCCGATTTTGAGTGGAGTACCAATTTTATATTCACTGCCAACAAAAACAAAGTATTAAAACTGAACGATAATGGCGCGGATATTTTCCCTGGCCCTAACTTCCTTGGTCAAAACTTTGTGATCCGAGTAGGTCAGCCTATCGGTTCGTTTTATGGTATGACAAGGCTTGGCACTTACAGTACTTCGGCCGAGGATGTGGCTGAAGCCGCAAAACACAGCTTAAAGCCGGGCGACAGGAAATATATTTACAACCCAGATGGTAGTAACTATTACAGCATTATTGGCCAGGCATACCCTAAATGGACAGGTACTTTCAGCAGCAGTTTTAGGTACAAAGCTTTCGATTTTTCGTTCGATATCCGCTTTGTTCAGGGTGTAAATACAGCTGCCAATTTCAAGCACTCTACCGAAGACAGGCAAACCCTTTCGAACAGTTTGGCTACCGTGCTAAACGGCTGGACGCCTACTAACCAAAATACCTATATCTCGCAGGTGCGTAACTACAAATTTGCGCAGGATTCGCATTTCGATACCTGGTGGGTTGAGGATGGCTCATTTATTCGCGGCCAGAACATTACGTTGGGTTATACCTTGCCGCAACCGGTGCTGAGAAAGTTTCATGCCAATCGTTTCAGGATCTACGCGAGTGTTCAAAACGCTTTCATCATAACCAAATACACCGGTTACGATCCTGAGGTGGATACCTTTAATTCAAGCTACGGATCAAACGGTTCGTTCTCACAAAATTTAGATTTCTTCTCAAACCCTCGTCCGCGTGTATGGAACCTTGGTTTACAGGTTACTTTTTAACAGGCTTAGAGGAACGATTGACAGTTTAATTTAAATGATATAAAAATGAAAACTATAAAAAATATAATGCTTGTAGGCTTGGTGCTGTTTGCATGCTCCTGCAAAAAGTTTTTAAAGGAGGAGCCTACCAGTTTCCTTACGCCCGAGTCGGACGTATCGAGTGTGAAGGTGGCCAGGGCTTTTGCCAATTCGGGCTATCAAAACCTGCAGGGCTTTTTGTCAGGCCAAAATGGATCATACGGTGGTAACACCTGGAACTTAATGGAATTTATGACAGGTAAATCGGGCAGCGACCTTGGGCAAACCGGTTATGTGAATTATCAAAACCTAAGTTACAGTACCACCTCGTTTTACTTTGATACCTGGTGGCAGCAAATGTACCTTGGTATAGGCGCGTGTAATCTCGCTATTGGTAAAATCCCCACTATTAATGCTCCTGGCTTAACAGATGAGGTAAAGAACAACATGTTGGCCGAGGTGAAAACCCTGCGTGCGCTTTATTATTTCCAATTAGTACGTATGTACGGTGCGGTGCCAATGGTTGTAGAAACCCCAAAGGATCTGAACCTTAACATCCCACGCACAGCCGCTAAGGATATCTACGATAAAGTGATCATCCCCGACCTGTTGGCTGCCGAAAAATCGACACTGCCATGGAAGGATAATACAGGCAAAGTATCGATGGGTGCTGTTGAGGCTATATTGGCCGATGTTTACCTAACCTATGCCGGCGCGGCCATTAATGGCGGTAAAACATTTTATGCCGAATCGGCCAAACGTTCACTTAACGTGATCCAGAATGGTGGTTATACGCTGTTCCCTGAATATACCGATATGATCAAGCCTGCAAATAAAAACCTGGGTGAGTTTATATTCCAGGTGCAATACGCAGCTTCGGTGCCTTCGTCAAACCCGTTAACACCACTTACTATTCCAAACTTTTCGGGAGTTTCGCAATATTCGGATGAGTATGGTTCGGTGTATCCTTCAACGCAGTTTTTAGCTTCGTTTGCCGCTGGCGACAAAAGGGTACAGGAAAAGCAATTCTTTTACTCAAGCTATACCAATACCAAAACAGGTAAAAAGATCACTTTCCGCAGTCCTTATATTTATAAGTGGTTTGATTCTACAGCGGTTAATACTACGTTAAAATCAGATCTGAACTACACGCTTTACCGCCTGGCCGATGTTGAATTGATGTATGCCGAAGCACAAAACGAGGCCGATGGTTCGCCAAATGCAACCGCAATTTTGATGGTTAACAATATCCGCTCAAGGGCCAAACTGGCTCCTATAGGCTCGTTAACCCAATCGGCATTTGAGCAGGAGGTATGGTTGCAGCGTTATTTTGAACTTTGCTTTGAAAATAAAATGTGGTTCGATATGCTCCGCACCCGCAAAGTTCATAACGATATAACCGGCAACTGGGATAATTTTGTAGGGCATAAAACTGTATTCGGTGCTACGTTTACTGACAAGCAGTTGTTGTTCCCGCTACCTAAACAGGAAACGGATGTAAATCCTAAGTTGTTGCCTAATAACCCGGGTTTTTAATCAGATAACAACCTGAATTTTTATTAATAACAAACAAAGGGCCGCGTAAGCGGCCTTTTGTTGTTGGTAGCCCGTTGGTTTTTGAACTATGTTATTTCTTTAACGTCATTGCGAGTAAGTAAAAGCGTTCACCTCTGAAGGGTATATGACATTTGGCGGGTGGGCCTGTCACTCTGAGCTTGTCGAAGAGTCGCGCGCAGAGGCCTACCCACCATGCTTCGACAGGCTCAGCATGACCCACTTTATAATTATGTCATGGGTAGGAACGAAGCAATCGCGAACTGTACAGGACGGACTTGCATAGCCCCTCGGCTTCCGTGCGATTGCTTCGTTCCTCGCAATGACGGTCTATGTTAGAGAGACGCATAATTGCGTCTCCCGCATGCAATTTACGGTGGCAAGATGACCTGTGTTGATAACCTGCAAAGCCGCTTGTTCTACGGGAGACGCAATTATGCGTCTCTACATAAAAAATCTTCATCTGTTTTTAAGCAGCTTCTGATAAAGAATCAAAATCTATTTCATTTAATAAATTGACCATACATAATTTAAATGTCCGTACAATTTAATTGATTTTAGTTTTGTTTTATAAAAGCGCCTAAAATTACTGATGTAGGCCTAAATGGTTGTTTTATTACAATCGCTTAAAAATAAACGTATTCCCCTGAAAAATATTAAACAACACAATTTGTTAATCTAAATTTAAATATGTAATTATGTACATACAAGTTGATTGATAATTTCTACTAAACCAAAATCGTTCTATGATTCAAAAAATCTTTACCTATCAAAGTTTAAAATTCCTGGGTTCTTGTTTCCTTTTAATGCTCTTTACGGGGATGGCGGTACGCGGCCAAACTTCATTTACTGTTAAGGGTAAAATAACAGATACCAAAGGCGTAACCATGCCGGGAGTTAGCGTAACCGTTAAACACAGTTCACGCGGAACTGTGAGTGATAACGCCGGCGATTATGTGATCAGTTTACCCAAGGGCAGGGATACGCTGGTATTCTCCTTCCTCGGTTTTGTTAAACAGCAAATTGTACCCGTCGAACGCCACACCATCAACGTAGTATTACTTGATGACAAAAACGACCTGAACGAGGTAGCGATAGTTGCTTACGGTACGCAAAAAAAGGAAAGTATGGTAAGTTCTATCACTACCATCAATCCTAAAGAGATCAAAGGCCCAACCAGTAACCTTACCACTATGCTTGCCGGGCGTATCTCGGGCTTGATCTCTTACCAACGCAGTGGGGAACCTGGTTATGATAACGCCTCGTTTTTTATCAGGGGGATCACCTCGTTTGGTTCGGGAAAGATCGACCCGCTGATCTTGATAGATGGTATGGAATCGGCAGCGAATGAACTTGCCCGCCTCCAGCCTGATGATATCGCGGCCTTTTCGGTTTTGAAGGATGCGGCTGCATCGTCATTATATGGTGCGCGCGGTGCCAACGGGGTAATTTTGATCACTACCAAATCGGGCAAAAGCGGCGATACCAAGTTCAATGTGCGCCTTGAAAATTCTACCTCAACCAATACCGAAAATTTCAGGCTTGCCGATAATATCACTTATATGAACCTGGCCAACGAAGCCGCTTTGACCAGGAACCCTGTTGCACCTTTACCTTATTCGCAAAACAAGATAGATCATACTATTGCAGGCGATAACCCGCTTTTATATCCTAATAATGATTGGATAGGCTCGCTGATAAAAAAGTACACCAATAACCAACGGTTTAACTTAAACCTTACCGGTGGCGGCCCCAAGGCGCAATATTACATTGCCGCTACTGCCAACCAGGATAACGGTGTTTTAAAAAATCAAAGCCTCAATAATTTCAGTAATAATGTTAAACTGAAAAGTTACGAGATCCGGTCGAACATCAACGTTAAACTAACCCCAACTACCGAAGCTATCCTGCGTACCTCCGGCGATTTTGATGACTATTCCGGTCCGGTAGGGGGATATGATGCAGATGGTAACTATGTTAACGGTGGTACAAAGGTGTTTAACAGTACGCTTAATGCTAACCCGGTGCTTTTTCCGGCTATTTTTCCATCGGCAGATCTGCCCTTTATAAAACATCCACTTTTCGGTAATGCCGCGCGTGGTACCAACGGCGAGGTTTATACCAACCCGTATGCATCTATGGTATCGGGGTTTCAGCAGTACAGCACCTCAACGCTTAACGTTCAGCTGGAGTTAAAGCAAGATCTGAAATTTATTACCGAAGGCCTCTCGGCAAGGGGAATGGTTTATACCAAACGCTACTCATACTTTAACCTGAGCAGGCAATATATTCCATTTTTCTATGCGGCAAGTCCCTCGGTAAGTGACCCTAAGGGTTACACACTTTCGTTGCTGAATGAAGGTACTGCTACCGAATACCTTAATTATTCACAGGGCGATAAGTTGGTAAACACCACCACCTACGGCGAGCTTGCCTTAAACTACAACCGCACTTTTAATAAACTGCATAACGTAAGCGGTTTGCTCATCGGCATCAGGCGTAACTACCTCAACGGTAACGCCGGCGATCTTACAGCATCCTTGCCTTTCCGCAACCAGGGAGTATCAGGAAGGTTTACTTATGGCTTTGATAGCCGTTACCTTTTCGAAACCAACTTTGGTTATAACGGTTCTGAGCGTTTCGCTCAAAATAACAGGTATGGATTTTTTCCATCTGTGGGCGTAGCGTGGAATGTAAACAACGAGAAGTTTTTTAAACCGCTGGAGCGTGTTATCAACAAGCTCAAGTTCCGCGCTACCTACGGCCTTGTTGGTAACGATCAGATAGGTAACGCCGGCGACAGGTTTTTCTACCTATCAAACGTAACATTGAATGATCCGGCCTATAGTGCCACTTTTGGCGAAAACGGCGGCTATACCAAAAATGGGGTATCCATTTCAAGGTACGCTAACGAAGGCATCACCTGGGAGCGGTCGAAAAAGTTAAACTTAGGTATGGATCTCGGTTTGTTTGATGCTTTAAACCTTATTGTTGATGCTTATAAAGAACGCCGGAGCAATATTTTAATGAATAGGGCGTATATCCCAACCTCACTTGGGCTTACCGCCCCGGTTAGTGCCAACGTAGGTGTTGCCGAGGCAAAAGGCTTGGATGTTGCCATGGATTACAATAAAAACTTTGGCAAATCCTGGCTGCAAATGCGCGGTACTTTTACCTATGCTACCAGCAAGTTACTTGTGAACGAAGAGCCGCAATATCCGGCCAATATGCAATACCTGTCGCGGGTGGGCCAATCGCTTACACAGGCTTACGGACTGATTGCCGAGCGTTTGTTTGTGGATGATGAGGATGTAAAAAACTCGCCTAAACAAAACTTTGGCGAAGTAAGGGGCGGCGATATCAAATACCGCGACCTCAACGGTGACGGACAAATCACCAATCTGGATATGGTGAACGGATTGGGATATCCTACCACGCCCGAGATCATTTACGGGTTTGGTTTTACCTACGGATATGGCGATTGGGAGTTGAGTTCATTTTTTCAAGGTTCGGCGCGGTCGTCATTTTTTATTAACCCAAGTCAGATCTCGCCATTTGTTGCCAACGGGCCGGATCAGCATGGCTTATTGGATGTGATAGCTAAAGATCACTGGTCGGAAGATAACCGCAACCTTTATGCTTTTTGGCCGAGGCTTAGCTTAACGCAAAACAGTAATAACAACCAATCATCAAACTGGTGGATGCGTAACGGATCGTTCCTGAGGATGAAGAGCGCCGAACTGGCCTATAACATCCGCGAAAAAACACTCAAACGTTACCATATCTCTTCTATCCGCCTTTACCTCAACGGCACCAACCTTTTCCTGCTCAGCAGCTTTAAACTGTGGGATCCCGAGCAAGGGAGCAACGGTCTTGGCTATCCGGTACAAAAGGTGTTTAACATCGGCGCGAACATTACATTCTAAACCAGTTCAAAATCAAATCGCATGAAAATTTTATCTATATATAACCGGTCTTTAGGGCATTTGCCACGGAGGTTGGTAAGGCTTTTATTGTTTGTTGTATTACTTACCGCGATAGCCTCCTGCAAAAAAAGCTACCTGGATGTGGTGCCCGATAACGTAGCCACCCTTGATAACGTATTTGCCAACCGCACCGAGGCCGAAAAATACCTGTTCACTTGCTATTCGTACCTTCCGCAGGAGGGTAACCCCGATAAAAACCCAGGTTTTAGTGGTGGTGACGAAGCCTGGACCTATTGGCCCATGACACAGGATTACTTTTTCCTGGATCCCTATAATATAGCCCGCGGCGAGCAAAACAGGGCAGACCCTTACATGAACTATTGGGACCAATTTGATGGCCGCAACCTATGGCAAGGAATAAGAACCTGTAATATATTTTTAGAGAACATTGATAAAGTGGTTGATCTGCAACCTTATGTAAAATTAAGGTGGGTTGCCGAAGCTAAGTTTATTAAAGCTTACCTGCATTGGTACCTGTTCAGGATGTACGGGCCTATACCTATCCTTGATAAAAACCCGGCCATCACAGCCAATCCGGAAGAGTTTAAAGTGTTCAGGCAACCTGCCGATTCGGTGGTGAACTATATCTCTAAACTGATAGATGAGGCCGCCGCCGGCGATGCCAACACCGGTTTGCCAAGCATAATTACCAGTACCACTACCGAGTTGGGGCGTATTACCAAAGTAGCTGCTTTAGCCATTAAGGCCAGGGTATTGGTAACCGCTGCCAGTCCGCTTTTTAATGGTAATAATGATTTTGCCGGGTTTAAGGGGGGCGACGGCAAACTGTTGTTTAACCCGCAATACGATGCCAAGAAATGGACAAGGGCAGCCGATGCCTGTAAAGTGGCCATTGATGCCGCCGCAGCCGCGGGCCGCAAGCTGTACTATTTTTCGAGTACGGATGTAGCGGTTAACGATGCTACCAAAATAGAAATGAACATCCGCAATGCTATTTGCGAAAAATGGAACAATGAACTGATCTGGGGCCTTACCTCAGAAGCGGCGGCTTCAACCTTCTGGTTGCAACAATATGCCTGTCCGCAGATCGATCCGGATAATATTAACCTGAGCCTGAAAGGTAAATTGGCCCCGCCGTTAAAAATGGCCGAGCTTTTTTATACCAAAAATGGCGTGCCGATAGAGGAAGACAAAACCTGGAACTATACCGACCGCTTTAAACTGCGTACCGTTACCGATCAGGATGCCGGGATGCAGGAAGGTTATCAAACCGTGGGCCTCCATTTTGAGCGCGAACCCCGTTTTTATGCCGATATGGCCTTTGACGGCTCAACCTGGTTTATGCATAATGGCAATTACAACATCCAAAGTAAATCGGAACAATATACCGGTAAAAAGCAAAGTCGCCTGTATTCGATAACCGGGTATTACACCAAAAAGGTAGTTAACTGGAATCTGGTTTTCTCAAAAACAAACACCACTATCGAATCGTACCCATGGCCGGTTATGCGCCTCAGCGATCTGTACCTGCTATACGCCGAAGCACTGAATGAAACGGGTAACCCTGCCGCAGCTTTGCCTTACCTTAATCAGATCCGGGCGAGGGCGGGGTTAAAATCGGTTGAAAGCTCGTGGGCTACTTACTCAACCAATCCCACCAAATACACTACAGTTGCCGGTTTACGGGATATCATTCGCCAGGAACGCGGGATAGAAATGGCCTTTGAAGGAAGCCGCTTCTGGGACCTGCGCCGGTGGAAAACCGCTCCGCAGGTTTTAAGCGCGCCGATATATGGTTGGGACATTGTGCAATCTACCTATGAAGACTATAACCGCAGGGTATTGCTGTTCACTCCAAAATTTGTTGCCCCGAGAGACTATTTCTGGCCGATAAAAGAAACCGATTTGCAGGTTAACCCCAACCTGGTACAAAACCCCGGATGGTAACTGGCTTAAACGAGATTAAAAATGGAGATCATTTTAAAAGATAAGATAATGAAAAAGATATTATTAACCTGCTTCGCGGCTTTGGTTATGTTGATGGCTAACTCCTGTAAGCAGGACGAGCTTGCACCTACTGTTAACGATCATACAGCGCCAGGGCCGGTAAGCCATGTTACGGTAACTAACCTTAACGGTGCTGCCAAAATAAGCTATACTATACCTACCGATGGCGACCTGCTTTATATTAAAGCAGTATATTCTATCAAAAAAGGCGATACAAGGGAAACCAAAGTAAGCCGCTACAACAGCGATCTTACTGTTGATGGTTTTGGCGATACCGTTGCTTACCAGGTAAAATTATATGCTGTAGATAAAGGCGAAAACGTATCCACCCCGGTAGAGGTTACCGTTCATCCACTTACCGCGCCTCTAAATCTTACCCGCGATTCCTTAACCGTAACGCCCGATTTTGGGGGCATTAACGTTAAGTTTACTAATAGCACCAAGGCCAGCCTGGCTATTGTGGTGTTAGCTACCGATTCGTTGGGTGAGTTTGCGCCTATCCTTACCAACTACACCAACTTGCAAAAAGGTAATTTCTCCACCCGGAACCTGCCCGCCAAGCCAACCAAATTTGGTATTTATACCCGCGATAGGTGGGGCAATTTATCTGATACCCTGCTGGTAACGGTTACGCCCCTGTTTGAGGAACTGTTGGATAGGACAAAGATGAAAGGCATAGTCTTACCAACCGATGCCCCGCTTGGCCCGCAATATGGTGGCGGTATCGATGAGCTTTTTGATGGCGATGTAACCAACGCCGGTGGCTATTACCACACAGGCGACGCATCAAAAATGCCCCAGCAATTTACTTATGATATGGGCGCTCCTGCCAAACTTAGTCGCTTAAGCTATTTTATGAGAGAGGGCTTCTTCTATTCGTTACACAACCCGCGCGTGGTGGAGATCTGGGGCACCAACACTATAAACCCCGATGGCAGCTACAACGGCTGGACACTTTTAGCATCGCACACGCAAATAAAACCATCAGGATTGCCCGAAGGTCAGCTCTCGCAAGATGATATTGATGCCGCGCATGCAGGCGAAACCATAACCTTCCCACTGGATGCCCCTAAGGTGAGGTACATCAGGTTCCGGACGCTGAAAAACTGGTCGAACGGATCGTATGTGAATTTTAATGAGATAATGATGTGGGGGGATACCAAATAAAACTGAACACAAATAAAAGTTTATGAAAGCAATAAAATATTTCGCGCTGCTGTGCCTCGTTGCTGTTATCGCAATGCTAAGCTCATGCACCAAAAGCGGCGATGCCTATAAAAAGTACATGGCGGGCGGTGAGATCACCTATCCCGGCAGGTTGGATACCGTATTGGTGCATTCCGGGTATAACAGGGTACAGTTATCGGCCACGCTTGGCAACGATCCGCTGGTAACCAAAATGAAGGTGTTTTACAATAACCATCACGACTCGAGGGAGGTTGCTGTTACCCATATTCCGGGCAAGGATACTGTAAATGTGATCATCGATGAACTGACCGAAGGCAACTATAGTTTTGATGTTTATACCTATGATGCCCAAGGCCGGAAATCTGTGGGGATCAATGTTTCGGGCGTGGTTTATGGGCCGAGTTATTTAACTTCCCTGATCAACAGGAAGCTAAAAACCGTAGAGCAATCGCCAGATGGTAACAAGATAGAACTGACCTGGGGCGAACCCGCAAGCGGAGAGTTAGGCATAGAGGTAAACTACACCGGGGCCAACGGAGCTGCCAAAAAAATCACCGTTTCGGCAAATCAAACCAATACCGAACTGCCGGACTATAAAGAAAGCAGTGTGCTTACTTTCAAATCATTATACAAGCCCGATACCACAGCGTTCGAAACATTCTCGCCCGAGGCTTCATCGGTTACCCTGCCCAAGTTTGAGCGGCAGTTTGATAAATCGAAATTTGCGGTGAAGATTTTACCTACAGATGTGCTTGAAGGCGGCTATGGCTGGTTGGAAGAGTATTTATGGGATGAAAGCTACAACCCACCGGGTTTCGCTACCGAATCAACAATTCCGTGCTGGTTTACATTTGATGCCGGTACATCTTCCGCCTTAAGCCGGTTTAAGGTTTGGCAGGCTAACGATAGGCTTTACAACCTGCAAAGCGTAAAAACCTTCGAACTATACGGTAGCAACAGCCCCAACGCAGACGGCAGCTGGGCAAGCTGGATCAAGGTAGGCTCCTACGCTTCGGTTAAACCATCCGGCCTCCCGGTAGGCCAAAATTCTGACGCGGATGTAGCTTTTGCATTAGCAGGCGAAGAGTTTTCTGTTCCTGCTTCAACGCCTAAGTTTAGGTACTACAGATTTAAGCTGCTATCTAACTACGGTGGGGATTTTATGACGATGGAGGAGATTACTTTTTATACGCATGATAAGTAGCCGTAATATTCTTAAGAGATAAAAAGCGGGGGTAGTGCGATTCCCTCCCCTAGGAGGGTGTAGGGAGGGGTTTCTTCGCTATGCCTAATCAATAAGCATGGCGTACAAACCCCTCCCTGCCACTTCACATTTCCATCGCACCTCTCCCGAGGGAGGGAATAAAAATAACTCCCACGCACTAACAACGGGAGCATAACCACAAACCCGGTTTTTCGGTTTGATTGTACACCGGGCTTATTAAGGCGATCAGGATAAAATCCTGGTCGCCTTATTTGTTTTATGGGCTAATTATGGCCAAAACGCTACAAATACCCTCATTATTTGCCGCCATGCAACAAACTCGAAAGTATCTGCAATAAACTCGAAAGTAATTTTTTGTCGTCCCCTGTTTATTTGTAAAACGGATTTCGCCCTGGCGTATCCGGCAGTACCACAAAATCTATCACTATAACAACTATCAAAACCGAACACCTATGACACACACCAACAAAGCAGTTAACTACATGCAGCAATACCCAACTGCCAACTAAAAAATACGCAAGTACCTTATTAACTCATACCTTATCCCTTAACCCGCGCGCCGGTTTCTTAGCCGGTCGCCGGGTTAAGGTTGGTTAACCTTGCTGCAATGAAAAAATATTTACTGTTATTAGCCCTCATCTGTTGCTGGCAATACAGGCTTCATGCCCAAAACCTCGACAATATTGGTCAGCAAAAGCCTGTAACCCTTTCGGGGAGTATCCAGGCGCAGGGCATATTTTATAATGCCACCGGTATTCAAGATCGGAGGGCACCGTTTACTTATTACCTTTCGGGCAATCCCACCATTAGTTTATACGGTTTGGATATCCCGTTTTCATTTGCCTATAGCCAGGCCGATAAATCATTCAGGCAGCCGTTTAACCAGTTTGGGTTAAGCCCCACTTATAAGTGGGTTACGCTACATGTTGGCTATCGCGATCTGTCTTTTTCTCCTTACACGCTTGGCGGACATACCATGCTGGGGGCGGGTGTTGAACTAAACCCCGGTAAACTGCGTGTTGGCTTTATGTATGGCCGGCTTAACCGGGCTACCACTATCGATACCACCACACAAGCGCTTGTTCCGTTTTCATTTTCACGGAAAGCGTACGCCGCCAAATTGGGTTACGGTACCGAACGCAACTTTTTCGAGCTAAGTTACTTAACCGCTAAGGACGATACGGTTAAACCGGCGGGACTAAAACCGGAACAAAACTATGTAAGCCCGGCAAAAAATGATGTGATGGGTTACGTATCACGGTTTAGCTTTTTAAAGCATTTTGTGTTTGAGAGCGATGGCGCTTTAAGTTTATATACCAATGATGTTAATTCGCCAATCTCGCTGGATAACGGGAGCAGTACCATACTCAATAAACTCCGTACAACTTTCGGGTTGAACGGAACATCTGAATACTATACCGCCTTTTCGGCCGGGCTTGGTTACAAGGACAAAAATTACGGCATGAAGGTAAAATACAAACGTGTAGACCCGGATTTTCAAACCATGGGTGCGTATTATTTCAGTTCCGATTATGAGAACTGGACCATCAACCCTTCCGGAAATTTTGATAAAGGAAAAATAAGGTTTAACGGTAGTTTGGGCTTTCAGCACGATAACGTGAAAAAGCAAAAACGGGCTACCAATCACCGTATAATAGGCTCGCTAAATGCCGGTGTCGATTTTACCAAATCCTTTTCGGTAGAGGCGGTTTATACCAACTTCTCCGATAATCAAAAAGCGCAAACCGCCCTGTTTGCCGATTCATTGAAGATAGTTCAAACTACCCAAACCATCACTATTATGCCCCGGTACATGATCATCGGTACGGATGCTATCCATGTAATTTCCGGCTCGTACACCCGCAATAGCATGAACGATTATAACACTTTTTACAGTACCGATGCCTCATCGCGCAGCATAACAACCAATCAGTACATGCTGAGCTACAACATCAACTTTACCAAAAAAATGCTGAGCGCCTACATCAATCTATCAAATACTAAACTGAACGGGCAAGGGATGGAAAATAGTTACAAATCAGCAACGGTGGGAGCCAACAAGATCTTTTTCCAGAAACTGCAAACAGGCCTCAGCGGCACTTTTACTGATACAAAATCACAAGGAGGCGAGGATGCTTTTATCATCAACGCAACCGGCAACCTCGGTTACCGGGTTACCACCAAGCAATTGCTGTCGTTCAATATGTTCCTGACCAATAACAAAGCCAAAACATCAGGGCCGCAACTACAACCAAATTTTAGAGAAACCCGGGGGGAATTAAGTTACCTGCTAAGCTTTTAAAACATGAAAAAACTATATCTTTTTTTACTTATTTGTGTAACGTGGTTACCATTAAAAGCCCAGGTAAACGTATCCATCCAGATCTTGCCTCCGTATCCACGTAAAATTACCGATTACTCATCGCAGCCGCAGCTGATGGTGATAGGCATCACCAACGTATCAACCAAAAGGCAACGCATCCAGCTGCGGGGCAGTATCTCCGGCGATAATGGTGTTATTATAGCCGTAAAACCGAACTATAAAAGTCCACTGGTAATTGAGCTGGAGCCGGGGCAAACCCGTAGCCTCAACGGTAATGATATCAGCAAGTTTTTTGATTATACCAAAGTAAATTATACGGGCATAACCCAGGCCGATTTTATTAACAAAAATGGTTTGCCCGAGGGTAGTTACCGTTTTTGTTTGCACGCGTATGATTATGATACCAACGTTTCGCTCAGTGCTGATGAGCCGATAGGTTGTAGTAATTCATTTATCATTAGTAGTTTAGAGCCGCCAACCATAGTAACGCCTATGGATGGAGCGCAGCTTCCGGCCAATGGTCCGCAAATTATTACCATGCAGTGGAGTACGCCGCCCGGTACGTCGCCGCAGATCATGTCGGCGGTAAGGTATAAGATCAGGATGGTGGAGGTACTTGGCGGCAGGAACCCCAATAACGCCATCATGTCGGCAGCACAACCTTATTTTTTTGAGCGGGAGGTTGTTGGCAATACCTATGTATATGGCCCAGCCGATCCGCAGCTTACCCCCGGCAGGCAATACGCCCTTGTTGTGCAAGCTTCTGATCCATTTAATCATACCCCGTTTCGCAATAACGGGCTTAGCGAAGTGCGGTCGTTTACCTATGGCGGGCAGGCTGGTACTACAACGGGTACTACATCAGCTAACGGGCAAACGCAGGATAAACCTCAAAAAGTACAATATGCAACCAATACCATAAAAGGTAAGCTGGTTTGGACATTCAAAAAAACAGAGCCTCAGTATAGCGGCTCAACCCAGCTAAACGTTGCAGCCGCCCCTATTCCTGTTCCGAGCAATACTGTAGTAAAGGCCACGCCGCCCCCAACTGTAATAACTAATACTATGCCTATAGGTGGTCTTGCCTCAAGGCCTGTAACGAGTTTACTGAGAAGCCCTATATTTAATGCCCCTAATATTTTAACTGATTCGAGGATAGCGGCTGCTGCCCAGATAGATCCTACTTTAATACCATTATTACCTGCCCAACCATCTGGTTCGCCAAGTGCAGCGAGTGTAATTACCTCATCTGGCGGCACCAGTTTATCATACACCGAAGATCCGATCACGGTTGATAGCGCTGCCGATAGGTATGCATTGCCCAATACGCAGATCACGATAAAGGGGGTTGTAGATAAAGACTGGAAATCGACCAATGATTTTTCGGCCACTACAGCGATTACACAGTTTAGCTATACTACAACAGATTATTCGTATTTGGGCATGTACTCCTTCCCGTCGATGAGTTTTCAAAGTGGCATGTTCGATTTCAGTTTCGGCTTCCACTATAACCTGGACCCGCCGCCGGTTGAAGAGTTAATAACCAGCGGAAAAACCGATGGTGCAGGTAACTTTAGCATCGATTTTACCCATCCATCGTACATGGGTTTATCCAAATACAATAAGCTCATCATAGGCATCCAATCAACGGATTTTGAACAAAAAAGTGTAGAGATCCCGATCAGTAAACTGGATTCGACGGGGGTGCGCGATATAGGGCAGATCCTGGTATTGGCCCGCACCATGCGTTTCACGCCTAAGCTTACTTTAGATGCTGTTGATGATGCCAACCCCGAGCAGAAAGTAGCCGTGGTGCATATTTACCGGGATAAGGTAGATTTTGAAAACAGCAATTACCTGTACCATGAGGGCAACGTGCCGTTTGATTCCAAACATGGCATTACCCTTAACGGGCGCAGCGTTGTTGAAGTTGCTACTGATAGCGTACAGATGGGTATTGGTGGGGGAACTTTAAAATTTGGCAGGTTGTTTTATGGCGGCAGATATACGGTGGTAGTTGATAGCCATAACCAACGCTTTAACGGCAAAACAACCGATCTGCAGGCGCATGATTTGAACCTTGCCTCCAACCTGGTGCTTAATGTTGGTGCCGATTACCGCTTAACAGCCACACCGGCCTATGTATTTGGCGAAGTGAGGATGTCATTGCCAACGGGTTTTGTGCCGGTAAGTGGTGCAATAGTTAAGGTTGAATACAATACCAGCGATTTGTTGAACCCTGGTCCGCCGCCACTTACAGGTTCGGTAATTGATTATTTAAATAGGCAGACTTCAAGAATGACTCTCCTTACAGGTGGAGGCGGCAATAACAACCAGGTGCCTATCTCAAGCGGCCTTGTGGCAAGGCCATTGATGCTTAATTCTCTTTCATTTGGCAGTATGGGGCTTAGTAGCCCCACTACTATTCGGCCAATGCCTACCGTTGTAGGTGCGCCTCCCGCACCCACGCCTATCTCCAGCACTGTTATTAGTGATTTGAACAGGCCAAGCCCGGTGGTGGCGCAAAGTGTTTTAAGTAAGGTAGATGAGATAAACCTGATCAAGGCTTTATCTGCGGACTATGGCCCTTTTAGTGCAAAAACAGATTCGCTTGGCCGGTTTAACATCCCGAATCTTCCGCAGCTAAAAACCGGCGCAAGCTTTAAGGTAAAGCTCATTAAGGTGAGCAGTGAATTTCAGGACCTGGAGGTTACGCCTGATACTGTGCAAACTTTCCAGGGGCTGGCTAACGGAACTAACAAAGAAGTTATTTTTGGCATCAAGCCGGATATTGTAACTGTGGTGGGCCGCGCTATATCATCTACAAAACAAGCTATACCTAATGCCCGTCTGCATTTTGTTAATTCCACAGCCTATTTCAATTCGGGCGAGGATGGGGTATTCCAAACAAGTTACTACCAGGGTACCCATAAGCTGATGATCGAAAAGGAAGGCTACATCTCCCAAACCATCGATGTTGTTATTCCCGCGCCGCCAAAGGCTAACACCAACCCAACACCAGGGAACGCGGGAGTGATACAAAACCCGGGCAATGTGATCTCGATAGGTAATAAAATAATTAACCCGGTAATTAATCCGGGCGATAATTTGGCGAAACTTAATCAGCTTAATGCTAATATTTTTGCCAGTCCAAGCATACAGGCATCATTGGGCAGGGGCTTTACTTATAATACCATGATGTTTGGCTTTGCAGGGCCGGTGGCACCAGCGGTTACATCGCCTGTAATTAACAACATCAATCAATTTAATACACCTATTCCTATTGGCGGCCTGTCGCAAGGGGGATTAAGAAATGTTGTCACTATTAATCAGCCTATAAGCAATCAAACGGTACTTGGTAATAGGCAATTGGTAGCTTCGGCTATTCAGTTTAGCGATCTTTTTTCGAAAGATCTGCATAACAACCCGCTGGTACAATCGGCAGTACGCACTATTGATCTGGGCGATTGCGGTAACCTGGTACGCCGTACTGGTCGCGTGAAGTTTAATATTGTAGGCCCGGATAATAACCCGGTAAATGACGCCACCATTGCCCTGTTCGATACTACTCACGTGGCCTCAACCGGCGATTGGTTATACGAAGGTTTTGGTGGCAATGCCAAAGTAAGTGTTACGCCGCTCGCAAATTCGGGATTGGTTGCAATTGAAAAAACTATAAATGTTGTTGAAGATGGTACAGAACGTACCGAAGTAATTAAACTGCAAAAAGGAACATTAATAAGCGGTACGGTTACCGCGGGAGGGCATGGCGTTGGTGGAGCCAATGTTGTGATTGAAGACCTGCCATACCTCACCGCGGTAAGCGCTGCCGATGGGCGTTACCAGATCAGTGTGCCTGCCGGTAATTTTAGTATCAAGGCATCAAAATCGGGCTACATATCCTCAACTCAAAACAAGGTAATAGGAGATGCCGCGCAGACGGTTGATTTCACCCTTGGCGATGGCGGCGGCAAAAATATCAGTCAGCTGCTGGGCTTCCCGGTGGCGTTGGATAAGATGACGCCGGCGGGTGGAAATGCCTATTTAGTGAGCGGATCGTTCAATGATCTGAACCCGCTTTTCCCGGCGCTGAGCAGCAAGGAAAAAATAGCGTTGAAATTTACAGATGTGAAGGTAACGTTTGATGCCTCGAATAATCCTGTCCCCGATGGCAACAAGATACAAACTGATGCCGTGCAGTTATCACTTAAAGTATTCAACTTTTTACCGGTAGTATTTAAAGCCGATGCTGGTTTGGTAGTGACCGGAACCACCGGCGGTAAAGGTGAGATAAAAGGTAAGCTCTCGCTTGATATGAGTAGCATTAGTGGTAACCAGGGCTATGTACTTGCTAAAAGCTATATACCACAGCTAATGCCGGATAATGCCTCTTCGCCAGATTTTGCGCTTTTCAACTCGGCAGGTGTAGCCGGCACGCTAAGCAAGTTGAAGTTTACCGGTGCCGACGCGGGCATAACCGATTGGGAGGCTGAAGTGTATGGCTTTAAAACCAAACTGGCCTTCGGGAGCAGTTACATCGATCAGCAGGGGATCCATTTACAGGGATCGGTAAACACGCCCGATCTGGATATTATCAAATCCATCAATGTGAAAATTGAAGATTTTGTGCTAAGTCCGCAAATGAAGATCAGCAAGCTGAAAATTGTAGCAACCGATCTGCCTAAACTATCCATCGGCACCTGGGAAGCTTCACTGGCATCGCTGGTATTTACGGAGGATGGTTTCAGCTTTGGCGGCAGTATCACCGTCCAGATCCCTAAATCAACTCCATCTACCATAACCTTTGCCGACCTGAAAGTAGGGAAAGATATTTTTTACGGAGGAAGTTTCACCATCCCGCAAACTGGCTTAAACCTGCTAAATGTGGTGAAGCTGATGCCGGGTGCTACTCCGCTTAGCTTTGGTAAAGCGCCGGGTTCGTCGGCCTATAAACTGGCTGGATCGGGTAAGATCAAGTTTGATACTTTCATCACTAAAGAGATCAACCTGCCGGTGTTTGAAGTGCAAACCGATGGCCGTTTCATGATAGATGCGCCGACCGATTTCTCTGCCGACTTTGCTTTTGCGCAGTTTAAGGTTCAAAGTATCCAGTTTAATACTACTGATCAGATCCCATACATAGGCGTACAGGGTGAGTTTACGGTTGATGTACCGATGATCAAGTTTACGGCAGGTGATATCCGCTTTAAAGCTAAAGCAGGGGGAGGCATTGATGCCTCGGTAAGTAAGCTTGGCGCTACTATTGATATCCCGGTAATGAAATCGGAGATAGAGGTAGGGATAAAGGATAATGGCTTTGATGGCGCAGGGTCGCTGTCAATTCCCGGAACGCCGATAAATGCCTCGGTCAATTTCCATTATTATAAGGTGACGGGGGGCATTGATGTGGGGGCGGCCTTTAGTGCGGGCACGGTGATCCCGGTGGGTATTATTACCATTGATCGTGTTGGCGGTGGATTTAATTATAATAGCGCTGAGAAGAAATTTAAGATAGATATTAACGGCGGGCTATCCTTTACCGGAACCAGTACGCTGGTTAAACTCGACCCGATTGGGCTGACCGTAGAGAGCGGGCCGGTTATAAAAGGTTACGCTACCGTACAGGTAGCCAGTTACCTGAACCTGGCCCATGCCGACCTGGTGCTCGATATCCCTAACCAATATTTTACGGTAGCTATTACCTCAGATATTGAACCAATAAAAGGTTTGGCCAAAGCCCACATCCAGGGCGATTTAGTGGTGAGTGGTAAAAGCACCGATCGCTACGTTTTCCTGGGATGCGGAATGGATATCTCTTTGTTAGGCCTCATTAACGCAAGGGCTGATTACGCTATGGCTATAGGTCTTTCAAATCCGCGTACCCGTACCGATAGGCTGTCGTACTACTTTGCGAATGCCTCACCCGAATATATCAATAACGAGTTTACAGGTGTGTACTTGAACAGTACGGCTTCGATGGGGATCCCTCAAAATAAGCCTATCGGGTTTGATATTTACATAGCCAAAGCAAGCATTTGGTGTTACACCGAATCCAAATCTACACTGCTACTCAATTTTGCTGAAAATAGCTACCTTCTAGGATTATCCGGCAGATTTGGGGGCGGTGCAAAAGCCTGTGCCATAGGTTTATGTGTAGGGGCTGATTTTCAGGCTTGCTATGATATACGAGGAGGCCGGAATGATACGGATGGCTGGTCTATACAAGGATATGCGGGGGGGAGGGCCGATTTTAGCATAGGCGGCTGTAGTCCGAGCTGTAACTCGATAGATACCTGTTGGGATTGGCCGCCAGCCGGTGCTAAGGTCTGCGCCACAGCCAGTGTAGTTCTGGGTTACTCGCAGCGCAACGGACTTAACTTTGGTATTCAAGTAGGCGGCGACCGTAATGTATGCCCATAATTTATAACATGATGAAAAGATTTAGTTTAATCATATTAATACTGATAACCGCCATCTGCGTTAATGCCCAACAAATACAAACGGGCGTGGTAGGCGGTCATATTTTACCTTCGGATAAGCAGGTGTTGGTGATGGTGAACGCGCCCGATGCCGGTGCGAGATCGCTCAATATTTACCGTAAATACAAAAGCTACGAAATAAGCAAGGACCAAAACGGAAGCGGCGATTTCAAAAAGCGAGGTACGGTTACTTTTCCATCATCATACAATGATTTTAAAAAACGTGCCGGTGCTTCGGTTGCCGATGAATTTAAAGTACAGGTAAACGCCAAAGACGATGCCGAAGCCTGGGCGGTAATACAAAGCGGCGATATTCAAAAGATAGGCTATTTTTTCCTCTCGAAAGAATTTTTGGAAGGCATAGGTATGATGTGGACGGATACCGATGTGAAAGGTAACTCGACATCGACTGTATATCGTATTTCGGGTGTTGATGCTGATGGGAAAGCGGAGGTAATTTATACCGAGGCCATCTCGGCGGTAAAGCGTGTGCCTTTTCCTAAGTTTAAATTAAAAAGGGCCTTAGTGGCTGATAGTTCGGTGCAATTTACCTGGTCAATCCCCGCACCTGCTGCTAACCCGGCTGTTTTTGCTGCGGTTTATAAAAAATCAACCCAAAGCAAAAATTTTATTGTAGCTGCCGAGCGCCTGGTAGTTTATAAGCGCGATGATAGCCTGCACATATATTTCAGCGAACCGGTAAAACCCGGCGAACTGCTTACTTACTATGTACAGCCTTATGATATGGCAGGTAACAGGGGGGCAGGGTCTGATCCTACAAGCCATCTAACCAAATCATTTAAAAGCATAGCCGCCATTACTAATTTTAAGGTTAAGGATACAACCAACGCGCTGTACCTTAGCTGGAACGCCTTGCCAAGGCAAGCTATTTATTCGGGCATCCAGATCCTTAAATCGCGCTCGGCACAAAAAGATTATGTGGTTGCAGATACGCTGCCGGCCTATGCCACTACTTATTTTGATAAGAAAGTGTTACCCAATATGGTGTACTATTATCAGATAAGGCCTTTGTTGGTGCCTTATCCAGGCTTCAAAATGTTGCCCACCGCCACAGCCAATGGCTCGTTGCAGGTTAAAAATGAAAAGCCTTCAAGACCTTCAGGTTTAAAAGCCGCTCAGGATAGTACAACCTCGATTGTGCTTAAATGGGATAGAAACCCAGAACTTGATCTGTTTGCTTATTACGTACTCCGCGGAACTTCTGAAAAAGACATGAAGATCATATCGCCCCCCATCCGTGATACCGTTTATCGCGATTCATTGAAATACCTGAGCGGAGAAACCCAGTACGTTTATGCCGTACAGGTAATGAACCTGGCGCAAAACATGAGCGATGTTTCGCCTGTGGTTGGGATCCGCCCGCTAAAAGCGTCATATGTTGCATCCCCGGCTGGTGTGCAAAGCCGCTGGGCCGATCATGCTGTTAACCTTAAGTGGGAAAATACTATGGGCGTATATGATAATGTGATAGGTTATATCGTATTCCGCCGCGAAAAAGGGGAGCAGTTGTTTAAAGTGATCTCCCAATTGCACCGCCAGCCATTTTTTAGGGATACGCTGGCTGTGCCGGGTAAAACTTATGAATATGGGGTTACATCGGTAGATGCTTTTGCTAATCAAAGTTTGTTGTCGCCGCTTACTTCTATAACTGTATCAACAGAGGATTTTATTTCGCCACCGGCTGATATTTACCTGGTTAACAAAACCGAAGGCATCCAGCTAACCTGGCCCGGAAATGAAAAAGGGAACGATTATGTGGTTTACCGTAAAGCGGTGGCTGATAAAAGTTTCACCAAGGTATCCGATGTAAAAAGCGCGGTTACTTATTTAGATAAAACAGCGCAGCCAGGCATTTTATACGTTTATAAAATAGCGGCCCTGCTTAATAAAACCGAAAGCAATACCGGACAGGAAAAAGCGATCAGGCGGACGAAGTAGTGTTTATTGAAAAAATATTCGTATTTATATGCTTCGCGATGGGCTCATTGACAATTCGCGACTCTAATTATAAGATACAGCACTACGGATCTTATAATTAGATTAATGAATAAACTACTACTATTTAGGCTCGCCGTTATTTTACAGGTACTAATTTATGTTACACCGGCCACGGCGCAGCAAAACAACAAGATCCACGCAAACCCTAAAATTGAAAAACTTTCCAACGCGATATCATCGGCAGTAAAAAAATGCTACCCTGCTTCGGTGCTGATGTGGGAAATAGATGGCGAAAGCGGTCAGCGGATGAGCGCCCAGTTTAGCGGTGTGGTGGTGAGCGCGAAGGGACAGATTTTTAGTGCCGCGCATGTGGTGCGCCCCGGCAGAAGTTACCAAGTTATGTTTCCGGACGGACGTAAATGCGTAGCGAAGGGATTAGGGCGGATAGCTATCGCGCCTTCGTATATGGTGCCTGATGCGGCTGCTTTAAAAATATTAGATAAGGGTAATTGGCCATTTGTGCAATTGGGTTGGTCTTCATCGGTTTGGATTAATGAGCCTTGCATCAGCATTGCCTATCCCGAAAGCCAGGAACAACGCAAGCCTTACGTCAGGTTTGGTCGCGTGAGCGTTTTGAAAAATGAGCACGGTTTTATAGAATCGACCTGTTTGATGGAACCCGGCGATTCGGGCGGTCCGCTGTTTGATCTGTCGGGCAGGCTCATCGGTTTGCATAGCGGCATCCAGCAGCAGGAAGATATCAATTACGAAATACCGGTAGATACCTATCGTAAATACCTTACCGCCCTGAACCGCGAGGAAGATTATGCATCGCTGCCTAAGGATACTGATGTTGTTGGTATAGGTCCATCTCCTTTAACAGCCAAAAACATCCCCGCGGCAAATGATCTGAACAAAGAATTTAAAGCTGTTGATAAAGCGGTGAAAGGTTCATGCGTTAAAATATCAAGCAATGTTGATGGACAGGTACAGCACATATTGGGTACAGTTATTAACCTGGACATTGAACATCTGAAAGCCCCCTTTAACGGAAAAAGCATCGTGGTATCTAAGAACTCGATGTTAGGGGAAGCCCCTGTTATTACACTGCCCAGTGGGGAAGTAGTTAAAAGTACAGTTTTAGCCCGCGATAAAGCCAACGATCTTGTTTTGTTACTTCCAGCTTCGGATAGTAAAATTAAAGGAATCGGTTTAAAGGCCCTGCATGCCGATAGTGTTGGTTTTAGTGATCTGGGCAACTTCCTGATTTCGCCATTGCCCGATTCTGCTGCCAGTATCAGTGTTTTAGGCAGTATGTTTTTTAATCTGCCCAAAGTAAGCAGCTACGGATATTTAGGTGCGGTTACCGCCGAGAAAGATGACAAGCTGGTATTTACCTATATCCAACCGAAAAGTGCGGCAGAGCAAGCCGACATCAGTATGGGCGACCAGCTTTTGGCGGTGGATAGTAAAGCGGTTAACGATCAGTTGGACGTACTTAAATCGCTTCAGAAATACAGGGCTGGCGATACTACTATGTTTACTATTATGAGCAAGGGCATAAAGCTTGATAAAATCGTAGTGTTGAAATATCCGCCACAAAAAATAACCAATCACCCTGTTGAGCGCTTTCCCGGAGGGAAAAGCCTGCGAAGGGATGGGTTTAACAATATTTTTGCCCATGATGCCCGTATAAAACCTAATGAATGCGGAGGGCCGGTATTTGATGCCTCCGGTTATTTTATGGGGATCAATATGGCAAGATTAAGCAGGACGGGTACGGTTGTGATGCCTGTGGCGGCGGTTGAACGGCTTGTGGTTGAGGATGTTGCAGAAAAATGAGGGTGTAAAAAAGGATCAATTTTTCTACTTGATTGTTTGAGGGATCGCTTCACCTGAAAGAAAATTAGGCGATTAGTTTCTTTTACCTAATCGCCTAATTTTCTGGCTTTCCCAGTTTTTAATCAATGATATTATAGGGCTTGGGATTTTAACACCCCTTATTTGGCATGGCATAAATCACATTCCCTGAAACAGATAAATTGAACCCCTTGTTTTCTACAGACGGAAGTGGCATTTTCTCCCATGTCTTGCCCATGTCAGATGATCGGAATGCACCATCCGGGCGGCTGCATATTAAATATTTGCCCGCTTGTTTGATAGATACAATATCCCATGAAGATTGAACTAAGCCTATTTTTTTCATTAATAAACTACTCCAGGATGGTTGAAGTTCTTCCCCTATGGCATTCCATGTTTTTCCATTATCCAGCGAAATATGTAAGCTGTTTGTTTGGGTTATGGTGTTGTTTACTATAGCAGCAAATCCTCCCTCAATAGGTTCTACAGCGATGCCAACCCCGCCTTCATTGATCACACGGTCCCAGTGTTGGCCATCATCGGTCGATCTTAATATGCCCTCATAACTGGTAGACAGCAACACACCGTTCGACTCTGTCAATTTCATCCTTCCATCGCCAACATGCACTTGTTTCCAGTTTTTTCCACTGTTGGCAGATCTGAAAAGCATGTTGTTGGAGCTAATGAAAACGGTGCCTCCGGCAGTTTCAAAAACGCTGCGTACTTCCCGCTCTTTATAATTATTGTACATCCAATCTACCGTTTTATCTATGCGCACGGCTTGCTCCTGAAAGTTTGTGTAAACAGGTGACCAGGCACTCGTGCCGTTTAATTTCTGTAAAAATTGCCCCCTGAAATTGTATGCCAATATTCCATTCCTGGCAGGAGTGATTTCTCGTTGCTCACCAGGGAAAATCTCTTTTGCCCAAAAATTAGTTGTTGAATTTGGTTCACTGTGATAAACGCTGTTGCCGGTACGTAAATAAAGTCCACGGTTGTTTGCAAACAAACCGTGGCTCCACAAGCCTCCTTTCTGCAAATTTTCAGGCAGTCCTTCGCTAATGTTCTGCCATGTTGCCCCGCCATTGGCAGATCTGTAAACGATGTTCAAAGGTGCCGATTTGGCCACTGCTGTTGCGCTTTTTTTCGCTTCCTTTTCTTTTAACACAAAAGAATTTAGTAGAAATAATCCCAGTAGGCAGGCCGGAATAAACACAAATAATTTTTTCAGTTTTTGATTTTTCATGTCCCGTTAGTTTGATGCAGCAAATCTACTTTGATGATTTTCGGCTTAAGGAATTTGGATTGTAAATTAAAATGTAAACTTTGTAAATAATCAAATTACAAACCAAGTTATTACCCCTGATAGCCGGAAAGCCTTAAAAAAAGATCTAAATGAAGTTAAAAACCATTGACGCATCATCGTTAACGCCGGCCGAAATGCAGGTTTATTTACACCATGCAATTGCACCCCGGCCAATATGTTTTGTATCCACTATTGATAAAAGAGGTGAGGTTAATTTAAGTCCGTTTAGTTTTTTTAATGTTTTTAGTATAAATCCACCGATCTGTGTTTTTTCACCCACAAGCAGGGCGCGGGATAACACTACAAAACATACCCTTGAAAACGTTTTAGAAGTACCTGAATGTGTAATTAATATTGTGAATTACGATATGGTGCAACAGACCTATTTAACCAGTATGGATTACAAAAAAGGGGTAAATGAGTTTTCGAAAGCGGGGTTTACTGAATTGGCTTCGGAGACTGTAAAACCACCGAGGGTAGCGGAATCAACCATTCAATTGGAATGTGTAGTGAATGATGTGATATCGTTAGGGAAAAACGGAGGAGCAGGTAATTTGGTTATTGCCGAGGTGCGACGGATCCATATGGATGAAGCTATTTTGGATGATAACGATAAAATAGATCCGCATAAAATAGACCTGGTAGCTCGTTTAGGCGGCGATTGGTATTGTAGGGTAACCGGCGATAATTTGTTTAAAATTTCCAAACCAGCAGGCAGTGCCGGAATAGGTATCGGCGTTGATGCTTTTCCTCAAGATGTCAAAAACTCCAAAATACTAACCGGGATTAATCTGGGATTATTAGGCCTTGTTGAAACACTACCATCCGATGAGGAGGTAGAAGCTTTTAGCCAAACCGACGAAATGAAAGAATTGGTTGATGTTATCATTGGTGACAGCCGTATCCGAACTCAGCACTTGCATTTAAAAGCTAAGCAATTGTTAGATAGCGGTAGGGTAATTGATGCCTGGAAAGTGTTGTTGATGTAATTTTGTTAGCATTCGGCATGGAGCGAAGTGACGGATTTTATCACCGCGCCATTCAAAAACAACAAAGCCCGATATTTTCATATCAGGCTTCGTGTCGATTTGTTGTCTAAGTACTCAGAGCGGGAATCGAACCTCGCTTGTAACTCCTTAAATTATAATAGATTATAGATTCTCAAAAGATCATTCAACGATTTGTACAAAAGCTGTATTTGGCCATAAATCGTTATAACTCAAATGTATGAAATATCTATTTTTCAATGAAATTAAAAGTGCTTTTATTGAAAATTTTATGATGGTCATATAATGTTGATTTTTGAAATATAGGTGAGATGGTAATGTCAGGAAGGTATTGGTAATCTTGAAAAATTTGAATCTACACAGGCCGAAAAACACATATACCGATATTTGCAAAGAATAGAGAAGTGCTCCGATGCCTCATGCAAAGTCAATAATACCTATTTAAACACATTATGCCGCAAGAAAAGGCCTATATTTTTAACGTCGAAATAATCTTTGAGGTTTAGCTTCTTCGATGTGATTTCATGAAAAGAATTTTAACACATTAAACAGGAAAACCATTCATTACGTTCCCATTAATACCTACCATCGCCAATTTTTCAACCTGTTTACTAATACTTTAGAACTTTGAAAGGCATAAGCAAAAGCAAAGCAAATTGTGTATGGTGGATGCTGTTAATTGCGGCCAACGAGGTGATACTTTCGCGTGATACATATTGCTACATTTTCTGTTTGGTGCTGTTATGCTGCGGAATAATAATTAACTTTTTGCAGGAGTATATCTATATCGAATGGCTTGGGCAGGTAGTCATCTGCATGGCATCCTTTTTCATGGTCAATCGATGCATGCGTGGCGGAAACTATAATGATCGGAATCTCTTTAGTTGCCGGAGCTTCTTTTAACATGCGGCAGATATCTCTACCATCCATATCTCCAAGCATAACATCGAGCAAAATGACATCGGGCCTGGAGTCGGCAATGGTAAAATCTACATCGTGACCATCAGCAAGCTCTTTAACCTGGTATCCTTCAGAGGTAAGAATAAAATTGATCACGTTACGAATATCCGCATCGTCGTCCAAAACAAGTATTTTTTTTAATTGTTCCATTTTGTTTTTAATTAGTGCTACTTCCATCACACTAATTAAAAAAGCGCATGAAAGGCGCTTTATCTTTATAGGTAGACGTCTATAGTATATAAAACATACGCTCAGCTGCTTTTTTCACAGCTTTTGATTTAAGCTTTTTCAATCCAGCAATTACGTACCAATAGCCGTTAATAATATAGCTGCTATTCTATTTGCTTTCAGGTTTTTATAGCTTATTATCAAGATGGGGTAAATATCGTGCCACGAAACTCTTCATGTATAGAATTTGATATTAGCCAGAAAGATGTATAGTAATAACTACGGATTATATCTTTGGGAATCCTCCCAAAATATTTAACCATGATCGAATGGGTTCATGCTAAAGACATTTTCCCTAAAAAAATGGACATGCCCGTCTTCTGATTTACACCAGTTTAGCAGGCGTATTGCTTGCTTTATCAGTGGCTTACACCAATCCTAAATCTTTTTATACCGGGTACAGGAGGATCAAATGGTCTCAGGCTAGGCATCGAAATACCGCCAATTGCTTTATCACTTTCTAATCGGGAATGATTGCGCACCGTCCTTCATTTTAATATCAATATTTTCCCATATTTCCATGATCAGTAGTTAATCTACAAAATCTTTATATTTACCATTGTATTAAGCTATTCATATGAGTGCAGGCAACGCTGAAAGCAGCGAGCAATTTTTATCCGGTGGTGGGGAAATGGGCAAATTGATCCGGTCGATGGATTGGTCGAAAACAGCTTTGGGACCGGTAGAAAGCTGGCCGCAAAGTCTTCGAACCTCCGTAAGTTTATGCTTATCTTCTACTTTTCCGATCCTTATAGCCTGGGGGCCGGAAACAATTCAAATCTATAACGACAGCTACCGCCCCATCTGCGGCGAAATGCATCCGCGTTCTATGGGAATGAATTTTCGAATTTGCTGGGAATCTGCACTGGAAGTAGTGGGCGACAAGTTCACCCGCGGACAGCAAGGCGAAGGAACTTATATTACCGACCAGCGAATGTTCCTTGAGCGTTATGGTTACCTGGAAGAAGCATGGATGACCTTTTCTTTCGCGCCAATCAGGGACGAATCAGGTGGAGTAGGCGGAATATTTCACCCGATCACGGAAACAACTGAAAAAATGTTGGCAGGCAGGCGAACCCAGGTTTTGAAAGACCTTGGCGCGGCGCTCGCGCAGGCCAAATCAGTAACAGAAATCGGTGAGCTGACTACCGCCCAGCAAAGTAATTATGATCTGGATGTTCCATTCCTGCTTTTTTATCAATTTGCAGGTGATCGCGCAAATCTGATCAGTTCTTCGGGTGTCGAATCAACTACGCTTGCACCTGATTTTATTGCACTCAGCGACAGCAACTGGCCTTTACAATCTGTAATTACATCTGGCCAATTGCTTCAAGTTAATAATTTACAAGAATCGTTTGGTGATTTTCACAGCGGCCCTTATGAAACCCCGCCGCATACTGCAATCCTTTTGCCGGTGAGAATTTCCGGGCAAAAGGATTTATTTGGATTTATCATTGCGGGGGTCAGTGTCTGCCGTGCCCTCGACGAAAACTATCTGAATTTTTATGAACAACTGGGCGGTACATTCAATACGGCTGTTTCTAATGTTTACGCATACGAACAGGAGCAAAAACGTGCTGAAGCGCTTGCGGAAATCGACCGCTCAAAAACTGCGTTTTTTAGCAATGTTAGTCACGAGTTCAGAACACCACTAACCCTGATGCTGGGGCCGCTGGAAGACCTGCTACAGCAAACCGATCTTAGTACCCACAATAAGCTCCAGGTGGAAGCTACCCATCGCAACGCCATGCGGTTGCTGAAACTTGTAAATAATTTATTGGATTACAGCCGTGTCGAAGCCGGGCGTGTGCAGGCTGCCTACCAGTTGTTAGATATAAGCGAACTCACGACAGATCTGGCAAGTAGTTTCCGCTCTATTATTGAAAAAGCAGGCATGGAACTGATTGTAAACTGCAACCCTATCAGCGGCGCGATATATGCCGACCGACAAATGTGGGAAAAGATAGTATTGAACCTGTTGTCCAATGCTTTTAAATATACCTTGCAAGGAACTATAGAAGTTAACCTTCAACAAGAAGGGAACTTCGGGATACTTAGACTGATAGATACCGGGATCGGTATCCCTGATAAGGAGTTGCCACACATGTTTGAACGTTTCCACCGGGTTGAAAATGCAGCCGGGCGCACCCACGAAGGAACGGGTATCGGACTTTCTCTGGTCAGTGAACTGGTTCATTTACATGGCGGAGAGATCAGTGTCAGCAGTATCGAAGGAAAAGGCAGCACATTTACAGTAAAAATACCTTTGGGAAAGGCCCACTTGCCTGAAGCACAAGTTATTGAAAGCAAAAAATCAAATGACAGTGGTATAGTTGCCGCTTCCTTCATACGGGAGGCCTACAGTTTATTACAGGATGAGGCCGGTTTAGCCAATGACGAAGTAACGCGAACGGCGAGCGATGAGGTGACCAGTCAGGACCAGTCTGTTCAGAAAGATACACACATTTTGATCGTGGATGATAATGGAGACATGCGGGCTTACCTGAAACGCTTGCTGGAGCCATACTTTACAGTGCGGTCCGCGCCAAACGGTGCCGCAGCACTGGAACAGATCAAACAATCGACCCCGTCGTTGGTACTTAGCGATATGATGATGCCCGTGATGGACGGTAAAACTTTATTGGAGCATATTCGTAATGACGAGCATCTTTACCGATTACCGGTTATTTTTCTGTCCGCCCGGGCAGGCGAAGAAGCCCGCATTGATGGACTGGAAGCCGGAGCTGATGACTACCTGGTTAAACCATTCTCTGCCGCGGAATTATTAACAAAGGTCCGTGCACAGATCAACATTAGTAAAGCACGCGGCCATGCAGAAGATCAATTACGGGCGTTGCTGACGGAGGCGCCCGTGGCCATGGCGATTTATCGCGGTCCAAACCATATTATCGAATTAGCTAATCAGCGAATGCTGGCTTATTGGGGCCGAAGTAAAGAATTGACAGTTAAGCGCCCGCTTTTTGAAGCAATCCCAGAATTGGATACCCAAGGTTTTCGGCAAATCATGGATACGGTTTATCAAACCGGCGAACGTTTCATTGCCAGCGAAACACCTGTTGTGTTAAACCGCTTTGGCAAAGAAGAAACCGCCTATGTTAACCTGACGATTGAGGCTTTAAAAGATGAAAATGGACTGGTTAACGGAATGATCGCTGTTGCAGCGGACGTAAGTGACCAGGTCACCTCCCGTTTAGAACTGGAAAGAGTAAGTGATACGCTGCGGCTGGCCATGGACTCTACGGGAATGGGTATTTATCGGATTACTTTGGCTTCCGATCTTCTGGAGATATCGCCGAAGGCCAGGGCTATACATGCTATTCCGCCCGAAGAAGTTTTATCGTATAAAAACACCTTATCCGTCGTCGTCCCTGAACACCGGGAGCGGTTTAAAAGCGCGATCAATAAGGCCGTCGAAACAAAAGATATTTTCAGTGAGGATTACCAGATTCAGCCTTTTGATGGCAGCAAGCGCAGGTGGCTGAATTCGACAGGTAAAGTAGAGCTGAATGCCAAGGGAGAACCAATTTCAGTAGTCGGTACCATTTTTGACATCACGGAAAGTAAAGAAGATGATTTGCGGAAAGATGATTTTATCGGAATGGTAAGTCATGAATTAAAAACACCGCTAACAACCTTGAGCGGATTCTCACAACTTGGTTTGCGGCATGCCCGGCAAACAGCAAATAATTATACGGAGGGATTATTTGATAAGATGAATAGCCAGATACGTAAAATGACCGGCCTCATTAACGGGTTTTTGAATGTTTCCAGGTTTGAATCCGGCAAGATCCATTTGAATAATACAAGTTTCCGGTTGGATGAATTGATCCGGGAAATAATTGTCGAGACAAGCGTTACTGAGGGAGAACAAAGCATTGATGTAAACTGTGAAGAAATAACTATAACTGCCGATCAGGAAAAAATCGGGACAGTACTAACCAATTTACTTAGTAACGCGATCAAGTATGCCAAAGGCAAACAGGTATCTGTAAGCTGTAAAACAGGTAAAGAGGGTGTGATTGTAAGTGTACGTGATAAAGGTGCTGGCATTAGGGAAAGTGATTTGAACCGTTTATTTGAGCGGTACTACCGCGTGGAAAATCATCAAAACCAGCATATTGCGGGATTTGGCATCGGTTTATATCTGAGTGCTGAAATTGTGAAGCGGCATGGCGGTAGAATTTGGGCCGAAAGTGAATTGGGTAACGGATCTGTCTTTTATTTTACGCTGCCAATGCTCAATACGGAAATATGAATTAAAACTTTATAAGCCGAATTAAAATTTCTTCGCAATGCAGGTAATTTGAAGGATCGACAAGTGGTTAACCTCGAGCCCACAAAATATTTTATTTCCTAAAGAAATTAATAATCTTATTTCCATTAAAATAGCAGGTGACAAGATGTACAGCTATTAGCGAAAGATTGACGACCTATCGTTTAGTATAGTGCATCAATATGGATCAGTTCCTAAAGTTTTTGGCTCCGAATGTTTAATATCGCCACCCTCTTTTTAAGCTGACTTGCAGCATACCTTCGGAATCCTTGGATTAGGCACTATAGCACCCATACCAAAAAAATGGTGAGTGAGGCGATCATAGTTTTACAGTCGGTTTGCACTCCGGCTGCTTTTAATTTAGCTGCCAGTTACTGCCAATTTGCTTTGCAAGGGGGCAATTTTGGGCGGCAGCAGTTGACGATGCTATGTTTTTTGATTTTGCTATTATTTTTAGACTGCAACTGCCTTTTCCATATTATCGTCGGCCATTAAGAGATCTGAAGGAGATATTTCTAATACACTGGCAATCTTGATGAATCTGTCGAGTGTCAGCTTTACATATCCTAACTCTATCTTACTGAAGGTATTCTGTGAGATTTTTAATTTATAAGCAACATAAAACTGGCTGTAGTTTTTAGATTCTCTTATTTCTCTAATGCGTTGGGCAATGACTTTCTCGTTTAGCATATTGCTATTGATATATACATCAATAAACGTAGATAAGAAGAGGGTGGTTTTTCGATAAGCAAGTTATATTTCCTAATGTATCAAATAAACTCATCAAGTTTCGAAAAGTGACTCAGATTCTGTGTGTCTCAAGCGGTATTTGTAAATGCTACCCGAATGGTCGTACTTAATATTAATTATTTCATAAATAAATTTTTAGCGCAGAAAAGTTTGTGATGTATTGGAAACTAAACTGCTTCCCTTGATTTTAGGAGACCGGAACTATGAATTACGACCATATGAGATGGACATAATAAAGAAAACACATCCGTTTGAAGCAAGGGGGCGATGATGAAGATGTGCTCTAATGTTATTTTTTTCTTTCCTTGCTCCATTAAGCTATAGCTGCGCAAGGTCATCCCCAATTTTCGGCTAATGAAACTTTTTGAGATATTTTTTTGCATGCGAATACGGCGGATATTGGAAATTACGTGAAAGGCCGTTAGGAATCTCATTTTTATCAGTAACTCATATTCACAAATATAAATATCAAAAAGTTTTTTTCGGAAATTATTATTATCTTATAAGCTACCATACCCGGAAAAATGCTTAACAATCAAAAAAATAGCTTTATTAAACTATGAATAAGCAATAAAATTCAGAACATCACTATAACATTGAATATTGACGATAGTTAAAACCTGACGCTATACGATATTAGATATCAGCGAAAAACAATTGTAGCCTGGCTGTTTGTTTAGTAACGACACTACCATATGTCAGGAAATTTATCTATCAAAGCGACAGGCAGGAGGCTTGTTCCCTTATTTTTAATATTTATTTGTTGCGAAACACAAGGGCAAACCAGGATTACGCTTGAAGAGGCGATTGATAGCACTATGGTCCATAATATCGAAATACGGCAGGCCCGCTTCGATGAGGCCATTGCCGCTGAAGACCTGAAGGCCGCTAAGGGGGCAACATTGCCAACTTTAAACGGGAGCGTCGCAGCTTATCGCCTTTTTGGTCGGGCGCTCGACCCTACAACTTATCAATACAACAATGCCGCTGCTAATGTTGCCCAGGGTAGCGTTTACGCTAATGTTACGCTGTTTCAGGGATTTGCCAAAATGAACACCATTAAGCAAAATAAATACTTGCTTGATGCCAATAAAAGTAATGTTGATAAGATAAAAAATGATCTTACGCTGTCTGTGCTTTACACTTACATTCAGGTGCTAACCAATCGCGATCTGCTTGCCGCATCCAAACAACAACTGGTAATAGCTAACGAGGAGCTTACCCGCCAGCAGAAGTTTTATAAAGTAGGCCAGAAAACCCTTGCTGATCTGTCGCAGGCCAAATCGCAGGTAGCTAATGCCGAGGCTAATCAAACCAATGCCCAAAACGAATTGGAGCGTTCATATCTTACCTTAACCCATTTTATGGAACGGGACGAAAAAACGCCATTTTTAGTGGTTGATCCGCCTAAAAATGCGATTGAAAAACTCAATACCGGCTATACTAATGATGAGGTGTACAAAACTGCCCTCGAAACCAATCCCGATATCCAGGTAACTGTTAACAAGCGCCTTGCTGCCGAGAGTGGTGTTGATGTAGCCAAAGGATTAAGATACCCCAGCCTTTCGTTTGGCGGCGGATTGAATACCAGCTATTCCAGCAGCCAAAGCACCGTAGTGGCTACACAAATTACGGGCGCTGTACCTATTGGTGTGGTTCAAAATACCAATGCGGCGGTTGTAGCACCGGTTTATCAAACCCGAAACGTATCCTTTGGAGATCAGATCACTAATAACTTTAATCAAGCAGTAGGTTTTACACTGGCTATCCCAATATCTAATGGCAATGGTGCCAATATCAACGTGCGCAAGGCTAAACTCAATTACCAAAACTCGTTGGCTACTGAGGAATTAGCAAAAAACAATATGCGTAAAACCGTGGCCGAAGCCGTTTGGGATATACATGCTACACAGAAAAAGTACACATCGGCACAGGTCACATTTAAATCGGCCGCGGACGCTTTTAAGGTGATGCAGCAACGTTATTCAGTGGGTTTGGCTAACAGTCTGGAAATAAATGTTGCAGAGAATGAACGGAATATCGCCGAGTTCTCGTTGATCCAAACACGCTACGAATTGATATTAAAAAGCAAGATCATTGATTATTACCTGGGTAATAAGATCAGTTTTTAGTTTTCTGCGGATGCTTTTGATTTAACGCTTTTTCGTTGTTTGCTTTGCCTGGCCAGGATCACATCTTCGGCCGGAAACTGTTTTTGCCACATCTTGAAATACTGACCTTGTTGCGCCATCAGTTCATGATGTGTACCTTCTTCAACCAGTTTTCCGGTTTGTAGTACAATAATCTTATCGGCATGCATAATGGTACTCAAGCGATGTGCTATCACAATGATGGTTTTCTGTCTTTCGCGAAGTAAAGCTATAGCATTTTGTACGTGCGATTCAGACTCCGAATCGAGTGATGAGGTAGCCTCATCAAGGATTAGGATTTCCGGATCCCGGTAAAGTGCACGGGCGATAGCTAAACGCTGCCGTTGCCCGCCCGAAAGGTTAGTGCCGTTCTCACCCAAAAAGGTATTAAAGCCGTTAGGCAGCCGTTCAATAAAATCGGTTATTTCCAGCTGACGGCAAATCTGTAATACCCGTTTCAAATCAGGTTCCAGATCGCCTACCGCTATGTTTTCGGTTACATTGCCTGCAAACAGGTGTACATCCTGAGGCACAACACTCACCATTCGACGCAAGCTTTCATTAGTAACATATTGGATATCAAAATCACCAATAAATATCGAACCGGATTGCAATGTGTAAATATTTTGCATGAGCGATAACAGCGTTGTTTTGCCTGAACCGCTTTCGCCAACAATAGCTGTGATCTTGCCTTTGGTAATGTTAAGGTCCAGGCCCTCAAATACCGTAGCCCTGCTACCATACCTGAAATGAACATCTTTAAAATGGATATTGCCTATCATATCCGGGGTAAGCTCTGCCCGGTTTTCGGCAGGCTCCTGTTCCATATCCATGATCTCGAAAAGACGGTCGGCCGCTATACGAGCATCCTGAAGTGTTTTATTCATGCCGATAAGCCCGGCAACTGGACTCATAAAATAGCCGATGATGGAATAGAACGACAACAATTCACCGGGAGTAATGATCTTATCCAGCACAAATGCCGAACCTGTCCAAAGCAAAATCACCGTAAAAGAAGTAGAAACCAAACTGCTGAAGTTACCAACCCAAAGCGAGTTGGTTGCCGAACGGAAAACCGTTTTCAACATATTGATAAAGCGGGTTTCGGTTTTGAAGTTGGCAAAATCTTCCAGCCCAAAACGTTTAATGGTAGGTATCGCGTTTACAGATTCAACCAACTGGGTTTGCAGGTCAGCGGCGTCTTCCATCAGTTTACGCTGGGTGGTGCGGTTCAATCTATCGGATAGCTTGTAGATCAGCGCGAACAGCGGCACAATGGTGAGCATAATGAGCGCCAATTTCCAATAATAGGTGAACATCAGCGCAAACGAGAAGATCAATATAAAAATATTCACCGCGAACATCACCAGCACCTCGTTAATAAACGAGCGGATCTTTACCGCGTCGTTTATCCTTGATATGATCTCGCCAACGCGCATGCTGTCAAAAAACTGCTGCGGCAGCTTAAGCAGGTGTTTATAATAACCAAGTATGAGCCGGGCATCAATCTGCTGGCCGGTTTTAAGGGTGATCAATGTGCGGGCATGGTTAATAAAAACCTGTAAAAAAATGATCACTACCATCACCACACCCATCAGGTTAAGTAGGTTGCGGTTATCCTCGGGCAAAACATTATCTACTATCTTTTGCAGAAATATGGAGGTGGAGAGGCCCAATATGGTATAAACGACCGCGCCCAACAATACCTGTAGCAGCATGCCTTTGTGGGGCTTTAACAATTGCCAGAAGCGTTTTTCTACAGATACCGTTTTATCGCCGGCAATAAATTGTTCGTTCGGCGCAAGTAGCACCAATATCCCCGTCCAGATCTTTTTAAAATCATCATGGCTTAGTTGGTGGAGGTAACCATCGCCGGGATCCATCACTTCTATAAACGTGTCGGTGACTTTATATATTACTACATAATGCTGCAACTGGTTTCCCAACAGCACGTGGGCGATGGTTGGTGTAGGAATTTCGAACAGGTTTTCGAAAGCGCCTTTTACACCCTTGGCCGAGAAACCCATCTGGTTGGCGGCTTCTATCAACCCTAATAGGTTAGTACCTTTTTTATCGGTTGATGCCAGTTGCCTGATGCGGGCTATAGGCATGCTGAGGTTATAATACGCCGCTACCGATGCCAGGCAAGCCGCGCCGCAATCCATAATATCATGCTGCCTGATCTGTACACGTTTTTTTAAGCGTTTACTTTCGGTAAGTGACTGCCACTTTTGGTACAGCTTGTTATTGTTGATCCGTTTAGCAAGCCTGTTATACCAGGCTTCGGTCCGGTTTAAAAATTGATCGAAATTTGCCATAACCTATAATTGGGCCGTGCTTTTAGCCGGGAGCCTGCCGGGGTTTAACCAATCGCTGGTTTTGTCATATAATAGTTGGAACAGCGTACGGCGGGTAACATAAAAATTGGCCTGTAAACTCATGCCTTTTTTTATGCGGCCCACATAGCCATTTTTCAGTTTCAGTTCGTTTTTATCCAACAGGCACCTCACCTTAAAATACGGTTGTTGCCCGTTATCGGTAAATATATCGTTAGATACTGTGAGCACCTTGCCGGTAAGCAATCCCCATTGATTATAATTAAATGCATCTACCTGGAAATTCACTTTAATATCCGGCCTGATCAGGCCTACATCTTTTGGCAATACGTAAATCTCGGCTATCATCCCTGTTTCGGGCGAAATTTCGGCCACTATTTCGTTAGCGGCAATTACGCTGCCGGGTTGTATGCCGCGCAGGTTTTGCACTGTACCGGTAACGGGCGCGCGCAGGGTATATAAGTCTTTTTCCTGTTCGATAGATTTTCCTTCCGACTGCAGGTTACGCATTTGCGCTTTGAGGCTGGTGTACTCGGCCTGCCATTTACTGCCCTGGTCATCATAAATTAATTGCAGCGCGCTCAGTGCGTTTTGATAGGCCAGATGAACAACATCATATTCAGAAGCAGAGATAGCTTTGTTTTTAAAGAGATAGCTGTAACGCTCCTCATTACGACGGGCGGCGGACAGGTTGGCGTTGGCATCACGGGCTTTTTGTTGTAAAAGCACATATTGCTGGCCATATAACTCGGAGGTAAGGGAAGGTTTTTTACTCCACTGATTGCGTTTTACCATATCAGCCAGCACCTGTAAATCGGCCAATTGCGCTTCGTATTCTGTTTGCTGGGTATGAGCGGCAAGGTCCTGTTGGTTTATGGCCGCCGCCTTTAAAGTAACCAGAACCTGGCCTTTGGTAACATGCATGTTTTCTTTCAGCAGCATGGTATCTACCCGGCCGGATACAAGGGGTTTGATCTCATTATGTTCGGTTGATGATTTAATAGTGCCCAAACTTTTTACGTTGATATTAACCTTGATAAAAAATATGGATACCAAGGCCAGCAACGTAAATCCCAAAACCATTTTATAAATAATATTGGTTTTCGGATCATATTTTCTGAAATGGTACTCGGCAGTGGACGATAGGAACCCCGCCGGGAAAACTTTATTATTGTTATCCATTATAAATTCCGCCTTAGGGTTAGTGGTTTAATAGCAAAGCGATGTAAAGTGTTTTGGTTTACTCCCAAATCCTCTAAACTAAAAATGAGACAACCGCAGCCATCTCATTATATATTGTATAGGTTTTACCCTAAATGAGTTCCGTTCAAAAAAGCATCAAAATTAAGGTTGATACCTTTACCGGCTTCCAGTTTATAATCCTGGTAATTATCGCCCTGCTGCCACTTAAATTCTATCGAAAGCAGGCTGTCTGTCCCCGCGCTTAAACTCATGCTTGCACCATTGGCTGCGCCGCCGTTTACGGTGATAAGCTCGGCTACGCTCAGTTCTCGCATATTGGTTGTGTTGGTTTTCATGATAGATGATATTTAATTTAAAAAATAAGCGCGGGCATTAATTAAAATGCCCGCGCCCGGTATATAATTGAAAAATTATACGCTTTGTGAACCGAAGTTCAGGATACCGCCCAGGCTTGATGTAATGCCGTTACCTAATGTAAAGGAACTGGCTTGTGCCTGGTCGCCGTTTTGGCTGCCTTGTTGAAACGACAGCAGGTTAGATATTCCTAAAGAGCCTAACAGGCCGCTTTCGCCGCCAGATGTATTTGCTCCACCTAAACCTAAAAGTGATCCACCGTTTACTTCCTGTAATTCAGTGTGATTTAATTCCTGCATTTTCATAGTGTCAGTAATTTATAGTGTTGCCTACTCTGTTATAAGGTTTTCGGCTGTCCCTTTGTACTAATAATTACAGCGATGCTGCAAGGTTTTAATTCAATAAAGCTTAAACGCTTTTTGAACCAAAGTTTAAAATGCCGCCAAGCGATGACGTAATGCCATTACCTAACGAGAATGATGTAGAGCTGCTTTGATCCCCATTTTTCGACGCGCTGCTAAATGATAAAAGGTTGTCGATACCCAGGCTACCTAACAGGCCGCTTTCGCCGCTTGATGAGTTTGCACCGCCCAGGCCTAAAAGTGAGCCACCATTTACTTCTCTTAATTCCATTTCATTCAGATCTTGCATTTTCATGGTTATGTAGATTAGTTTTGCCTACTCTGTTAAAGGTTTTCGGCGGTCCCTTAGTTGTTGTTTGAAAGTATTAACGACGATATTTAGGTAATGGATTTAATTGAGGATTAAAAAACAACAACCAAAACGAATGTTTTTATTGCTAAAGGTTGTATAAAAGACTAAACATTCCGAAAAAAATCATGTTAAACGCGCATGTGAGATTTGTGTATTTACACTTAGAATCAAAAATCAGCAGGAAGAATTACGAAGTATTTAATCATTTTTTTTCAGCGCTTTTGGTTGTGCGAAACTTTAATTATTGGGCAGTTTATTAGAAATCCTGATGCATTACGTATGATTGTAATGTTAATTAAAACCAAAAATCCCGTCAATTTAATTATTTATAGTGTAAAGCGTGCATCTGGTTCATTTTGATTAACAGGCACATTACCCTAAATAAGTGTTGCTTTGAAGCTAACTTTTTCCCTTTTTGGCGGTTTAAACTAAAACTGTAAAATCAAAAAAATATGAAAAAGTTATTGATCGCCTTAATGGCAGTGCTATTTAGCTTTGGTGCTATGGCACAAAGTAAAATGAAAATGAAGGATGGAGTGATGATGAAAGACGGGAAAATGATGGTTATGAAGGATGGTAAATCCATGATGATGGATAAGGACATGACAATGTCTAACGGAACCATGGTTATGACCAACGGCATGGTAAAAATGAAGGACGGCAAAAGCATGATGCTTAAAAACGGGCAATGCGTAAATATGGACGGCACCGTCGAAAAGTCAATGAAAATGAAACATAAGAAGATGATGAAGGATACATCCATGAAGATGTAATCAGGATTTTTTGAAAGGGGCTTTGAAAGCCCCTTTTTTGTGCTTTTATTTTTCCCTTTCCTGCACAACTCTGATCGAAGGATCTTTATAACGCAAGCATAACCAACCGCTCAGCTTTGCTTCCTCTATTTTTTTGAGTGGTGTTTTAAATATTGCCAAACCTATTTTTACGGTGTCGTTTTTTTGTTTCCCGGCGTGGTAAATCTTCATCTTGCTCAATCCGAATGAACGGATTTCCGGGTAAAGTACCTTTAGTTCTGAAAATACAATACTATCGGGAATAGTGGCTGCGGTCTGCGAAGTGACAAGTGACGGTATTGTATCCGGTTTAGGCTGATGGGCATATACATCCTCCAGAATACTGGCTTTGATTTGCGAAAGATCGATGTGCTGGCTTGCGTTGAGGCCCTGTTTTATCAACAACTGAACTCCTTTTAAACGGTAAGCATCCAGTTTTCGCGACAGTGAATCGATCTGACTCTTGTCGAGTTCCTTTCCTATTAATAATAATTCTATGGCTTGTTCTTTATTGGTATACCTAAATGTTTTTGATACTACCTGAGTATTGTTAAAACTAAACTGTTCGTCAACAAATTTACGGGCATTGGTTTCAAAAATACTTTTATTCACAATCCTGTAAGCCATAACGATACTGGGCAATATGGTAATGACCACGATAATGATAATATAGCGATTTACTTTTTTCTCTTGCCCGGCATCTTCCAGATGCCTTTTTTTCAGGCGCAGGTATCTGGATACAAGGAAAGTAGAGATCGCGATGAAAACGCTGTTGATGAAATAAAGGTAAAGGGCACCCAGTACAAAATACCAGTTACCCATAGCTATGCCGAAACCCGCAGTGCATAGTGGGGGCATCAGTGCCGTGGCAATGGCCACTCCGGGGATCACGTTACTTTTTTCTTTTCTGGAAGCGGCCACCATACCGGCCGCACCACCAAAGAAAGCGATAAAAACATCCCAGATAGAGGGAGAAGTGCGTGCCAGCAATTCAGATTGTGCCTCATGCAGGGGCGTAACAAGAAAATAAATGGCGGAGGTAAGCACGGCGATAACCGTAGCCACTAACAGGTTTTTGAGCCCGCGTTTCACCAATTCCAGGTCGTTGATTCCAACGCCAAGTCCTACGCCCATCACAGGGCCCATAATGGGAGAAATAAGCATAGCCCCAATGATAACTGCTGTGGAATTGACATTTAAGCCTATAGATGCAATAAAAATGGCGAAGATAAGTGTCCACAGGTTTACCCCCTTAAAATCTACATTGCCTCTTACGGAGGCGGTGATCTCCGCTTCTTCAGCTTTTCCTTCCTGTAGGTTAAACCGGGATGAAAGGAACTCCCGGATGTTATCGATAAACTCAGGCATGTTTTTGCTGTAATTTTTTGGCTAATTTACCAATGGTCAATCCCTGTACAATAATAGAAAATACAACCACCATATAGGTGATCAGTACAAATTCATCCCGGTGCATGGCCGAACTTAATGATAGGGCCATGGCTACGGACAAGCCACCGCGTAAGCCACCCCAGGTTAGCATGGCTACAGCATTTTGTTCAAACCTGATCTTATAGCGTAAAAGAAAGACGGGAAAAATGACTGATATCCATCTGGCCAGAAGACAAATTCCGATGCAAATCATCCCGATTAGAAAAATACCAGGGTTTATTTTGATGATCAGCATTTCCAGCCCGATAAACATGAACAGCACCGCGTTAAGGATCTCATCGATCAGTTCCCAGAACTTATTCAGGTAATCGCGAGATATATCCGAAAGCCCTTCCTTTCGCGACTTATTACCAGTTACAATACCCGCCACCGCCATGGCCAGCGGTCCGGAGATATGCAGTTTTCCGGCCAGGTAATATCCTCCCATAACCAGCGCAAGTGTGATCAGTACTTCTACCTTGTAATCGTCTACCGAACGTAATGCCCAAAAACCGAGGTAGCCTAAAATCGCGCCAAATGCCAGGCCTCCTGCTGCTTCCTGCAAAAAGAGTTTACCGGTTTCTATCATGGAGAAATCACCGGCACCTGGGCGAGCTGCTTCAGCAATGGTGATAAAAATAACTACTGCAACCCCATCATTAAACAGGGATTCCCCAGAGATTTTCAACTCCAGCGATTCCGGGATCCTGGCTTGTTTCAAAATCGACAATACGGCTATCGGATCGGTAGGTGATATCAGCGAACCGAACAACAGGCAGTAGATAAAAGGGATAGGCTGCCCAAACAAACGAAACAGGTACCATACCGCCCCGCCGATCAGAAAAGTAGAAATGAGGATACCGAGCGTAGCCAGCAGCAATACCGGCCAGCGCTCTTTCTTTAATTTAACCGCGTCGATATGGATGGCACCTGCAAAAAGCATGAAACTCAGCATAAAATTCATCAGGATATCCTGAAAGTCGACAGAGGAGGCCAGCAAAATTGCTTTATCCGAAAGGATTGACCTCGACCCGAGCGTAGCCAATAATATTGATGATATCAGTGAAAGGGCCATGATGCCTATCGTAGGGGGCCATTTGATCAGTTTATTGTTCATGTAAGCGAACAGCGCCGCGAGAACAATGGTTATGGTGAGAATCTCTTGTGTCTGCATGAAATATTGGTGTTAGCTATGGCGGCCTTCTTTGTAGAAACAATAATAAAATAAAATTAGCAACGAGATGCCCGTGACAGATTTAACAAGTGCTATCTATCAAAAATGTTTGCAGAATATCACTATTAATAAATTATCATTCTATGAATAATTATTAATTAATAATAAATCTAAATTTTAAAATTATCCGTAATTACAGGTAATGAAAATCTATGATTTACAACTAAGGATAAACCGGATTGCTTCGAATATAAAATCCCTGCGGATAGCAAAAGGATATTCACAGGAATACATGGGCATGAAACTGAACATGTCGCAAAATACCTTCAGTAAAATTGAACTTGGTCATGTGGAACTAACAGTCAAAAGACTGATCCAGATTGCCGAAGTATTAGAAGTGGACGTGCATGACTTATTGTGTTCCGATAATTCCCAAGTCTTGGCAATATCGCAATAATAAAATCACAATAAGTAATAGAACCGATAAGTGCGCAGTTAGAACCATTTATTTAGAAAATAATATTAAACAATGAAAGCACTTAACGAACGCATCAGGAAAATCAGGCGCGAAGCAGGTTGCAGCCAAGGCGATATTGCCGGTAAATTAGGCATATCAATACCCGCTTACTCCAAAATAGAAACCGGCGTCACTGATGTTAACCTCTCCCGCCTGGAACAGATCGCCAATGTTTTCGGGATTTCTTTATTGCAACTGATTGATGTCAACAGTGATATGGAAATAAGTTCAGATGCAGTTAAGGTACAACTAATCAGCAAACGGTTGGTGGCACGGGACGTGGAGGTAATGGAGTTACAACAGAAAGTAATTCAGCTTCACGAAGAAATCCGTCAAAATAGCTTAAATGAAAGTATTTAATAGTCGTTATACGCTATGACGCAATCTGGCAATTAGCTTGATAAGTAAGGCCAAAATCGGTTTTTACCTGTAAGCGATCCTCCAGCAACGCTTTGCTAAGTATTATTTCTATCGCGAATTTTGGTTTTGTTAGCTTCGTAATTTCTTTTAGGTCGCTCGATTTGATGCCTCTTTTCGAGAGTCAGAGCGTTGAGATGTTTATTGCTTAAGAAGTCGATTTTTCTTTATATGATTCAATCTTAATAGAAGAATTCACTTCTTATAAAAGCAATGTGTTACCGGGCAAGGTCCTCAATGTAACCTGTATTAGACAATAGAACTTCGACACTCCAATTGACCACTAATGCTATCGATCTTCAGCCCTTTGATACTTTTTCGATCCGGTAATGACATAAAAATTGCGTTGAATCATCTGCTTACTATCCGGGGCTTGTTGTAGAAGGATAGAGTTCAAATATTCAACAATCAGCTGTTTATCCATCTGGACAAGTACTAAAGTGTCATCAATTCCCATTGCCATCTGAGCCGGTTCACGATTTATGGAAAAATAGGTATCATATTTCAGAGAAAGATGCTTCAATTTGGGACGTGATCGTGCGGGTGTGAGCGTAATATTTAAATGATCAGCATCTTTTGATTCACAAAGTGTTGTTTTAGAAAGGCAATACTTAAACCCCTGTTTATTCAGGAACTTAAGCAGTTCAGGTGTCAACAGCAATTTCATAACAAGATAATTATTTTTCAGGTTTGTATAGTTGATTTGATTAACGTTAAATAATTTGAAGCCGACATTATATAGCGACTATATTAACTAAAACTACAAGCTATAAAATTGGTTTTGAAAATTATCTCTTAATCGTTCATTCCGAAAGTTTCATTGTTAGTAAAGCTATTTTTTATCACTCTAATCCTAAATATATTAACGATAAGAGCGAATCGGCAAGTTTTAATCAACTTTTGACAATATCCTTTAGCTTAAATAATCACACTTATATTGACCTAATATTTGAAATATTAGGTTGCGGTTAGTTTTTATGAATGCAAATTTTCAGCTGAGTTCTTAACTTTAAGGTAAAGACAAAACTATGCGCGAACAATACTTTAAACACCGGGCACCGTTCGATTTTAATAACGATTCTAACGATATAGGTCGCCCATTTTTTTGGAATAAAAAAGTTGAGGACAACCACTTTCTTAACCTGCTTTATCGCAAAAGTGAACAACAGTTCGATGAACTGTATAAATATCACCTGCAATTTTTCCTTTCTGAATACGATGATGCAACCGAACAGGAGTTCTTCAGGTATGTGTGGGAGGTTATACAGGATGCCATTGCACAATTAAGACATAAGGAGAGATACACCTCCAGCCATGCCCTTAACTTCCGGAATAAATTTCACCTCAACCGGTTTTCAGAATATCTTCAAAGTATCGATGAGTGGAACCTCGGCCGTACCCAGGCTGAGATCATTGCAGAAAAGGAAGGCCAGATCAAGATACTCAAAGAACAGGTGCAACGCCTGATGGATGAGCGCAGGGAGGCTGAGAAGTTGGATACCGACTACCCGATCAATATTGCCAGCGGTCATTTCCTCACTGTGGTGGACCTTTTTAAGAAGATTGAAGCACTAAAAATAGGCGATAAAGAATTGGTATTTTCGCAGATGCCCATCACCTGGGCCAAACTAATTTGCCGGTACTTTCAGGAAGACGGTGAACCGATTAAATTAGACCGTGTAAGGCGCTATTACCCGCGTGACGCAGGTAACCCGAGTGGAAGGTCTTCTTCTATTCCCTCCGAAAATCAGCATTTTAGCATCATTCCGGCAAAACGCAGGGCAAGTTAAGATCGGATTTTAGGTTCATTTTTCTTTTGCAGGCAAACGTTAACAATTGTCGCGAAACTATTCAGCACGCTGTTTTTCAGCACTATGCTTTGATTGCCATTACCATAGCTTGGCTTGTGGTAATGAAAGATGTCGCTTTGCCTACACCTTTGCTTAGTACCCGGTATGGGCGGTACAACTATTAAGTAATGATTTAACGAAGGAGGCGATTATGCAAGCAAGTGAACTGATCACTAAAGGAGATCTGAATGAATTTAAAAGCGAACTGTTAACAGAAATCAAGAAACTGGTTCAGCTGGACGGCCAGGGACAATCCAAAAAATGGCTCAAAAGTAACGAGGTCCGAAAGCTGCTCAAAATATCACCGGGCACCTTACAGAACCTGCGCATCAACGGGACACTGAGTTTTACCCGTATCGGCAGTATTATGTATTACAAGCTCGACGACATCAACAAGCTGCTGGAAGGAGGTTTGCAATGAGCACTCATAAAATTGCGGTGAGTGAACTTGCCGGTTACA